>JBOGFT010000038.1:0-69444 GCA_050701895.1 Acidimicrobiales bacterium
CGACGAGGCTAAAGAGCGGGGACGATCGGTGCGCCCCTATCACCGCAAGCCGACGGGCGGCGAGACTCTCGCGTGAGAATCCGTGCACTACATCTTGTGTCCGCGTAGTTACCTATATAGCCCTTCTTTGGAAGTCCGGCAACCCCAAAAGAGGGGTGCCCTACGGGCCATCGCTGGCCGCCTACGGCACTCGCATTTGGGAGCTTGAGACGGCCAACGACGGCGCTGACTATCTATGGACATCTACGAACGACGGGCGAACGTTCTCGCGGGCTCGCGAGGCCTTCCCGCAACTGGCCAGCATCAACGGATGCCTGATGACACCCACGTCCTTGACCCACCTTTGGGCGGAATGCCCCACGGGAATGCAAGTCTCGTTCTGGCGCTCGAGCAATGCCGGCAGCTCCTGGACTGCGGTCAGGCAGTATCAGTTCTCTGGAACCGGTGGGGGAGCGTTCGCTCCCGTGGACGCGAGCGTCGCGTACTTGGACTACGGCGCCGCGAGTGCCGCCGCGACGCACAAGGATCTCTTTCGCATTAGCCATGGGGGGAAACTCGCAACGCCGGTGGGGAGCCTTCTGTGCACCGACGCCAACGCGATGACCTTCACGAGCTATGAGCAAGGCCTCGCCGAGTGCACCACGAAGGCGACGAACTCTTCAATAACCGATCTACTACGAACGAGCAACGGTGGCGTCAGGTGGCGCCGTGTTCCGCTCCCATCGAACTAATTTGGCTAGTTGAACCCTAAATACGGGGTGTCTATTTTTGAACTATTCACGCCAGTTTTGATGTGAAGTCGCTGAGAAACCACTGATTGTAACGCAATTGGCAAATTTATGCGTGTCGGAAATTGAGGATGGCTGGTAAAAACGAAATACGGCGCTTCGATGAGAGACGCGCCCTGAAATGGGAGACATTATGGGCATGCACACTGGTCGTACTGGAACTGGTCATTCGTTGAGGTCCAAGCTCGGATCCATGCTTGGCCTCGGTGCAGCGGCGGCGCTCGTGGTCGCGGGTGTCGCAGTCATCGGCGCCTTGCCGGCGTCGGCGGCGGCGGCAACGAGTATCACCTTTTCGGGGCTGCCTACGTCGACAGTGGCCGGCGCCACCCTCGCCAGTTTCACCGTCACCTACTCCGGCGGTAATGGCACAACGGACACGATCGGCATCACCTCGTCGTGCACGCTGGGCGGGACGGTCTCAGAAGGGGCCACGGCAAACGTAGCCACGTTTGGTACTGTGAGCATCAATTCGGGCACGTCGTGCACACTCACGGCAACAGACACGTCCGCAACGGGATTCTCAACTAGCAGCGCGATCACCGTCGACCCGGCCGCGCCCTACAAGGTTATCTTCACGACCGCACCCCCGGCGGATGGAGCTTTCGGCGCTCCGCTCGCCACGTTCAAGGTATCGGTTGAGGACACCTACGGGAACGTCGAGACGGGTTCGAATACCGGATTCAATGACTACATTGGCATTACTTCGAACTGCACGTTGGCTACTTCTCCGGTCACTATCTCCGCTTTTGGCGGCGTCGCGACATTCACTGATGACGTTGACATCTCCTCGGGGACGTCCCCATGCACGTTGACCGCTACTGACTCGTCAAGGGGGCTGGCAACAGCGACGAGCGCGGGGATCTCGATGGTCGCAGACACCCCCACCCAGTTGGCTTTTACGACCGAGCCGTCAGGAACACCGAGTGCAGGAGTCACCTTGGCTCCCTTTGCCGTCTCAATCGAGGTGAGCAATGGCGGCCTCTCCAATTACACCGACACGGTAACTTTGTCCTCAAGTTGCAAACTGACCGGTACCCTCAGCGCGCCCGCGGTCTCGGGCGTGGCCACCTTCGGCAGCGTTGTTATCGAGTCGTCGGGCGCGTGCTATATCACGGCCACGGACTCGTCGCGTACGCTGCCCACGGTGAGCAGCTCGCTGCTTGAAGTCGTGGCCGGAAGTCCAACGCATCTGGCCTTCGTCACCGCACCTCCGACCACGGTCAACGGAACGGGCATCGCCCTCACAGCCTTCGAGGTGGCGGTCGAAGACGTGTACAACAACGTAGAAACAACCGGAATCGGCGCGACGGACTCGATTCTTCTGAGTTCGACCTGTGGAATCACCGGCACCACCACGGAAACGACAGCTGCTGGTGAGGCGACCTTCACCGGTATCTCCTTCACGTCCACGGGCACGTGCACCCTGACCGCCACCGACGAGAGCCGGTCCATCACCGTCGCCACGGCCACCGTGTCGGTCGGCCAGCCGCAGGCAGCGCTGTCCATTCGCACCAAGACTGGCTACCTCGACTCGCCGCTCACGCTGGCGACTGCGGGAGGGTCCGGTACGGGGGCTGTCACCTATAGCGTCACGAACGGCACCGCCACCGGTTGTGTGATCACGAACGGCGCGTTGAGCGCTACGACCGCGGGGACCTGTCTCGTGGTGGCCACAAAGGCGGCGGCCTCGCCGTACGCCTCAGCGACGACCGGTGAGACAAGCATCAATGTCTCCTCGGCGCCAAGGGCTCTGCACCTCCGCGGGATCTTGACCATCGGAAAGAAGGCGAACGTCACTATCTCGGGATACAACTTCTCTGGTCGTCCGAGGGCGATAAGCAATGTTGCCGGATTCAGCGCCGTGGTCGTCCACGACACGGGCAAACTGCTCACCCTCAGGGTCACGGTGAAGCCCAGCGCCACGAGGCCCGGTGTGAAGACGATGACCTTGGTGTTCGCCAACGGCAAGCGTACGTCGTTTAAGTACAGCTTGCACTAAAGACGATCGGCTCCCCAGGGTGCGACTGCACCCTGGGGAGCGCGGACGACTGAATCGTCCCAGTCACTGTCACTCAGGCTCGCGACACGCCGTAATCTCGAGGCGCTACAACCTCGAACGCGGTAGGACGAACTGTTCCATGGCGTTGGCGAAGCCGTTGTCATCGTTGGATGTGGTGACTTGCAGCGCGGTGGCTTTCACCTCATCGGAGGCGTTGCCCATGGCGATGCTGACCCCCGAGCGCTCAAACATGGCGACATCGTTACCCCCGTCGCCAATCGACGCGATGGAGCTGGTGTCGATTGAGAAGTGCTTGGCGAGGAACTCCACAACCGTGCCCTTGTTGGCCTGGGGATGCGTCACGTCCAGGTAGTAGGTCTGTGACGTTGTTGCAGAGATGTGGAAGTCGCGCAGTGCTTCTTGTCCTTTCGCGATCACGGTCGGGTCGTCGCTGACGCCGACGATCTTGACCACGTCGTGGCGAACGGCGTCGAAATCCTTGAGCTGCGTGGGGTGGAACTGGACGACGCTGGACTCATGAGACACGTGTGGGCCCTTCAGGTCACGCACAAACCAGTTCGTCCCTTGGTACACCCAGACCGACAGCGCGCTGGCCGACAACGCGTCGATGATGGGACCGACGAGATCTTGGTCAACCGCGAGCTCATGGATGACGCTCATGTCGGCATTGACCATCAAGGCGCCATTAAAGGCACCGAGGGGCGCCGAGATACCAAGGGGCTTGATCAGCATCGCCAATCCCAGTGGCGGCCGAGCGCTGGTCACTGAGAGCAGAATGTTGTCCTCCTTCAGCAGGCGCGCCGCGCGAATCGTCTCATCGGTCAGATCCTTGTCGAAGGTGATCAGCGTGCCGTCCACGTCGCTGACCACGAGACGGATCGGAGTGTCACTCACTCGGGTAGTGTCCAGCGATCAGGTTTGACGACGTTGGCGACCGACGCCGGTCCCCAGCTGCCCTGGGGGTAGGTCTCGATGGGCGAGGGGCGCTCAAGCAGTGGGGCGGAGACCTCCCACAGCCGCTCGATGCCGTCGGACCGCGTGAAGAGGGCCTGGTTGCCGAGCATGACCTCAAGCAGGAGTCGCTCATACGCCTCGAGGTTGTTGCTCTCTTGGAACGAGTCGCGGTAGTAGAAGCTCATCTTCGCCTGGCCGAGGGTCATCTCGGGCCCGGGCTCCTTCGCGAGGAAGTACGCCTGAATTGAGCCGGGGTCCTTGAAGTTGATGGTCAGCTTGTTGGCGTCGGGGTGCTGGCCGCTCTTTTGATCGGGGAAGATCTCCATCACCGGCTCGCGCAGGCCAATGGTGATCAGCTGACGGCTCTCGGCCAGGCGCTTGCCGGTGCGCAGATAGAAGGGCACGCCCATCCAGCGCGAGTTGTCAACCCAGGCCCGTAGCGCGATGAAGGTCTCGGTGGTGGAGTCCGAGGCGACACCGGGCTCTTCGAGGTACCCGTCGTACTGACCGCGCAGGACGGTCACTGGGTCAAGGACTCGTAACGACTCGAAGACCTTGTTGATCTCGTTGCGCAGGGGCTTCGCGGTGAGCGAGGTGGGCTGCTCCATGGCCAAGATGCCCAGAACCTGAAAGAGATGCGTGACGACCATATCGCGGAAGGCCCCGGTGCCCTCGTAGAAGGTGCCGCGACCCTCAATGGAGAGCGTCTCGGGCACGTCGATCTGGACGTAGCGCACGTGCGAGCGGCGCCACAGCGGCTCAAAGAGCTCGTTGGCGAAGCGCAGCGCGAGAATGTTGTCGATGGACTCCTTGCCCAGGAAGTGGTCGATGCGAAACACCTGGGACTCATCGAAGTACTCCTCGATCTCGGCGTTGAGCTTCTTGGCGGAGTCGAGGTCGGTGCCAAAGGGCTTCTCGCAGATGATGCGAGAGTTCACGCTCAGTCCTTGCGTGCCGAGCATGCTGATGACGTCGTGCATGGCGTCAGGCGGTATGGCCAGATGGAACAGCCGTCGCACCACGCCGCCGATCGCCCCCTCGGCCTCGGCCACCACGACCGGCAACCCTTCAGGTCCGTCATTGGGGTCGATCGCGTAGGTCAGATTGGAGGAGAACTCGGCCCACTCCTTGTAGGTGGGAACGTCGGAGGCGAACTCCTTGACCGCGTCGTAGGCGTAGGAGCGAAACTCGTCGTGGCTCATCTTCGAGGTCGGACGCCCGCAGCCCACGATGCGGTATCGCTCAGGCAGCAGGCCGGCGACGGCGAGGTGATACAGGCCCGGGAGGATCTTGCGCCGGGCCAAGTCGCCGGTGATGCCAAAGATGACGATGACGTGATTGTCGGGTCGAGTCCGAGCGGGCATCGTCTCCGCGGTGGGATCGGGGGAGGGCGTCACCGTCTGTCCTTCTGTGTTCGACGCGATCATTCGCCCAGCGCCGCGCGGTCGGCCATCACGAGGGAGGCTTTCGCCACGACGCGGCCGGCGGGAATAGACGGGTCGCCCGCGAGCAGCTTGGCGAGAGCTTCTCGCTTGTCCTCGCCGCTGATGAGCCACAGCAGCTGGTCGGCGCGGGCGAGCGCGGGGTAGGTGAGCGTCATGCGCAAGGCGTCTTGGTAGGGGCCGCTCAGCGCCACGAGTCGATCGGTGATCTCCAGGACCGGGTCACCGGGAATGAGCGAGGCGCAGTGACCGTCTGGACCGATGCCCAGATGCACCAGGCCGAGTCGCTCGGGGAGAAGAGCGGCGTACTCCCGGCAGGCCTCTTCCAAGTCATCGGCCTCGACATCCATAGCGTCAATAGGCGCGTTCGTGCCCTGGAGGGCCTCGCGCAGGCTTTTGAGGTTGCGTAGGTCGCTCGACTCAGAGACCACACGCTCGTCAACCTGGTAGATGCGCGTGGCGGCCCAGTCGACGTCGTCATGAGCGAGGTCCTCGAACATCGCCCAGGGACTCTTACCGCCGCTCAGGGCGAAGGTGAACGTTGCGCCGCGGGCCTGTCCATCGCGAATGCGATCGGCGACGTAGGCAGCGGCGCCCTTGGCGAGCGCCGTCGGATCGTCGAACCTTCGCAGTTCGTGGTGCACTACGGGGTCCTCTCGACGTGGCCACCGAATCCCGCACGCATGGCCGAGAGCACCTTGGCCGTGAACTCGCCCTCCCCGCGAGACTCGAAGCGCTGCCAGAGGGCGGTGGCGATTACCGGGGCCGGCACGGACTCGTTGATGGCGGCTTCCACCGTCCAGCGCCCTTCGCCCGAGTCCGAGACGTGACCGCTGTACTGGTCGAGATCGGGTGAGGCGGTGAGGGCGTCGGCCGTCAAGTCGACCAGCCACGAACTGATGACTGACCCGTGCCGCCACACTTCGGCGACGTCGTCGAGTTTGAAGTCGTACTGGTAGTACTGGGGGTCTTGGACCGGTGACGTCTCGGCATCAGCGTCGACGGTCGTCTTGCCGACGTTGGCGTGCTTCAGGATGCTGAGACCCTCGCCAATGGCGGCCATCATGCCGTACTCGACGCCGTTATGGACCATCTTCACGAAATGGCCGGCGCCGTTGGGACCACAACGCAGATACCCCTGAGCGGCGGTGTCGCCGGGCGGGCGCCCCGGGGTGGGCTCGCTGCCGTCGTCGCCCGGGGCGATCGTCTTAAAAATTGGGTCGAGGTGCGTGATGACGTCCTCTTCACCACCGATCATGAGGCTGTAGCCCCGCTCGAGTCCCCATACCCCACCACTCGTCCCACAGTCCACGTAGTGCAACTGACGTTCCGCGAGCTTCTTGGCGCGCTCGATGTCGTCTTGGTAGAAGGAGTTGCCCCCGTCGATCACCGTGTCACCGGGCTCCAGGAGCGCCGCGACCTGATCGAGGATCTGGCCCGTGATGGCGGCGGGAAGCATGAGCCAGATGGCGCGCGGGGCCTCGAGTTTGCTGACGAAGTCCGCGAGAGAGGATGAGCCGGTGACATCAGGGCCCTCGAGGGACGTGACGGCTGTGGGGTTCACATCGTAGACGACGCAGTTGTGCCCGTCGCGCACGAGGCGGCGCACGATGTTCGAGCCCATCCGTCCGAGCCCGACCATTCCTAGTTGCATTGGATGTGAGGTCGTCATGACTGTCCATTCTGTCGGTGGGATCGATAGTACGAAATGAGCGAGTTGGTCGAGGAGTCGTGGGTGAGGGGGCTATCGTCCGCGAGTTCGGGGATGATCTTCACGGCGAGTTGCTTACCTAACTCCACGCCCCACTGGTCGAAGGAGTCGATATCCCAGATGGCGCCCTGGACGAAGACGGAGTGCTCGTAGAGCGCCACGAGCATTCCGAGCACGTGCGGTGACAGCTCGCCACTCAGGAGCACATTGGAGGGACGATTGCCTTCCATGACGCGAAAGCGGATGACGCGCTCATCGGTGCCCTCTTCACGGAGCTCCTCTGCGGTCTTGCCAAAGGCCAGCGCCTGGGCCTGAGCGAAAACGTTGGACGTCAAGATGTCGTGGTGATTCTCGAGAGGATTCAAGCTTCTGGCGAAGCCGATGAAGTCGATGGGCACGATCGTGGTGCCTTGGTGGAGCAGCTGGTAGAAGCTGTGCTGACCGTTCGTTCCCGGTTCGCCCCAGTAGATAGGTCCCGTTTCGTAAGTGACGTGGCCACCTTCTTGAGTCACGTGCTTGCCGTTGGATTCCATGGTGAGTTGTTGGAGGTACGCGGGCAGGCGGTGCAGATATTGGCTGTAGGGCATCACGCCCACCGTGGAGAAACCGAGGAAGTCCCTATTCCATAGAGCAATCAGCCCGAGGAGCATCGGAAGGTTCTCTTCGATGGGCGCGTGAAGGAAGTGCTCATCGATCGCGTGTGAGCCGGCGAGCATCTCCTGGAAGTTTTCAGGGCCAATGGCGATCATGGTGGAGAGCCCGATGGCGCTCTCCATGGAGTAGCGACCGCCCACCCAGTCCCAGAACTCGAACATGTTGGCGACGTCGATGCCAAACGCGGTGACCTTCTCGGCGTTGGTGGAGACCGCGACGAAGTGCTTCGCGACGGCCGCTTCGTCGCCCAGGCGCTCGACCAGCCACGCACGAGCGGACGCGGCGTTGGTCAACGTTTCCAGCGTGCCGAAGGTCTTCGACGAGATGATGAAAAGGGTCTCTTCGGCCTCGAGTTCGCGAACGGCCTCGACGAAGTCGGTCGCATCGACGTTGGAGACGAAATGAAAGGTCAGGTCGCGCCGAGAGAAGTGACGCAGCGCCTCGTAGGCCATCACCGGCCCGAGGTCCGAGCCCCCGATGCCGACGTTGACCACGTTGCGAATGGGCTTGTTGGTGTAGCCGCGCCACTGGCCGCCGCGAATCTGGTTGGCGAAGGCGGCCATGCGGTCAAGGACCGCGTGGACCTCTGCGACGACGTCGACCCCATCAACGACAAGAGTGATGTCACGCGGCATGCGCAGCGCCACGTGGAGCACAGCCCGGTCCTCCGACACGTTGACGTGCTCGCCCGCAAACATGGCGTCGCGGTGCTGTTCCACGTGGGACTCACGGGCCAACTGAGCGAGGAGGCGGAGCGTTTCGTCCGTGAGGCGGTTCTTCGAGTAGTCGAAATAGAGGTCTTCGGCCTGAAGAACCAGGCGAGAGCCGCGCCCAGGATCGTCAGCGAAGATCTCGCGCAGCTGGCGATCCTTGATCTCGCCTGCGTGCGCGCTGAGCGCGTTCCAGGCGGGTCGCTCGGGCAGTGGTGGGGGCGTCGGCGAGTCGTGCACTTCCGTTCAACTTATCGCTTCGGGTACCAACAGGGAACGGGAGGCACTTGGTCAATGAAGATCGAGATCCCAAGAAGTGAGTGACGAGTGGTGGGCGCATTGACCCAGCGTCGGCCACCTCATCTAAAACCTCCGGATGACCGATTGAAGGACTTATCGAATCGTGAGCGAGCCGGGTAGACTTGCACGTGGCCGCATCGACTCCTCCCTCCCCTCGGGCGCCTCGCGGTCGCCCCGCCACCGGAGAGAGTCGAGTTAAATCTGGCGCCAAACGGCCGGCCCGCCCTGCGAAAAGCACCGCAGGGGACGCCCGATCCTCCTATCGCGACGATCGGACTTCCAAGACTGAGCGCAAGAGCGGGACGGAACGCGGCGCGAGCAGTCGCACCTCCACTGGGCGGAGCACGAAGGGACACGGGAACTCTCGTTCCTCGACCTCGGCCTCCTACGAGCGTTCGGGCACTCCAAGTACTGCTCGAACCGCGAGTGGCCAAATACGAACCTCTCGTACCGGCGACGGGCCACAGGGGCCGCGTGACACCGACGTGCGTCGACCGCGCGAGGCGCGTCCCTATCGAAAGGGCACAGAGGCGCCCTCTCGGCGTACAAGCCCGCGCGCATTCCCAGAGCGCCCGTCGAGGACATCGCGCGAACGCACCCCCGCTCCGCTAACCCCCGAGCAGCGACAGCGCCAAGAGGCGGGCGAGCACGCCCGTCGCAAGGGCTGGGGGAGCGTCGCGCGCAAGGGCGCGGTCAACATCACGAGCACGGGTCACGAGTTGGGTGACGCCAAGAGCAGGTCGAGAGCTCCCGAGCCGACTGCCGCCTGGGAGCGACTCGATCGCCCGGCACGATCCTCCACTCCGACAAAGACCAAAGCCCGCGCGCCCTATGCGCTACCTGGGGACGTCGCGGCCGACGTGAGGAAGGCCTTCATCGGAACGGCGTACATGCGCGAGAAGATGGTGAACACCTTGACGCGCGCCGCCGAGGCGTACGACCGCAAACGCTACGAGGAGGCGCTTCGACTCGGTCGCGTCGTCTCTGAGGCGACCCCGGGCGTCGCTCCGGTGCGCGAACTAACGGGCCTCGCGGCCTATCGCGCGGAACGTTGGGCCATGGCGAAGATCCATTTACGCGCGTATTTCACAATCACTGACGATCCAGAGCACCTGGCGCTCGTGATGGACGCCGATCGCGCCAATCACCGCTATCGCGCCGTGGAGAAGACCTTTGAGGACCTCCAAGAGCGCGAGCCGACCGCGGAGGTCCTGGCCGAAGGGCGCATTGTGATGGCCGAAACCTGGGCCGATCAACACCGCTACGACGAGGCCATCGAGCTCCTCACCAAAGCGGGCGCCGCCAAACACTTGCGCAATCCCTCGTATCGTCACGTGCGCCTCTGGTACGCGCTTGCCGACGTCTACGATCGAGCCGGCGATACGACGGCCGCGCGAGAGCTGTTCTCGCGAATCGTCCTCGCCGAGCCCGACGCATACGATGCCGCCGACCGCCTGGCCGAGCTCGGGGCCAGCGTGCCACGGAAAAACCGAAAGCGACGCACGGCGCCGTCGTCAAAGAAGAAGATTGACTGAGCCGTTCGTCGTCGTCGTTCTTTGAAACGAATGAGACCCGGTAACATTCGACGATGGACATAGCCTCTCTGTTGGGGGACGACGCGTCGTCACTGCTGGATCACTGCGCCACGGCCTTTCCCAAAGACCTGCTGATTACGCCGGGGCCAACGTTCCTAGACGACGTGTTCGCCCTCAGCGACCGCAACCCGACCGTGCTGCGCAACCTCGGCGCCCTCTACAACCACGGGCGTCTCGGTGGAACGGGCTACCTCTCGATCCTGCCAGTAGACCAGGGCATCGAACACTCCGCCGCGGCCAGCTTTACGCCGTATCCTCGCTACTTCGATCCGGCGCGGCTCTGCGATCTGGCCATTGAGGGGGAGTGCAACGCCATCGCCACGACACTGGGCAACCTCGGTGTCGTCAGTCGAAAGTATGTCCACAAGATCCCCTTCATCGTGAAACTGAACCACAACGACCTCCTGCGCTACCCCAACAGCTACGACCAGCAGTTTTTCGCCTCAGCCCAGCAAGCCGCCGACCTGGGCGCGGTTGGCGTCGGCGCGACTGTCTATTTCGGGTCGGAAGGGTCCATTCACCAGATCGAGGAGGTGCGCGTGGCCTTCGCCGAAGCGCACCGGCTCGGCCTTTTCACCGTCCTCTGGTGCTATTTGCGTAACCCGGCGTTCGTTATGGACGGCGTCGACTACGAGCTCAGTGCGGACCTGAGCGGCCAGGCAAATCACCTGGGCGTCACGATCGAGGCCGACATCATCAAGCAGAAGCAACCGGTGGACAACGGAGGGTACAACGCCGTGAAGTTTGGCAAGACCGACCCCCGGGTCTACTCCGAGTTGACGACGGACCACCTCATCGATCTCGCACGCTGGCAGGTCGTCAACTGCTACGCCGGGCGCATCGGACTCATCAACTCCGGTGGCGATTCCAAGGGTGAGAACGACCTCGCGGCGGCGGTGCGAACCGCCGTCATCAACAAGCGCGCGGGCGGCCAAGGGTTGATTGTCGGTCGCAAAGCGTTTCAACGGCCAATCGACGAGGGTGCGGCGCTCATGCACGCGGTTCAAGACGTGTACTTGGATCAGTCGATCACCCTCGCGTAGCAATACGCTCAGTTCGTGGGCGACAACGACGCGGGTTGGCTGACATGGCCCAATGCCATCACGGTGGTTCGCCTCGCGATGCTGCCGGTATTTTTTTGGCTGCTCTTCGACACGGGCCATCGCGCCATTGCGGCGTGGATGCTTGGAGCGCTGGGGGCTACGGACTGGGTGGATGGAGCCGTCGCGCGGCACTGGCATCAAGTGTCCAATGTGGGAAAGATTCTTGATCCGACCGCCGACCGTATCCTCGTTATTGCCGGTCTCATTTCCGTCGCCGCGGCGGGAGGCGTTCCGTGGTGGTTCGCTCTGGTGACTCTGACGAGGGAGCTGATCGTCTCGATCCTCACTCTCGCCCTCGCCGCCTTCGGCGCGGCACGAATCAACGTGCTCTGGTGGGGCAAGGTGTCCACGTTCGCCCTGATGACAACGTTTCCGCTCTTTCTGTTGACGTCCAACGCGCATCACGTGGCGCTCTCGACGTGGCAACACGACGCGCGCATTGCCTGCTGGGTCATTGGCGCGCTGGGCTTGACGCTCTCGTGGATCGTGCTGGTTGGCTACGTGCGTCCCGCCCTCGACGCTCTTCGCACTGGACGCGAAGCACGTCGGATTGTGTAAGTTGGCTCGCATGCAGATACCCCCGGAGCTTCGTTATTCGAGCGACCACGAGTGGGCTCGTGTCGACGACTCTCGTGTTCGCGTCGGTATTACGGACTACGCTCAAGATGCGCTCGGCGACGTCGTGTTCGTGGACCTACCCAAGGTGGGAACGGGCGTGAGCGTCGGCGGAGTCTTGGGTGAGGTCGAGTCCACCAAGTCCGTGTCGGAGATCTACGCACCCGTCAGTGGGACAATCTCTTCGATCAACGAGTCGCTGAAGAGCTCACCAGAACTCGTCAACTCAGATCCGTACGGCGACGGGTGGATCTGTGAGATATCGACAAGTTCACAGAGTGACTACGACGCACTTCTCGACGCGGCCGCGTACGAGGCGCTCACGACGAATTAGCCCCGACGACCGATATCAAAGTTCACTAGTGTGAGTCTCGTGAACTGCCGTCGCTGCGGAGAGATACTCAACGCCAACGCCAATTTCTGTTGGTCCTGTGGCGCACCGCAACACGACGCCACGTCACCCGAGACGGTTGCTGTTCCCGTCGTGAGCACTCCTGACGCGATGCACCCCGACGCCAATAGGGGACCGCAGGGTGAGCACCGTGACGAACTGGTGATCGCCGCGGGACCTCAGTCGGGCACGCGCATCGAACTGGACGGTGACGTCACGACGGTGGGGCGCCATGAGGCGAGTGATCTGCTCTTGGACGATGTATCGGTCTCGCGACACCACGCGGTCTTCACTCGCACGGCGAGTGGGCGCATTACCTTGCGTGACCTCAACTCGCTGAACGGCACATACGTGAATGGGAAACGCGTGGAAGAGACGACGCTGCACTCGGCCGACGAGGTGCAGATTGGAAAATTTAAGTTGGTGTTTTGGGAGGCAACGCGATGAAAGCCACGCCTGGCGTGATGCGCATTGGGGAAGTGCACACCGAACTTCGAAAGATGTTCCCCACCGTGGAACTGTCGAAGATTCGCTACTACGAGGACAAGGGCTTGGTCCAGCCCAGCCGTAGTCGCAAGGGCTATCGCCTCTACTCTGAACGCGACGTGGAGTGCCTTCGTGAGGCGATCCGACTGGCCCAAGAGGAGTTCGTGCCGCTTCGAGTGGTACGTCTACGCCTCATCGAGCAGGGTCTGCTCGATCCACCAACGGTTAACACCAACGGTCGTCACGTGGCGCGAGACGCGACGGCGGGCGTCATCACCGCGCCCGCGCCACTACCGACATCGTCTCCGCGACCCTCACTGAGCATCGTTGAAACACCCTTTGAGGACGACGACCAAAGCACGCGCGACGGCGACCCGACTGCGCGGGTCAAGGAGTACTTCTCCACCAGTGAGTTGCTCGCGACCACCGGGCTCTCGCCCGAGGAGTTCAATCAACTTCACGCGCTGGGCCTAGTGGTGGCGGTCTTGGTGAACGGCGAGACTGCTTTTAGTGCCCTGGACGTGCGCGTTGCCGCCCACTCTCGTGCGCTGCTCGCTCGTGGGGTCGATGCGCGCTTGCTCGGATCCTTGCGACGAGTCGCCGAACGCGAAATCGGCGTCATTGACGATCTGACTTCACCTTTGCGCCTCGCGGGTACCGGGCTCTCACCCGAGGAAGTGAGAGAGATCACGGCGGAGGTAGCGCAAGAAGTGGCGGCGCTGCGAAACGTGCTGCTTGAGCGCGAACTCAACCAGTACCTAGGCAGCTAGCCCCTCCGATTTCGGATCGCCGGGTCTAGGCTGGACGCATGATCGAAGTGGTTCTCCGCGCGGTTCGCGTTGACGTGGGCTCTTCAACGCCACTGCTCCTCTTAGAAGAGGTGGGAGGCGAACGCGTGCTGCCCATATTCATTGGCGCCCCCGAGGCCGCGGCGATCGCCTACGCCCTTCAAGGAGTCGAAGCGCCGCGACCGATGTCCCACGACTTGCTCGGACACGTCATCGGCGCGCTCGGTGCACAGGTGTTCTCGGTCGAGATCACCGAGCTCATCGACAACACCTTCTTCGCCAATCTGCGTCTCGTGCGTAGTGGTGAGGAGGTGGTGGTGAGTTCACGACCCAGTGACGCGGTGGCTCTCGCGCTGCGCGTTGGTTCGCCGATTCTTGTCAGCGACGACCTCATGGCGACCGAGGGTAAGATAATGCAACTGGCCTACGACGAGGACGACGAAGAGCTCGACACTCCCAACGAGGCCGATCTCGTGGCGCAACTGCGTGAGTTTCTGGACCAGGTGCGCCCCGAGGACTTTGGCGCGTGAGACGAACTCTCACGTTATTGGCCATCTTCATCGCATTCGTCGCCATTTACACCTTGAGTCGTCACATCGTGCACTCCACCACAACCACCACGACCACCACGACAACGTCGGCCGCGCACTCTACGACCACGACAACCACGACGACGACGAGTGCTACGTGCCTCGGACAGAACTTCACCGGTACCTATAACACGGGTCAGGGGGCGGCGGGTACCGTGTACGCGACGGTCACGTTGACCAATACTGGCGCGGTGTCGTGCACAGTGCGAGGTTGGCCGATCCTGACACTGCAAGACAAGTTGGGCGCGGTATTGAGCATTTCTCCCGTCGAGGTGCCCTCTTCGGGCAACGGTTTCCAGTTCTTGTCGGGGGCGGCGCCTCAACTGACAAGTCAGGCCAATAAAGCGCCGACCACCCTCACTCTGGCCACGAATGACACCACGACCTTCGCCCTGGCGTATTCCGATGTGCCCGTGGGAACGCAGGCTTGTGACAATGCGACGTCGGTCGACGTCCAATTCGCCAAGGATGGAACCCCGGTCTCGATGATCCCCTCGGAGCCCGTGCAACCGTGCAACGCCAGCGAGATCTGGCTTAGCCCCTTCTACTAAGCCCGATTACAGGACCTTCACCAGAATTCGACCGCGAGTCTTTCCCTCGCGAATGTCCTCCAGCGCGTCGCCGAGTCCCTCGAGTGAGATCTCTCGATCCACGAAGGCTGAAAAATCCACCCGGTGCGCCAGTGCGCCCAGCGCCCGCCAGACGTGCTCGCGCGTCGTCGGTGCGGCCTCGACCGCATCGACGCCGATCAGGGCCACGCCTCGCGTGATGAAGGGATAGAGCGTGGTGACAAGTTCGGGGCTGGCGACCAGTCCACTCGCAGCAACTGCTCCGCCGTAACGCATCGATCGCACGATGGAGGCCAGCGTGGGGCCGCCCACGCAATCGATCGCTCCGTCCCAGAGCTCGCTGCCGAGCACTCGCTCGGGCCGGTCGCTGATGTCCTCGCGTCCGATAACACGCGTGGCACCGCGCTCGGTCAGCCACTGCGCCGCCTCGGGGGAACCGGTGGATGCGACCGGTCGATAGCCTTTGAGCGCTAGGTAGGTGAGCGCCTGGGAACCCACGCCCCCGGTGGCGCCGGTGACGAGAACTTCCGCGCCCGCCTCGAGGCCGTGACTCTCGAGGGCGAGCACACTGGCCATCGCGGTGTAGCCGGCTGTTCCAACGATCATCGCGTCGCGAGTGGAGAGCGATTCTGGAAGCACAGAGTTGTAGCGAGGCGGTGCATAGACGTACTGCGCGAAGCCGCCGTCGCGCGCCACGCCGAGTGAGCCGCCTAGAACCACGACGCGATCACCCGGTGACAGCGACTCGTCAAGCGATGCTCTCACCGTTCCCGCAGCGTCGACACCTCCGACCAGTGTCTCTACACGACGCACCCGTGAGGGAGAGCTCGCCACCATGGCATCCTTGAAGTTGACACTGGAGTACTCGACCTTGACCAAGACGTCGGTCTCGTCTCGTTGGGCCAGCTCCGCGGCGCCCACGCCAAGGGTCAGCTCTCCTGACGTGTCGCTGATGACAAAGGCCCGCATCGTTCAACTCTAGGCAGGGTCGCGGGGGAGTCGACACAGCCAATACGATTCCCAGGGTGACTCGCGCGATCCTCAATGGCCATCCGACCTGGGTGATGATCCCCAAGAAGAAGAGCAAGACGGTCGTGTTGCTGCACGGGGGCCTGAGCCAGAGTTCCAGCCTGCTGCGCACGTTGGGTCCGTCGATGTCCAAACGGTTCACACTGGCCGCGTTCGATCGGCGCGGACACGGCAAGACGGCCGACACTGACGAGCCCTTTTCCTACGACGCAATGGCCGAGGAGACGATTGCCTTCCTCGAGCTACTTGGCCGGCGCGTGTACCTGCTCGGTCACAGCGATGGCGGGAACGTGGCGCTCCTCGTGGCGCAGCGTCGAGCTGACCTGGTGCGTCGGGCGGCACTCGTGGGGGCCAACTTTCACCACGACGGACTCGTGCCGATGGACGACTTCACCCCCGAGAGCGACGGGTTTGCCGAGTTCGCCGTGGAGTTCGCGGTCGATTCGCCCGACGGCATCGAGCACGCGGCTGTCGTCGTCGAGAAGTCGCTGGCCCTGGTGAAGAGCGAGCCGAATCTGACGCGGGAGGAGTTGCGCACCATCTCGACGCCCGTTCTGGTGATGTCGGGGGACGATGATGTGGCGCGACTTGATCACACCGTCGCCCTGTACCAGACGCTCGCGCAGGCTCAACTCGCGGTCATTCCCGGTGCGTCACACGGGGTTCTCAAAGAGCAGACCCAGTTGTGCGTGAGCATCATTGAGCGATTCTTTCTTGGTCCGATTCCTCCCGAGACGAGGTCGCCACTTCGCCGCGCCGCGCGCGGGGCGACGCCCTAGGCAAAGCCGGGAGTCCGGGCAGGGCCCTCGGTAGACTCTTCACAATGCTGGCGGTTCCGACCCGCGCGCGTGAGCGCTTCTTCATGTGGTGGACCTCGCTCAACGCCCTCACTGGCGACGGTCTCTTGTATTTGTCCGCCGCGGCCTTTGCGATCGTGCTGGCAGAGAGATCCACCCAGCCCGCGCAGTGGCAGTGGGGATACCTCGCGTTTGGTCCTTACGTCCTGGTGGCGCTCGTCGCCTTTATTCTTGCTCGACGGGT
This sequence comes from Acidimicrobiales bacterium, assembly GCA_050701895.1. Lineage (GTDB taxonomy): Bacteria > Actinomycetota > Acidimicrobiia > Acidimicrobiales > RAAP-2 > RAAP-2. The sequence continues at coordinate 16,787 of JBOGFT010000038.1, forward strand.
CGTGCGCCGAGAGCACCTAGCTCGCCTGGTTCTCTTGGTACTTGTGGCCATTGGGACTGTGGCGATCCCCTTGGGTCTGGAGGCTCACTGGCGCCATGCGCAGCCCGAGGTGGGAGTCATCACGCGGGCGGGAGATCTCCTGAGCAAAGGCCAGGACCCCTACCAGTCGTACGCGCACGACGGTCACGTCGTCAACCAGATCAACGGTCTCCCCGCCTTCGAGTCCTTCTTCCCGTATTTCCCCCTCATGGGAGTGTTCGGTCTGCCCTCCGCCGTGACGCACAAGGGCACCGGCTTGACCGACGCGCGCATCATCATGGCGCTCATCAGCATGATCGTGAGCGGTTGGGCGCTCGCCCTACTTCGACTTACCCGTGAGCAGAAGATGCGAGTCGCCCAGGTCCTTATAGCGCTGCCCACCGGTGCCCTCTTCTTCGCGACCGGGGGCGACGACATGCCCATCCTCGCGCTACTTCTTCTCGCCGTCGCGGCACTTCAGCGGCGCCAGACGAACCTCGCGGGCATCAGCCTGGGATTCGCCGCCGCCATGAAGCTCACCGCGTGGCCCATGGCGGCTGGCGCGTTGCTCGTGGCGCGCAGTCCCCAGGGCCGATCAAGGTGGAAGCAGGTCCTCGCTTGGATCGCCGCGATCGTGGTGGTGACCACAGTTCCCTTTGCCGTTCGCGCACCCGTGGCGTTCATGTCGAACGTCTTTGCCTTCCCCCTGGGACTCTCGGGCGTCTCGTCCCCCGCGGCGAGTGCGCTGCCCGGACACATCCTCACCACGTGGCTGCCCGCGCTCGGTCACGTCTTAGCGCCGGTGGCGTTCTTGATCGGTGGGTACTTCGCGACCAAGTACATTCGCCGGCACTGGCCGCTCACGTTGTCTCAGATGCTCGGACTGCTCGCGGTGGCGATGCTCGGGCTCATCTGTGTGGCCTCAGCGACTCGCGTGGGATACGTGATTTACCCCTTGAATCTCTGGCTGTGGTCGTCGGTCACCCGTGAGGCGTCGGTGCCGGCGAAGGAACTTGTCGCGGCCGCCTAGTCCGTCTCAGAGTTCTGATAGATGGTGAAGGTCCAATTGACGCGAGATGCGCTGGACTTGTCGACGGTGACGCCGAGCTCCCAGTAGAAGCCGTCGTCGCCGGCCTTTTGGAAGAGTGACTGGGGAGTGCCGTTACTGGCGCCCCGAGAGAAGAGGTCCCAACCCCGGGCTTCGAGCTGAGTGTTGAAGAAGTTGATCAGCGAAGCCGCAGTGGCGCCGGTGGTAGCCATGGGCTCGTAGCAGTCGTACTCGCCCGCTCCGAGATCAGGCGTATTCGCGCCCGGCCGGGGAACCGTGTCGTCGGGCACGATGAAGGCGCTGTCGATGTTGCTCGGGACCTCTTCGCTTTGGAGGCAGTACCGAAGGGCCGGGCCGGGCTTGGCGTCGAGCGGCAGCCCTCCTACGACCACGGGGATGGTGGTGGGGACCGTGACGACGCCCTTGTTGGTGGCGAAGTCGATGAATATGAACACGCCCAGCATGACGACCGCGAGTCCGAGAATCACCCCCGCTGGCCACAGACTGGTCGTCGTGGTTAACGGCGGTCGCGGCGCGGGGGGCGCCTCGGGGACATCGCTCACTCACCCCATCCTAAGTGATCGATGGGCCCTCGTCCCTCACCGAGCCTCCAGCCTGCAGCGCTCGTGAGTGCCGCGAGCACGAAGGATTTCGCGTCGCGCGTCGCGTCCGGCACGCTTCGTCCGAGGGCGAGTCCCGCGGCAATTGCTGACGACAGTGAGCATCCCGTACCGTGATCGTTCGTCGTGTCGACGCGAGGTGCATCCAGCACCACCAGGTCGTCTCGACTAAGGAGTATGTCGGGTGAGCGTTCCGGGTGAGTTGAGTTTCGGAGGTGCCCGCCCTTGACGAGCACGTACAAGGGCCCCGTCGCCAGAATTGCTCGCGCTAGATCGGTGACGTCGTCCAGGGTCGTGACGTCACGCGCCTCGACGCCACAAAGCACCGCCGCTTCGTGCAGGTTTGGCGTCACGATTTCGGCGAAGGGGAAGAGCGATTCGCGGTAGGCCTCGATGCCTCCTTCGCTCATGAGAACATCGCCACTGGTGGCGGCGAGCACGGGATCGACGACGAGGTGGGGGAGGAGGCCCTGGCTCGCCAGAGCCCCGACTCTCTCTACCGTGGCGGAGCGCGCCAACATGCCGGTCTTCGTCGCGCGAATTGTGAAGTCGCCGGTGACCGCGCGTATCTGGGCTTCGACGACGTCGGGATCGATCTCGCTGATGGCGCTCACCCCGAGGGTGTTTTGCGCCGTTACGGCCGTGATAGCCGTGGTCGCAAAGACGCCAAAGGCGTTGAAGGAACGCAGATCGGCCTGTAGGCCAGCTCCGCCGCCCGAGTCCGAGCCCGCAATAGAGAGGGCTACGACTGGCTGCATCCCTCCAACCTAATGAACAAAGATGGCCGGTACGCTGGAGACGTGGGTGACCTCTTTAGCGTTGGCTCGTTTACCTCGACGTCGCGACTTGTCGTGGGAACGGGCGGATTTCGCTCGCTTGATGTGTTGGAAGCGTCCCTTTGCGCCAGCGAATCGACCATCGCGACGGTGGCCCTACGTCGAGTGGATCCGAACGTCAAAGGTTCGATCTACGACTTGTTGGCGGGGCTGAACGTCACGTTGCTGCCCAATACGGCCGGCTGCTACAGCGCCGAGGAGGCCCTCAAGGTTGCCGAACTCGCGCGCGAAGCCTTCGCGACGCCCCTCATCAAACTAGAAGTCATTGGCGACGATCTGACCCTGTTGCCCGACACCGCCGAGACGTTGGTCGCCGCTCAAGAGATGGTGCAACGGGGATTCGAAGTGTGGGCCTACACCTCCGATGACCTGATCGTGGCCCAACGCCTTGAGCAGTTGGGATGCGTCGCGGTGATGCCCCTCGGCTCACCCATCGGCTCGGGTTTGGGTATTCGCAACCCTCACGCCATCTCGCTCATCACCGAACGCGTCGACGTGCCGGTTCTCCTGGACGCCGGGGTCGGAACGGCGTCCGACGCCGCACTGGCGATGGAGCTGGGTTGTGACGGCGTGCTCGCCGCCTCGGCCATGAACCGGGCCCTAGAACCGGTCTTGATGGCTGAGGCCTTGCGTGACGCGGTGCGCGCGGGATACCTCGCCCGCCGGGCGGGCCGTATTCCCACGCGTTTGCACGCTGAAGCGTCGTCGCCCTCTCTCGGACGGCCAGATTTATTTGCGATGTAGGTTTTTGGGTAACTACACTGATGTAGTCCACCGCGATAGTCTGGACAAACCTCGGTCGGGAGGCTGTACGTATGACGCAGAACTCAACTTTCGGATTTAGCGGACCGACGGTATGTCGCCTCAGTGGCGTGACGTATCGTCAGTTGGACTACTGGGCACGCACGCAGCTCGTGACGCCATCCATCACGCCCGCCACGGGTAGTGGATCGAAGCGCGCCTACTCCTACGGTGACGTTCTCGAAGTCAAGGTCATCAAATCTCTCTTGAACTCCGGCGTATCGCTGGGGCGTGCCCGCCAGGCCGTTGAGTGCCTGCGAAAGTCCTTGGGCGCTGATCTCGCGGCGAGCAGTCTGGTGCTGTCCGACGCCGGATCCGTCCTGGCGCAAAATGACGGCGAACTCGTCGACCTCCTTCGCGGTGGTCAGGGCGTCTTCAACATCGTTCCCCTCGCCAAGGTGGTCGCCGAACTGCGAACCATGATCGGCGAATCAGATCTCGCGAAGTCGGAGGAGGGGGCCGCCACGGCGTGACGTCACCGTCAAGGAGCGACGACGCCCGTCGTCACCATCCGAGCGTGGTACCCAGCATTCCTCAACCCTTCGCCCACCCCAGCGAACAGCTCTTCTCGCAACTGCTGACCCTGTACGGCTTCGAATGGATCTACGAGCCCCTCGAGTTCCCCCTTGACTGGGACGACAAGGGTCTTCCCATTCGGGGCTTTCGCCCCGACTTCTACTTGCCCGAGCGGCACCTCTTCATCGAACTGACGGTCCTCGAGCAGCGCCTCGTGACGAAGAAGAATCGCAAGATTCGCCGCTTTCGTCATCTCTACCCTGAGGTCTCACTCCTGGTCGTCTACCAGCGCGACTTTCACCAGCTCCTCCGTCAGCACGATCTGCGTATCGCTGACGGTCGAGCTGCCTAAGGAGTCGCGATGAATCGCCGTCCGTTTCTCTACGACCTACACGTCGAACTTGGTGCGAAGATCGTGCCCTTCGGCGGATGGGAGATGCCCCTTCACTACGCAAGCGGCACCGTGGCCGAACACCTGGCTTGTCGCAACGACGCCGTGGTCTTTGACGTCAGTCACCTGGGAACGGTGCGCTGCGACGGGCCCGAGATGTTCGATGCGCTGCAGTCGACGTTGACGAACGATCTCAACAAAGTTGGCCCGGGCCGCGCGCAGTACACCCATCTCCTCGACGACGAGGGCTTCGTCGTTGACGACATCATCGTGTGGTGGGTCGGCGCCAACGAGTTTGACGTCATGCCCAATGCCTCGAATACCCAAGGGGTGACGTCGGCACTTCCCGGGCGTGACGTGACCCTACAGCGCTGCGTGCTGGCCGTCCAAGGTCCCCGTGCCCGAGAGAAGGCGGGCCGGGTCGATTCGCGCTTTGGCGACGTTGGCCGCTTTCGCGTCGAGCGTTTCGACTATCACGGCGTCGAAGTGCGCGTCGCCGGTACGGGCTACACGGGCGAGGCGGGCCTGGAGATCGCCGCGCCCAACGAGGTAGCTGAAGGGATCTTTCGGGCGCTGGTCAACGCCGAGATCGCTCCCGCCGGACTCGGTGCCCGCGACACGCTGCGACTGGAGGCCGCCCTGCCGTTGTACGGACACGAGCTGACCCTTCAGTCGACGACGCTGGAGGCGGGACTCGGATGGGTGCTCGGCTGGAAGAAGGAGATGTTTCGCGGCCGTGCAGCGGTGGAAGAAGAACGCGAGCGCGGCGTGAGTCGACTCCTCACCGGAGTCGCGGCGCCCGACCGCCAACCGCTGCGCGACGGCGCGCTCGTCCTGGTCGAGGGCGACCCGGTCGGTACGTTGAGTTCGGGCAACTTCTCCCCGGTGCTTGGTCGCGGCATCGGCATGGGACTTTTGGAGCCGGGCCTCGCGCCGGGTCAGCCCGTCACGGTGATGTTGCGCGGGCGAGAGATCGACGCCAGCGTGACGACGCTGCCGTTTGTGCAAAAGGAGTCGTAGTGGCTGATTATCTGCCGCACACGCAGAGCGACGTCGAGTCAATGCTGGAGTTTCTCGGCATGAACTCGCTCGGAGATCTCTTCGCGCATATTCCTTCGGCGGTGCGACTCGCGCAAGGTCTCGAGGTCGAGCCAGGAGTGAGTGAACCGGACGTGGCGGCAATATTCGCGCGCTACTCTCGCGCCAATCCGGCGAGTGCGACAACCATGATTTGCTACGCGGGTGGCGGCGCCTACGACCACGAGGTGCCCCCCGTCGTCAAAGCCCTCGCGAGCCGCTCTGAGTTCGTCACCGCCTACACGCCCTATCAGCCTGAAGTGGCCCAAGGCGTGCTCCAGGCCATCTTCGAATACCAGACCCTGGTGGCTCGACTCAGCGGCCTGCCCATCGCCAACGCGTCTCTCTACGACGCGGCAACGGCACTGGTCGAGGCGCTCAACATGGCTCACGGCGCGACCGATCGTCAAAAGATGATCATCTCGTCGGGCATCCACCCGCACTGGCGCCAGGTGGCCCGGACTTTCGCTCACGGCACCGGGCATGAGATCATAGAAGTGCCTCTGCGCGACGGCTTCACGGACTGGGCCAGTGTCGAGGTGACCGGCGCCGCCGCCATTGTCGCCGGGTACCCGAATTACCTAGGCGCGCTCGAAGATCTCACCGCGGCGAAGGAGTTCGCGACGTCCGAAGGTGCGCTCTTCATCGTCGGGGCCGATCCGGTTGCGGCCGGCGTCGTGAAGTCGGCCGGTCAGTGGGGCGCCGACGTGTTTGTCGGCGAGGGCCAGGCCTTTGGGACGCCGCTGTCCTTCGGCGGCCCGTACCTCGGGCTCTTCGCTTGCACCGAGGACCAAGTCCGCCGGTTGCCCGGGCGCATCGTGGGCGAGACGGTTGACTCAAGCGATCGCAGGGCGTTCGTGACAACGCTGCGCGCACGCGAGCAGGACATTCGCCGCGAAAAAGCGACGTCCAACGTGTGCACGAATCAGACCCTCATGGCCGTGACGGCCGCGGTCCAGCTGGGGTGGCTCGGAACCTACGGGCTCCGTGAGATCGCCACTCGCTGCGCTCAAGGTGCGCACTATCTCTTCGATCAGCTCGTCGGCCTGGACGGCGTCACGGCGCTGAGCGGCGGGTCATTCTTTCGCGAGTTTGCGCTGCGCCTTCCACAACCCGCCACGCTCGTCATCGAGCGAATGGCCCAACGAGGAATCTTGGCCGGCCTCGCGGTCGCCGAGCTGTGCGGGGGGTCGGACCCTTCCATCGAGGGCTCCGTCGACAACGTCATGCTCGTAAGCGTGACCGAGCGACGCACGAAGGAAGAGATCGATAGCTACGTCATCGCGCTCAAGGAGGTCCTCGCGTGAGCAAGGCCCCTGCTGCGGGCGCTCGCGCGGCGTCAGCGCCTCTCATGGGTCACGAGAGTGAGCCCACCCTCTTTGAGATGTCGGTACCGGATCGCTCGGCGTATCAGTTGCGCACGACCGGGGTGCCCGCGCTTGCGCTGGACCAGCTGATGCCGCGCGCGCACCTCAATGAGGATGTCGTCGCGATCGCCGAAGTCTCTGAACGCGACTTGGTGGCGCACTTCACGCGCCTCTCGCATCGTCAGTTCTCCGTTGACCTGGGGATGTACCCGCTCGGCTCGTGCACGATGAAGTACAACCCGAAATTCTGCGACGCCATCGCCAGTGACCCGGGCCTCAGTGCCGTGCACCCCGGTGCTCCGGCCTCTCTCAGCCAGGGCTGGCTGGATATCCTGGTGACCCTGGAAGAGAAGCTCTGCGCCATCACCGGCATGAGCGCGGCGACCCTGCAGCCCGCGGCGGGGGCGGCCGGTGAGTTGACCGGGCTGTTGTTGATGCGCGCCTACCACGAGGCGAACGGCGACGATCGAAGGCGTGTGCTCATCCCCGACTCCGCTCACGGCACGAACCCCGCCTCGGTGACTCTCGGTGGATATGAGGTCACGACAGTTACCTCCAACGACCGCGGCCTGGTCGATCTCGAGGCGTTGAAGGCGGCCCTGGGTCCCGACGTTGCGGGCATCATGTTGACCAACCCCAACACCGTCGGCCTCTTCGAAGAGGAGATCATCGACATCGCTCAGGCGGTGCACGACGTGGGCGGGCTGCTGTACTACGACGGGGCAAACCTGAACGCCATCCTCGGCGCCGTTCGTCCTGGGGACATGGGGTTTGACATCGTCCACATGAATCTGCACAAGACCTTCGCGACGCCTCACGGTGGTGGGGGGCCCGGTGCTGGACCCGTCGCTGTGGCGGCCCGGTTGGTTGACTTCTTGCCGGGTCCGAGGGCCACGCGCAAGGCCAATGGCTCCTTTGAATGGGTCGTCCCGGAACGCTCGATCGGACGCGTGCATGGTTGGCACGGCAACTCCTTGGTCCTGGCCCGGGCACTGGCTTACATTGACGTGCACGGAGGAGACGGCTTGATGCGCGTGGCCCAGCACGCGGTACTCAATGCCAACTGGCTGCGTCATCGACTGCGCGCGATCCTTCCCGCCGCCTATGACCGAGTCTGCATGCACGAGTGCACCCTGAAGGCAACGGAGTTGAAGACGAAGTACGGCGTGCGGGGCCTCGATGTCGCCAAGGCCCTGCTCGAGGAGGGTTTTCACGCACCAACGGTCTACTTTCCGCTCATCGTGGAAGAGGCCTTGATGTTCGAGCCGACGGAGACCGAGAGCGTGCAGACTCTCGAAGCGCTGGCCCAGGCGATCGAGCGCATTGCCCAACGGGCCCAGGAGGACCCCGGTTCACTTCACCGCGCCCCGCAGAGCACGCCCGTGTCGCGCGTCGATGAAGCGCGCGCCGCGCGCCACCTCATCGCTACGGCCGATGCGGAGCGTTAGACGGCTCATCGAAGGAATTGGCGTCTTACGCCGCATGGGGCGTAAGACGCGTTGTCGCTAGCTCGCAAACGCGTTAGGCCCGACGCCGCGACGCGCCGAAGGTCGCTCGTCGTGACGTGGTGTCCTCGACGTCGCGGCGTAGCATCCATTGGTCATGACGAAGAGTAGAACCGACCGGGTGATTCGCTCTCGAATCCTCCTCGCCGGCATCGGGGTGCGCCGAGGTGCGGCCGCGATGCTCTTCGCGGTCGCGGTGATTGCCGTGGCCGCCACCGCGATTGGCCCGATGTTCTTACAGAGCGCCGACACCTCGGTATTGACGAGCACCGCGGCGGCAGCATCTGTTGGCCGGAGCGATGTGTTGGTGATCGCCAACGGTGGCGTCGCGCGCATGGATCAGGTCTCAGCGTCGGCCACGGCGGTGGAACGTCTGGCACACGGACTGGTGTCGCCCGCGATCTTGAGCGTCGACACGGGAGGAAACTTCTACTTCAAGAAGCAGGGGTACCAAACCGATGTTTTGGCCCGCAGTGGCGCCTGCAGACATCTGCGTTTTGTCAAAGGTGGTTGTCCCACGGGGACCTATGACGTGGCGATCAGCGAGCGAAGCGCGGTCGCCTCGCACGTTGGCGTCGGCACCAGATTGGACATCACCGCGCCGCACTCGGCAAAGTCGATTGAGGTGACGGTCAGTGGGATTTACCTCCCGCCCTCCACCGTTGACGACGCCTATTGGAGGAACAACGACTACTTCGTCTTCGGCGAGAAGACGGCCACTGAGGTAACTCTTGATCCGCTCTTTGCGTCAATGACGACGGCCCTCGACATGCACGCCATCGCATTGCCCCAATTGAGCGCAGACTTCGCGTGGCGCAATGAAGCGACCCGCATCGGCGCCTCGGCGCTCGACTCGACGTCCCACAAGATCAAATCGCTGCTCTTCTCTCGCTACGACCTGACGTCCTCAACCGGCCTGCCCTCAGTGCTCAGCACCGCGGCGCACGATGACAACCTCATGAGCGCGGTGGTGTTGGCGATCGTTCTCCAGTTGATTTTGCTGTCCCTCTTGATCCTCTACTCCCTGGGCAAATCGACCCTCGATAGTCGGCGCCAGGAGTCGGAGTTCGCGCGCCGACACGGCTTTCCTCGATCCGCGCTTATCGCACTGGCCATCGGCGAGCCGACCGTGCTCATTGTCGCGGCCTTCCCGGCGGGTCTCGTTGTCGCCTGGGGCACGCTCGTGATCTTCACTCGGACGCTGTTCGTCTCAGGAACACCGGTCTCTCTTCCCGCGACTGCGATCGGCGCGGCGGCGGGGGTGTGCCTCGCTGGGGTCGTCGCGATGACGATCGCCTCCTCGGATCTGTGGCGGGTACGAACGACCGACCGGGTTCGGGAAAATCGCGCGACGGTCGCCGTCGACGTGTTCGCACTGGCTCTCACGATCGCCGGACTGGCCTTGCTGCTTACCAAGAGCTCGCTCAGCGCATCCAAGGCCGACTCGCTGACGCTTCTCGCTCCGGGCATGCTCACCCTCGGGGCGGCGCTGCTCGGCCTGCGACTCGCTGCCCTCGTGATCAAGATGTTCGTCGCTCGCACGGTCGATTCGCCTCGCGTGGGATGGTTCCTGGCGCTGCGGCAGGTCGGTCGCCGCCCCAGCACGCTTCGCCGCATCCTCCCACTGACCGTCGCCACGGCCGTGCTGCTCTTCGCCCTCAGCAACTTCTTCGTGGCCTCCTCCAACCGTTCGCTGCTGGCCGACGTGGAGGTCGGCGCGGCGAGAGTGGTGGACGTGACGCCGCCCTCGGGACTCAATTTCCAAGCGGCGGTTCGCCGCGCTGACCCTTCTGGACGCGAGGCGATGGCCGTGATCGACTACTCCTCACCAACCGGTGAGATGCTCGCCGTCGACAGTTCGCGCCTCGCGGCGGTCGCCAACTGGCCAACGGCGCAGTCGCACCCGTCATTGGCGGCGCTCGCTCGAACGTTGTCGCCCCGACTTCCAAAAGGCGTGGTCTTCTCAGGCAGTGAGCTTCGTCTGTCGCTCGACGTCGCGAAGGGCACTCCGTCGATCTACCTGGGCGTGAGTCTCTTTGACGCGACCTACGACACAAGTCGCACGCTCTACGCCGGTCCGCTCGCCGCGGGCCGTCACAGTTACATTTTCAACCTCGGCCACGCGTGTCCGGGCGTGTGCCGACTGACGTCCCTCGCTCCGAACTGGTTCAACACCGAGAATACCTACACAAAGAACGTCAGATTCGCCCTGACCGGCGTAGCGGTACGCGACGGCGAGCAGTGGCGCCAGGTCGACTTCGGTTCAACCCAAAAAGGCGCGTGGAATACCCAGCCCTCATCAGTTCACGTGGAGCCACCAGGCCGCTGCTGCTCCGTGGTGTTCGACATACCCGGCGGGGACCTGCCCTATCAAGGGCTGCTCCTCAGTCCCGTCGACCTACCCCCAGAGTTGCCCGCCATTGTGACGACAGGTGCCCTGAGGGCTGACGCGCCCCCTTCGGCATCGCGCGAGGGCAACCTCGACATCGATCTCGGCGGAGAGCTCCTCGGCGTGCATCCACTTGTGGTTGTCCCGACTCTTCCCTTCATCGGTGAGAGCGGGTCGTTGGTCGACCTCAACCTGGCGCAGCGGGCCGCGACCAGTAGTGATGATGTGCGAACGTACCAAGTGTGGCTCACGCCGTCGGCGAGCCCCTCGATCCTTCGTCGTCTTCGCGGAGACGGCGTCGCCCTTCGGTCCACCACGTCTGTCGCGGCACGCTTGGGCGTCCTTGATCACGCCGGCGTCGCGCTGGCCTACGCGGTCGCTCTGGTGGTGACGCCGATCGCCGCGCTGCTGGCCATTGGCACCGTGGCCTTCGCCATCATCTCTGATGGTCGGCGCCGACGTCGCGAGATCGCTTCGTTGTCGATGGCGGGAGTTCCGATGCGAACGTTGCGGCGGGCGCAGGCTTTGGAAGGCGCTCTGGTGCTGGGCATCGCTCTGGTCGTGGGGACCATCATTGGCCTCATCGCCGACTCGCTCGCGCTGTCGTCGCTGCCGCAATTCGTGTCGGGCACGAGCGGCGTGCCCATCTCCCACTCCGTGCCGTTCGTTCCGTTCCTCTGCGCGGTCGGCGCGTTCGGGCTCCTGCTCGCGCTCGCGCTGGAGCTGTCGACTCGATTGGTCCTGCGCAACCGCGCATCGCACCACGTCGGCGGGTTGGTCGAATGAGCACGCCGCAACTGGCGACGGAACGCGGGTGGGGCGTGGGGGTGCATCTGGGCGGCGTCGTGCATCTGTACTCCTCACTCGAGGGGGACGTCGTCGCCCTTCGTGGCGTCGACCTCGATATTGAGCCAGGCGAGGCCGTCGCTCTGTTAGGGCCCTCGGGAGCAGGAAAATCTACCGTCCTGGGACTACTGGCGGGCGAGTTCGCCTCGTCGGCCGGGACGGTGCGCGTCGGCGGACACAACCTCGGCAAACTCGGTGCTGAGGCCCTCTCTCGTCTTCGCTCCACGGATATCTCGCTCGTCGTCCAGGGGGCCAACGCCAACCTGCTCTTCTACGCGACGGCACTTGAGAATGTCTGGTTCGCCCAGCACGGTGCGCGTCGACGAGGTCGCCCGCCCGCGCGCAGCGCCCACGACCTCCTTGAGCAGTTCGGCGTGGGAGAGCTGGCCGATCGTCGAGTCGCCGAACTGTCAATCGGTGAACGCCAGCGCGTAGCCCTGGTCGCGGGGGTGGCGGGGCTTCCTCGCCTGCTCTTGATCGATGAGCCAACCAGTCAACTCGCCAGCCGCGAGCGAGATCAGGTGATCGACACCGTCCTCGCGATTCATCGAGAGATCGGCGTGACGGTGGTCGTGGTCACCCATGACGCGTTAGTCGCCCGCCGCTTCGCGCGAACCGTGACGATTCGAGATGGTCGAGTGGGCGCAGAGGGTCGCCACGGCGTCGAGTACGCGGTGGTGGGCCGCGACGGCAGCTTGTACCTGCCCCCCGACGTCTTGGATCTCCTGCCTCCCGACAGCCTCATCAGGGTCACCAGACTCGACCACGGGGTCGAGTTGCGACGTGTCGACGAGCCCGAGGGGGATGCGTGAAACGCAACGAGCTTCGTGGGGCATCGATTGGCGTCGACGTGGTCGGCCACACACTTCTAGACGACGTCAATCTCGTGGTCCCATCGGGAGAGATGCTCGTGATCACGGGCGCCTCTGGCTCGGGCAAGTCGACTCTCGCGCTCATTCTCGCCGGGATCATCGAGCCAGATCGTGGCGTAGTCACGCTCGGCGATACTCCGCTCGAGGACGTGAGGGATTTTGGTGATCGCCCGGCCCTCGTGCCACAAGACTTCGGACTTGTCTCGGTGCTCACCGCCACCGAAACCGTGAGCCTGCCCCTGAAGGCGCTCTCACTGGCCAAGGAAGAGATTCGAGAGCGTTCGGACAGGTGGCTCAGCGCCCTGGGATTGGCCTCGTGCGCCTCTCGACCCGTTGCCGATCTCTCTGGGGGTCAGCGCCAGCGGGTCGCTCTCGCACGGGCGCTCGCCAAGGGCGCCGGCGTCATTGTCCTGGACGAGCCGACGGCTGAACTCGATGCGGCCAATCGCGCGCTCCTGCTCTCACTTCTCGATGCTGAGCTGGCTCGCGGGACAGCGATAGTCGCCGTATCCCATGAGGCGGACCTGATCGAGCGCGCCGACCGAGCCTTCGAAGTACCCAAGCGGCGCTGAGCTGAGGGCCAACCGAGGCCGGTCCCGCTAGGTGAGATCGTCCTCCACGTTGATGCGCCGCAACACGATGCGTAGTAGCCGCGCGAGCTCTTGTTGCTCGTCGTCGCTGAGGGCACTCACGGCGAGGGTCTCGTGGCGATTGAACTCAGGGAACACTCGCTCGATGAGGCGCTCTCCCGCCTTGGAGAGACCGATGGATACTCGACGTCGGTCATCGCGATGGGGGATGCGTCGGATGAGTTTTCGCGTCTGCAACGTTTTCATAACGCCGGTGAGCGTGCCCTTGGTGATCCCGGCCTCGGCCGCGACGTGGCCGGTCTCTTGATCGCCCCAAATCCAGAGCACCCAGAGCACCGTGAACGCCACCCAACTGAGGTCGTACCGCGCGAGTAGCTCACGCTCCATGTGGTTTCGAATCGCCGAGCCCGTGCGATAGATGTTGGAGACGGCACTCATGGCGGTGAAGTCGAGTTCGTGGTCATCGAGCCGAGCGCGGATATCGCGCTCGGCTTGGGAGACAACGGTGGCTTGGGAACTGGCGATGCGTCGCGACACGATTACTCCTCGAGCGTGGTGCCACCGTTGAAGGTGGTACCCACCGATCGAAAGTAGCCGCCCAGAATCTCAACGGGCGCGAGGGTGACGAGCTCCTCGCTGGGTGAGTCGAAGAGTTCGAGCGTGGCCGCGCCGGCGTAGGCCGGACCGACATCGACGTTCACGACCGACATCGTCACGACCTCACTGAGTGAGTCGCGATCATCGAGCTCGATGCGCGGGAACCAGCGGTGGTGCAGCATGGCGTGTCCGTTCACGAATCCATTGGTCGCACTCTCGCCTTTAAGGGTGACGGTCGCCTGGGCGAGACGGCGATCGCTCGCTGCGAGGGTCATGCCGAACTTTCCTCCCGCGTCGAGACGTGGTCCCGCCGATCCCCGGGTGACGGGACGAGTCTGGTGGATCGACCCCAGTTTCTTTGGGTATCCCTGGAGGTAACCGCGCACGAGCGCGAAGTCCTTGTCGACCCAGATGAAGAGACAGCGACTGTAGAGGCGCCCTCGGTAGCGACAGCGCACGACGACGTACGCCTCTTTGTACTGGGAGCGCACCGGGTCGAGGAGCTCTGCGCCGTTGTCGCCACAACTCTGCCAGTCCGCCCAGATGAAGGCGATCGCGCCGGGGTCCTCGTCGTCGTTTGGAAGGCTCACTCCTTCGGGGAGCAGGGCTTTGATCGCGGCGGGATCCGTTCGATACTCGACGGTGAGTTGATCGCCGGAGTAGTGCCAGGGGAGAGGGGGCAGGAGGGAGGCCTGCCCCGACGCCGTGCGCGGGAAGGGCACCCCGCGGAGCGTCACGCGGCCACCCAGCCATTCTCTGGTCGGTCGAACCACATATGCACCTGTCCCGTGCCGATGGCGTTCTCGTAGGCCGAATACAGACGCCCCGGCGCCACGCAGTCGCGACCACCCAGCGCGGCGACCATCATCTGATAGTGGGCGAAGTGACCTTCAGGACGTACCTTGGCGAACTCGGGGAAATTGTCGAGGACCTTTGCATGATCACCTCGGCACCACGCCTCGATGACTCGGTGATCGGCGCGGCGGGCCTCGTTCGAGAAGATGTGCTCCTCGCCCGCGGCCTCGTGGCTGCGCAACGTACGAAGCGTGTGGAACGTATGGCTGAGCGCTCCTGAGGCGATCAAGATCGCCCGGCGATCGCTGCGCTCGATGGCGGCGGCGATGACGCGTCCCACCGTCGCGAAGTCCTCAGGCTCGGCCGTCTGGCAGGTGCTGACCGATAGCCACGGTTCGTCCCCCTGCAAGAACGAAAAGAAGTTCGTCGTGGCGTATTGGATGGGCAAGTGCTCGTTGTCGATCGGCGTGATCCAACAGTCCGGCGTCGCGTCGGCGATGGCCCCGACGAGCTTGGCGAAGGTCGGATCGCCCTTGGCGTCGTACGGCACGCTCGACATGCCACGTGGAAGCTCCTCGGAAGTGAAGAATCCCAGTCGACGTGGTGACGCGGTGATGACGAACTCGACGGTAGTAAACCAGTGGCTATCGAACACGATGACGAGGTCAGGCTTCAAGACGTCAAACACCTCGCGGCGTAGTTTGTGCAGCCCGGTGAAGAGCGTGCTCTCCCTGCCGTCATTGAGTTGGCGGCGCTCCTCCTCGGGCAGGACGATCGTTGGGACGTGCGCCAGGAAGCCGGCTCCCACGATTTCACCCACGTGTGGTCTCCTCCTTCAACTGGTAGGTCTTGAGATCACTGTAGAAGTCGAGTGCGTAGTCGCCGCCCTCACGCCCCACGCCGCTGACGCCGATGCCTCCAAAGGGGGCGGTGAGGTCGCGAACGAGGTAGCAGTTGACCCACACGGTGCCGGCGCGCACGCCGAGCCCGAATCGATCGGCCCTCTTCACGTCGGTGGTGAACACCATGGCCGAGAGACCGTACGCCGTCGAGTTCGCCAGCGCGATGGCCTCGTCTTCGCTGGAAAACGTCTGGAAGGTCAGGACGGGTCCAAAGACCTCGCGCTGGACGATCTCGGAGTCATTTGACTTGGGCTCGATGAGCGTGGGTTCGTACCAGAGTCCCTCGGGCGTGGTGCGCTCGCCGCCGAATATCAGCGTGTCGCCTGCGGCGAGGGATCGGTCGACGAAGCCCTCCACTCGCGCGAGGTGCTCGGGGTGGATGAGGGGTGAGATGGTCGTCGTGGGGTCACGACTGTCACCTAGGACGTGCAGTTCGCTCTGGGCGGTAAAGCGCTCGAGGAACTCGTCGCGGATGCTCTCTTCGACGAGGAGGCGGGTCCCCGCGAGACAGACTTGGCCCGCGTCGTCGTACATCAGAGCCGCCTTTTGGACCGCGAGGTCGAGGTCGGCGTCGGCGTAGACGACGAAAGGTCCCTTGCCCCCGAGCTCACCCGTGAACGGCACGAGGTTCCTCGCCGCGATGGTGCCAATGCGGCGGCCCGTCTCGGGTGATCCGGTGAAGGAGATCCTTCGCACGCGCGCATCGGACACCAGCATCGCGCCCACCTCTTGGCCGATGCCCTGGACCAGATTGAAGGCACCAGGCGGGAACCCCGCCTCCAGGACGAGGTCCATGAGGAGAGAGCAACTGAGTGGAGACCACTCGGCGGGCTTGAGGACCACTGTGTTGCCCGCGGCGAGCGCTGGCGCACATTTCCACGTCGAGAGCATGAAGGGTGCATTCCACGGAGTGATGACCACAGTCGGTCCAGCGGGCATGCGCAGCACCGTGTTGTGGGTGCCATTGGACGCCCAACGCCGCGGCTCGTAGTGCTCGGCTAGATCGGCGTATGCGCGAAAGTTCCGCGCACCGCGCGCGATGACGCGAAGTCGCAGGCTCTCTCGCAGCATGGCCATGTCGAGGGTCTCGACGACGGCGATTCGCTCGACGTTGGCGTCGATGAGATCGGCGAGACGACGCAGATACTTGCCGCGTTCGTGCACGCCCAGGGCCGACCACGCGGGAAAGGTATCCTTGGCCGCATCCAGGGCCAGATCGACGTCGCGCATCGTGCCGCGAGAGACGTCAGCGAGCTTGAGGGACCAGTCAAGGGGCGAACGGTCCTCGAACGTGGTGGGCGAGGAGACCCGCTCGTTGTTGATGAAGTGTCCCGTCGCCACGAGGACGTCGCCGACGAGCGTGCGTTCTTCGGTCACGACTCGAACCTGGGGTGAACCAGCGGGTAGGGGAGGGCCGCGCGATCCGTCGGCTCGGGGCGGCGCTCGCCGCGAAACTCCCAATCTCCCCCGAATGCGGTCGAGAGGACCTCCTCGGTGGCCGTTGGTTGAGCGCCGACCTCCTCACTGACGGGATCGGGCGAGCTGACGATGTGGTTGGACAGGGTGCCGAGACCCTCGACTTCGACGTTCACGACGTCGCCGGGTTCGACCGGCCGAGAGAGCGCGGGCGTGCCGGACAAGATGACGTCCCCGGGCACCAGAGTGATCAGCCGCGCGACGTCGGTGACGAGGTAGTGCATGTTCCAGGCCATCTCGTCGGTCGATCCATCCTGGCGGACTACGCCATTCACACTTGTGCGCATGGCCTTGGAACGAAAGTCCCAGGCGGTTACCAGACCCGGGCCGAGCGGACAGAGGGTGTCGGCGCCTTTGACTCGAAGCATGGAGCCGGCGTCGGTGTCACGAAAGTCATGGAGGCCAAAATCGTTCGCGATGGTGTAACCGGCGATGTAGTAGGCCGCGTCCTCGAGTTTGATGTTGCGCGCGGTGCGTCCTATGACGATGGCGATCTCACCCTCGTAATTCAGATAGTGACAGTTGGCGGGCCGCACCACTGCGCCACCGTGAGTGTTGAGAGCTGAGACAGGCTTCTGGAACCAGGTGGGAGCGGGCGGGAGCGAGATGCCGAACTCTCGCACGCGCGAGATGTGGTTCAAGTGGCAGCAGAGGATCTTCGTTGGAGAGACGGGCGTGAGATGGGTCGCCGTCGCCGCCTCGACACGCCGCCCGTCCGCGGCGACCAAAGTGTCGCCGTCGCGGACGACGTCCACGACGTTGCCGTTGAGCAGGATGCGGCGATACTCCACGGGACCTCCGAAGGTCGTTTGTAATCAAATGAGTACTTCACTTTACAAACGCCCGGGGCTAGTGCGTGCTACTTTCGCCAAGGCCGACCCAGGAGGCGTTATGACCAGTTCGTTTGATCGCGTGCGAGTGCTGTGGCCCGACCATTTGGGGCTCGCGAGGGGCAAATATGTGCCCGCCAGCCTGGCCGAGCGCGGGACCCACCACTGCACGGGTACGTGGGCTCTCGGCTATGACCGGGCCATGACGCCCGAGACCACGGGTAGTCACTGGAGCGAGGGATTGCCCGACTTCGAGGCCGTCTATGACATGGCGGACCTGCGCCCGGGGTGGGAGGCGAACACTCGGGTGGTCGTTGCGGGACTCCAGCGCGAGGGGAAGCCGTTCTCGGTGTCGCCACGTGCCGCGCTGGAGCGGGCCATCGCCGACTGGCGGGAACTGGAGTACGAGCCCTACGTCGGCATCGAGTTCGAGGCGTACATCTTCGAGCCCGACGGAGACGGCTGGGAGCCCATGGAGACACCCGGCGCGTTCGTCTACGGCACCGGCAGCGCCGTCGATCCGCACGGTCTGATCGACGCCATCTGGAGCGCCTGCGCCGAGGCGCAGATTCCCCTCGAGTCGGTCAACTCCGAGTACGACACGCCGCAGTTCGAATTCACGCTGCACTACAGCGACGCGATACGCGCGGCCGATGACGCGTTTCTCTTCAAGGTCCTCGCGCGAGAGGTCGCTCAACGAATGGGCCTCATGCTGACGTTCATGGGCAAGCCGCTCAGTGACCGAGGTGGCTCGGGCCTACACGTGAATTTCTCGTTTCGCAGCGCCGACGGCAAAAACGTCATCAATGACGAAAAGGCCAAGGATGGTCTCTCTGCGCTCGCTAAGCACTCCATTGGCGGTCTCCTCGCGCACCACCGCGCCCTCGCCGGCATCTGTGCCCCAACGGTGAACGCCTACAAGCGACTGCGACCGGCGTCACTGTCGGGGTACTGGGCCAACTGGGGCTACGACCACCGGGGCGCGACCATTCGAGTTCCTGGTGACCGCGGCGACGGTGCGCGCCTCGAACATCGTCTGAGTGATGGCGGTGCCGTCGTGCACAGCGCGGTCGCCGCAGTATTGCAGGCGGCGCGACTTGGGGTCGTGGCTCAGGTCGATCCCGGAAAGACCGAGGGGGGCAACGGCCTCGAGACCATCGACGCCACCGTTGGCGCGCCGGCCTCGCTGGCTGAGGCGCTCGATGTTCTCGAAGCCGACCACGAACTGGTTGAAGCCCTAGGGGCCGATCTCGTTGCTCAACATCTGGCCGTGAAGCGCACTGAGTGGGACCGATACAGTGCCGCAACGACTGACTGGGAAGTGCGCGAGTACCTGCCGTTCCTCTAACGCGGCTGCACGCGAATCGTCAGTTGCTTCATACCGCTGATGAAGTTCGAGCGAAGGTGCTCGGGCTCCTCGACGAGATCCACCCGCCGCCAGCGCTTCACGATCTCCTCAAAGAGCACGCGAACTTCGAGTCGCGCGAGGTGCGCACCCAGGCACAGGTGGGGGCTGCGTAGGCCAAAAGCCATGTGGTCGTTGGGCGAGCGGTCGGGACGAAACTCCTCGGGATGATCGAAGTGGTCTTCGTCATAGTTCGCCGACGCGTACCACAGGACGACTTTGTCACCCGCTGTCAACTTCTGCCCGCGCAGTTCGACGTCCTGTGTCAACGTGCGGCGAAAGTGCATGGTCACGGTTGTCCAGCGCAGCATCTCCTCGGTGAGCTGCTTTCGCTCCTCCAAGGTCATGGTGGCGATCGCGTCGTAGATCTCGGGGCGTTCGATGAGGGCGAGTAAACCTCCGGTCATGGTGTAACGGGTCGTGTCGTTCCCCGCCGCAACCATCAAGGTGAAGAAGTTCTTGAGGGCCAAATCATCGAGCGACTCGCCGTCGGCATTGGGTTCCAGGAGGGCGCTGAGGACGTCGGGGGTGGGAGTGATGCGCCGCTCTTCAAGAGCCAACGCCGCGTACTCGAAGAGCTCGAGGGCGACCGGCGATCGAAACGGTAGGAGTCGGTAGTCCGACGTGTCGACTTGATCGACGACGAAGTCCGTGAAGTCGGGGTCGGTGTTCCCAATGAGGGCATCTCCTCGAGCGACGAGCCAGTCCAAGTCGTCATCGGGCAGCCCCAGGACGCGACCGAGCATGCGCATGGGGAGCTCGCGCGCGACCAGCTGGACGAAGTTGAAGTCTTGGCTGAGGTCGAGAGAGTCGAGGATCTCAACGACCAGCGCCCGCACGGCGTCTTCGTATTCGGCGACGGATTTTGGCGAGAAGGGTCGACTCACGAGTCGTCTCAGCTTCGTGTGCTCAGGAGAGTCCATCTCCATCATGGTGCGGCGGGCCTCGGTCTCGTCGGCGTCCATGTCTTCGAGGCGAATGCCGAAGCGACTGGAGTAGAGATCGGTCGAACGGCTGGCGAGCAAGACGTCGTCGTACTTCGTCAAACTCCAAAAGCCGCGTCCGCCGCCGGTCTCCTCGGTCCAGTGCACGGGGTCGTGCTCGCGTAGATAGCGAAATGTCTCGCGCGGAACTCCGTCGACGTAGGTGTCGTGCGACGTGATGTCGGCGAGCGGTTCGGCCATGGGTCCTCCAAATACTTTGCTTCCAAACAAGTTTCAGAGTACCTCGAACCGGGCGTGAAGGCCCTAGCATGGGCCCATGGGCCGACCACTGATTGGCATTTCTGGACGACGGTGGTCGGCCCGTGCGCTGGGCGCATACGTGCCCAGCGCGATGAGCGAACTCGAGTTCGACCTTCATTTCAGCGACTACCCGCGATCGATTTCTCTGGCGGGGGGCCTGCCGGTCGAGCTCACGCGAGACGCCGATGCCGCCGATATGGTCACGCACCTCGACGGTCTCGTTCTCACCGGTGGCGCCGACATAGAGCCGAACCACTACGGCCAAGAACCCGACCCCGACCTCGGCGCCCTCGAGCCCGATCGCGACGCGTGGGAGATGGCCCTCTTGGGGGCAGCGCGCGAGAGAGGCATCCCCGTGCTGGCCATCTGCCGCGGATTCCAACTCGTCAATGTGGTCTTTGGGGGAACCCTGCGTCAGCACGTGGAACTTGATGAGGGTGCGGGCCATCCTCAGTGGGATATCGATGGCCACAAAGCGACCCACGAGGTGAATCTCGTAGAAGGGACTCTCACCGCCGATCTATTTCCTGGAGAGATTGGCGTTAATTCCCTTCACCATCAGGTCATTGATGAGGTGGGGGAGGGTCTCGTCGTCTCGGCAAAGGCTAGCGATGGCGTCGTCGAAGGACTTGAGACTCCCGATGGTTCGATAGTTGCCGTCCAGTGGCACCCCGAATTACTGAAGAAACCCGACCCCACCTTTCAGTGGCTGGTGCACGCGGCGCAGGATCGTCTCGCGGGCGAATAAGTCCTTGACGCAGATCGTTTGGCCCATACGGTTAGTCGATGGACATGGGACGACGCTCTCGGCGCCCTGCGGCGTGCTGCTCTTGACAGGATTCGAGACGTCGGCCAACTTGGCTGAGGAGACGGACAAGCCCGAACGCAACATTCCTCGAGTGGTCTTGACGTCGGTCCTCGCTATGGCCGGCTTTTACATCATCGGCACATTCGCGCAAGTGGCGGGTCTTCATTTCAATCTGAAAGCGCTGGGCGGCGCGACGGCGGCCGGTCCCTTTCTTGTGCTCGTGAGCCCCCAGGCGAGTGGAGGATTCGCCGACGTGGGGATTCGCCCGACTCATCGGGCTTGTCGTCATCTTCGTCATGATCGCGGTGCTCATCGGATGTGCCGTATCGCGACGCGAGGCTTCTGCGCCTTAGCGCGTGATCGCAAGATGCCCGGTTCTCTCACGAAGATTTGTCGTCGTGGCACATGAGGCCTGCTCGACGAGTGATTGGGAGGTGATCACGAGTTTCACGGGCTGCTCGCAATACCGCAGCCTCACCCTCATCGGGCTCTCATGCGAGAGTGAGGACCGCCTTTTACGTTGAGTAAGTGGCGTACACCACCACCGAGACGACCTTTGGAATCGAGCTGGTGTTGAAGTCTCCGCTGCCGTAATTGACATTCCCGGGCGCATCCACGGACACCTGTCCCACCGAGATTGAAATCGGCTTGCCCAACGTGACACGTTTGCCCAACGCAGCTTGGGCCCGCTGTCGAGCGTTCGCGGCCGCCTCTGCCGTAAGAGCAGGTCGCAGTTTCTTCAGTCCGTTGAAGGTGTACTGCGGTTGTTGAGCGATGAACGGAACGTTGTGGTCGAGCAGGAGATTGCTCACGCCCAGAACACGCTGCATGGCGGTCAGGCGAGAGGACTGCACGGTCACCGTTTGGCTCATAGTGAAACTGGTCACTTGACCGGTGGCCTGTGTATTGGGTTGCACATTTACCGTGCCAAATGAGATCTCGTCGTTGAGAGCTCCGGCGGCAACAAGCGCGTTGCGAATCTGGGCGGCCCACCCGTTCAATTGCGCCAGTGCCACCGAGGTTGTTGGCTGCGTGCTGGCCACACTCGCCATCCACTGGAAGGTGTTGGAGGTGACTGCCTGCTCAGCAGAGCCGGTAATCGAGATCTGGTTGGTCGGCGCTTGATTTCGGTTTCGGATCCCCGACGATACCGAGAGCGATCCGATGATGAAGGCCGCCGAAAGGATGATCAATCCAATCAACTGCTCATGTGACCGAATAGAGCGTTTCCTCCGCGATGCTGGCTCCGGGCTCTTATTGTCGGCTCCCTCTTCGGCACTCACGGATTAACGCTATCCCAGCTCCTACTTGATTTTTTTGAATGACGAGTAGATCTTGAGCGTTGTGTCGAATCAGGGCACCACGGTTGCTGCTTTGTCAGCGGTCGTCCTTCAACGATTGGCCGGTAGCGACGTCTCAGACTCGAGTCACGGCGCCACAAGAGTCACCTCCGCGAGGGGCACCTCGATGGCGCGCGGTCCCCTGGAGGTGTTTGAAGAGAGGTCCTGCACCGGGATCTGCACGCCGACCAGATACTGACCTGGCGGCAAGGTGGCGTCGTTCTCCCCACTACGGCCGGTTGAGAAGACGACCGGAATTTCAAGTACCTCTTTGTAGGCAAGGCTCACCTTCAACATTTCGCGAGCGGTGAGATCCGCGATTGACCCCGTGATCTCACGGGTCGCGTGGTCCAGCACTACGCCTAATAGTGGAGAGACACTTTCAAAGTCGATGGCGGCAAGGCCGGTGTTTCGAAGCACCACGATGCCCTGCCCGTTTTGGCCAGTCTCAATGGAGGGTGACGACAACTCGAGAGTGACGTCCAAGTTCGGAACGAAGGTGGACGCGTCGGCGGCTCGGGCGCCCTCTGGGGCTGAATCGTCACAATGGACTGGACCGTTCATTGGGTGAAGTGTCTAACACATTCGACGGTGAATGTGAGGCATGGTCGCGTTCGCAGAGCCGTGTATGGCTAGCATTGGTCCAACCGTGAACGTGTAGGGCGACCGGTCATCCGAAGATTGAAACGGCGCAAATGCGCAGCCATTCGCTGACGAATGTCCAACGACGCGTTCGAAACATCGTGATGGGGACAGCGCTGATCTTCCTTGTCGCGACGCCCGGCACCAGTTCGATGGCAGGAGCATCGAGCACCCTCGGCGCAGGTGCGACCACGAGCTCGGCTCTGGCTCCGCGCGCAACTGTCGCGTGCGGCGCGGTGACGTTCGAATTCGACTCCGACAACGCTGTGACGTACTTTCAAATTCACGCGACCGGCGTTAGCTGCAGGGTCGCCACGTCAGTTGTCATCAAAAGAGGGCGGTTTCATGGCGTCCCACCCGCCGGCTGGACGTAGGTAGGAACGGCCTCGCACGGGCCCGATTGCGATTCCACCTGGAAGCACGGGACCGCTCGAGTCACCGGATACGTGCTGAACAACGGCGAAGGTTGTTGACATCGGCGTGATCTGGGGTCAGCGATCAGTGGCCGAGCGACGTCCCCGCGGCAAATAATCCAAAACACAAGAGTGGGGTAGTGGTGATGAGCGTCGCCGAGTATCCCCAGTGGTGCTCGCGTTGCAGGATGGCCGGAATGGCGAAAGCCGAGGAGAAGGTGGTCAGTCCCCCGCAGAATCCCGTGATCACGATGTCGCGGAGATGAGCGTCCAATGAACCCGTGAAATGATACGCAATGAATCCGGCAATGCCGCAACCGATGGCGTTGGCGGTAACGGTCGCCCACGGGCGACTGATGGGGTGGTGTCGGCGCACCAGGTACTCGCCCAGGTACCTCACCAGGCATCCCACTGAGCCAAAAAGGGACACCAGAAAGAGGGTCACGGGTGGTTCCACCGGAGTCCGAGCCATCCTGCCAGGACCCCGCTCAGGATCGCCCCAACGGCCACGGCGAAGCACCCTCCGACGCAGACGTGCCAGATCGCTGCCAGATCGACGTAGAGGCCCGAATAGGAGGTCAACCCGCCAAAGAAACCGGTGATAACAAGGACCCGGCCGAGGTCGTTGGAGTCCCTGTGGCGAAGGAGTCCGCGCAGAAGCCGCGTCGCGAGGTAGACGCCGACGAAATTGATGACCAGAAGCGCCCACGGAATCTCCTGGAGCCAGGTCACGGGTCCGCTGGGATTGGGCAAGTGCTCGAGCCCCGTCAGCCACGCGCGAAGCAAGGTGCCGACAAATCCACCCGACGTCGCTGCGGCCGCTGCCAACATGAGCTGACGTGGGCGTAGTGTGATGTTCGCGGGCATAGGGCTTAATAGAAACTACTAAAGGCTCATCCGCGATCCTGGTACCGGGCCTTCGATGAGCCGTTCAAAAGAGGCGAGGGAAACTGCGGGGTGTCGCTTATTTGATGATTTATTAGTAACTTTACATAACGAACATTATCGGCGATAGATCAAGGTGATTCTGCTAGCATTTGCATCATGCGTCGGGTACTTTTGGCCGCTTTCTTCGTAGCGGCCAGTGTTGTCATTTACGTAGCGCCCTCGGGTGCGGACAGCCCCATCTTCTCGAACGTCGTATTGTCCTTTGATTTCAGCGACAACGCGGCGCCGGCATCGGCAACCGGGGTCCAAGTTCCCAACGCCACGGGTCCCAGCCTGGCCTGCGTGGCAACGTCCACGAACTCGGTGTGCACCAATGCCTTCAACATCATCGCTGACGTATTACCCGAAAATACCGGCGGATTTGTCAGAATGGTCGCCATTGCCCCCGTGGCGTCGGGCCTGAATGACATCGTCTGTCCGTTTCAGCCCGTTCAGCAGAGCCAGGTGGAGTGCGGGTTCAACTTCACGGCGGACGGTGTCTGGCAGATAAGAGCCGAATACGGCATCGATACCATCTCGGGCGTCTCTTCGGTCTCTGTTACGAGCCTGCGCGTCACCAACTGATAATTGCATTATCGTGGCGCCGCGCGTGTCAGGGGGCGTTCTCAGGCCCGCCTGAGGCTCGCCTACACTTCGCAGCGCGTCGTCGCGTGACATAGGAGATTGTATGAACTCACTCTTTGACGTCTCGGGCAAGGTGGTCCTGATCACCGGCGGCACCAGCGGCATTGGAGAGATGATGGCGCGCGGTTTTCTAGAAGCGGGCGCAATCGTCCTAGTCGTGTCGCGCAAGGCTGATGTCGGCGAGGCGCTCAGCGAAGAACTTTCGAAGACGGGGTCATTTAGCTTCATCCAGGCAAACCTCTCCACTGAAGCGGAGTGTCGACGCCTTGCTGACGTGGTGGCGACGATCACCGATCATTTGGACGTTCTGGTTAACAACGCCGGCGCGACGTGGGGCGCTCCCATGGACGACTACGACGAAGTGGCCTTCGAGCGCGTGCTTTCGCTCAATGTCAAGGCGGTTTTTCATCTCACGAAGTTCCTGCGACCGCTTCTTGAAGCACGCGCGGACGCACAAGAGCCCTCGCGCGTTATCAACATCGGATCCATCGACGGGCTGAGGGTGCCCGGGATGGAGACGTACGCGTACTCCGCGTCGAAGGCGGCCGTGCATCAGCTCACCCGTCACCTCGCTAAGTTCCTGGCCCCGTCTATCACGGTCAACGCCATCGCGCCCGGGCCTTTCGAGTCGCGCATGATGCACGCGACGATTCAAGCTGTCGGCGACGACATAGTGCGCACGGCGCCGCTGAAGCGTCTGGGCCGCCCTTCGGACATGGCTGGGGCGGCGCTCTTTCTCGCCTCGCCTGCGGCGAGCTACATCACGGGCGTCGTGTTGCCCGTCGACGGGGGAATCGCCACGCTGTCTTAACTCGCGGGTTCGCGACCGAGCGTTACCTCAAGAACGATGTGCTTCGTACCGCGCACAATGTGCAGTGCGATGCGCTGACCGGGATGCAGCGAGGAGATCACCGACGTCACGTCCTGGGCGCTGTCAATGGGCGTGCTATTTATGTCCACGATGATGTCACCTTGTCGAACGCCGGCCGCCGCGGCGCCCGAGCCCGAGATGACGCTCATGACCACCGCTCCGGTTGACACCGTGAACCCGTATTCGGCCTGGAGCGAGGGATTCATGGACTCGATTTCGACGCCGATGAAAGCGCCGTGAGTGACGACGCTCTCCCCCGCCATCAGTGACGGCAATAGGGACTCAATGGTGGCCACGGGGATGGCGAAGCCAATGTTTTGGCTGTTCTCTCCGTCTGACAGGGTTCCGGCGACGGCCGTGTTCATGCCGATGACGTTCCCACTGGAATCCAGGAGAGGGCCACCGGAGTTGCCCGGGTTGATGGCGGCGTCGGTTTGAATCATGTTGTTCAAGGTCTCGCTGGAAGTGTCCGTGCCCGCGGTGACCGTACGCCCAAGGGCCGACACGATGCCCGAGGTCACCGTCGGCGTACCCGCGGCCAGGCCGAGCGCATTGCCAATGGCCACGAGAGAGTCTCCAACCTCGAGCTTGTTCGAGTCGCCAAAGGTGATGGTTGGCAAGTTGGAGGCATTGTCGATGCGGATCAGAGCCACGTCATCAACCGGGTTCGTCCCCACCAGGGTCGCGGGCTCGCTCTTCGTCGTGCCGCTTCGCGTCACGGTGATTGATCCGCCGCTGGCCGCGGCGGCGATGACGTGATTGTTCGTGACGACCAGACCGCGCTTGGAGATGATCATTCCCGTGCCCTGATCACCCGTTCCGTCGCCGGTCACTTTGATGCTCACAATTGAGGGAAGAACTCTCTGCACCAGCTTGGGGATGTTCAAAGCGCCCGAGGACGTGCCAACTCCCGGTGCGCTCGAAACCTCGTTGATGGTCACTTCTCCGCCATGAGAACTCGTGGGTGACGCGAAGTGACCAGCGAGCCCGCCCACGAGCGCGGCAACCAAGAGCAAAGAGGCTCGAGTCGACCAGAGACCTCGGCTCTTTCGCACTTGTGACGAGAGGGGTGTTTCGTCAGTTATGGAGCTCGACGAAGACGGGTCGCGCATAGTTTCTCGCTGCGCCATCGCGGCGTCGCCTGCGGCGATGGGCCCCAAGGCGATCGCCGGGGCTGCTACGTCCTCGGGCTCGCTTGGCGTTGCGTCGACAAGAGCGGGCCCGCTCGCTGGTTCGAAATGAGAAATCGTGACGTCCTCGCCAGGGGCGTCAACTGGTGTGTCACTCACTCAGCCATGTTAGGCAACACAAATTAAAATTGGTCTAATAACCCGCTGAAATGTCCGCTTTCGCTCGAACGGGTAGATTGTAGCCCTATGTCTCGACGCATTGAGATCGAAATTACGAGTTTGAGTGGCGATCTCGCTACGTGGCGCGCGGCTGGCGCGAAGCTTCCAAAGGGCGTTCTCGCCGCCTCGCTCGTGCCCGGCGGTCCGGTGGTGGGTCACGTGTACCGTGCCGATATCGAGCAGTACATGGAGGGCATCGAAGTGCTCTCGGTTACCTCGCCGAAGACGGCATCGCCGATTGACCCACGCAAAGAACGACTCGAACTGATCCCCGATACGAAGAAGGGCCCCGACGTCGTGGTGACGTACGCATCGAAGGGCCGGGGACCGCGGAGGGACGCTGCTGATCGTGACGGCGCCCACGATGGTCGTGACGGCGCGCGTCGACCGGCCACGAAGCGCCCGGCTGCTCGACACGACAAGGACGCTGCTGCGGCGAGCGAACGGCCCTCACGGGGCTCCCGCAGTGATCGTCCCGCCCGCGAGCCTCAAGGTGACTCCCCCGACACGCCAACACGCGAGCGCACGAGACGTCCGGCCGCGACCGCCGAGCGCGGTGGCCGCCCCGGAACTGATCGTCGAGCACGCCCAAATTCCGAGCGTGGTGCGCGCCCCGCAACTGATCGTGGAGCCCGCCCAGCTCGCCCGGAGCGCTCCCACGGACCCCAGCAACCCCCGCTGACGACCACGCACCGCAACGCCCTGCTTGCCACGCTCTCGCCCGAACAGTTGCCCGTCGCCGAGCAGTTGCTTCGTGGAGGCATGCCCGCAGTTCGTGCGGCAGTCGAGCTGCAAAACAAGAATGCCAGCGCTCAGGGTCGACCGACGATTGACGCCACGACGATCGAGCGCATCGCCGAAGATCTCCTCAATCGAACCAATCTGTCACTTTGGAAGGATCGGGCCGCGGGCGCCGTCGGCGCCGGTCGAGAGATTCGCCTTCGCGACCTTCGCGCCGTTGTCACCTCTGCGAAAACAGTGTCGCTCGACGACGAAGCTCGCGCGCAGTTGAAAGAGCTTCAGGCCTCTCTGACCGCGCGCGTTGAGCATCTTCGCACGCAGTGGAATGAGAAACTCGAAGCAGCCATCACTTCGAAGAACGTGAGAGATGCCCTGGCTCTCGTTGCTCGCCCGCCCGACATGTCGACGCGCGTGAGTGCGGATGCCGCCGTTCGCGTGGTAGCCCTCGTCTCGGAGACGCTCAACGCCGATCAGGATCCCAAGTTGTGGAACGAGATTGTTGAACTCACCGCCGACACGTCGATTCGTCGCAACGTGAAGCCTCTCGGGATTCCGGCGGATGAAGCGAGTCGCGCCGTGGCGGTGCACAACGCGGGGGCAATTCCAGAGTTGGCCAAACTACTGGGAATGAAAGTTCCACCCCCGCCACCGCCTACGCGGATCATTCGGCGACCAGCTACGCGCCGCGCATCGTAAGCAGTCGCGCCTTCCAGCCGATCGACTCATAAAGAGACTTCATCGCCCTGTCGCCGGGGAGTGCGTAGGCGTCCAGGGGCGGCGTCGGGCCGTCGAGCAGAGTTCGCACGATCGTCGTGGCGATCTTCTGGCGACGAAACTCGTGTGCCACGTAGATCGCCTCGATGAGGCGGCCGCGACAAAGGGCGAAACCCTTCAACTGGTCGCCGCGATACGTCCAAAGCGACGAAGCTGTGATGACTGCTGGGAGTAGTTGATCGGGTGGCGTGGAGTCACTGAGTGTGGCCATCAACGCCACTCCCCCGCGCTTGGCTAGCACATCACGGCGCGCGCGCTCCCAGAGCGTCTCAAGTTCGGGCGTCAACTCCGTCGCGAGCAGGACGCTCACATCGAGGCGTAACTCTTAGACACAGTCACGACAGAGGGTGTTCGTTTTGTCGGCCAACTGACTCATCTTCTTGAGCAGTCGACACGACTTGCAACGAAACTCGTCGTCCTGCTTGGGCAATATCGCCTCTGTGGTGTCAAGGGTCGGATCAACTTCGATCGGAGCCTCGTCGTCGTCTTCGGGCACCGACGTGCGCAAAATCGTCTCCGCCAGCACTTCATCCAGGGCGAGCTCCACGTCGGCGTCGTCCACCACATCGTCGTCATCTTCAGCCACCGGGACGACGGCTACGACGACTTCGTCGTCGTCCTCGCTCTCGACGACGATCACGTCGTCAGCGTCGTCAGCCTCTTCGTCGATTTCGTCGACGGCCTCTTCGAGCTCTTCTTCACTTACAATCTCTTCGTCAAAGCCCTCGGCGAGCTCCTCTTCGTCAAAGACTTCTTCACTCTCAACATCACTTGCCATAAGTTCCTCTTCTGTAGCGCAGGCATTGTAAGGCTTTTTCTCGGGTGCGTGCGCTGTTTCCACGTAAAGACTGCATAAATCTCATATTTTCTAGCGATTCAGTCGACTACGTTCCGCCGCGCGCTCCGCTTCGAGACGCTCCAAGTCGGTGTCGGAGAAATCAACATAGGTCATGGCGTCGGCGATCCCGACGTGGCCAGCTTCGTCGCGAATCAATCGGGCCATCTCCTGGGCGATTCGACGGTAGCTCGGATGACCCTGGGGGCCCGAGCGCAGTTCGATAAGGTGCATCGCTTCGCGGGCGTTCATCTGCATCACGTAGCGAATTCGAAAGGCCAAGGCTACGCAGTATTGCGCCTGTTGAGGCAGCTCTTCGCGCAGGTCGGAAAATAGCTCGGCCGAGCGACCCAGCGACTCTTCGTATCGCTCGGCGATGCCCGCGTCCACGACGACCTCGGGCACGTCGAAGCCGAGATCCACGGTAAGGGGTTGCCACTCGACCGTCAGCAGTCGATGACGTTGGAGGTCGCGGAACGCTCCGTAGTCACTGACCACTTCGAAGCGGTAGTCGGTGCGCTCCAAGGCACGCCCCGGACGATGGCGCCGATTGCCTCGCGCTCCCACATACGTCGCCAGCAAAGTTCGTCGCTCATCATCGCTCATGGCGGCGACGCGCCGGGTGGCGTCATCATGCGAGCCGGTGGAGTTGGCAAAGACGATGGCTTCTAGTACCCGCATCTCTCCTTCGGCGTCGAAGCCCACGAGCCGAACGCTCTCTTCGGCTTGCGATGTGTCCGAGTCATCGTCGCCAATAAGAGCGCGAGTGGCTCCGCGCGTGGTGGCGAGGTACTGAGTCCACGCGACTCCGCGTTCTGGCACGTCGAGGCGTCTCAGAAACGACGGGATGACCTTGACTAGTTCGTCCAGCATCATCTGGGCGTACTCGCGCACCTCGGGCAGGGGGTGAGCGCGCATGCGCAGCAGCAGCGACTCGTAGGCTTGGCCCGAGGCATAAATACCCAGGTTCGACAAGGCGCTCGCTGGCAGGAGTCCGCGCAGTCCATCCAGAGCCTTGGCCCGAATCGCCTGTCGATAGACGAAATCGGTGTCTTGGGGGGTCTTGGGATACGTGATGGTGAGCCAGTCGGTGAGTACTGGGAGCAGCTCTCGATACGTATCGAACATTCGGTCCATCTCGCCGATGTAGCGAGCACCAAATCGTGACTCCAAGAGATCGTTGTCGCGGTAGAAGCGGTATAGCCCATTGGGCAGGCGTCGGTCGTAAGCGAGGTATCTCGTCGACTGCTCGAGATAACTCATGAGGCGGCCACGCTCGAGGACTTTGGTAAGGAGATTGCTCGCCTGCTCGCAGGCGAGATGCACGCCACCCAGCTGGGCGACCGAGTCGTCGCCGTATTCGAAGAAGATCCTCTGATAGAGGTCGTCCGCCCGTTCGAGGCCGACTGTCGCGTCAACGCCGGCATCGCCGTCTAACTCGAGGTCGCCCACGAACTCATCTAGGAAAAGTCGACGGAGGCTCTTCGACGAGCGCGAGTAACGCGCGAAGAGGGCTCCTTTCACTACCTCGGGGAGGTTGACGAGAGCGAACACTGGGCCCTCGAGATTGGTGAAATAGCGCCGCAGAACAGCGACCTCGGCGTCGGTGAAGTCTTCGGCAACGTAGGGGTGCATGGAGTTACGAGACTAGAGGCGAAATTAGGCTTGTGGGTGGACGCTGGAAGCGCCCGCTACAACGCTGCGCAGCACCGCGTCGCGCGCGGCGATGGCCACAGCGGCGACGTCCGTGAGGTGGCGCATGCGTCCCAATTGCTCGCACAGATCGGCGACCTGCTTGGCGTTTCGAACGAAATCTCCCGGTGACGTCTGTCCGATTTCGGCGTCCGCCAGGTCGAGAACGGTGCCCAAGGTGACGCCGCGCGCCCAGGCGGCGATCACCGTCGAAAAGTGACCATCGGGCTCCTTGAAGTGAGGGACTCTGTGGCGATCCTCCACTTCGCGGACCGTGAGCGCGATCACTGAGATCTCTCGAAGTCGCTCAGTGATGCTGTCTCGTCGAATTTGTCCAAGGCGGTCGTGGTGGGCGCGCTTCTTCTTCGTCGAGACGTGTCTGGCGGCGTTGAGCGTACGCGTGGACCTCTTTGACTCATAGACGAAGCAGGACAGCAGTCCCGCCAACTCGGCCGGATCCAGGTCCTCGAAGATGCCCGCGCTGATCGATTCAGCGATCAAGAGGTCACACTCGTGGTAGATCGAGCGAAGCACTTGGCCGTTGACGTTGAGCGTCCAGCCCAGGGCGTAGCCAAGTTCTTCTAGAACGTGATGGCGCGAAATCATCTGGTCGGTGAGGGGCCGCCGGCGGCCGACCGGACGCCGATCGTTCTCGAACTGGGCAAAGGAGCGTCGAACGACGTCCATGGCCGTGTCGTAGTCAAAGTGATCGATCAGGTTGGCGGTGAAGTTGTACGTCGGGCGAAAGGAGGAGTGCAGGTCGGCGGGTGGAGCGAGGGCCACTCGTCCCACGTCGTGCAGATCGAGGTCGCTGGCGAAGCAGACGATGGCGTGACCCTCGTCGTCCAGACCGCGCCGCCCGGCTCGACCGGTCATCTGGGCGTACTCGGCGCTGGAGAGGAACTGACGGCCGGCGTCGGAGTACTTCGTGAATCGCTCCAGGGCTACCGATCTAGCGGGCATGTTGACCCCGAGCGCCAGAGTCTCGGTGGCGAAGACGACAGCCAGTAGGTTGCGTTCAAAACATGATTCGACGATCTCTCGAAATGCGGGGACCATGCCAGCGTGATGTCCAGCAACTCCTCGCCGCAGGGCGTCGATGAAGTCCGCGTACTCCAGCGCTTGGAGGTCTTCGGTGGAGAAGTCGATAAGGCGCGACTCGGCGATCCTCTCGATCTCGCGACGTTCTTCGGGCTTGTTGAAAAGCAGACCGTCACGGCGTAGTTGGTGCACAGCGTCGTCGCACGCGGCGCGCGAAAAGATGAACACAATGACAGGAAGAAGGTCCTCGCGCTCAAGAGCCTGCATCAACTCCGAGCGTCGAGGTGCGCGAAATGGCGGCGGTGGCGCGCTTGACTTCGGACCCTGCCACTTCGGACCTGGGCGGAACTTTCGAGAAGACTTCATGAGGTTGTCGATTCGTCGTGCCTCGTTCGACAGCCGCTGCCCATCAAGTAAGTCGTGAATCTCCGCTGCGACGTGACCGCGTTTGATGACCGCAACGTGATTGTGCAGAACGATGGGACGAGTCCGCTCGATGACCACAGTCGTGGGTCCGCGAACTTGGCTCAGCCATTCTCCGAGGAAATCCGCGTTGCCGATCGTGGCCGATAGCGCCACAAAGCGCACGGTTGGCGGTGTGAGAATGAGGACTTCCTCCCACACTCCCCCGCGAAAGGGATCCTGCAAGTAGTGGACCTCGTCGAGCACGACGAGCCCGAGCGACGCCAGCTGGTCAGACTCGGTGAGCAGCATGTTGCGCAGGACCTCAGTTGTCATCACAACGATGGGTGCGCTTCGGTTGATCGACGTGTCGCCGGTCAAGAGACCGACTCGCGCCTCGCCGTACAGATCGCAGAGTTCGTGATACTTCTGATTCGACAGAGCTTTCAGCGGAGTGGTGTAGAACGTTCGCAGCTCGCGTTCGAGTTCACGCCCGATGGCGTAGTTCGCCACGAGAGTTTTACCTGAGCCTGTGGGCGCGCTGACGAGCACGTTGACCCGCTTGTCCACCGCTTCAATGGCGTCGAGTTGGAAGCGATCGAGTCCAAAGCCAAGTCCTTCGATGAACTCTCGGCGATAGTCGAGAATGCTCACTTATGCAGCAGCTTGCCCACGCCAATGGCTAGGAAATAGAACGCAACAAGAGGCCCGGCGAGGGCCAGCATCGACAAAGGGTCACTGCTGGGGGTGAAGATGGCGGCCGCAACAACGATGATAATCGTGGCGTAGCGCCAACTATGCAAGAGGCGCCTGGGCGTCACGACGTTGATAAGTTCGAGCGCGACGAGGATCACGGGAAATAAGAATGCGATGCCAAAGATGAACATCATTAGGAGAAACAGCGTGAGGTACTGGTTGGGGTTGTATTCGCTCAGCAGGGTGTTGCCGCCGATGTCCTTCAGCCACTGGATCGCCTGAGCGAAACTGAAGTACGCAAGCGCCATGCCGGCGGTGAAAAAAACCAGTGACGCCGCGACGAAGGAGACGGCGTAGCGCCGCTCGCGGGCCTTCAGCCCAGGCGTGATGAAGCGCCACGCCTCCCACAAGATGACCGGTGAGGAGATAACAAAACCCGAGAAGAACGCAATCTTGACTCGAAGGTTGAGTCCGTCGAGCGGGTTGGTCACCAGGAATTTGCAACTCTTGGGACTGGCTCGACAGTAGGGATCTTGGAGGATCGTCAAGAGATGGGTATAGAAAATGAACCCTAGCACGGCGATGGCGCCCACCCATATGGCGATGATGATGGTGCGGTGTCGCAGTTCGGCGAGGTGTTCGCCAAGGGTCATCCCAGACTCGGCGCGACGGAACCTGTTCATCGACGGGCTAGTTGAGCGAAGGGTCCGGTGGGGGTGCCGGTGGGTCAACGCGAAACGGCGCAGGAGCCGCGACCCGTGGAGGTTTGAAGAGGGGGGTCTCGTCGGCTTCTGGCGGCGGTACTGCGGGTGTCGTGGCGGCCTCTTTGGCGTCCACGCGATCGGCCAGTTGATTCAAAAGTGAGACGGGGCTTCGCGCGATTCGAGCGATGTCGCTCGTGCTGGGCAAATCCGGGATAGCGTCGCGGACTTCGGACTCCATTCTCTCTTGGAGTCGCTTGAGCGCCCTCCAGCTCGAACCAATCCGGTGCGCCATCTCGGGCAGCTTGTCGGGGCCCATCAGCAACATGATGACGGCTCCCACCACAAGGAGTTTGAATGGACTCAGACTGATCACGCCCCCATTGTAGGGCGGGTTTCCTCAGAGAATTAGAGCCCGATCTGCTGGAACGGATGTCTCTTTTTGGAAAACTTTTGTGACGCGCTTAGCCGTGTCGTTCGAGAGACGCCAGCAACTTCTGGAACCGTTCGTCGGTGCTCTTAAAGGGGTCCTTCAGCAAAACCGTGCGCTGCATCTCGTCATTCAACTTGAGGTGGACCCAGTCCACCGTGTAGTCGCGACGCCACTGCTTGGCCGCTTGGATGAATGTGCCACGCATATGGGCTCGCGTGGTGCTGGGTGGCGTCATCGTCGCGCGTTCGATCTGTTCGTCGGAGACCATCCGTTGAAAGTGGCCGCGCGATGATCGGCGGTAAAAAAGGCCGCGGTCAAGGTTGGTGTCGTGGTACAGGAGATCAATGAGAGCAATTTTGGGATCGCTCAAGTCAACGCCAGTGCGTTCGCGCTCGCGATTGATGATCTGCAGCTTGGCGATCCAGTCCACGCGGTCAGCCAGGCCCATGGGATCGCTGCGGTACTGCTCGATGACTTCACGCCACAGACGCACGGCACGCACCTGGTCCGCGGGAAGATCTCGCACCTCGACGAACTTCTCGGCGCGTTCGCACAGATCCTCTTGAATCTCCAAAGCTGTGAGGTCGCGCCCGTTCATGAGCTTGACCGGCTCTTTGCTCCACAGGTCATAGGAGATGTCGCGAAGGGCATTGATGGGCGACGCCATGGCGTAGTCGCGTAGCTGAACGATGTCGTCCTCAATCATGGCCAGAACGACCGCCGCGGTTCCTAGTTTGAGGAACGTGGCGAACTCACTCATATTGGAGTCCCCCACGATGACGTGGAGCCGACGAAACTTCTCGGGATCGGCGTGGGGTTCGTCGCGGGTGTTGATGATAGGTCGGCTGCGCGTCGTCGCCGAGGAGATGGCCTCCCAAATGTGCTCGGCGCGCTGGCTCATCGAGTACGCCGTGCCCTTCGCGTTGGTGACGACCTTTCCCGCTCCCGAAAAGATCTGACGACTGATCAAGAAGGGAATGAAGACGTTCTCCAGTCGCGAGAGATCCTCGATCCGCTCGATGCAGTAGTTCTCGTGACACCCATAGGAGTTACCCGTGGAGTCCGTGTTGTTCTTGAAGAGGAAGATGTCGCCGCGAATGCCTTCGTCGCTCAGCTGAGACTGCGCGTAGCCGACGAGCTCGCGAAGAATCGACTCGCCAGCTTTGTCCTGAGCGACGAGATCGCCCAGCGAGTCGCACTCGGCGGTGGCGTATTCAGGGTGACTGC
Organism: Acidimicrobiales bacterium; assembly: GCA_050701895.1. Lineage (GTDB taxonomy): Bacteria > Actinomycetota > Acidimicrobiia > Acidimicrobiales > RAAP-2 > RAAP-2. The sequence continues at coordinate 52,449 of JBOGFT010000038.1, forward strand.
CCACGTCGAGGTACAGTCGACTGCCGTTCTCGAGGAAGACGTTCGACGACCGGCCCCACGCCACAACCTTGCGGAAGAGAAATCTCGAGACCTCGTCGGGGCTGAGGCGACGTTGCCCCCGCAACGAGAAGGTGATTCCGTACTCAGTCTCTACGCCATAAATCCTTCGCAGCATGGTCTCACTCGGGCCTTTCAGCCCAAGAGCTCGCTCACTCGTGCGTCACTAAGGCGTTCAAACGTGCGGCGACTGCCGTGATCTTCGAGAATACAGACCTCGAGGTCGTCAGCAGTGATCACCCGATCAGGTCCCGACAAGGCGCTCACCGCGTTGTGCAAGGTCGTCTTCAACGGTTCGAGAGAGTCCTCGGAAAGCGCGAACCGGTCCCTGATGGTCTCGGCGTCTCCGCCCAACACCGCAAAGCGTGCCTCGTCGGAGATGGTGCCTTCGTACGCCACCCGGTACAGCTTCGTTGGTCGAACCTTGTTGCCGAGCTGAGCGACCAGTATCTCCACCTCGAGCGGCTTTTGGCCCTCAGTGAACATGTCGCCGAGATGTTGGGCGTAGTAGTTCGCCAGGGCCCGCGCGTCGACATCTTCGCGCGAGTACGTGAAACCGGTGGAATCGGCCCAGCGGATCCCGGCTTCGCGAAGACGGTCGAACTCGTTGTACTTGCCCACTCCCGCAAAGGCGATACGGTCGTAGATTTCGGAGATCTTGTTGAGCGACGCCGACGGATTCTCCGCCACCATCAAGACGCCCGTGTCGTAGATGGCGGCCACGATGGAGCGTCCCCGCGCAATCCCCTTCTGGGCGAACTCCGCCCGGTCCTTAATTAGCTGCTCCGGCGAGACGTAGAAGTAGTTGGTCATCGCAGCGAACCGCCGGCGACGCCCCGTGACTCGGTGCGGCGCGCGTTGATGGCTCTAAAGCGCTCCCCCACGTCCACAGCGGGCAGTTCCTGGAATCCGTTCTCGTCGATCGTCACCATCATCGGGTAGATCTCGCGGACGAAATCGGGGCCGCCAGTGCTGGGGTCGTTGTCGCCCGCTTCGTAGAGGGCGAGGGCACCGAGGTCCAGCGCCTCTTCGCGAGTGAGATTTTCGCGAAAGCCGAGTCGGAGGGTTCCCTCGGCGAAGGGCGATCCCGAGCCGATCGTGGCGAAGTCGAAGCGCTCGTAGATTCCTCCGGCACCGTCGTACTCAAAGATCCGTCCTAGAAGATGGCTGTCGTCCCACCCGGCGAGTAGGGGCACGACGCCCAGAGGGGAGCTGAGGTTGTTGCGCTGGATGATCGGTGACAGGTAGTTGGCCTTGCCCTCGAGGCTGAGCGACGAATCAGTCATCTTCTCGTAGTGCTCGAAGGAGAGCTGGGCGAACTTCAATAACTCCATGCCGCGGGCCGCGCTTCCGGCGATGGCGAGTGCGGTGTAGCGATCGGCCGGCTCAATCTTTCTAAAGTCACGACTGGCGATGTAGTTGCCCGTGGCCTGACGGTCTCCGACCATGACCACGCCGCCGACGTAGCGCACGGCAATGACCGTCGTGGCGTGGGGCGACTCGTGGGCGTGATCTCGCGGCGCCGGGTCGAGCCCGGCCACTTGAGCGAAGTGCCAGAACGAGGGGCCCGGGTCGCCATGGGCGCTAAAGAGCGGGAGACCCACGCAGTTACTCTCCGCCTTTTTGGACGTAGTTGCGCACGAATTCCTCGGCGTTCTCCTCGAGCACTTCATCGATCTCATCGAGCAAATCGTCGAGGTCAGCCTTGAGCTGGTCGCCCTTGGTGGCGTCAACCGAGACCTCCTCAGAGGCCTTGGTCGTGCGCTCCGCGCGCTGCTTTTGTATTCTCTCTCGTTCACTCATACTTCTGTTCTACCTGTCTAGAGCGGCAAGAAGTTCACTTGCCGATGCACTTGTTTCTAGCAACTCCGAGGTCAGTGCATGTGTACCCCTTAGGGGATCCAACATTGGCACTCTCTGCAAAGGTCCGTCACCCAGGTCAAAGACGACCGAATCCCAGTTGGCTGCCACGATCTGCTCGGGAAATTTTGCCACGCATTGACCGCGAAAATAGGCTCTGGTACTGAGTGGAGGGTTGTGAACGGCTTCACGAACTGTGCTGTCGTCAAACAACGTACGCAAGCCCACGCGCGAAGCGAGTGAGTGCGTTGGACGCAGATCGTGGTACTGCAGGTCGATCGCGCGAAGCTTCGCGTCGCGGTCACTCAGTTTGTGCCGTTCCTTAAAACCCGAGACGACTCGCAACTTCGCCACCCAATCCACCCGGTCGGCCACCGTGTCACGATTGTCGCGCACTCCGTCGAGCATCTCGCGCCACTGGTCCAAGACGTAGTCGATCTCTCCAGAACTGGCGACGACCTCACCGCCACATCGAGCGACGTAGCGATCGGCGACATGCCACAGCTCGTCTTGAAAGTCCCAGGCGCTTCGTGCCAGGTCGTCGTCACAGGGCACGACCTCGGTGAGCGACAGATCGAGCGCGTAGGCGCGCACGGCGTGGACAGGCGAGCGAGGCATCGCGGGAAACTCATCTGGCCCGAACTCCTCTAGTGCCGCGAGCAAGAGTGCCGTCGAGCCCAGTTTGACCAATGTGGCCACCTGGCTCATGTTGGCGTCGCCAATGATGACGTGAAGGCGACGAAATCGCTCGGCGTCGCTGTGGGGCTCGTCGCGAGTATTGATGATCGGACGTTTCAGCGTCGTTTCGAGGCCCACGATCTCTTCGAAGAACTCCGAGCGCGACGACAGCTGGAAGGAGGGATTGCGTTCGAGGGCGGGCTCGGTCTCGGCACCGACCTTGCCGGCGCCGAGAATGATCTGGCGCGAGACGAAATGAGGGACCATCGCTCGAATGAGATGGGCGAACTCGAGGTCGCGACGAACCAGGTAATTCTCGTGCGTGCCGTACGAGTTACCCTTGCCATCGGAATTGTTCTTGTACAGCGTTATCTCCTGAGCGGGGTTCAGGGACTTGTTGGCGATCTCTAGTGCTCGACGCATGACTTCTTCGCCCGCAACGTCATAGAGCGTCGCCTCGCGTGGAGTGCGACATTCGGGCGAGGAGTACTCGGGGTGCGCGTGATCGACGTAGAGACGCGCCCCATTCGTGAGCACGGTGTTCGCCAGATGGGTTTCGACGATCGGGGCGAAGGAGGTTAGATCGACGCGCCCGCGCGCGTCCATGTCGGGGGTCTCGCCCTCGAAGTCCCAGTTGATGCGCGTACGACCCTGCTGGGCGTACGCGTTGACGATGATGCTAGAGGAAGTGATGGGGTCGAAGTCTGGACCTCCCGCGATCCCATACTCCGTCTCGATGCCCGTTACTTTCGCAATGGCCATGGAACTAGAGGTACTGTCCGGTACCCACGTGCTGGATCGAACGACCGCCCTTGACGTCGTCCTCTTCACGGTTTACGAGGGTGCGAATGAAGATGATGCGCTCGCCCTTCTTACCCGAGATCCTCGCCCAGTCGTCAGGGTTGGTGGTGTTGGGCAGATCCTCATTCTCGCGGAACTCTTGACGGATGGATTCGACCAGGTCATCGCTGCGCAGGCCTCGGCCTTGATCGGCGATTTCGCGCTTCACCGCTATCTTCTTTGCGCGTCGTACGATGTTCTCAATCATCGCGCCCGAGGCGAAGTCTTTGAAGTAGAGGATCTCCTTGTCGCCGCCCTGGTACGTCACCTCTAGGAATCGGTTCTCGTCGTCGATGCGGAACATGTGGGCCACCGTGTCTTCGATGATGGCCTGGATGGCCTTGGAGCGATCCCCTCCCCCGAGCTCGCGGATCGTGCTGGGGTCGAGCGGCAGATCGGCGTGCAGGTAGCGCTGAAAGATCTGCGCCGCTGCCTCGGCGTCGGGGCGCTCGATTTTGATCTTGACGTCGAGCCGGCCCGGGCGCAAGATGGCGGGATCGATGAGATCCTCCCGATTCGTCGCGCCGATGACGATGACGTCGCGTAGCGACTCGACGCCGTCGATCTCGGCCAGGAGCTGAGGGACGATTGTCGACTCCATGTCGGAGCTGATGCCGGTGCCTCGGGTACGAAAGAGGGAGTCCATCTCGTCGAAGAACACGATGACCGGTACGCCCTCCTCGGCCTTCTCGCGGGCGCGCTGAAAGACCACGCGGATCTGGCGCTCGGTCTCGCCCACGTACTTGTTCAGCAGTTCAGGTCCCTTGATGTTCAAAAAGTAGGAACGCACGTTGCGATTACCGGTCAACTCTCCCACCTTTTGGGACAGAGAATTCGCGACGGCCTTGGCTATGAGCGTCTTACCGCAGCCCGGAGGACCGTAGAGCAGGATGCCCTTAGGTGCGGGCAAGTCGTAGTCATGAAAGAGCGCCCGGTGCAGGTACGGCAACTCCACCGCGTCGGTGATGGCCTCAATCTGCGCGTCGAGTCCACCGACGTCGGCGTAGCTGATGTCGGGCACCTCTTCGAGTATCAGCTCCTCGGCCTCTTGACGAATGAGCTTCTCGGTCAAGAGGTTCGATCGCAGATCCAGCAAGAGGGCGTCGCCGCTGCGCAGCTTCACTGACTGCAACGCTTCGGCGAGTTCGACGACCCGCTCCTCGTCCGCCCGTCCGTACACCAGGACGCGTCGCTCGTCGAGCACCTCCTTGACGGTGACGACCTCGCCTTGTCCGTCCGAGTCACGAACGCCGATCACGGTGAAGGACTCGTTAAGGACCACTTCGTCACCGCGAGCGATCTGGCTCGGGTCGAGACCTGGGTGCAGGGCGACGCGCATCTTCCGGCCTGACGCGAAGATGTCGACTGAACCGTCGTCGTTGAACCCGGTGAACGTTCCATAGACGGCAGGAGGCTGCGTGAGTTTCTCCACTTCGTCGCGCAGGGCCGCGATCTGATCGCGCGTCTGCTGAATGGTGATAGTCAGCTTTTCGTTATTCGACCGACTCTGAGCCAACTGGCCCCGCGCCTCGAGGAGTTTCTCTTCGAGGATCTCGATACGACGGTTCGCTTGGTCGACGTCGCTCAGGCCGTAGTCGTTGGAGCTGGGCGACCCGAAGAGGTCGCCGCGTTCGCCCCTCGAGGATTCATCAGATCCGGGAAACCGCTCCATATGAGTACCCTAGGTGGCAAACGCAGGTTTGGTGAGATCACGAAACGCGTGAATCTCCCACTAGAGTGGCTTCACGTATTTGGCCATGGAGGACTAGCAAATGAAGGTTTGGATCGACCAAGACCTCTGCACAGGGGACGGGCTCTGCGAAGAGATCTGCCCGTCGGTGTTCACGCTGCTCGATGACGGTTTGGCCTACGTGAAGCAAGGTGACGACGTGAAAAGCAATCCCGGCGGCGCCCAAGGGCTTGCCGACGTCCCCCCCGAGTTCGAAGACGCGGTCATCGAGGCTTCAGAGGAGTGTCCTGGCGAGTGCATTTTCATTCACCGCGACTGACTACTGCGTGTCCCTCCCGCGTCCCACGAGTCGTCTCGCTGAAGTAATAAACCCCGTGTGAGCCACCATCCGGTGATCGGGACGCACCGAACGCCCGTCGATGTGCCAGGTTCGACGAAGAACCTCAACGGTCTCGGCCAGACCAAAGGAGTGATGATGGAGCGACTCGCGCAACAGTTGGGTTTGATTGATCGTCGGCAGGTACGCGAGGAGCGTGCCACCGGTTCGAAGCGCGCCCTCGGCGTGTTTGACGACGTCCCATGGTTCGGGCATGTCCAAGATCACCCGATCGAGATCGGTCTCGTCGATGCCCGCGGTCACGTCGCGAATGTGAACGGTGTAATCGACGTCCTCACCCAGAAAGTCCTGGACGTTTTTGATCGCCTGCTGGGCGAAGTCCTGACGAATCTCGTAGGCGGTGATGGAAGCACCGGCGCGCAAGAGCGTCATCGAAAGAGCGCCCGAGCCCACGCCCGCTTCCAGGATGCGCATGCCAGGACCGACGTCGCCCTGCAGCAAAATGGCGCCAAGGTCCTTTGGGTAGATCACCTGCGCCCCACGGGGCATTTTCAACACCACGTCCGAGAGGGTGGGGCGAAGCACGAGAAACGTCCGCTCGGTGCTGGAAAGTACCAGAGATCCCTCGGGTTGGCCGATGACGTCGTCGTGCTGAACGATTCCCGCGTGGGTGTGAAAGGCTGATCCCTCCTTCAGGGTGACCAGATAGTGACGATCCTTGGCGTCGATCAGCATGACGCGCTCGCCCACCGCGAGCTCGGAGTGACTCACGCCTGACGCTTCGCGCGCTTTTTCGCGCGCGAGTCGAAGTACCGCAGGGCCAGAACGCCGAGACCGAGTGAAAGCCACTTGGCGTCACGCTGAGCCCACGCACGACCAAAGGCCGCCGCCGCAGCGAGGCGAAGCAGACGGCGCCGCACTAGTCCTTCTTCGCCGCGTTCTTGGACTTGGCCTTGCGAAGGCGCCGACCCCGCACACGTCCCCAGACGTATCCGGTCATGACTCCCCCGACTCCGGCCGCGGCCATGGTGGGCTTGGATGAGGTGAGTGAACTGCCGACCTGCACATCCTTGGGCAGGATGGAGCGAAGAGATGCCTCAAGTTCGCGTCGGGTGGCGGAAGGTTCGCTCACTTGGCGGCCCTCAAACGACGTTTGGCCGCGCCGCTCATGATCCGCCAGGCGGTCAGCCCCATGACGATGAGGGCGAGAACTGCCACGATGATGTACGGGAGCCACGAGAGAGATCCGTCGAGGACAGGAAACTGCCACTGCAAGTACCGTAAAGCGCCAAATAATACCAACACGATGCCAAATCCGATGAAGACACTTCCGATGATCCCCCACCGGACGAAGCGCCAAAGGTCCTTGAGCGGCTGGATCGTCTCCTCTTTGACGTAGCGAATGGCGATCGACTTCAGTTCGTCCCAGTCATGCTGGAGGGACGCCCCCCACAAAAACCGACGCCAACCCGTGTTCTTCACGCCCTCAGCCTACTCAGAACGCTCTCTTATCAGGTAGGTAGAGCTGGCCGTCGCGATGAGCCGATTCTCGGCGTCGGTAACCCTCGCCTCAAGGAATGAAATCACGCGGCCCGGCTTTAACACCGTCGCGACGCAGGTGAGAACGTCGTTTGGTTTGGCTGCCCGTACGAACGACACTTTCATTTCGGTATTGGTGACCGTCACTCGGCGATCATCGACCATCGTGACGGCAGAGGCGCCCATGGCCGAATCGAGCATGGCCGCGAGGAATCCACCCTGCACGACGCCCGCTGGATTAAGAAATCGCTCGTCAACTTTGGCGCGCCACACGGTGCGACCAGGTACTGATTTGTCAACACACGTGAGCCCGAGTGTGAGATCGCAGTTTGGAGGGATCTGAAGCGCCACCTGGTGAGGATACCTTGCAGCCTGCACGGGGTTCGAGACGCATTCGGTACTGTTCTAGGCATGACCGACTCCCTCTATCCCAGTGCCAGCGATCTCGAAGGCCGCGCAATTCGCGAGGTCGTGACCCTCGCCATGGACGCGCCCGCGAAGGCAAACTCCGGCCACACCGGCACTGCGATGGCGCTAGCACCACTGGGGGTCATGTTGTGGGGACGCATCATGCGCCACGATCCCACCGATCCGAAATGGAGCGATCGAGACCGTTTCATCATGAGTTGCGGCCACGCTTGCATTCTGCAGTACTCGCTGGCCCACCTCTACGGCTACGACGTCACCATCAACGACATCAAAGAGTTCCGCCAAGCCCATTCCAAGTGCCCCGGTCATCCCGAGCGAGGCATGACCCCCACGGTCGAAGTGACGACCGGCCCCCTCGGTCAGGGGATCGCTGACGGCCTTGGCATGGCGATCGCCGAGCGGGTTCTGCGCCATGACTTTGGCGAAGAGCTGGTGAACCACCGCACCTGGGTCATCGCGGGCGACGGGTGCATGGAAGAGGGCATCAGTCACGAAGCGGCTTCGCTGGCCGGCCATCTCGGACTCGATCGTCTGACCATCTTTTACGACGACAACCACATCACGATTGACGGCAAGACCGAGCTTGCGCTCAATGACAACATTGAAGAGCGGTTCAAGGCGTATGGCTGGCATGTTCAAAATGTTGGTGAGGAGGCGAACGACCTCGACGTCCTGGAGGCTGCGACTCGTGCCGCCATGGCTGAGACCGAACGCCCGAGCCTCATCGTCGTTCGCTCACACATCGGCTTTCCTTCCGTGCAAATGATGGATAGCCCCAAGGCGCACGGCACTCCCTTCCCGCCCGAAGCGATCTCGGCGGTAAAAAAGCAACTGGGAGTTCCCGACGTCCCCTTCGACGTTGATCAGGAGTTGCCCCGAGATTTGATGGCGACTCTGGGCGCGAATCGCGACGCTCGCACGGCGTGGGAGGCGCGCCTGACGGCCTCGGGGGAAAAGGGCGCGCGCTTGCTGGAACAACTTGACTCGCACGGCGCCGCCCAGATCACGACCAAGGCCGAGCTTTTCGAGCCAGGCTCCATGGTGGCCACGCGCAAGGCTATGCAGCGCGCGATGGATGTGTATGCGTCACAGACTCCGGGTCTTACCGCTGGCTCGGCGGACCTGACGGGCAACACGGGAATGGCCTTGAATGACGCCGAGGGAGTCCAGGATCGCAACAGGCCCGGTGGTCGCCAAATCCACTATGGCATCCGCGAGCACGCCATGACCGCGAGCCTCGTCGGCCAATATCACCACGGCGGTATACGCCCGATCGGCTCGACGTTCTTTGTCTTCAATGATTATGCCCGTCCCGCCGTTCGCTTGGCTGCGTTGAGCGAGGCGGGCGTCATGTTCGACTACACCCACGACTCGATCGGGGTCGGAGAGGACGGTCCCACCCACCAGCCAGTGGAGCAGCTCATGTCGCTTCGAGCCATGCCGAACATTCACGTGGTGCGTCCAGGGGACGCCAACGAGGCACTCGACCTCATCGAGCAGTACCTGACGGCGAGGGAGCCAGTCGTCACGGCGATGATTCTGACGCGTCAAGAGATCCAGACCTTCGACGTCGATGCGGCGTCAGCCAGTGCCAAGGGTGCGCGCAGAGGTGGCTACGCCGTGCGAGAGAACAACGACGCCGTCTTCACTCTGGTGGGGACCGGCTCGGAGGTTTCGTTGTGCTTGCGCGCCAACGAGGAACTTGCCGAAAAGGGAATCTTCACTCGCGTCGTGGCGCTGCCCTGCTGGCGATGCTTCGACGCTCAACCGGCTGAGTATCGACGCGACGTTCTGCGTCGCACGATCCCCTCGGTCGCCATTGAAGCAGGCGCCACCCTCGGGTGGGCCAACTACGTCGATGACTCCATCGGCGTCGACAACTTTGGGATGTCGGCTCCCAACCAAGCTGTCTTTGACGACTACAACATCATCCCCGCCGCCGTGGTTGCCCACGTCGAGCACGTTCTAAGTGAGAAGAAATGACCAAGCTCAACGACCTCTACGCCGACTACGGGCAAAGCCCCTGGATAGACAATCTGCGTCGCGACTGGCTGCAGGACGGCACGCTCAAGAAGTACATCGACGAGGGGGTGCGCGGGCTGACGTCGAACCCCTCGATCTTCGCCAAGACGATCGGTGAGTCGACGGCCTACGACGCCGATATCGAGGCGAGCACGGACACTGACCCGGAGAAGGTCTTCGAAGGCTTAGCGGTGTCGGACGTGAGGGGCGCGTGCGACCTGCTGTCAGGGGTGCACGAAGGCTCTAAGATCGACTTCATCTCGGGATCGCGGCGCTACAGAGATGGCTTCGTGTCGCTCGAGGTGTCGCCACGCCTCGCCCACGATACTGATGGCACCGTCGCCGCGGCGAAGCGCCTCTTCACCGAGGTCGACCGGGCTAACGTCATGATCAAGATCCCCGGTACCAAAGAGGGACTGCCCGCCATTCGAGCGGTGCTCGCCGCGGGCATCAACGTGAACGTCACGCTGATCTTTTCGGTCGAGCGCTACAGCGAGGTCATTACCGCCTGGCGTCTTGGGGTCGCCGACGCCTACGCCGCGGGGCACGACATCAGCGCCATCGCCAGTGTCGCGTCTTTCTTCGTTTCACGCGTGGACGTTGCCGTCGATGCCCTTCTGTCCGAGGGCGACCCGCGGCGCGGAACGACGGCCAACGCGCAAGCCGCTGACGCCTACAAGCTCTACCGGGGTCGCGTCCAAGAGCAGCAGGTTAAAGAACTTTTGACCGAAGGAGCGCAGGTGCAACGGCCGCTGTGGGCCTCGACGTCGACAAAGAATCCGGCCTACCCCGACCTTCTCTACGTGGATCGACTGGTCGCCGACGAAACGGTCAACACCATGCCGGACAAGACGTTGGCCGACGCGCTCGACCACGGTGACTTCGCCACGTCGTACCTGCTCAACGACGAGACGTGCGACGCCACAGCAGCATTGCTGAAGAACCTCGCCCCTGACGTGGACCTGGCCCGGGTGAGTCAGCAACTCGAAGCAGAGGGCGTCGCGTCGTTCGCCAAGGCCTACGACGAGTTGCTGGCGACGGTCTCGTCGAAGATGCCTGCGAACAAGTAGACGCGCTCCTTTGGTGCTCGCATATGCGTCCACTGGCGGTCTAACTAGTCACAGCGCGTCGTAGTATGCAGCCATGACAACACGGGCACGGTCCACAACTACCGGCGATTTGCTCGCCGCGACGGCGGGAGAACTTGCGCCTGTCGCGTTCGAACGCGCCCGCGAACTCTTTGGCCATGTGGTGACCTATTCACCGAAGGTCTTCATTCCACTCACCAAGTTGTGCCGTGATCGCTGTGGCTACTGCACGTTTGCCCAGGCGCCGGCGCACGTCTCCTCGCCTTACATGAGCCTTGACGAAGTGATGGCCGTCGCTCGGGCCGGTCGAGACGCGGGCTGCACGGAAGCTCTTTTCACGCTCGGAGAGCGCCCAGAGTTGCGCTACGACGAGGCCGCACGTTGGCTAGCCGCACGCGGATACTCCTCAACCGTCGATTACGTCGCCTCGGCGGCCCAGATGGTGCTTGAGGGGACCGGTTTGCTCCCCCACGCGAACGCGGGTGCGCTCTACGAGCACGAGCTGGTCCAGCTGCGCACTGTCAGCGCCTCCCAGGGCATGATGGTCGAGGTGCTCGCCGATGTGCCCGCGCACCGTCTCGCCCCGGACAAGGAGCCTCAGCGACGCCTCGACACCCTTCGCTGGGCGGGAGAGTTGAAGATCCCCTTTACGACTGGTCTTTTGGTGGGCATTGGCGAGAGCCGGTCGGACCGGGTGCGCACGCTCGAGGCGATCACGCGGGCGCACGACGAGTTCGGCCACGTCCAAGAAGTCATCGTTCAGAACTTCCTGCCCAAGCCCAGAACGGTCATGGCTCACGAGCCCGCAGCGAGTGACGAAGAGTTTCACTGGACCATCGCCGCGGCGCGACTGATCCTGCCCGACGCGGTGCACCTACAGGCCCCGCCTAACCTCAGTGACGATCCGACGCGTCTCCTCGACTTCGGCATCGACGACTTCGGCGGCATTTCACCGGTCACGGCCGATCACGTGAACCCCGAACGAGCGTGGCCCGCCGCCGAGACCCTGAGGAACGAAAGTGCCCAACGTGGCTTTCATCTCACGCCGCGTCTTACGGTATATCCGCAATATGTAGGAGAGCGCACGGACTTCTTAGATGAGAACGTTCGCCCCTACGTCCTGGCCTCCGCCGACGCCCACTCGCTGGCCCGCAATGACTCGTGGTGTTCAGGGACAGACCACACGCCACCCGCCAAGCCAGCGTCATCAACCACGACCAGCGTCGTGAAGCAGTTGCTGACCCGCTACGAGCCGGGCTATCAATTCGATCGGTCTGAGTTGATGGTGCTCTTCGGCGCGCGCGCGGGCGACTTCAACGCCGTCGTGGAGCTCGCGAACGCTGTACGCCAGGACCTTGTCGGCGACGCCGTGAGCTTTGTGATCAATCGCAATATCAACTACACGAACGTCTGCACGTTCAAATGTCGGTTCTGCGCCTTCTCCAAGGGACCTCTGTCACTAAACCTGCGCGGCGACCCCTACCTCCTCACTCTCGAAGAAATCAGTGAGCGGGTTCGAGAGGCCGAAGAGCGGGGCGCAACCGAAGTCTGCATGCAAGGCGGAATCCATCCGAACTTCGATGGTGACTATTACATCGACGTCATCGCGGCCGTACGGGCCGCGTCACCGACGATCCACATCCACGCCTTCAGTGCTCTGGAAGTCTTCGAGGGTGCCCGCCGCTCAGAGCAGGACCTCGCCACATACTTGACTCGCTTGAAAGTGGCGGGCTTGAAGACGCTCCCGGGTACCGCGGCCGAAATCTTGGATGACCGCGTGCGCGCCACTCTTTGCCCCGACAAGATCAATTCCGATCAGTGGCTTGAGGTTCATCGCACGGCACACTCGGTGGGCCTGCACTCCAACATCACGATCATGTTCGGAGCAGTTGAGAGTCCCGACAGCTGGGCGACGCACTTGCTACGCACGCGCGACCTACAGCGCGAGACGGGCGGCTTCACCGAGTTCGTGCCATTACCCTACGTGCACATGGCCACGCCCCTGTTCTTAAAGGGTCGATCTCGCAAAGGCCCCACCTTTCGCGAGGCGGTCCTCATGCACGCGGTCGCGAGACTACACTACGCCACGCTCATCGACAACATTCAGGTCAGCTGGGTCAAGATGGGAGTGGAAGGATCTCGCCGAATCCTGGAAGCGGGCGCGAACGACCTCGGCGGAACCCTGATGGACGAGAACATTTCACGCGCCGCGGGTGCCACTCACGGCCAGGAGATGGACGTGGACTCCCTTCGCGGGTTGGTCGAGCCCCTCGGTCGCCCTCTGTACCAGCGCAGCACCCTGTACCAAATGCTGTAGTCATGTCATCCCTCATTGACACACTCCTCAACGACATTGCGAGCGACACGGCGATCTCTGATGAGCGCCGCGAACTGCTGCGAGAGTTGTTGGCCCGTGTGGTCGCGGTCGCTGAGGCGCCGGCGCGCACGGACGATCTCCACGTCGCCGTGCAGGCCATCGATGAGCTCCTGGAGGCATTCGCCCTCTTCGAAGGGGATGGTGAGCGTCGCAAGATCACCATCTTCGGTTCGGCTCGAACACCGCCCGACTCGCCCATTTACCAGATGACCGTGGAGTTGGCTCGCGCGATGGCGCAGCGCGACTGGATCATTGTCTCGGGAGCCGGTCCCGGCATCATGGAGGCATCGGCGCGCGGTGCTGGCGAAGCCAACACCATCGGTATCAACATTCGCCTGCCCTTCGAGCAGACGGCGAATCCGTACATCGCCGCCACGAATCTCGTCACCATGAAGTACTTCTTCACGAGAAAGGTGGCCCTGACGCGCCCGTCAATCGCCTTCGTGGTTCTGCCCGGCGGGCTGGGCACGATGGACGAGCTGTTCGAAGTCCTGACTCTGCTCGACACGGGCAAGACGACGCCCGCCCCCGTCGTTCTGCTGGACACGCCTGAGGGAAAATTCTGGCAAGAGTGGCTGACCTTCATGGATCGGGCCATCGTCAAGAACCACTACGTCGCGACGGACGACATGTTCATCGTCAGGCTGGCGACGTCCATCGAGGAGACCGTCGATGAGATCGAGCACTTCTACTCGAACTATCGCGGATTCGATATCGATGGCGAGCGAGGGCTCATCTCGCTTCATCGCACCCCGACTCCCGACCAGATACATGCTCTCGCGCGCGTCGTTCCCCTGTTCGCTGACGCCCCGGGCTATCGGTTGGAGAACCCCACGACCGTGTCTTTCAACTTCGACGGACGCAACTACGTGAATCTTCGACTGCTCATCGACGAAGTCAACAGTTGGCGCGACAACTAGCCCTCCCCCGCGTCGCTGCGGCGCAGTAGGTGCTCGGCCTTTTGCAGACTCCGGCGCACCTGAGCGAGATTGCGCTCTAGCCTCTTGGCGCCCTGGGCGTCGTCATTGCGCAACTGGGCGCGCACCAAGTCAAAGATGATGTCGGCCACGCGACGCTCCAGGGCCCCGATCTCGTCGGCCAGGTCGCCGAGTGATTCCACTAGGCGAGAACTTCGACGTCGAGTTCTCCCTCGGCGTACTGGGCGCGGAGAGCTTTCTTGTCAAATTTGCCCACGCTGGTCTTGGGCACGCTCTCGATGAAAGTCCAGCGTTCGGGCAGCCACCACTTGGCCACCCGATCGGCCAGGAACGCTCGAAGGTCCTCGGCACTGGCGGTGGCATCGGGCTGAAGCACGACGCAGCACAAGGGGCGCTCCTGCCACTTGTCATCGGGGACGGCAATCACCGCCGCTTCGAACACGGACGGGTGCGCCATCACGGTGACCTCGAGGTCGACTGAGCTGATCCACTCGCCGCCTGACTTGATGACATCCTTGCTGCGATCGCTCACGACCATAAATCCTTCGGCGTCCAAGGTACCGATGTCACCGGTGCGAAGCCAGCCATCGTGAAACTTCTCGGGGTCGTCGAGGCCAAAGTATGAGCCGGTGATCCACGGGCCCCGGGTTTCAAACTCACCAATCGATTTGCCGTCGCGGGGAAGAACGGTGCCGTCCTCGGCGGTGACGCGAAGCTCCACGCCCGCGACCACGCGGCCCGACTTCGCCCGGTAGTCAATCTCGAGTTCCCGGGGCGTACCCGAAGGAGGAATCGATACCGCTCCGAGGGGACTCGTCTCGGTCATTCCCCAGCCCTGGATGAGATCTATGCCATAGCGGTCGCGAAAGGCCTCGATCATGAATCGCGGCACGGCCGAACCGCCAGCGAGGATCCAGCGCAGACTTGACAGATCGGCGTCGGGCTCGTTCTCCGCCACTCGCAACACGTCGTTCCAGATCGTCGGCACGCCGAGCGACACCGTCGGGCGCAGGTCGCGAATCATGGTGAGGATGGGGCCGCCCTGGAGGAACATCTGGGGCATGATGAGCTCCACCCCGGCGAAGAACGCGGTGTAGACGCAGCCCCAGGCGTTGACGTGGAACATCGGAACGATCAAGAGGCAGCGGTCCCGTTCGCTCAGCCCGATGGAGTTGGCGCTGGTCGAGGCCAGCGAGTGCAGCCAGGTCGAACGATGCGAGTACACCACGCCCTTGGGGTTGCCAGTCGTGCCCGAGGTGTAGCACATGATCGCGGCCCCGCGTTCGTCCAGCAGGGGCCACTCGTATCCAGGTCGTTCGGCACTGAGAAGCGCCTCGTAGTCCAGCGTGTCACCCAAGACGCCCGTCTCGTCCTCGCCGTGCAGGATGACTCTCGTAGTTGCCGGTATCTGGTCCCTCACCCTCGCCAGCAGTGGTGCCAACGACGCGTCGACGATGATGACACGATCCTCGGCGTGGTTGATGATGAAGGCCAGCTGCTCAGGGAACAGCCGGATGTTCAAGGTGTGCAGCACCGCGCCCATGCTGGGTACCGCGATGTACGCCTCCATATGGGCTTGGTTGTTCCACATGAACGTGGCGACTCGATCTCCGCGCTGGACGCCGAGGGTTTCAAGGGCGGCGGCGAGCTGCTCAGCACGCGCGGCGATCTGGGCGAACGTGGCTTCTTCAACACCCGACGGGGTCACCGTGAAGACCTTCTTTTCGGAGTAGATCGCTACGCCATGTCGAATGATGTCGCTCAGCAACAGCGGCGCGTCTTGCATGGTGCTTTTCATCGACCCCCCTACGACGTCTGTCACGATGCTACAAAAAGCACTGATACGTCGTTACCATGAGAGGCTGTAGGGCTCCAGGGGGGCGGGAAGCCTACTTGGTCCACCCGTCAGGTAGCGGTCCACGGCACTCGCGGCGCTGCGACCTTCGGCGATGGCCCACACGATGAGGCTCTGGCCGCGGACGGCGTCACCGCACGCGAACACGGGGGCTGCGCTCTCGATGGAACTGACACGCCACTGGGCGTCGACGGACAAAGTGGCGCGCGGGGTTATGTGAGGGGCGCTGGCGAGGCCGAGCGCGTCGAGTTCGGGGCCAACGAATCCCGCGGCGATCAAGACCAGATCGGCGCGAACGGTCACTTGGTGGTCACTGGCGTGGTCAATCACGACCATGGACTGCACCCGCCCATCTCCTCGAAACTCCAATGTCTCGGTGGAGAATCGACGTTCCCCGCCTTCGGCGTGGGCCGACGTCGATTTGAAGAGTCGCGCCATCGTGGGCCAGGGCTCGCCAGGCGGACGTTCCTCGGGGGGACGATCAAGGATCTCGATTTGGATGACCGAAACGGCGCCGTGGCGATGCACGGTACCCAGGCAGTCGGCTCCCGTGTCTCCGCCGCCGAGGATCACGACGTGACGTCCCGCGGCATCTATTGAAGATCGGCGACCCTCGTTCACGGCGCGATTGGCCGCCTCCAGGAAGTTCATCGCTGGCATGACGCCTGGTAGTTCCGATCCAGGAACGTCGAGCAGTCGCGGTCTGGTCGAACCGAGCGCCAGCACGACCGCGTCGTACTGCTGTTGGAGCCACGACAAAGGAGTTGACGAATCACCGATCGGCTCGTTGGCGCGAAACACGACCCCCGTGTCGGACATAGTGGCGAGACGTCGGTCGAGTATCGACTTCTCCATCTTGAACTCGGGAATGCCGTAGCGCAGTAATCCCCCGATGGCGTCGCTGCGTTCGTAGACACTCACCGCATGGCCCACGCTGCGAAGTTGAGCGGCGGCGGCGAGACCGGCGGGACCCGAGCCCACGATCGCCACGCTGCGGCCCGACTCAGGCGGCGTGGTTGCCGCCACATCGAAGCCGTTGCGAAACGCGTGTTCGGCCACCTCGTACTCCAAGCGCTCAATGGTGACCGGATCGCTCGCGATACCGAGCACGCAGGCGGACTCGCACGGGGCCGGACACAGGCGTCCGGTGAATTCGGGAAAAAGGGCTATATAGGTAACTACGCGGACACAAGATGTAGTGCACGGATTCTCACGCGAGAGTCTCGCCGCCCGTCGGCTTGCGGTGATAGGGGCGCACCGATCGTCCCCGCTCTTTAGCCTCGTCG
>JBOGFT010000039.1:0-8484 GCA_050701895.1 Acidimicrobiales bacterium
GGCTTAGGCAACTCGGTCATCCGCCTCGGTGCGGAAATGAACGGTACGTGGGAGACGGACTTCACCGGCACGACCACGACGGAGCAGCTGGCGTGGGCCTCATGCTTTGACAACGAAGTAGCCGCACTGCGTCAAGCGACCGGCGAGCACTTCCTCATTGACTGGGACGTCAACGCCTGCAAGGGGGCGTACCCGTACGCCAACTTCTACCCCGGCAATTCGTACGTCGACATCTTGGGCCTGGACCTCTACGACGTCGATTGCGATACTCCCAATACATCGGTCACCTTTTCTCCCCTCGCCGATGAGTCGTGGGGCCTGACCGATTTTGAGGCGTTCGCGGCGGCCCAAGGTAAGCCCATGAGCTTCCCCGAGTGGGGACTGTCGACGGTCCCCTCGGGGGACGATCCCGCGTACATCGACGGCATCGGATCAACGGTCGCCAATGGAAACTTCGCCTTCGAGAGCTATTTCGACGGCGGGGGAGGTACCAACTCCAAGGCGCTGGCACTGAGTTCCAGCACGCCACTATCCCTCGCCGCGTATCAGCAGTGGTTCGGCGCCCCGCAGTCGGCTATCTCCACGAGCATCTCAGGAACGGTCACTGCGGCGGTCGGCGGCACTGACCTCGCGGGCATCTGCGCTGAAGCGTTCCTCAACGGCACCGACATTGCCGCCTCCGCTACGACCGTTTCCAATGGCTCATTCACGATCTCCGGGCTGGCACCAGGAAGCTACGGCGTGTATTTCGCTCCGGGGTGTGGCGGCGGGGACTTTGCCACGCAGTGGTACGACGGAGCGCCGTCGGGAACGCAGTCGGCGCCGGGTGATTTGGTCGCCGTCACCGTGGCTTCCCCGGCAACGGGCATCAACGCCGCGCTTTTGGCGGGCACGAGCATCTCGGGCACCGTGACCGCCGCGGCAGGCGGGTCCGATCTAGCGGATGTCTGCGTCAACGCTTTCCCAGTGGGCGGCACCAGTAGCGCTGGCGCGTCCGCCACGAGCGCCACCGACGGGACCTACAGCGTTGAAGGCCTCTTGCCCGGGGGCTACGACGTCGAGTTCGAGGCGGGCACGTGCGGAGAAGGAGGCAACTTCGCCGCGCAGTGGTACAACAGCGCGGCGTCGGGCGCTCCCAGCCCTGCGAGCGCGCTGACGGTTTCCACCGTGTCGTCATCGGTGACAAGCGTCAACGCGACCATGGCCGTCGGCGCGAGCATCGCAGGGACGGTGACCGGTGCGGTGAGCGGCTCGGATATCGCCAATGCCTGCGTGTCGGCAACGGGGAATAGCGGCGGAAGCGATTCCACGATCACCTCGGCCATTGGTACCTACTCCCTCTCGGGATTGGCGGCTGATTCGTACGACGTGGTGGTGGATCCCACCTGCGCCGGCACCCGCAGCACGTCGTACGCTTCGCCCCAGCCCACATCTGCCGCAGTGCCTGTCGCGGCCGGAGGGACATCGACCGATAATGTCGGCCTCGTTCTGCCGGGGTCGATCACCGATGTCATCACACCGGGCGCGAGCGCACCGACCGACGCCGTGGTTGATGGTGCCACGTACTCGCCAACCGCGACCGCGACCTCAGGTGACGACGTCGAGATAGCCCAGGATGGCGCGTCGACCGGCTGCTCGCTCGGGGCGGGCGTGGTGAGTTTCACGGCAGTCGGCATCTGCATCATCGACTTCAACGATCCCAACTCGGGGCCGAGCGACGCGTACGCGCCGGCGGCCCAGGTGCAGCAGACCTTCAATGTTGCCGCATCATCGGGTGGCGGAGGCTCGGGTGGTGGCGGAGGCTTGGGTGGTGGAGGTAGCACGGGTGGTGGCGGAGGCTCGGGTGGTGGAGGTAGTTCGGGCGCAGGTAGTTCAGGCGGAGGCGGATCAGGTGGGAGTTCTGGGAGCACCGGCTCGAGCAGCGCACCGCCGACTCCTCCGGTCACGCCATCTCCCGCGCAGGTGCCCGTCCCTCGCGAGACGACGTACAGAACGAACGCCAGCGCATTGAACGCGAGGGACAAGAGCGTCCTTACCGCGCTATCGAAAGTGCTCGAGCCCGGAGATTCGGTAACGATCATGGGCTTCGCATACCATGATGCGACCTTGGCTCGAAAGCGGGCATCGATAGTCGCGAATTTCTTGAAGGACCTCCTGAAGGTGCATATACTAACCCATCACACAAATAGTGGTGTAATGGCGTTATGATGTTGCTCGTGAGTGATGCGCGGTCGTGGTCTCAGGCGGAGCAGGCGCGGATTCGTCAAACGGCGGTGGCGGCCGTGTTGGACGGAATGACCTACGTGGCGGCGGCTCAACTGTTCAGTGTGTCGGAGTCGACCGTCAACGGTTGGATGCGTCGTCACCGCGAGGGTGGCGATGATGCCTTACACTCTCGTCGGCGAGGACGACGCCCGAAGGAGCAGATGGCCCTCAGCGATCGCCAGCAGGACTGGCTCGCCACAACGATCCGCTCGAAGAACCCCGACCAGCTGCGACTGCCGGGCTTCCTGTGGACACGCGAGGCGCTCGGTGAGTTGATCCAGCGTCGCTACGGGATCCTCTTGGGTCTCACCGCCCTGGGCAACTACCTGCGACGCTGGGGCTTCAGTCCCCAAAAACCCGTGCGGCGGGCCTTCGAGCAGAACCCCCAGCTCGTTCAGGAGTGGACCGAGCACATCTATCCCGCCATCGCGGCCAAGGCCAAGCGGGAGAAGGCCCTGATCCTCTGGGGTGACGAGATGGGTCTGCGCTCGGATCACGCGGTCGGACGTTCCTGGTCGCCGCGAGGCCAAACCCCGGTCGTTCAGGGCACCGGCCAGCGCTTCGGGGCCAACGTCATCTCGGCCCTGTCGAACCGGGGCCAGCTCTACTTCATGGTCTTCTCTGGACGGGCCAACGCCGACCTATTCATCAGTTTCTTGAAGCGACTGGTGAAGCAGATGGAGGGTCGCAAGATCTTTCTCATCGTCGACGGCCACCCGACGCACAAGGCGAAGAAGGTGAGGGTGTTCGTCGCGGACCACGACGATGCACTGGCCCTCTACTTCCTGCCGCCCTACAGCCCCGAGCTCAACCCCGACGAACTGCTGAACAACGACGTCAAGTCCAACGCGCTCGGACGACAGCGCCCTCGAACGCGAGACGAGTTGATTGCCACCACACGCTCACATCTGCTCCGCCGACAGAAGCAGCCTCAAGTCGTCGCGAACTTCTTCAACGAGAAGCATGTCCGTTACGCCGCCGCGAGCTGACTCACCTCACTATTTGGGTGTCCCGGTAGTAATTACTCACCCGAGCTGCGTGAACGAGCCGTGAGGATGGTGATGAACAACCGCCAGGACTACCCGTCCGAGTGGGCTGCCTTCACCGCCATCTCAAAGCTGTTCGGCATGTCGCCGGAAACACTCAGGACCTGGGTTCGAAAGACTCAGGTCGATACCGGCTCACGTCCCGGAATCACGTCGGACGAGCGCGCCCAACTAAAACAACTCCAACGTGAGGTGAAGGACTTGCGTGGGGCCAACGCCATCTTGAAAGACGCGTCGATTTTCTTAAGCGAGAAGAGCTCGACGGTCAAACCAAGAGGTAGTTCTTTACATCGACACCCGAAGGGATCGATGGGGAGTCGAGCCGATCTGCAGAGCATTGCAGTTCTTTCACCACCTACTACGCCACCAAGACGCGCCCGGCCTCCGCACGCCAGGTGCGTGACGAGGTCCTGAAGGTTGAGATCGCGCGCGTGCACCGCTCCAACAACGACAACACCTACGGGGCGAAGAAGGTGTGGAAACAGCTGAACCGCGAGGGTCTCACGGTCGCCAACTGCACGGTGCGCCGACTCATGAAAGAGGAAGGTTTGAGCGGCGTACGCAGAGGTCAACAGTTCAAGGTCACCACGATCACAAAGAGTTGGACTTGGCGTGGGTGACCTTGCGCGATTCGAAGCTGGACGAGGGGAACCCCAGCATCGCCGCGCGGTCCGTCTCGAGTCGTTGACGCTTGGTCTCGGATTGCCCGCGCACTGTCCGGTCCAACTCCTCTTCGCAGCGCCGAGTCAGGTAGACGTTGAGCTCGGCGAAGCTCGCAAAGCTCGGCACCGGCACGAGGAAGTTGCGTCGGTGATAACCAACGAGCGACTCCACGTGGCCCTTCTCGTTGCCGCGCGCTACCCGACAGAATCGGTGGGTGAAGAGGAAGTGACTCTCGAGTCGCAGGAACTCAGATGTCAGTTCGCGGTTGGGACCCTCGAGCACTTTCTTCACCGCGACCGAGGTGTTGTCGTAGGCGATCTTGGTCGGCACACCTTCAAAGAATTCGAATGAGTTGTCGTGCGCCGCCTGGAAGGTCTCGGTGCATTCGCGCGGGTAAGCCGTGACGTGAAAGGCGTCGGAGTAGGGCAGACTCATCACCGCCAGGGCAGCCTTCATTCGAATGTCGGCAATCTCGACGACCGCTTCGCCGAAGTCGAACTGGGCCTCGCCCGGTGGCTGGGCGAGCGGCACGAAGACCTCCGCGTGACGCTCTCGACGCTGCGCGACCACGGCGCGAACCTGACTCTCGGAACCGGTGTAGTCGTGCTCGTCACGCAGCCGTTCGAAGATCCGCTTGGCGGTGTGGCGTTGCTTCTTCGGCGCTGTCTTATCGTCCTCGAGGATCTGGTCGATCACTCCGAGGAATGCTCCGAGCTTGGGTCGAGGACGCTCACCCGGGCGCTGCTGATAGCCCGTGGGCTCGACGTTCTGGAGCATCTTCTCCAGCGTGTGATGACTGATCTGGTACTCCCGGCAGATCTGGCGCTTGGGCACCTTCTCGACCAGTACTCTTCGGCGGATTTCCGTCCAAACTTGCATATTGCTGCGCACCCTTCTCCCGTTTCGCTGGTTTGGTTCCTTAAGGAACCAACTTGTCAGCCGGGACTGTTGGGTGTGGCTGTTTTCGGCCAGCGTTTTGGGGCTCAGTGTGGCTGTTTTCGATCAGCGTTTACAGGCCATCAAGTCCTACGCGTCGTCCAACGTGCCCGGTAAGGACGCCGGCGATACGTTCGACGTGCCGATCTCGGCCCAGTTCCCCGGTGGTGAGATCGACGGTTGGGTCCGTGTCGCCAAGTCCCCGGACGGTTCCTTCGCCACTCAGGGCCTCGGCTTCACCCCCGAGCAGTCCGCCTACGTCGCCGAAGCCGTCCAGTGCGTCTTGGAGTCGCGGCGTCCGAGTCGCGCTCTTCGAGACGCCGGCGACATCTTGGAACGCCGGCGCCAGCGTGCCGCGCAGCTCGGTGTCGTCGTCGAACTCGTCGCCTCCACGTGGATCAGCGGTATGGGCTACGACAAGGCGACGAGCACGATGGTGGTGAGGACCGATGGCAAGGAAGGCGCTTCACGGACCTACGGCTACGACGTGCCCATCGCGGCCTTCATCAACGTCGCCCACTCCCCGTCACCGGGCCGAGCCTTCAACCGTGTCATCCGCGGCAAGGCCGAGCGGGTCGACGTCAAGGAGTGCGGCCAGTGTGGCCGCACCTACGCGACGCCCCAGCACCGCTGCCCCGCGAAGCTCTCGACGCGTAAGCGCTTCTTGCCGAAGCTCCTTTCAGTGAAGGAGTACCTGACCGGTCGGGGGAGCGGGACGCTCGACGCGTAGGCGCCTAGGTAGGCGCAGCACCTTCGCAGTATTGGCACCTCATCGAACCAGCGCACTGACGACACTGCGCACTGACACCGCCGTGGAGGTGCGTCACACCGCGCATCCGCACCACCATCGACGCAGACGGGGTGACCGAGCCCGCGACGTAGGTCGAGAGACGTGACGGCGACGTACCGATGCGGCGGGTGAACTCGGCGCGGGACAGCTTCGAGCGCTTGATGATCGCATCGATCTCGCGGGCCACCTCGACGCGTTCGGCCCGTGCGCGGTCCCGGCGTGCGGTATCGATCACCGTGCGCATGAGGTTGCCGACCCCGTAGGGAAGTTCTAACGAGAGTGCCTCCTCGACGGTGCCGGCGACCGTGCCCCAGGGCTGTTCGACGATGGCGTGGGCGAGACGACGCCAATCCGGCAGCGTGCCGCGCTCGAGCGCGGTGAGTACGCCTTCGAAGGGCCAGGTGCCTCTTCTGAGGACAGAAACCCAGCGAATCAAGGCTTTCCGAGCTAATCTCCGGCTGAGTTCAGGGTCTTACTCTCGAATTCGCTTTACCTATGCTATACTATCCGCAGATTTGCTTTACCTAAGTAAAGGAAAAGCGTGGATAAGTCGATCTTCTACAGCGATGACGTCTCGTCAAGAACGCTCGCGAGCAGGGTACGGCGCGGCGAAGCACGGAGAATTGCCACCGGCATCTACTCGACCGACACTACATCACCCCCCGAAAAGATCGTGAGGAAACACCTCCACACAATCGTAGGTCGGCTTTTCCCCGGAGCGGTTATCACAGATCGGTCCGCTCCCGTTTCGGGGCCCGTAAATGGTGTTTTGTACTTGGCCCACGACGCTCGCGAACGGGACGCGCAGTTACCAGGGCTGCTCGTTAGCGCTCGTCGCGGCGCCGGGCCGCAAAGCGACGACATCGCACTACCCGGTGGTCTCCATTTGGCTTCCAAGGCGCGGGGGATGGTCGAGAACGCTCAACCGTCTCGGGTGTCGCGCCGGCGACCCATCTCTCGACGGTTGAGCGAGGACGAGTTGGCTGAATGGATCGACAGGACTGTCCAGTTCGACGGAGACGACACCATGAACCGTGTCCGAGATCACGCCCGTCAGCTTGCACCGGCTCTGGGAGTCCGCGAAGAAAGTTTCGCGCACCTCGATCAACTCGTAGGCGTGGCACTTAACACCCGCGACGCAAAGTCGACCCCGCGCATCTTGGCGGCTCGCCGGTCGGGTAGACCTTTTGACCCCGTGCGCGTCGAACGTTTCGACGTCTTAGCGAAAGCGCTCCGGTCGTCGGCACCACAGTCGAGACTATCGAATGATGGCAAGTATTTGCCGTTCTACGAGGCGTACTTCTCGAACTTCATTGAGGGTACCGAGTTCACTGTCGATGAGGCGGAGGGGATCATCTACCGCGGGTTTGAGCCCGAGGGGCGACCTGCCGACGCACACGACATCATCGGAACGTACAAGATTGTTAGTGACTCCGTTGAGATGTCGCGCGTTGCAACTTCACCCGACGAATTCATGGACCTGTTGCGTAGTCGTCATGCTGAGATTATGGCCTCGCGACCAGAGAAACTCCCCGGACAATTCAAGACATCGAAGAACCAAGCGGGCAACACCATTTTCGTTCATCCCGATCTTGTCGTCGGGACGCTAACCGAAGGTTTCGCCCGTATCGAATCCCTTGACTCACCGTGGGAGCGCGCCGTAATGAGTATGTTTGTCACGAGTGACGTGCACCCGTTCGCCGACGGCAATGGTCGTATAGCGCGTCTGACCATGAACACAGAGCTCGTGGCCGGACACGAGTGCCGCATCATTGTGCCAACGGGCTTTCGTGACGACTACCTCGGTGGCCTCAGACGGCTCTCGCGCGAGGATGAACCGGGTGTCTATATAAAATCCATGCGCTTTGCCCAAGACTGGACGTCCGGTATTGAATTCGACAGCCTGGACGCCGCGGAGGTCCAGATGATGGCTCTCAATGCCTTTGAGGCGGAAGGCGGATTACCTCTCAGGATGCCGGACTCCGTCCTGATGGAAGGAGGGCTTGCATTCGCCGGAGAGAATTTGGCGGAGACATCGTTGAATGGTTGGGTCGAGAGTTACAGTCGTCGAGACGGGACTCTCGTACGCGGGCACCGAAGGAATTTGCGTAGGCGTAGATGATCGCTTGCAGCGGCCCAAGAAAATAATTCTCGGGGCATGGCTAGCAGTGATGGCTACTTCACGAAACGACAGGCCGCGCCAACCCAAAGGCACACGTGGTGGTGGCGAGTTCGCCGTCACGAAGCACCCGGACCCTACTGTGGTGCTTGACGAGACTCGGTCTCGGCGGGGGAGAAAGGGGAGTCTCATGGCGGATCGAGCATCGGACGTCGCCGACGTTCTGGCCAGCTACCTTCCGGGCTTGCGCTTACTGCGTGAATATGACGAGGGCCACGTCGCCGTCGCACAAGAAACGGCACCAAAGTGGGGACTCACCCTCGAGGAGGCTCGGGAGGTCATGGGTCGCGTCGCCAAGGAGTTCCCCGACGATAACTACTTCGGCCACGACCCGACCGGGAAGTTGGATGGCACGATCGCGGCCGTGTATCAGGGCTTCGGCGGGCAGGATATCTACCCATCGACCGAGCAGAAGGCCGCGAACCTGCTCTACTTGGTGGTGAAGGATCACGCGCTCGCGGATGGCAACAAACGGTCGGGCGTTGCCCGGCACCCTCACGCGTCGTCTCACCCGCTGCGGGCGAGCGAACTGCGCCTGCCAGGATGATCCCCCCAAACTGCACGGACCCTATTGGTCCTGGACCCGAAAGATCGACAACAAGACC
>JBOGFT010000040.1:0-35690 GCA_050701895.1 Acidimicrobiales bacterium
AACTCGGCGAGATCTCTCGGGTAGTGGCGCCCGGCAATGGGGGCACCGGCATCAACTTCCCAGGTCCGCACCGCTCAAGCATAACCACAACATCTTGTGCCTGCGTAGTTACCTATATAGCCCTTTCGGGAAAATTGTTGGTACGAAATAGCTGTTCAGCCGCCTGGGCCCAGCGTGATCGATAGACGTCGTCATTGAAGGAGGGAATCAGGTTGCCCAGCGGGCAACCCTGCATGCAAAAGGGGATTCCGCAGTCCATGCAGCGTCCTGCCTGGATAGCGATCTCCTCGTCGCCCTGGGGTTCGTAGACCTCACGCCAGTCGCGCAGACGCACGGGCACCGGCCGGTAGCGGGGGCCTTCGCGCGGATACTCGAGAAAACCGGTGAGCTTACCCACTCTTGGCCTCGTCGCGAACTCTTTGATACTCCGATGTTTCGATTCGCACAAAGTTCATCCGCTCCGAGCGCCAGTTCTCCAGAATGCGCGCCGCTTTCTGCGAACCAGTCTCGTCGCGAAATCGGCCCAGCAGCGTCCACAATCGTTCGTCGTCGTCGCTTTCGAGCAGGTCAATCTCATAGACCCCCGCGCTCAAGTGATCGTGCACCGTGACCTCAGGATCGAACAGATAGAGAGTCCCACCAGACATGCCGGCCGCAAGGTTGCGTCCTACGCTCCCCAGGATCACGACGACGCCGCCGGTCATGTACTCTCCCGCGTGATCGCCCACGCCTTCGACAACGATCGTGGCCCCTGAGTTGCGAACACCGCATCGCTCCCCCACCACGCCGCTGATGAATATCTCCCCGCTGGTCGCTCCGTATCCGATCACGTTGCCCGCGATGATGTTGGCATCGCTCGCGAAGGTGGCCGCGTCATCGGGGCGAATAACGAGACGCCCGCCGGAGAGCCCCTTGCCGGCGTAGTCGTTCGTGTCGCCGCGTAGGCGCAGAGTTAATCCCGCGGGAATAAACGCTCCCAGACTCTGACCGGCGGATCCCACGAGATCGATGGTCACGCGATCGTTGGGAAGCGTTCGTGTACCGAGTGCCCGCGTCAGGGCGCTTCCGGTGAGAGTACCCACCGTGCGATGGACGTTGCGCACGGGTGTGAGGAAGTGAAACGTCTCGCCGCGAAGAGCGGCTTCGACGGCTCCCGGGAGGAACTTCCAGTCCAGCGCCTCGTCGAGCCCGTGGTCCTGCTTGATGCTCTGGCGCCGCTGATCAGGCTCCACGAGCGCGAGAAGTGCGCTGAGGTCTAGGTCGTTCGTGGGGTCCTCAATGGGTGTCACGCTCAGTTTGGTGACGTCGCCAATGATCTCATCCAGCGTTCTCGCTCCGAGCAGCGCCAGGTACTCGCGCACCTCCTGGGCCACGAATTCAAAGAAGTTCTCCACAAACTCCGGTTTGCCCGTGAAACGTGCGCGGAGCTTGGGATTCTGGGTTGCGATGCCCACCGGGCAGGTGTCCAGGTGGCAGACGCGCATCATCACACACCCCGATACCACGAGAGGAGCGGTGGCAAAGCCGTACTCCTCGGCCCCGAGCAGCGCAGCGATGATCACGTCACGACCCGTCTTCAACTGCCCATCGGTCTGCAACACGACGCGGCTACGCAGGCCGTTCGCGGCCAGCGTCTGATGTGCTTCGGCGAGTCCCAGTTCCCATGGCGTACCGGCATGCTTGAGCGAGGTCAGTGGCGCCGCACCCGTGCCGCCGTCGTGTCCCGAGATCAAGATGACGTCGGCGTGCGCCTTCGCCACGCCGGCGGCGATCGTGCCGACACCCTGTTCACTGACCAGCTTGACGTGGATCCGGGCTTCGTCGTTGGCGTTCTTCAGGTCGTAGATCAGTTGCTTGAGATCCTCGATGGAGTAGATGTCGTGGTGCGGGGGCGGAGAGATCAACCCCACGCCGGGCGTTGAGTGTCGAGTCTTGGCGATCCAGGGGTACACCTTGGCCCCGGGAAGTTGCCCGCCCTCACCCGGCTTGGCGCCCTGGGCCATTTTGATCTGCAAGTCGTCGGCACTGACCAGGTATCGACTCGTCACACCGAAACGGCCCGAGGCCACTTGCTTGATGGCCGAGCGCTTGTTGAAGAGAGGATCAGAGGTGTCGTAACGATCCTCGTCCTCGCCGCCCTCACCGGTGTTGGACTTGGCCCCCAGTCGATTCATGGCGACGGCCAGAGTGCTGTGGGCCTCTTCGGAGATCGAGCCGTAGGACATCGCTCCGCTCGCAAAGCGCTTGACGATTGACGCAACGCTCTCCACCTCGTCGAGCGGCAACGGCGAGGCACTAGGCACGAGGGTGAGCAGTGAGCGCAGGGTGAGTTTGCCACTGCTCTGTTCGTCGACCAAGGTCGAGTACTGCTTGAACAGATCGAAGCGCTTCTCACGGGTGGCGTGCTGGAGTTTTTGGACGGTGCGGGGATTGAAGAGGTGAAGCTCACCGTCTCGGCGCCATTGGTACTCGCCGTGGTTGGTGATCTCGACGCGCTGAGTGTCGCCATCAAAGGCCGACGCGTGCATGCGCAGGACGTCGCGGGCCACGTGTTCGAGAGTGATGCCGCCCAAGCGCGAATGAAAACCGGGGAAGTACCGTGCGAGGATATCGTCGGACACGCCGATGGGTTCGAAGAGCTGGGAGCCCACGTAGCTCGCAACCGTGCTGACGCCCATCTTGGACATCACCTTGATGACACCCTTGCTGAGCGTCTTTCCGTATTGGTAGCGCGCCTCGAAGGCGCTGAGCTCGTTCAACTCCCCCGTTTCGACGAGGGCGTCGATGGATTCGTAGGCCAGGTACGGACAGACGGCGGATGCGCCGAATCCCAGCAAAAGAGCTACGTGGTGAACTTCGCGTACGTCGCCCGCTTCGATGATCAACGCCGCTCTGGTGCGCAGGTGCTCTATGACCAGGCGGTGATGGACGGCCGACACGAGCAACAGGCTAGGAATGGCGGCGTGGGTGGCCGACGTTCCTCGGTCGCTCAGAATCACGACATTCACTCCATCTCGAACTTTGGTGATTACCTGGTCGGTGACGCGTTCTATGGAATCAGCCAGTCGCTCGGCGGCGGTCTCGGGGCCTCGGGCGGCGAAGAGCCCATCGAGGGCCGCCGTTCGAAATCCCTCAACGTTGGGCTGCTCGTCGATGTAGCGAATCTTCAACAGTTCGTGGCCACTCAGGACTGGCGAGGGCAGCACTATCTGATGACAGTGCTCTTCGCCCTCACCTAGGAGATTCTCCTCCCCCCCGATGACAACCCTGGTGGACGTGACGAGCTCTTCGCGAATGGCGTCAAGAGGTGGATTCGTCACCTGGGCGAAGAGTTGACTGAAGTAGTCGAAGATCGAGCGCGGCATCGAGGAGAGAACGGGCAGGGTCGTGTCCGAGCCCATGGATCCCACGGGCTCTTCTCCAACTTGAGCCATGTGGCGCACGATCAACCCAAGGTCCTCTTCGGAGTACCCGAAGCTCTTCTGCAGTCGCAGCACCGAGGCGTACTCGGGAGTCAGGGCTTCGGGCACATCGATGGCGTCGAGGGACAACTGGTGGCGATCCAGCCACTGCGCGTACGGCGCGGCCTGGGCCAGGGCGGTCTTCAACTCCTCGTCTTCGATGATGCGACCCTGGGCCACGTCGACGAGGAACACCCGTCCGGGCTGCAGACGACCCTTTCGCTCGATGTTTGACGGCTCGATGGGAAGTACTCCGACTTCGCTCGAGAGAATGACGCGCTGGTCCTTGGTCACCCAATAGCGCGCCGGACGCAGTCCGTTGCGATCCAACACCGCCCCCGCGACCGTTCCATCGCAGAACGTCACCGACGCCGGACCGTCCCAAGGCTCCATCAGACCCGCGTGGTAGCGGTAGAACGCCCGGCGTTCGGGACTCATGGCCGTCGAACGCTCCCAGGCCTCGGGGATCATCATCAAGACGGCATGGGGAAGCGAGCGCCCGGCGTGCACCAGAAGCTCGACCACCTCGTCGAAACTGGCCGAGTCGCTCATGTTAGGCGTGATGATGGGGGTGAGCTCATATAGCGCAAGCGGCAGGGCGTCGCTTTCGAGCGTGGTTTCACGCGCGGTCATCCAATTGCGATTCCCGCGCACGGTGTTGATCTCGCCGTTGTGGGCGATGTAGCGAAATGGCTGGGCGAGATCCCAGCGAGGAAGGACGTTCGTCGAGAACCTGCTGTGCACCACGGCGATCGCCGAGCGGAGGCGCTCGTCAGTCAGGTCGCAGAAGTACCGCCGGAGCTGGGGCGCCGTGAGCATTCCTTTGTAGATCAGAACTCGGGACGAGCAGGAGGCCGCGTAGACGTCGAGACGATGTTCGATGACTTTGCGCGCGCAGAAAAGAGCCCGCTCAAGGTCGAACGTCGCCATCTCATCAGCTCGCGCGATCAACTGTTGAAAGAATCGGGGCTCCGAGGCGCGCGACGTAGCGCCAAGAAGCGTTGAGTCAACCGGTACGTCTCGCCACGATCGCGAGGCGAGTCCCACGCGGGTGAGCTGCTCGTCGATCTCGAGGCGCAGCGCCGCCAGATCCGTGGTCGAGGGCACCATCCAGTGCGCGACGCCGTAGTGGCCCTTTGGCGGGACGTCGTCGAAGACCTCGCGAATGAACGTGTCGGGTAACTGTGTGAGAATTCCTGCGCCGTCTCCCGAATCGACGTCCGAGCCCGAGGCTCCACGGTGCTCGAGGTTTTCAAGGATCGTGAGGGCGTCACGCACCGTGGCGTTGCTGGGACGTCCGGTCAGGTCCGCGACCATTCCTACGCCGCAGGCGTCATGCTCGAAAGAGGGGTCGTAAAGGTTCTTGGTCATAGCGTTTGTCACGGGGCAACGCTGACCCGACTCAACTATACCGAAGGACCAATGACGTTCTTCGTCGTACGCTGGATTCGTGAGATCGACTCGTGGTGATGCATTCGTCGTCGGAGGGGGTGTGATCGGCACGACCAGTGCGTTTCGCCTGGCTCGAGACGGTTGGCGCGTGACGATCTTTGATCCAACTCCGGGGGCGGGTGCGACGTGGGCCGCCGCGGGAATGATCGCGCCGAGCGGCGAGATCGCCCCGGGCGAACACGAGAATTATGTGCGCCAAAGGGGCGCTCTAGCGGCGTGGCGACTCCTAGCGGCGGAGTTGGACGAGGTCACGGGCGAGACGCTCGCGTTGTTCCAAACAGGGACACTGCTGGTTGGTTTTGACACCGGTGACCGACGTCTCGTGGAGCAGTTCGAAAGCGTGGCCAACGAGTTCGGGGTCACGGGCGAGCGCGTGAGCCGCCAGGGACACAGCACGTTCTTCCAAGGGGTGAGTGCGCGGATTGGCGACGGTCTGTACTACCCCGAAGACGCCTGGGTCGATCCCGATCAGGTGATGGATCTGCTCACGCGTGCCAACGAGCGACTGGGTGTGATCTTGGTGCGTGACGTTGTGACCACGGCAACGACAGTCAACGGCGGTGTGGAAGTCACGACGTCAACGGGGGTCGTGCGCGCAGATATGGGCCTTCTCGCGACAGGATCGCGCCCTCTGCCTGAGGGGGTGGCCCAGCGGGTCGCTCACGTCACTCGACCGGTGCGCGGAATGACGGTGCGAATGAAGGGAATCGATCGCTCCCCTGAGCCGGTGCTGCGCGCGTACGTCCGAGGTCGGTCGTGCTATCTGGTCAGTCGCCCAGGAGGCTACTGCGTCATCGGAGCGTCCTCGGACGAGCAAGGCGAGTTGGGCGTAGAGGTGGGTGAGCTGCAGCGTCTCTTACGTGACGTCCTCGACGTCGTTCCCGCGCTGGAGACCGCGGCGGTGCTCGAGACACGTCAGGGGCTGCGGCCCGCGAGTAAAGACCTCGCGCCCTTCTTCGAGATCGTCGACGAGCGCTGGGCGTGGTCGTCGGGCCACTACCGACATGGCGTGACGCTGGCTGCTCTATGCTCGCTCGACGCTGTCGAGTTTGGACGGAGCGTCGCGTGATACACGTGAACGGAGATGAGGAGCCGTTCGCCGATGAGACGGTCTTCGAACTTCTGCGACGCCGTGGCATCGAACCTCGTGGTATCGCCGTGGCGATCGATGGTGAAGTCGTGCGACGAGGTGCCTGGAGCGAGACGAGCGTTCACGACGGAGCCCACGTCGAAATAGTGACGGCGGCGGCCGGCGGATAGAGAGAAGAGACATGTCAGTCGAGGAAATTCTGGAAGCGCTCGACCGACGCATCCTCGAAGCGCTAGAGGCGAAAGCGACGGGCGAGACGATCGCGTACCTCTGCGAAGCGCGGGCGTGGTTGACCGATCCGACTCAGTCACACGGCTCTCGTCGTCCAGTCAGCTGAGTGCGTCGGACTAGGATTGATCCTTCACGGGCTGTGGCTTAGTTTGGTCTAGAGCGCTCGGCTGGGGGCCGAGAGATCGGGAGTTCAAATCTCCCCAGCCCGACCAGGGAGTCGTCGTCGACGTGGAGTGGCCACTCGTACCGGCCGGCAGGAATCGGAGATTCTCCCCGGTTTTCGAGATGGCGAGAAAAACTGCTCAGCCATTCTCGATACCACGATCGAAGGGCGACATTCACGTACGCTGCATCCAAAAGGTCAATATCGGGATAGCGTCGGCGCATTTTTTCCAAAACTATGAGACTCGCCTCAGCGTCGTGGGCAGCCGAATGAGCGCTGGACAACCGAACTCCGTAATGCCTGCACAGGTCGGTGAGCTTTCGAGATCCCTTACGCCACTTGTCGAAATGGCGGTCCAGCACCAGCACGTCCAGGACAGCCCCGATGTCTCCGCGCTGTTCGAGCGGAGCGACGCCGAGGCGTCGACAGAGAGAGTCCACCATCGTGAGGTCGTAGCCGACGTTCATTCCCACGACCACGCCTCCCTCTCGCCACGCGTCGCCTAATCGCTCCGCGATCAACTCCACGGCGTCGGCGAGCGGTGTCGCGTCAGCCACCATGGCGTCAGTAATGCCGTGGATAGCTGAAGCGTCCGGCGGAATGTCGCAACCGGGATTGATGAGACCTCCGTCGAATCTCGAGGTGAATTTTGAACCGTCGTTAACTCGCTCAACGAATCCATAGGAGACGGGAACGTCGAGGAAGGAACTGACCCCGGTGGTTTCAAGATCGAAGCCAACGTAACGGGTCATGTTCGGCGCCGTGGTCGCATTTCAAATAACGCTAGTTACCTATAACGACTGGTCTGAGGATGGTCCGAGATCGAGGAGTGAGAAGCGTAAGAACGAGAAGGCCTCGGGTAGAATCGCCGTGACCGACCGTGTGATACTCCGGATTCGCGAAGACTCGCGAATCCGTCATACCTAGAGAGGGTGATTCCAGCGTTCAGCTGGACAACATGGAGAAGAAGGACACCTTCGTTCTGCGCCACTTGGCTGAAGTGCAGCCTGAACTGTGGTGGCTGGACTCCGATCCGCTCGAGCCGGAGCCGCACCCCGCTCTGATTGGTGATCTTGGAGCGGACCTCTGCATCGTTGGCGCTGGGTACACGGGACTGTGGACAGCCCTTCTGGCGAAGGAGCGAGATCCCTCGCGCGACGTCATCGTCGTCGAGCAGTACGAGACCGGCGCCGGGGCGTCGGGACGCAACGGGGGGTTCTGCAGCGCGTCGCTCACCCACGGATTCAGCAACGGCATGAATCGGTTCGCCCGCGAGATGCCCGTCATCGAGCGGCTCGCTCGTGAGAATCTCGACGAGATCGAGGCGACGGTGAAGCGCTACGGCATCGAGTGCGACTGGGAGCGCACGGGTGAGCTGAGCGTCGCCGTCGCGCCCTGGCAGTTCGAAGGAATGATGGAAGAAGCGCGTCTGCGCAATGACATGGGTGACCACGTGGAAGTGCTCTCCAAAGAGCAAGTGCAGGCGCGCATCCACTCCCCCTCGTATGAAGGCGCGCTCTTTGATGTTGATGGCACCGCTCTCGTGGATCCGGCGCGGCTGGTATGGGGGTTGGAGCGGGCGTGTCAGTCCCTGGGGGTGCGGATATTCGAGAACTCTAAGGTAGAGCGGCTAGAAGACGTCGAAAACGGCGTGCGCGTCCACACCGCCTACGGCGCGGTCACCGCCGCGAGAGTCGCGCTCGCCACGAATGTCTTTCCTTCGCTGATTCGCCGAACACGCCGCTACGTCGTTGCGGTGTACGACTATACGCTCGTCACGGAGCCATTGAGTGATGAGCAGATGGAAAGCATCGGATGGAACGGCCGCGAGGGCGTTGCCGACGCGGGCAACCAGTTTCACTACTACCGACTCACGAAGGACAACTCCATCCTTTGGGGTGGGTATGACACGATCTACAAGTTTCGTGGCAAGGCTCGCAGGGATCTCGAGTTCAACGCCGAGACGTACGCCAGGCTCGCGAGTCACTTCCTCACGACCTTCCCCCAGTTGGCTGGAATCAAGTTCACCCACGCCTGGGGTGGCGCCATTGACACGTGCACGCGCTTCTCCCCGTTTTGGGGCACGGCCCACGGCGGTAGGGCCGCCTACGTGATGGGCTACACCGGGCTCGGCGTGGCCTCAACGCGCTTCGGCGCTGCTGTCATGTTGGACTTGCTCGATGGCCGCAGGACGGAGCGAACGACACTCACCATGGTGCGAAAGAAGCCGGTGCCCTTCCCCCCGGAGCCGTTTCGATGGCTATTCATCCGTCTCACCAAGCGCTCCATCGAGAAGGCCGACGAGAACGGCGGCCGACGCAACCTGTGGTTGCGTCTCCTCGATCTGTTGAACCTCGGCTTCGACTCCTAAGGACTACTCCTCGTCGGCAGAGCTCTCGGTCATCAGAGCTGCGATGGCGTTGACGACCGTCGGATCCATCAGTGTCGTCACGTCACCGAGGGGTCGGTTCTCTGCCACGTCGCGCAAGAGTCGGCGCATGATCTTGCCCGAGCGGGTCTTGGGCAGTTCGGGCGTGAGGATGATCTGCCGAGGCTTCGCGATGGGGCTGATGACTTTGGCCACGTGCTCGCGCAATGAATCGATCACTCCCGCGTGATCCTCCTCCGCCTCATCGGCCGAGAGCTTCAGAGTTACGAACGCCACGATGGCTTGACCCGTCGTTTCGTCGCTCGCCCCGACCACCGCCGCTTCGGCCACTCCCGGGAACCCGACGAGAGCGTGCTCTACCTCGGTTGTCGAGAGTCGGTGCCCCGAAATGTTCATAACGTCGTCGACTCGACCGAGCAGCCAGATGTCGCCGTCCGCGTCGCGCTTGGCGCCGTCGCCGGCAAAGTACACGCCGGGAAAGCGAGCCCAGTACGTCTCCTTGAAGCGCTCGGGGTCTCCGTAGATACCGCGCGTCATCGAGGGCCACGGCTGAGTGATCACGAGGTAGCCACCCGCGTTTTTACCGACGCTCTTGCCTTCGTTGTCCACGACGTCGACCGAGATGCCCGGAAAGGCCTTCATCGCCGCCCCAGGCTTTGTGACGGTGATCCCCGGCAGAGGCGTGACCATGATGGCGCCCGTCTCGGTTTGCCACCACGTGTCCACGATCGGGCAGCGATTACCGCCCACGTGCTCGCGATACCACATCCACGCTTCGGGATTGATGGGTTCACCCACCGTGCCGATCAAGCGCAAGCTCGACAGGTCGTGACCCCCCGGGTGATGGTGGCCCCACTTCATGAGTGTACGGATCGTGGTGGGGGCGGTATAGAGGATCGACACCTTGTTCTCTTCGATGATCTTCCACCATCGGTCACGTCCGCCCGAGTCGGGCAGACCTTCGTACATAACCGACGTCACGCCGTTGACGAGTGGTCCATAGACGATGTAACTGTGGCCGGTGATCCAGCCGATGTCGGCCGCCGTCCAGCAGATGTCCGTCTCGACTTTGACGTCGAAGATGTCGTAGTACGTCGCCGCACACTGAGTCAGGTAACCGCCCGTTGTGTGGAAGATGCCCTTGGGCTTGGCCGTGGTGCCCGAGGTGTACATGATGAGCAACGTCTGCTCAGCGTCGAAGGACTCAGCTGTGTGGGTGTCCTTCTGCTTGTCCACCAAGTCGTGCCACCAGTGGTCGCGACCTTCGGTCCACTCGACGTCGCTGGCGGTGCGTCGAACGACCAGGACGGAGCGAACGTTCGGGCAGCTCTTGAGCGCCTCGTCGACCGCCGGCTTCAAGGGCGCGGCGACCCCACGGCGAAATGCACCGTCGGCGGTGACCACGATCTGGCAGTCCGAGTCGAGAATGCGACTCGACAGGGACTCCGCAGAGAATCCAGCGAAGATGACCGAGTGCACCGCACCAAGGCGCACAATGGCGAGCATGGTCACCACGGCCTCGGGAATCATGGGCATATAGACGGCTACGCGATCACCCGACTTGACGCCGAGCTCGCTGAGGGCGTTCGCCGCTTTTGCCACCATCTTTTGCAGGTCCGCGTAGGTGATGGTGCGTGACTCACCCTCGGCGTCGGCCACCCAGTGATAGGCGACCTTGTCGCCCTTACCGGCTTCGACGTGTCGATCAACGCAGTTGTAGGACGCGTTGAGAGTGCCGTCGCTAAACCACTTCGCGAAGGGAAGGTCCCACTCGAGAATCTTGGTTGGCGCCTTCGTCCACGTAAGACGGTCCGCCTGCCTACGCCAGTACCCGAGAGGATCGGCGTCGGCCTCGGCGTAAATCGAAGGCTGCGCGTTCGCCTGATCCGCGAACTCTTTGCTCGGCGCGAAACTGCGCTTCTCGTCCAGCCACGCTTCTAACTTTGCTTCACTCATGACGTACCCCACTCCAAGTGTTGAATGTAATTTTGATGAATCAGTTCCGTAGTCTCTCCACGCGACTGAATTCGACAGTACTGCTCAATGCCTCATAGATGCCAACAGCGCCCGTACCTCGTGGCACGGGCGCTGTTGGCGGTTGGGTCCGGTGGCAAGCCACCAGTGACCCCTACGTTAGCCTCGTGGACCCACCGGGAACACAACTTTGCCATAGGTGGCATTGGTGACCCCCGCCGCCGAGGCGTACCACGCCGCCGCCGCCGTGGCGAGCCCGGTCCAACCACCAGCCTTAATGATGTCCAAGAACGTCTGCGTCGTTCCCCAGTTACCGATGGTGAGGAGAATGTAGGTAATCGTCAGGAGCACAAACACGCTCAATACCGCGTTGTTCGTCTTAGTCGCTGCGATAGTCATGTACAGGGTGAAGATTGCCCAGCCCAGTAGGAAGATCGGTACTGTATCCGAGCCTCCACCGGGAATATTAAACTTAATCAACGCATAAAACGACAGCCAGAACGCACCGTACGAGGTGAACGCGAGTGCCGCGAACGTGTTCTTGCGCACGAACTCCCACATACCGGCCAGCAGTTGAGCTATTCCTCCGTAGAAGAACGCCAGAGCCAGCGCCGCCTCCAGGCCCGCTCCGTGCCAAATCCCAGCGTTCCACGAGCTGAGCGCGAACGTCGTCATAGCGAACCCGGCGAGCCCTACCGGACCGGGATCCGCAACTCTTTCTTCAGGCATCTATCTCCCCCAATTAAGGATTACAGGCAACCCCCGCGATGGGGGCCCGAATGAATTAAACACCAGGGTGAACGAGCGTTGTTGGACTATTCCCGTCAATCTTGTGACACTCTTCACAAAATGTTCGAAAGTTTGGAGCCAAAACTGGTGCTGCGCCTGAAAGTTGAGACAGTGGCCTTTGCGGAGAATCCTCTCAGGTACGCGAGGCCTGATCAATCGCCCGACGAAAAGAATGCACGAAATCTTCGATGTCGTGCGCGCTTCCTCCGTCCAGAACCACCTTCACGAGAGCCGAGCCAACGATGACGCCGTCGCTCACCTTGGCCGTGGAAGCGGCCTGTTCAGGAGTGGTGATTCCGATGCCGACATAGGCCGGAAGGTCACTGACGTCGCGAACGTGCTTCACGACCCTCTCCCCCTCGCCCTCGTCGGTACTGGCGCCGGTCACCGCCATTCGTGCGGACGCGTAGAGGAAGCCTTCGCTGTGACGCACTACCTTGCTAATTCGTTCAGCGGGAGTGGACGGCGCGACGAGGAAGATGGTCGCGATATCGTGCGCGTCGCAGGCCACGGACCATTCGCTGGACTCCTCGAGGGACAGGTCTGGCACAATGGCTCCCGAAAGACCGAACTGGTGCAAGCGACCGGCGCTTCGCTCGAGGCCATAGTGAAGAAAGACGTTGTAGTACGTCATGGCGATGAGCGGTACTTCGACATCGATTGTGGTCAGCTCTTGGCCAACCGACTCAAACGTCGTGCCCGCCACAAGTGAGCGGAGTCCGGCCTCCTGGATGACCACACCGTCGATCATGGGATCCGAGAAGGGAATCCCGATTTCGATGGCGTCGGCACCGCCCTGTGCCGCTGCCTCGACGTGGCGCGCCCAATCGGGCGTCGCCCCCGCCATGAAGTACGGCACTAAAGCGGTTCGCTCCCTTTGGCGCAGGGTCCGCAGCGTCACTTCGAGTGACTTCATGACTCACCTCGTAGAAGTTGGCGCACCTGAGCCACGTCCTTGTCGCCGCGTCCCGAAAGGTTCAACAGCACCGTCGCCCCCCGCGGTATGAGAGCGCCGACTTCCCGGGCAATCCACGCGAGAGCGTGAGCTGTTTCCAACGCGGGGATGATGCCCTCAGACTCGCTCAGCAAGGAGAGGGCGTCGAGAACCTCATCGTCACCCACCGCGAAGTACTCCGCGCGACCGGTGTCGGCCAAGTGCGCATGCTCGGGCCCGATGCCCGGATAGTCCAGGCCCGCCGACATCGAGTGCGCCTCTTCGATCTGCCCGAACTCGTCTTGCAAGAGCATCGAACGCATCCCGTGCAGCACTCCCGGGGATCCGCTCGCGATGGCGGCACCGCCGGCCGCTTCGACCCCGATGAGCCTCGCGTCACTCTGGGCAAACCCGGCGAAGATGCCGGCTGCGTTGGAGCCGCCGCCCACGCACGCCACCACGAAGTCCGGGGTGCCCGCGCCAAGGTCGTGCAGTTGCGCTGACGCCTCGATGCCGATGATGCTCTGGAACTCGCGGACCATCCAAGGAAAGGGGTGCGGGCCCATGACCGAACCGATGCAGTAGTGAGTATCAGATACGCACGTGACCCACTCGCGCATGGCCTCGTTGACGGCGTCTTTGAGTGTTCGCGAACCCGAGGTGACCGCTACGACGCGCGCACCCAAGAGTTCCATGCGAAACACGTTGAGCTCCTGGCGAACCGTGTCGACCTCACCCATGAACACCGTGCACGCTAGGCCGAGACGAGCGGCGCCCGTCGCCGTCGCCACGCCGTGCTGACCCGCTCCCGTTTCGGCGATGATGCGCGTTTTCCCCATGCGTCGGGTCAGCAAAGTTTGACCCACCACGTTGTTGATCTTGTGAGACCCGGTGTGCGCGAGGTCCTCGCGCTTCGCGTAGAGATGTAGTCCCAGCTTCTCAGATAGTCGGGGCAGTGGCGTTACCGGTGTCGGTCGCCCGACGAACTGGGACAACGTCATGCGGTACTCGTCTATAAACGACGGGTCGGCCCACGCCTGGCGAAAGGACTCCTCGAGTTCGAGGCACGCCGGCATCAGAGCCTCGGGGACGAATCGCCCTCCGAAGTCGCCAAATCGTCCTCGCTCGTCGGGAGCACCCATCACGTCGATGTCTGACACGTCACTCTCCGACCTGGGCCCACGCGCCCCTCGCGTGGGCGACGAACAGCTTGATGAGATCGGCGTCCTTGGTGCCGGGGTTCGATTCAACGCCGCTGGAGCTGTCGACCCCCCAGGCTCGAGTTGTCCGCACCACATCTGCGACGTTGTGCGCGTCGAGGCCCCCTGACGCGATCACCGGTACGTTAAAGGAGCGGGTCTCCAGGCGATCCCAGGAGTGTGTAACTCCTGATCCCGGGCGAGGGCCATCGATCATCACCGCGTCCACGGTGCGCTCGTTGAAAGACGCGAACTCGTCGTCTTCGATGTTGAGCGCTTTGACGATCCGTGTCGGCCGCTCTCGTAGTGCGCCGCGCAAGCGGTCGCTGATCGGACCATGCAACTGCACGATGTCGAAGTCAAGGAGGCGGGTGTGTTTGAGCACGTCGTCGTCGCTATTCTCGCGAAACACTCCACATCGCAGCAGAGATCCTCGGGTGGTGTCGAGTATCTCCTGTGCTTGATCGACGTTCACGCGTCGCGGTGACGCGGCGAAGATGACACCGATCGCATTCGCGCCTGCGTCAACGGCGGCGAGTGCGTCGACGACGTTCGTGACGCCACAAATCTTGACGTAACCATGCGTCCACAGATCACGCACGTGACCCACTTGGGACTAGGGCGAAAGCCTTGACAACGGCGCTCGGGTCAGCGGCAGTAACGAAAGCCTCGCCGACCAGGACCGCGTCGAAGCCGAGATTCGCAGCTCTCTCAACCTCTTCGACGTTGGATAATCCTGACTCGCAGACCGTGAGGCAGTCGCGTGGCAGGGAGGCGATGACCGACGCCGCTCGATCGGAGTCGACGTCAAAGGTACGAAGGTTGCGTTGATTAACGCCAATGATGCGCGCGCCAGCGTCAACGGCCCGCTGAGCTTCCTCGCCATCGTGGACTTCGACGAGCGCATCGATCGCGCAGCGTTCGGTCAATTCAAGAAAAGAAGTCAACTCCTCGTCGCTCAGAGCCGCGACGATCAAGAGCACGGCGCCCGCCCCGGCCTCTACCGCGTCAAGCACATCATTCGGAGAGACCGTAAAATCTTTGCGCAGAACGGGCAATGCCACGGTTCGGCGCACGACCACCAGGTCGTCCATCGACCCATCGAAGAACTCGCGATCCGTGAGGACGGACACGGCGCTCGCTCCCGCGTCACGATAGGCGGTGGCCAGCGCGGCGACGTCGAGATCATCGGCCAAGAGCCCCTTGGAGGGTGAGCGCCGCTTCACCTCTGCGATCACTTTGATGAAAGGGGAGGATCCATGACGTAGGACCAGAACGAACGACGGCCCCTCATAGCGAATTTCGTCGACGCGTGCTTGCCAGTCGCGTCGGTCGTGCGCCGCACGGCGTCGATGAGATTCCAGAATGGTGTCGAGGTATGTGGTCGCCATCTCGAAATCGTAGTTGCGGGAAGCACTGCGTCGGCCACGAGTATCGTGTCGCTATGTCTGCGCACGATTTCGCGACCAAGTAATCATATGGGATCATTCGCGCTAGACGTCATACATCCGCTCGCACGTGGAACGAATCTTGAACGCGCCGAGGCCGCGGACGCCCTCCGCGAGATCCTCGAGGGACGAGTCGACGGCGTACTCATATCCAGTTTCCTGACCGCGCTCACGATCAAGGGCGAGACGTCTGACGAGATGACCGGTTTTATCGACGCGATGATTGGCTGCGCGACGACGTTCTCGGTCGGCGACGACGCGATCGACATCGTGGGTACGGGCGGAGACCAGCTTCACACGGTGAACGTCTCGACCATGGCGTCCTTCGTCGTGGCGGGTTGTGGCGTGCCGGTCGCGAAGCACGGAAATCGCGCGGCGTCATCGTCGGTGGGCTCAGCGGATCTGCTCGAAGCGCTGGGCGTGCGCCTCGACGCGCCAGAGGATGTGGTGCGCGCGTGCGTGGCGGAGGCAGGCATGGGCTTCATGTTCGCTCCGGTGTTTCACCCCGCTCTGGGTAATCTCGTGCCGATTCGCCGGGCGTTGCGCTTTCGCACAATCTTCAACGTGCTGGGGCCACTAGCCAACCCGGCTCTCGTCAAGCGATCGCTCATCGGTGTCGCGCCCACGGCACTCCTTGACAAGATGGCCCAGGTGCTCCACCAACGCGGCACTCATCGGGCCATCCTCGTCAGTGCGGATGACGGCCTGGATGAACTCTCACTTGGGGCGGAATCGACGCTCGAGTTCGTCACCGACGGCGGACGGTCGCGCCAGCGCATCGATGCTGGTGCGGAACTCGGCGTGCGGCACAGCGCAGCCTCCATTCGTGGTGGGGACCTGGGTGAGAATGTCGCGCTCACGCGGGCCTTCCTGGAAGGATCGCCGGGCCCAGTTTCTGACACCGCGTGCGCCAACGCCGCCCTGGCGTTGTTGCTGGCCGAGCGGGTCTCCAACTTGGCTGTCGGCTTCGAGATGGCCGGTGCGTGCGTCCAAGACGGTCGCGCCGGCGTCGTCCTCGAACGCCTCGTCGCGACGTCGAACGCCTAGAGCTCTCGAAGTTGGTCGCGGTATCGACGTCCATTCGAGGCATACAGCGCCGCGGACGCCACAGCGACTTCCTCGGTGCACGAATCGAGCTTCATGACGGCGGGCACGCCAAGCGCCATGGCGTTGGCGGGCACATCGGTGCGGTTGCGCACCACGGCACCGGCACCCACCGTGGCCCCGCTATGGACGACGGCCTCGTGCAAGACGATGGCTCCGCTGCCGACCAGGGCGCGATCGTGAATGGTGCAGCCCTCTAGGTGCGCGAGGTGTCCGATGACGCAGTCGTCGCCGACCACGGTGGGGTATTCGTCCACCGCGTGGATCACCGAGCCATCTTGGATTGAGGTGCGCTCACCGATGATGATCGTCCCGTAGTCACCGCGCAGCACTGCGGATGGCCAAACTGAGGAGTCAGCGCCAATGCGCACGTCACCGATGATGACGG
Source organism: Acidimicrobiales bacterium (assembly GCA_050701895.1). Taxonomy (GTDB): domain Bacteria; phylum Actinomycetota; class Acidimicrobiia; order Acidimicrobiales; family RAAP-2; genus RAAP-2. The sequence continues at coordinate 16,623 of JBOGFT010000040.1, forward strand.
CGTCGGGGTGGATGTAGGCGTCATCGTGAATTTGCGGTACTCGATCACCGAGTGCGTAGATGGGCACAACTCACCTCCTAGTGGGCTATCCACGAAATTAACTGATAGATCCGCCAACCGACGTAGATCACCGAGGCCACGGCGAAGAGGCGCCACCTCCACGGCACGGGTTCGCGCTCGGTCTCCACAACGTCAGCGCCACACACCTCGCAGACGTCGCCCTCTTCGGGGCGGTCGCAGGTCTCACACCAGTTGGCCACTACTCGACTCGTACGCGAACTCGAATCGGTGACGCTCCGAGGTCGAACTTCTCGCGCAGACTTCGCTCGACGTAGCGTAGATAGGTCGAAGGCAACCGACCGGCGATGAAGAGCGTGAAGGTGGGCGGCTCACTGGCCCCCTGGACGGCGTAACGGATCTTGCCCGTAGGGGCCGGCTGCTTTATCTGGAGGTCGCGAATGGCCCGGTTGAGTGCTCCGGTCGGAACGCGCTTCGCGTAATCCAAGGCTGCCGTCGACAGGGCCGGCCACAGTCGATGCACGCCTTTTCCGGTGAGAGCGGTGGTCTTCAGCACTGGCGCATCGCCCAAAAAGGCGAGTTTGTCGCCCACGCTCGCGAGGATGGCGTCGCGCTCGTCGGGCGCCACCAACTCCCACTTGTTGAGAATCACGATGGCGGGGCACCCCGAGGCCGAGATGCGCTCGGCCAGGCGCTGGTCCTGCCCGGTAGCTCCATCGGTGGCGTCGATCACCAGAATGGCGATGTCCGCCCGATCGAGCGCGTCGAGGCTGCGCAGTACCGAGTAGGTCTCCAATCCTGCCTCGGTGCGCGCACGCTTGCGCATGCCCGCGGTGTCGATGAAGCGAATGAGCCCGGCGCTGGTCTCCACGACGGTGTCGACGGCGTCGCGCGTCGTGCCGGGCATGTCGTGCACGACGCTTCGCTCCTCACCAATGAGTTGATTGAACAACGTGGACTTTCCAACATTGGGTCGACCGACGAGGGCGACGCGCAAGGCTCCGTCAACCTCCTCGTCACTGTCGATCCCAACAGCCTGATCGCCCAGGTCGTTGACGATGCGGTCCAGGAGATCACCAGCGCTCCGCCCGTGCTGGGCGCTCACCATGATTGGGTCACCCACACCGAGCGAGAGGAACTCCCAGGTGGCGGCCTCGTGCTGCTGGTCATCGACCTTGTTGGCGACGAGGAGAATTGGCCGTCTGGAGTTTCGCACCCAACGTGCGGCCGTCAAGTCCTCCTCAACGGGACCCGTAGAGGCATCGACTACCAGCAGGACGAGGTCGGCGTTCTTCAGCGCGACTTCAGCCTGCTGTGACACCTTGTCCTCGAGCGTGTCGCCGGTGGCCAGCCAACCACCGGTGTCGACCACGTCAAATGTCACGCCCCGCCAGTCGACTTCCACAGCCTTTCGATCACGCGTGACCCCTCGCTGCTGCTCGACGACGGCTACGCGTCTCCCGGCGAGGCGGTTGACCAGTGAGCTCTTTCCGACGTTGGGTCTTCCGACCACGACGACCTGTGGCTTCTTCACACCCGACTCAGTTTTCGAGCCCGGATGCGTTCCAAGGTCGAGCGCAACTCACGGCCCGTCGTGGGCACCGTCATCACCGAACGCGGCAAGTCGTCGAGCGTCAATCCATCAAGAAAACGGCCTTCCGAGAGGCACACGTCGGGCACCAAACAGAGGGCCGCCTCGTCGACGTCCTTCAAGGCGTGGCCCAGGTCTGTCCCGGTCAGGAGTCCGGCCACCTTGATGTTCCCGCCAAAGTATCGGTTTTTGACCGCGTTCACGTTCACTTCCGCGAAACCTTCCTCGTCGAAGAGCCGCCGCAAGATCGGTGCTGCGTACTCACCTGTGAATACCGTGACTTCCTCGCCCGTGGCGTCGCGCTCTTCGAAGGTTCTCACTGCGCGGTAACCAAACGCCGGTGCTCCATCGACTGACTGGAAGAATCCCGAACCCAACTTGGCCATGGCTGTTCCCTCGCAGAAGCTCTCGGTGAAAGCGGCCACCAGTCCAACTCCGTTCTCGGCTTCGTCGAGACTCTCAAAACTCTCGGTGCCCGGCGGATCGATCCCAGCGACGATGTAGAACTCGTCGCTGGCGAAGACCTTGGCGCGACCGAAGAGCTCGCGCGTCAGCCGCTGAAACCGCTCCGCCAGCGCCACCACGTGGCGTGCCTCGACGGGTTCGTGAGCGCGCATGGACTGCTCGGTCGTGAAGTCGCTAATACCGACCGGCACGAGAGCGACGGACGCGAGGTCGGGATACAACGACACAACGTCGACCAGCGTGCGCTCAAGCTCGACCCCGTCATTGACGCCAGGGCACACGACGACCTGGCCATGAACCTCGAGGCCGGCGCGTAGAAGTTCGCGCAGCCAGCGCAGCGACGTCGCGCCGCGAGGGTTTCGCAACATGTCCGCGCGCAACTGAGGAGTCGTCGTGTGGATGGACACGTAGAGCGGCGCGAGCCCCTCTTCGAGGACGCGCTCCAGGTCGAACTCGGTGAATCGGGTCAAGGTTGTGTAGTTGCCGTAGAGGAACGAAAGCCGAAAGTCGTCGTCCTTCACGTAGAGCGATCGGCGCATCCCCTTGGGCAACTGGTAGATGAAGCAGAAGGTGCAGTGGTTGTCACAGGTGCGAATCCGGTCGAAGACGGCCGAATCGATGCTGAGGCCAAGGGGCTGGCCCTCGTCCTTAGAAATGATCACTTTCTGGTCGAGTGGCTCGCCATCCCTGCGCACGACGAGGGCGACCTGCGATCCGTCGATGAGCTGCTGGTATTCGATGATGTCGCTCGGAGACTTGCCGTTGACACTCACCAACTCGTCACCCAGCTCGAGGTCGACCCGAGAAGCCGGCGAACCCGCGGAGATTGAGGAAATACGGGCGCCAGACACCCATCCATTGTAGGGATTGCGACGAAGTATCGAAAACTAGGCTTGAGCCCGTGACGGTAGACAAGGTTGTGCTGGCGGCCCCTCGAGGCTTCTGCGCCGGTGTCGAGAAGGCGATTAAAGCGCTCGATTGGATGACGCGCGTCTTCGAACCTCCCGTCTACTGCTACCACGAGATCGTCCACAACCAGTTTGTCGTCGACCACTTCAAATCCGTGGGCGTGATCTTCATCGACGACGTCACCGTTGTACCAGAGGGCGCACCCATCATGCTCAGTGCGCACGGCTCGCCCCCCGAGGTCATCGAGGCCGCCCGGCGTTGCGGCGGGACCGTCATCGATGCGGTGTGCCCCTTGGTCACCAAGGTTCATCACGAGCTCAAAGTGCGAGCCAATAAGGGCTACACGGTTCTCTACGTGGGACACGAAGATCACGAGGAGGCGGTGGGCACGATGGCTGTCGCCCCCGAAGCGGTGCACCTGGTCCAATCGCGCGAGGACATTGACGCCATCGACGGACACGACGGACCCGTGGCGTTGCTCAGTCAGACGACGCTGAGCCTCGATGAGTGGCAGGACTTGCGTGAGTACGCCGAGGTGGTCTTTCCCGATATCTGGATGCCCAATCGCAGCGATCTGTGCTTCGCCACCACCAACCGCCAGGCGGCGCTGCGCCAGATCGCGCATCGGGCTGATGCGGTCATCGTCATCGGCTCGGCTAACTCATCGAACACCGTCGCCCTCACCAAGGTCGCCGAAGCCGAGGGCTGCCCGCGAGTCCTGCGAGTCAATGGCGCCGATGAGTTGCCCGAGGACCTGTCGGGCGTGGTCGCCGTGACGGCAGGAGCGTCCGCGCCCGAAGTACTTGTGAATGAAGTGCTGGCGCACCTCAAGCCTCGAGACGGCATCACTATTTTCTCGGACACGGTAGAAGACGAATACTTCCCTCCCCCGCCCGAACTGCGCGAGGTTCTCAAGGCCCTCACTGCGCTCGTCGATGTAGTCTTTGCGACGCCCGTCACCACGAACTTTGACGGACAGGCTGACCGCGATTTCACCGCTGCCGAGGTACTTTCGGCGTAACCGTTGCGCGCGACCTGTCACCACTACACTTGATCGGTGACTTCGTTCCCGAGCATGGATGTCTCCACGCGCGAGCAGTGGATGGAGATCGTCGATCGGACCATTGAGGCCCAGCCCCGCGTGGCTCGCCAGATCCTTGACATGGTGAGGGGTCTCTCATTGATCAGCGATGGGTTTTCGGTCGACCAGATGCAGCACGCTCTCCAGACGGCCACTCGCGCCGAGCGCACGGGCGCGGACGAAGAGGTCGTCGTAGCTTCACTGCTACATGACGTGGGCAAATTGATATCGGTGCCCAATCGCCCCAAGATCGCCGCGGAGATCCTCAAGTCCTACGTGCGCCACGATGTCTATTGCATGGTCGCCTATCACCAGGACTTCCAGGGTCGCTACTACTACGAGCACCTCGGTATGGATCCCAACCTGCGCGAGCAGCACCGCGGTCAGCCGTGGTATGAACTGGCTGAGCGCTTCGCAGATGACTGGGACCAAAAGGCCTTCGACCCGGAGTACCAGGCCGAGACGCTGGAGCACTTTGAGCCCATGGTGATCAAGGTGTTCTCCCAAGCCCATTCCATTTAAGGAGATTGATGTCGAACGAAGACCTAGAGAAGCGGCGCATCGCGCGACTGCGCGAATTCGCCATTGCTCAAGCTCGCGCACGCTACGACGTCGACTACCCCGATTTTGCTCCCGAAGAGATGGTGGCATCGATCTGCGCGTACGAGGAAGAGGGCAACATCGGCGACGTCTTGAAGAAGATGCCTGGCACCATCGACGACAGGCCCTACACGACCTTCGTGGTCGTTGACGGCGGCACCGACGAGACCGCGGAGATCGCCCGTTCGTTTCCCGGTGTCAAGGTATTTGAGTTTCCGGTCAACCTCGGCCACGGCGTGGCCCTGCAGGTCACCTATCGCTACTGCATCGAAAAGGACGTGAAGTACGTGGTCACGTTGGACGCCGACGGCCAGAACGATCCTCAAGAGATGCCCAACCTTCTTGCGCCACTCCTCGCCGACACCTCGGACTTCGTTGTCGCGAGCCGGGTGCTGGGCGAGGACCAGACCACCGACGTGGTGCGAAAGACGGGCGTGCACTTCTTCTCCTTCGTCATGAACCGCATGACGGGAGCGAACTTGACGGACACCTCAACGGGCTATCGCGCGCTTCGCGTCACGATGCTGGCCGACGTGGTCGACCGACTCACCCAGGAGCAGTATCAAACCGCTGAGCTGTTGATCACGGCGTTGAAGCGTGGCTGGCGCGCCAGCGAGGTGCCCACCGTCTGGCATCCCCGCGCGTCGGGCACGACCAAAAAGGGAAAGAATTGGCTGTTCGGATTACGTTACGCTCGCGTGGTCGTTGGCACGTGGTGGCGCGAGCGCTAACCGGCCAGCCGTCGACGACTCTCCGCGTACACCGCTTCCAGCTCTCGTCGAAGTTCTTCGGTCTTCTCGGTGATCTGAGAACGAGAGACTCGTTTCTGTCCCCCTGGTGGTTCGATGGGGGTTCCGACCACGATCTGAATCTTCGTCATGCGTGGTAGCTTCGCGCCGAGCGGCATGGCTCGCTCGCTCCCGGCGATGCCAACGGGAACGATCTTCGCGCCTGTCCTCGCGGCAATGAACACTGCCCCGTCGTGCAAGGTCGCCACGGCCGTTCCCTCTTTGCGCGTTCCCTCGGGGAACAGGACGAGCGCTTGACCACGCCTCAGCACTTCTTCGGAGAGGCGCAACGATTCACGGTCGGCGCTGTTTCGATTGACCGGAAAGACACCCAAGCGCGTGAGCAGCGCGGCGAAGATCGCCGGATGGAAGACGCCCTCTTTGGCCATGAAGAAGACCTTGCGCGGCGAAATGAACAGACTGAAGGCGAAGTCCACATTGGATCGGTGAATCGGGGCGATGATCACCGGACCCCCCAAGGGGATGTTGTCGGCTCCGATCACCGTCGGGTGAAAGAGGACCTTGGCCAGAACCGCAATGATGGCCGCGCATATTCGATAGGTCGGGGTCTTGTTCGGATTTAGGACAAGGTCCGCAGCTTCAGGCATTGCGTGATCTCCTCAACGACCTCGTGCACACTTCGCCCCGTCGTGTCTATCACGAGGGCGTCGTCCGCTTGGCGTAACGGTGACGCATCTCGAGTGGCGTCGGTGACGTCGCGGCGATTGACTGACGCCTCACCCTCATCGTGACGGCGCCGAGCGCGCTCCTCCAGCGACGCAGTCAAGAAGATCTTGACCGTTGCGTTGGGAAACACCACCGTCGTGATGTCGCGACCCTCCACCACCGTGCCCTTGGGCTGGGCCGCCGCAAAGTCGCGCTGGCGACGAACCATCTGGGCGCGGACCTTCGGATTCGCCGCCACGATCGACACGGCGTGGTTCACCTCGTCGGAACGAATCTCATCTTGGATGTCTCGTCCGTCGACAGTCACGCGAGGCAACGTGGAGATCGAGATGCCACTGGCGAGCGACGCCACCGAGTCTTGGTCGAATGGATCAACTCCGGCCCGCAGCGTTTCCTGGGTGACCGCTCGATACATCGCGCCTGTGTCCAGGAATGTCCAACCGAGTGACGCGGCAAGCGCCCGTGCCACGCTCGACTTTCCTGCTCCAGCCGGACCGTCTATCGCGATGACGAGGCCGTTCATCGAAGCAGGGCCAGGTCTCGGAAGAAGTGAGGATAGCTCGACGACACCGTGGCGGCTCCTTCGATGGTCGCGCCGTTACCGGCGCATCCCGCCACAGCGCTCGCCATCACCATTCGGTGGTCGAGCCCACCGTGGAACGTGAAGGCCAAGAAACGTTCGGCCGAACCGAGGCCCTCTACGAAGAAGTCGTCGCCATCGGACCAGGCGCGACCCCCGAGGCTCATGGCCAGGGCCATAGATCCGGCGAATCGATCAGACTCTTTATGGCGCAGTTCCCCCATCGAGCGAAAGGCGCTGACGCCGCGCGCGGCACACGCGGCGACGGTGAGGATAGGCACCTCATCGACCGAGGGCACGTCGTGCGCGTGGATCTCCGTCGCGATGAGAGACGAACTCCGAGAGTGTAATACGTGAAAGGAGTCGCGCTCGTCGAGACGTACGTCGCCGCCCATACGCTCCAGGACTCCGACGAAGCCCACTCGCTCGATTGATGCCTCGACGCTGAGGACTTCGATCGCGGCATCGGGATGTATCGCGCCAAGGACGGCGAAGAAGGCGGCCTGGGAGGGATCTCCGGGAACAAACCAGTCGTGACGCCGCGGGCGACCGGGCTGAATTCGAACTTGGCGCCCTTGGCCCACGTCGTCGCTGCGCACATCAGCTCCCGCCCTTACCAGCATGTCCTCGGTGGTTCTACGCGTGCGCACGTCTTCACGAACCCGGGTCTCACCGTTGGCGAACAGAGCGGCAAGAAGGATCGCAGATTTCACCTGGGCGCTGGAGACCGGCACGTGATAGTCGAGGGCCTGCAACTTCAAAGGGCTCGTGATGTCAAGGGGCGCCGTCGACGTGATGCCCTGGCCTTGCAAGTCCACCCCCATGAGTCCAAGCGGAATCGCCACCCGATCCATCGGTCGTCGCGAAAGCGACGCGTCACCCACTAGTCGATGATGACCTGGAATGGAAGCGACGAGCCCGCTCAGTAGGCGCATCGAGGTTCCCGAGTTCCCGCAGTCCAGCTCTTCGAGGCTCGGACGTAGACCGTCGGTGGGTCCGGTCAGATAGACGACGCCATCGTCGTCGCGGCGGTTCGCGCCGAGTTGAACGAGGATGGCGCTGGTGGCCGAAACGTCCTCGCCCGGCGAAAGTCCGGTAATGGTGCTCTCGCCACTCGCCAGCGCGCTGACCATCAGTGCTCGGTGAGATGTGCTCTTGTCACCGGGAACCCTGACTGAACCACGAAGCTGCGCCGCATGGGTGACCACCTCGACATCGTTCATTCGTGACCTACTTGGAATCCGCGCTCGGTCAGCGCTTTTGAGAACGAATCCGAAAGACGGGCATCGACGGCGAGCAAGAGGGTTCCCCTCGAGCCTTCAATGCCGTGAGCGATCTCGATGTCGTAGATGTTCACCAGCATCTCCGACGCGGCCATCGTCACAGCGGCGAGTACCCCGGGTTGGTCGCTCACCGCGACCCGGAGATAAGCGAGGTTCTCGGAGTGCAGCGCGCGCCCGGGCAGCAGACGGCGCGCCAACGCCGCCTCGCTGAGATCCGTCGCGATGACGTCGTGGTCGTCATTGTTCAGAGCTTCGCGCAAGCCCTTGAGCCTCTCCTCCAGAGCCAGGAGCGACTGGCTGATCGCCTCTCGGTTCTCGAAGAGGATGTCGGGCCAGATGCTCGGGTCGCCGGCCGCCACCCTTGTCATGTCGCGAAATCCGCCCGCCGCGAGCTGCAAGAGCACCGCGTCTTGTTCGGCTACCCGAGTCGCCTCGTTCATCAGCGCACCAGCGAGGAGATGCGGCACGTGGCTCGCCACGGCCACCAGGCGGTCGTGGTCGTCCGCATCGACGGCGACGATATTCGCCCCGAGTTCACGCAGGATACCGTGCAGCGTGGTGTAGGTCTCTGGCTCGGTCAGGCTCGTGGGCGTCAAGACCCAGGTGCATCCCCGGAAGAGGTCAGCGCGGGCTCCCGCCAGACCGCGCAACTCCGATCCCGCCATCGGGTGACCGGCGAGAAAACGCGGGTCGCTCACCCCCTCGACGATGGCGCCCTTCACTCCCGCGACGTCGGTGACTATGAGGTGTTTGTTTGACGAGCCGTGAAGCACTTCACTGGCCACTTTGGCGACGGTCCCCGCGGGCGTCGCCACGACGACGAGAGCCACGTCGTCGCTGAGTTCGTGACCGACGACAACACCAGACACGAGTGCCGCCTCGTGGACCGTCGCATCGTCGTCCACACCCGTCACCGACCAACCGGACTCGCGAAGTGCGAGGGCGATCGAAGAACCAATTAGGCCGAGGCCCACGACGTGGGCGCGTCGGTTATTCGGGGAGGTCATCGCGCAACGAGGGGGCTTTACGCAGGTACACGTGGCGAAGTTCCTCGCGGGCCCGCCCGCTATAGGCGTGCATCAACACCCTCACGGTGAGCGGCATGGAGCCCGGCACGGCGATCTCGCTCGCACAGAGCAGCGGCACGTCACCAAAGCCGACTCCGCGCGCCGCGGTGGCGGGAAACGAGGCGTTGAGATCAGGCGTGGTGGTGAAGAGGACGCTGATCACGTCGTCGTGGTCGACGTCGTTGCGCTCGAGCATCTCGACTAGCAGCTCCTGAGTCGCGTCATTGATCGCTTCGGGAGTGTTCTCCTCACACGTCGTGGCCCCTCGTAGTGCTCGTACCATGGCAAAAGTCATGAAGGCATCGTAGAGGCCAGCTCCTCGGTCATCCCAACCGCTTCCATCAAACGTCGCACCTCATTGAGTGACAACTGACGATAGGAGCCCGGGGAAAGCGTCGCGTCGTGCAGCGGTCCGATCCGGGTGCGAACGAGACGCGTTACCTCGTGGCCCACGGCGGCGCACATTCGTCGCACTTGGCGATTGCGGCCCTCGTGGATCACGATGCGCAGCAAGCCCTCGCTCACGCGCGACACCTGGGCGACGGCGGTCACGCCGTCGTCGAGTTCGACCCCTTCGCGCAGGCGACGAAGGGCCCCCGGGGAGGGATCGCCCTCGACGCGCGCCAAGTACTCCTTGGCGATACCCGAGCTCGGATGGGTCAACAAGTGAGCCAGGCGCCCATCGTTCGTCAAGATCAAGAGACCTTCAGTGTTCATGTCGAGGCGGCCCACCGGAAACACCCGCACGGGCGACTCAATGAGATCGAGCACCGTCGTGCGACCCTGCGGATCGAACGCCGTCGTCACGACGTCGTCGGGCTTGTTGAGAAGGAGATAGACCTTGCTTTGCGAAGTCGGAGCCAACTTTCCGTCCACGTAGATCACGTTGACCTCCGGGTGGACTCGATTACCCAGTTGGGCGACGTGCCCGTCGATCGTCACCCGGCCCTCGGTGATCAGGATTTCGCAGGCTCGGCGGGATCCGTAGCCGGCGCGCGCCAGCGTCTTTTGTAGTCGCTCGCCGTCGTCCAACTACGACACCTCGGAGTCGTCAAAGCGTTCGGCCATCTCGTCGGCCAGTTGGTTGGCCGTCTCAAGCGGTGGCATGAACTCTTCGATGGAGGGCAGCTCATCGAGGTTCGCGAGTCCCATTCGATCGAGGAAAAGCTCCGTCGTCCCGTACAGGATCGGCTGACCGGGCCCGGGCGCGCGACCCTGCTCTTCGATGTACCCGCGCTGCTCGAGTAGACGGACGACGCCATCGACGTTCACTCCGCGCAAGGCCGTGATCTGCGCTCGCGACACCGGCTGGCGATAGGCGATGATGGCGAGTGACTCGAGAGCCGCCGAGGAGAGTCGATGCGACACGTCGCGATTCGCGAACTTCGTAACCCACGTTGACACGTCGGGCGACGACTGCATCACCCAGCCACTCGCTAGCTCGACGACCTGAAAGCCTCGTCGCTGCTCACGGAACTCCGCCCGCAGCGCGCTCAGCGTTTGCGCGACGAGAGCCGCGTCGTTGTCCACCACGTCAGCGAGCTCCTCAGCGGAGACCGGCTCCAGGGCGACCGTCAGCATCGCTTCGAGTCTCTGCTCGAGTGATTGCTCATCCCTCATAACTGTCCACTCCCCCCATGTCGAGTCGCGAGTTCGTGTCAAGCCACTCGATCTGCACTTCACCAAAGGTCGCGCCCTGGCCCAGCGCCACGTGTCCGAGCTTGCACAACTCCAAGAGCGCCAGGAAGTGGACGATAACTTCGATGCGGGTTTCCATCGCCTCGGTGAGCTGGCGGAACGAGAAGCGTCCCATGGTGGGCAGCCTCTGAGCCAACGTGGCGACCGTCTCAGCGACCGTGACCGCATCGACGGTGACGTGGTGGAGGCGCACCACCGGCACCGGCTTCTCCTCGATGCCGCGCAGATAGGCCACGGCCAGATGCGCCGTCGTGACACCGACCAAGAGGTCGGGCGGTTGAACGACGACTCCGTCATCCACGCCGCGCAGTCGGGGGTACGCGCGACTCGCGCGTTCGAAAAGGGACACGAAGGCATCGGCCAGGGCCGCGTACGTGCGCAGTTCGAGCAGCCGCGCCAAGAGGACATCACGTTCTTCCCAGCCGATGAACTCCTCATCCACGTCACCGCTGTCTCGACCCGGCAGCAGGCGGTGGCTCTTCATCTCCAGGAGAACCGCTCCGATCAGGAGAAATTCGGACAGACCATCCATATCAAGAGTTACCGACTCGTCTCGAAGCGTTGCTACGAACGCCTCAACGAGTGGGGCGAGCGGAACGTCGAGAATGTCGACGTCGTGACTGGAGATCAGCTGCAGCAAGAGTTCTACCGGGCCGCTAAAGGACGGCGTCGTCACGACGAAGGTCACCCGGCAACCTTACTGGGCCACTCATCTACCATTGAACGATGAAGATACTTTCGGGCATGCAGCCCTCGGGCGCGCTGCATCTGGGCAACTACCTGGGGGCTCTGCGCCAGTGGGTGCAGGCTCAAAACGCCGACGCGTACTACTGCGTCGTGGATCTTCACGCCTTGACCCTGCAGATCTCCCCTGAGGAGCTGCGCGCCAACACGACTGACCTGTTGGCGACGTACCTGGCGGCCGGGCTCGATCCCGAAGTATGCACGATCTTCATTCAGAGCCAGGTTCCCTACCACGCCCAGATGAACTGGCTGCTCGAATGCGTCGCCACGTACGGCGAACTGTCGCGGATGGTGGCCTTCAAGGAGAAATCCGCTCGCCAAGAGGGGTATCGGGTGGGCCTTTTGACGTACCCCGTCCTCCAGACGGCCGACATTCTGCTCTACGACACCGAGGAAGTCCCCGTCGGCGATGATCAGCGACAGCATCTGGAACTCGCTCGAGACATGGCCGAGCGGTTCAACAATCGCTTTGGACACACTTTTCGCGTGCCCGTGGCCGTGCAACCGAAGATTGCCGCGCGCGTGATGGACCTTCAGGAGCCGACTCGAAAGATGAGCAAGTCGGTCTCCAGTCCCTTGGGGACGATCTACCTCTTCGACAATCCGAGTGACATCGAGCGAAAAATCGCCAAAGCCGTGACCGACGCTGATGCAAAGGTGTACGTGGATTGGGAGAAGAAGCCGGGGATCTCCAACCTTCTAGAGATTTACGCGAGCTTCGCCAACGAGACCCCCCAGAGTGTCGCCAGCCGCTACACCCGCTACGGAGATCTGAAGAGCGACCTCGCGCGACTCATGACTGAAGCTCTCTCGCCCATGCGTGAGCGCTACGAGGCGCTCATCCAATCGCCGAGTGAGTTGCACGCCGTCGCCGAGCGTGGGGCACAGCAGGCCAGCGAGGTCGCCGGTCCAATCTACCGTCGCGCCGCGCACGCCATGGGCCTCGTCAGAGAAGCCTGAACCACCAATTCTCCAAATCGCCGATCCAGGTGTCGGCCACGTTGGTGAACCAGAACAACAGGATCAGCGCAATGAAGAAGACGGGAAGTGCTCTCGCGCGAAGTTGGTAGTACTTCGCCAGACTCCTCCTTGGGAGAAATCGTTCGATGATTGCTGATCCGTCCAAGGGCGGTATGGGGATCAAGTTGAAGACGGCGAGCACCAGGTTGACCAGTCCCATTGTCTCACCAAAGACGAAGAGGTCGTGGTTCGATTCGTAGACGTCAACGATCCCGCCCGAAACGACGATCCCGTGAATGGCGAATCGACAGATCACGTATCCGACCGCCGAGAGCACGACGTTCACCGCCGGTCCGGCGAGCGAGACCCAGAGCGCGTCTTGGCGGGGTTTGCGGAGTCGGCTGATATTGACGGGCACCGGCTTGGCGTAGCCGAAGGCGGGAAAGTGGGTGAGAAGCAGCAAAGCCGGCATCAACACCGTGCCGAAAGGGTCGACGTGGGCCAGAGGATTGAGGGTGAGTCGGTGACGCTCCTTGGCGGTGGGATCGCCAAAGAGGTAGGCGACGTATCCGTGGGCGACCTCGTGAAGGACGACCGAGGGAATCAGGATCACGAACCAGAGCCATAAGTTCATCGGTCGTTACCTTTTAGTCGTGGGCTCGGGGGTGTGCGTCTCGGTACTCGCGCTGCAGGGTGGTCACCGACACCGCGGTGTAGATCTGCGTGGTCGCAATCGAAGCGTGACCGAGCAGTTCTTGGACCACCCTAATATCCGCGCCGTGTGCCAGCATGTGGGTCGCGCAACTGTGGCGAAAGACGTGGGCCGAGATGCGCGATCGCTCGATGCCGACGTTCAACGCACGCTTGTGGACGATGAGATCGACCCCTTGACGCGTGAGCGGCCCCGAGCGGGTATTCAAGAAGACTCGGCGAGTGTTGCGACCACCGAGGAGGGTAGGTCGACCGCCCGGGCCGAAGTAGTCACGCAGGACCCGGTGCAGCGTGCGACCCAGGGGGACGAGTCGTTGTTTGGCGCCCTTGCCGGTGAGCAGAATCAGTCCTTCGTCGAAGTCGATGTTCGAGAGTTCGAGTCCCACCACTTCGCTGACGCGCGCCCCGGTGGCGTACAACAGTTCCAAGAGCGCGCGGTCGCGTAAGTCGACAGGATTCGTTGCGGGAATCGCGTCGAGCAGTTTGGCCACCTCGTCTTCACCCAGCGGTTTGGGTAGGGCGCGACCGCGACGGCCCCCCTTCAATCGGGCGCTGGGGTCGATCTTCAAGAGACCCTCGTCAAGCAGGTAGGAGAGAAAACTTCGAACCGAGGCCACGGATCGGGCGACGGTGCTGGCCTGACGAGTTGCGCGCAAAGAATTGAAGTATTGCTCGAGATCCTCCTCGCGCAACCGATCGAGTGTGAGCCTCTTCTCGTCCAACCACCGGCCCAGGGCCACGAGGTCACGTCGATACGCTTCTAACGTCGCGCGACTGCGGCCCTTCTCAATGATCAACCATTGGAGATAGTCATCCAGAGACTCATCAAAGTTCGTCAAGGAAATTTCCAATGAGTCGATGCAACGCAATGGCCGTGGTGGAGTCGATCGCGTAGGCGTTGCGCAGCAAGGGACGAAGTTCCTCTGGCGAATACCAGTGAATTGTCGCGCTGCGCTCTTCGGGACCAGCGGGCTCTCGTTCTCGCTTGGTGAGTGCTCTCGCCTCGTAGACCCACATGACCTGAGTAGACCAGCCGGGAGAGTTCATGAAGCGGCCAATAAAAGTCCATTCGCTGGCCTCGAGGCCCATCTCTTCTAGTAACTCGCGCTTGGCCGTGTCGAGTGGATCCTCACCAGCGACGTCGCGAGTCCCCGCCGGTATCTCCAAGAGCTCTTGGTCGAAGGTCGAGCGATATTGGCGAATGAAGCCAATCTCCCCGCGCTCGTTGATGACAAGGACGGCAATGGCGCCGGGGTGAACGGCGATGTCGCGCACGAAGCGATCGTCGCCGTGACGGATCGTGCGCTTTTCGACGTTGAAAACGCGAGAGCGAAAAGCGATTTCGGCCCCTTCGACGTGGAAGGAGTCGCTCACAAGGTGCTGTCAACCGTCGAGGGATCGATGATGTGCGGCTCGCGCCCCTCGGCCCGAGCGGCGGCGGCCGTGACGAGACCCAAGAAGAGCGGGTGGGGTCGATCAGGACGCGACTTGAACTCCGGGTGCGCCTGGGTTCCCACAAAGTACGCGTGCCCGGGCAGTTCGACGAACTCCACCAGGCGTCCATCGGGTGAGTTCCCCGAGCAGCGAAGACCCGCCGTCTCGAACTGCTCGCGATAGCGGGCGTTGAACTCATAGCGGTGTCGGTGTCGCTCGGACACGACCGTCGTGCCGTAGAGTTCGGCGACGAGCGAGCCCTCGTCGAGCATGGCGGGCCACGCGCCGAGTCTCATGGTGCCGCCTAAGTCGGTGACGTCGATCTGCTCGGCGAGCAACGAGATCACCGGAGCCGATGAGCTGTGTGAGAACTCCGTCGACTGGGCATCGCTCAGTCCGAGCACGTGACGCGCGAACTCGATGACCTGGACTTGCATGCCCAAGCAGATGCCCAGGTAGGGGATGTCGTTCTCCCGTGCGATGCGGGCGGTCGCGATCATGCCCTCGATGCCGCGTTCGCCAAATCCTCCCGGCACGATGATGCCGTCAAGTTGACTGAGGCGATCCGCATCAAGCTCCGAGGGGACGCGCTCGGCTTCGTAGTACTCGATGATGGTGTCCGCGCCCACGGCGAAGCCGGCGTGGCGGATCGATTCGCCCACACTGAGATAGGCGTCGGGCATGGTGACGTACTTGCCGATGATGCCAATGCGCAGTGTCCGCGTGGTGTTGTGCACGCGACGTACGACGCTCTCCCAGGGTGTCAGGTCAATGGGGTGTTCCTCGAGATCGATGCTCAACGTGTTACAGACAATGGTGTCGAGGCCCTCGTGGTGCAGGGTCATGGGAATGTCGTAAATGCTGGGCTCGTCCACGGCCGAGATGACCGCATTTACCGGGACGTCACACAGCAAGGAGATCTTGCGCTTGAGTCCCTCGGAAATAGGTTGGTCGCTTCGACACACGATGACGTCGGGCTGGATACCGCGCGAGCGGAGCTCGGTCACCGAGTGCTGGGTGGGTTTGGTCTTCTGCTCGCCTGAGGGTGCCAGGTACGGCACCAAGGTGAGATGGACATAACAGACGTTGTCGCGCCCGGCGTCGCGGCGGAACTGGCGTATCGATTCAATGAACGGGACTATCTCTATGTCGCCCACGGTTCCGCCGATCTCGACAATCACCACGTCGGCGCCTAAGGATCCCTGACGGCGGATTCTCTCCTTGATTTCGTCGGTAACGTGAGGGATGACTTGGACGGTCTTGCCCAGGTAGTCACCGCGGCGCTCTTTCGCGATGACGTTGGAGTAGATCGAGCCCGTCGTGGTATTGGAGATCTTCGACAGGGATTCATCGATGAAGCGCTCGTAGTGGCCGAGGTCAAGATCCGTCTCACCGCCGTCGTCAGTGACGAACACCTCGCCGTGCTCCCCCGGATTCATGGTGCCCGGGTCGACGTTCAGATAGGGGTCCAGTTTGCACATGGTGACCCTAAGTCCTCGAGATTTCAGAAGGCGGCCGAGAGACGAGGCGGTGAGGCCTTTTCCTAGGGAACTTGACACTCCACCCGTTACAAAGACGTACTTGGTCATCGTAAGACTGCGCTTCTCACGGAACAACATCTTAGCGAGAGTATTGCGTCTTAGTGCGATCCTCGAATGAGTTTTCGAGCAACTGCGTCGCGAGTGCGCGTGATTCATCCGTCACGACGTCGCCAGCGAGCATGCGAGCAATTTCACGTACTCGCTCGTCTCCGATAATTTTTTTTATGGAAGTTGTCGTCGCGCCCGCCCAGACTGTCTTCTCTATGGTGAAGTGATGATCGGCGCGAGCCGCAACTGACGCCAAGTGTGTGATGGCGAGCACTTGTTGCTGGTGGCCGACTTCTCCTAGGCACTCCCCGATTTGTTGAGCCACCTGCCCACCGAGTCCGGCGTCGATTTCGTCAAAGACCGCCACGACGTCTCGACGTACCGTCTCCAGCGAGAGCGCCAGAAGTACTCGACTCAGTTCG
Source organism: Acidimicrobiales bacterium (assembly GCA_050701895.1). GTDB lineage: Bacteria > Actinomycetota > Acidimicrobiia > Acidimicrobiales > RAAP-2 > RAAP-2. The sequence goes on from JBOGFT010000040.1 coordinate 33,250, forward strand.
CCTCCACTGGCCAACGCCGACAGCGGGCCTTCGGGCTGGCCCGGGTTTGGCGTAAAGAGGATCTGCGCGTCAGAACCGTCGTCGCCTTCGACCACAAAGCGCAGCGCGGCGTTGGCGAGAGCCACCCTCGCCAATTGGCGGCTCACCGCCTCAGTGAGTTTGGCCGCCGCTCGTTCGCGTTCAATGCGCGCTTGACGCGCCAACTCGTCCTGGCGAACTTCTAATTCCTCAATCTCCTGATCGATGGCGGCGACACGCTCGGCGTCCGTGTCAGCTCTCAGGAGGCGCGCACGCATCTCTTCTCGAGCGAGGATCGCCGCTTCGAGAGATCCTCCATACTTCCTGGCCACATGTTGCAGGACTCCGACACGACTCTCGAGTTCTTCGATGACTCCTGGGTCAAACGCCTCAGGGTCCGCCAACGACGCCAGCTCCTGCAGGGAGTCGCGCGAGGCGACGAGGGCGTCACGTAAGGTCTCACGAACACGGTCGTATGACTCACCATCGGGCATACGGCCTAGAGCCCGGGCGAACTTTGAGAGAATCGCGTCCTCGCTGTCCCCATCGAACAACTCGACGACCTCAACGATCGACGCTTGACCATCGCGCAGCGTCGAGAGTTTGGAAAGTTCGTCCAGTGTGTCGTCCAACTCGTCGGCGGACGCTATCTGCGCCCCGTCAAGCTCACGCAGTTGAAACTCTAAGAACTCAAGGTCTCGCCGACGGATGTCCCCGTCACCTCCGAAGTTGACACGAAGTCGACGAGCCTCTCGCAATCTGCGTCGAGCGTCACTGAGTCGGTGAGTGTCCACGCCACCGGACTCATCGACGAGGCGCACGATCTCGTCACGGTTCCTGAGCACAAGCGAGTCGTGTTGACCATGGATAACGATGAGGCCCTGGGCGGCGAGGCGCAGCGCCTCAGCGCTGGTCGGCACGCCGTTGAGTGAGCTGCGCAGGCGTCCAGAGCTGCCCAATTCCCGTGAGAAGGCCATCTCGGCGCCATCGTCGCGAACGAAGAGCGCGGCGGCGCGCGTGTCGTTGGTCAGGGCGTGGCGCGAGGCACTGGCGTCGCTACCCAGACAGAGCCCCAGCGCGCCGATGAGTAACGTCTTTCCCGCGCCGGTCTCGCCAGTGATGACGTTAAATCCGGGCCCGAACTCCAAGTGAGCGTCATCGATCACCCCAAGTCTGTGGGCGTGCAGCTCAATCAACTGAGCCTTAGGCATGACCCTCTCGAAGGCTACGACGCAGTCGCGTCGCGAGGTCGAAGCTACGCGTGGCCGCCACGCGCACCGGCGTCGGACTTTGTCGCACCTCGATATACTCACCCGGTCCGAGGGATCCGATCGTCTGCCCGTCAGCGACGAGCATGGCGGGCTTGTCATCGATGAGCAGGCGAATTACTTGGTCCGCTGACACGACAATGGACCTACCGATCGTGAAATGGGGTGCCACAGGAGTCAGAATCATCACTGCCAGCGAGGCGTCGACGACGGGGCCGCCGGCCGAAAAGTTGTAACCGGTACTTCCCGTGGGTGTCGACACCATGACGCCGTCGGCTGAATATGTCAAGAACTCCTCCTCGTCCACAAAGGTCTTCACTTTGACCATGTGTCCGGGGCTCGCTCGCTCGACGACGATCTCATTGAGGGCGAACTCCTCGCCGAGCTGGTTGGAGACTAATATCTGAAGGGCTAGACGCTCTGAAACGGTGTCATTCGCGAGCGCCCACGCGATGTGCTCGACGATCTCGGTCGAGGGCACGTCCAAGAGAAAGCCCACTTGACCGAGATTCACCGCCACTATTCGCGCACCGACTCCGTGGGCGAGGCGCGAAGCTTTAAGAAACGTCCCGTCTCCCCCGAGGCTTACGACCAAGGTGGCGGCGTCGATCTCAGGCTCTTCAACTGAGTCCAAGAGGTGCAGCGACGAGGTGACTCCCTCACAGGCCAGTTGCTCGCCGATCTCGTGCGCCAACTCGATGGCGTCGAGACGGTTGCCAAAGGCAAGAAAGAGTAACTCGCTGGTGGGCACCTGGCCCATGGTAGTGATAACGATCTCGGGACCCGACGGCGACGTCAGTGCCCTGATTGGCTGGCGTCATGCGCGAGTCGGCGCAGCGGCGGAATCGTCGTGGGAGGACGTTGGCGAGGGGGCAGTTCTCGCAGCAATTCAGCGGTGGCCTGCGCCACCGCAGCGATTGCTCTTTCGAAAGGTTCACTCGTTCGCGGCGTCGCGGACGTCACGCCACTCACCTTCCTCACATACTGGCGGGCGGCGGCTTCTATCTCTTCGGAGCTCGCGGGGGGCTCAAGACCGCGGAGGGTGGTGATGTTTCGGCACACACCACGATCGTAGGGCGCGACGCGCAACACATCCAGTGGCACGGCCTCCTCTTTCGAGAGGTGCCAATTCTTGCTCGGGGACTACTGTGATAT
>JBOGFT010000041.1:0-13518 GCA_050701895.1 Acidimicrobiales bacterium
GGTTGCGATACAACCGCCGCACCAACCAGGAGACACCTTCAATGAAATCAGTTAGGGAACGTATGGACATCATTTCTGCTTATCGAGAGGTCGGCTCCTATCGCGGGGCGGCCGATATCTGCTCTACGACGGCCAAAACCGTGAAACGCCTTAGGGCGCAGGCGGGCGACGATGTCTGCAGTCACCGGGAACATGTTGCGTTCGTCGCTGGCTGCGCGACCAAGGCCACCCGTCGAAAATGGTTGGCAAGGAGGTCCGCCTGCGACCATGTCGATAACGCCTTCGAGCTGCGCCCAGTTGAAGTCGCGGACGTCGCCCTCGTAGACGTGCCAGTCGGCGGCGAGCTCATGACCCCGAGCCTTGTTCTCGCGAAGGGTGTCGCACGCTGCCACGTTGCGCTCAAGGGTGGCTACGGCCTGAAATCCCGCGAGCTGGCATCCGAGCGCCAAACCGCCCGCACCTGCGAACAGCTCGACGCTGGTAGGGGTCGCAGTGTGAACTGCAGCGTGAGCTGACGCTCTGTTGTCCGACACTCTCGTCCTGACGTCAGTTACGGACATTCTGTCTCCTTGCTTACGATGCGGCCCTTCCATCCATCTTGGTGCATGGCGTCAGCTTCTTGGGTCACTGCAGACGGTGTGAGGGCCGCCCCTCGTCGCACTGTCAGGGACCGCACGGCGATGGCAAGAAGGCGCGCCGTCTGGTTGAAGCCGCATAGCGATCAGCTGGGCACTTTCTCCTGGGAGGACAACTGGTGTCTGAACATCGCGAAGCCGATTGTCTCGACGCGATCCACGCCCTACGCGCTCGCGCTGTCGCGGTTGCGGACGACGCAGGCGCCACTCAGCCTGTTCGCTACTCAATGAAACCGTCGTCGAGCCAAGCGTTATCGCTCCTTTCGCACACCCTTGAATGGCTTGTCGCCATCCTTGCCTCTCGTAAATTGACCAGTTCCGGTGTTGCGTTCAGTCCAGCCGTCGGTCATTGGGTTTGGGAGTTGGCTTCGATCGCGAACTTCACCGCGCCGGTAGCCCTTCCCAGTGTTCTTTGCCATAGCAATTGTCTCCTTCGAATCACGTCGAGCTTCTCTCGGCATGCGGTGAATTAGCTCATCCTGATTCTACCGAACACCTGTTCGCCTTGCCTGTTCTGACACCCAGATGCTCTCCATGCGCCTGATCGACACCGCTAAATCGCCGTTTAACTCACTGTGTGACCGAAATGGACAAGACCGTGTGCCGGCGGAATCTGGCCGTTTCCAGAAGCCATAGCCCGTTTGGACTGCAAGGGTTTCGTCAACACCCCGCCAGATCTGGTGGGCGGTACGTAAGCGGATTTGAGGGGGGTTGTCATCAGCTCAAGAGTGCGCCGGTCGACGTCCGATGAGGTTGGTACGCGCCTGCGCGGTAGTGACCGTCACGGCAATCATCGCGGCCGTGACCATTGCCACCGCGTCTGGGGCGTCGCCTGTTCTAAAGGCGGCTGACGTCGCGGGATATCGAGGTGCCCTGGTGAACTCGTCCTCGTGGTCGCTGTACATATTGACGACCGAAAAGGGCGCTCAAGTCAAATGTCGCGCAGAGTGTCTGAAAACGTGGCCACCGTTGCTCGTCAGCAAGTCGATCACGACGGTCGCACTGGGCGCGCACGTCCAAGGAAAGATTGGCTTCGTCGCGAGAAGCGCAACGATGAAGCAGGTCACCTACAACTCATATCCGCTTTACACGTACGTAGGCGACCTCGGGCCCAAGCACGACCAGGGTCAAGACTTCGTTTCCGACGGTGGGACGTGGTACCTGGTCCGTGCCCGGGCCACCTCGGCCAAAGCAACTCCATACAAGTCATCTTCCTGAACCCCGCTGAGGCCTCGGGTCACTTTGTCGTCTTACGGCAATTGCGTCACGTCGCGGGTCTGCTCCGCGAGAAGCAACGCCTCCTTGACGGCCAAGCCCCACCGATAGCCGCCGAGTGATCCGTCACGCCGCACGACGCGGTGACACGGTATGGCGAGAGCGACGGCGTTAGCGGCGCAGGCTGAAGCCACCGCGCGGACCGCGCGAGGCGATCCAATCTGCGCCGCCACATCCGAATACGTTCGGGTTTCGCCAACCGAGATGCTGCGCAGCGCCTCCCACACTCGAATCTGGAAGGCCGTGCCCCGAAGATCAAGGGGAAGGTCGCCCGCGTCGACCTCTCCTCGTACGGCGCCCGCGAGGACGAGCGCGACGTCACCAAGACCGTGGTCATCGCGCTCGATTGTCGCATGAGGGAACTCAGTGACGAGGGCTTCGCGCAGGGCCTTCTCGCTCGCACCGATGCGAATCGAGCACACACCTTGGTCGGTGCTCGCCGCCAGCACGAGGCCTACCGGCGTCGCGATGGTCGTATAACGAATCCGCTCACCGAGCGCGCCGTCACGATAGCGAACGGGCGTCATCCCCAGTCGCAGAGCACCGCGCTCATAGAAGGCGCTGGCCGACCTATAGCCAGCGTCGAAGACGGCATCGGTCACAGAAGCGCCACTTCGCAAAGTCGCGCGAACGCGATCGAGCTGGCACTCGCGCATATAACTGGCGAGGGACACACCGACCACGTCACGGAAACGACGCCGTAGATGTCCCTCGCTGTATCCAAAATGGGCCGCTGTGGCGGCGACGTCACACCCCCGCGGGTTCGCTCGAACTCACGGCACGCCCCGATGACTGCTTCAGTCATCACATCGACCCGACGCGCTTCATCGGGGAGGCAGCGCTTGCAAGCACGATAACCCGCCGCGCAAGCCTCATCGCCCGTGGAGAAATATCGGACATTCGAACGAAGCGGGCGACGCGCACCACAACCCGGTCGACCGAAGATTCCGGTGGTCGTGACGGCGTAGACGAAACAGCCCGCCATCGTCGAGTCGCGCGATTGAACCGCCGTCCATCTCACCTCATTGAGATCCTTCATACTTCGCACCTTAGAGACCTCACCTCGCACGTGCCTTCGCAAATCCAACATCAAATTCTCAAGAAATCTGTTATGCGATGGTCGCGGACCTGGCCCACGATTCATGGACGCCAGGCAACCGATTCTTGGCTTCGCCCCCCTACGTTGAGGTCATGGCACCGTGATCCGGAGAAGACTCCGAAGTTTCGCCACGCTCTCTCCACCATTCCCACAGGGTTGCTCTCAGCCGATGCCGTAGGGCCTTTGGCGATTGAGCGAAGCCCCCGAGCCCCATCGGCGTCGCCGCTCGACGACTGGCCACACTCGAATTTCGTATCCTCAGACCAACGTCAAATGAGGAATGGATCGGATAGATCCCGCGACGAGGAAATCTTCATAGATCTGTCATCAGAGTTGACTGTAAGGACCGCGCACGGGTGCACAGATCTAAGGTATGAAGACATTGAGTACTCCCTCACGTGGCCTTGCGCGCCGCTCACTTCGTGTCCTGATTGCCCTCGCCGCAGGCTCTGTCGTGCTCGCAACGGCGCTGCCGGCGTACGCATCGAACGCGGGTCTCACCGATGCTCAGCGCCTGGCGCTCGCTCACCGCGAGACTGCGTCTCTGTTGTCGGCGGCTCCGTTGCCCGTTGGTTCACGAGCGATCACCGCCGCCGTCGCCGAGACGACGAAGCCATTCACCGGGGACAAGTCCTCGGTCTACGGCGGTAATGAGGTCGCCACCACGAAGTTCTTCGTCGCGCCGTCCGCGGCAACGTCGATCTCCTGGCTGAAGGGACGGCCCCTCTCCGGACACGAGCCAACCTCAGGGTCGTCGGGCGTCACCTACACGCAGGTCTACATGCTCAACGACACATCCGTACTGGAGCGGCCTGAAGTCGTGTACATCGGAGTCACCCGAGCGAACGGCACGTTCGAGTTCAGCATCACGGCGTCAGTCTGGTGGCGTTCGCAGAAATCCGCGCTGGCGGTCGTCCCCGCCGGTGCGACCACGCTCACGGTGAAACTCAACCGTGGCCTCAACGCGAAGAAGGACCGTACCTCTAGCGTCACGACCGACCACACGTCCCTCATCGCCTCGATCATCGCGCACATCAACGCTCTCCCGGTAGCGAGCCCCTTACCCATGACCTGCCCCATGGACGTTGGTGCCTCACTCACGATGAGCTTCTACCGCGAAGGGAACAAGAAGCCCTACTCGGTCGTGGTAGCCGACCCGAGCGGCTGCGGACCGGTCTCGATCAGCCAGTACAACACAGAGCACGTGCGCACCTCGGTGGGTGACGTCGCAGGTGGCGTGGCTCTGTCGAAGTTCGTGGCGGGGCAGTTGGGGCTCACAAACCTGGCTCCCACCTGAGACTCAGGCCGTCACCGTGACGGGCGTGTTTGTGATCTCAAGGTGTATTTTTCGCTATTCGACACGACGTTCGCGAAAGAAGTTGCGTAGCAGTGCCGTCGAGTCGCCGCCCAGCACGTCGTAGGTGGTCGGCACTTCGTGCAGTAGACGCGGGTCGCTCAAGAGGTTGTAGCGCGAGCCGACCGCCCCGGCCTTGTCGTCCATGGCCCCGATGACAAGGCGTGCGACGCGAGCGCTGAGAAGGGCGCCCGCACACATGGCACACGGCTCGAGAGTCACGTAGACCGTCGCGCCGTCGAGGCGCCAATGACGCCGCTGGCGCGCCGCCTCGCGCAGCGCCACGATCTCGGCGTGGGCGGTCGGGTCACGATCGAGCTCTCGTCGATTTTCGCCTTTTCCCAGGATGACGCCATCGGCCACGATGACGCATCCCACGGGCACGTCGTCATGGGCTCCGGCGAGCGCTGCCTCCTCGAGTGCATTTCGCATGAAGTGTGCATCGTCTTCCATGACGCCAAAGCGTAGGACACGATTCACGACCAAAGTCCAGTCGCAACGCGCGAAGTAGACTCCTCGACGGAGGGGTGCGAGAGCGGCCGAATCGGGCAGTCTCGAAAACTGCTGTGTCTACGGGCACCGTGGGTTCAAATCCCACCTCCTCCGCCAGCGAAAGACGGGTGACCTTGCTCACCCGTCTTTCTCATTTCTTCGCCGCCCCGAGACCAGTACGCTGGATTCGTCTCACGTCCGCCAACCCAGGAGATTTCATGGTTTCGTCACTCACCACGCACGTGGGAACCGAGCGCAAAGTCATCACCGACTTGCCCGGACCAAGATCCCAAGAGCTTCACGCGCGCCGCAAGGCCGCGGTCAGTGCGGGACTGACCGTCGGTTTCCCGGTATACATTGACCGAGCCGAAGGGGCCATTCTGGTCGACGTCGACGGCAACCAACTGCTCGACATGGGCTCGGGAATCGCGGTCACCGGCATCGGCCACGCGGTGCCGGCCCTCGTCGAGGCTGTCAGCAACCAGGTGGCCCGGTTCACCCACACCTGCTTCATGGTCACGCCCTACGACAGTTACGTCGAAGTGTGCGAAGCGCTGAATGAACTCACCCCGGGCGACCACGCCAAAACCTCGGCGCTGTTCAACTCCGGCGCCGAAGCGATCGAGAACGCCGTCAAGATCGCGCGACTGGCGACCGGCAAGAGCGCGATCATCGTCTTTGAACACGCGTATCACGGTCGCACTAACTTGACGATGGCCCTCACCGCCAAGAACATGCCCTACAAGGATCGCTTTGGGCCCTTCGCGCCCGAGGTGTACCGCGTTCCCATGAGTTACCCCTTCCGCGACGGACTTAGCGGCGAGGACGCAGCGACGCGGGCTATCAAAATCATTGAAACCGACATCGGAGTGCACAACGTTGCGGCGATCCTCATCGAGCCCATCCAGGGCGAGGGCGGTTTCGTCGTTCCCGCCGACGGATTCCTGCCGGCGTTGTCAAAGTGGACGGGCGACAATGGCGTCGTCTTCATCGCCGACGAGATACAAAGCGGCTTCGGCCGCACTGGAGACTGGTTCGCCGTCGACCACGAGGGGGTCATCCCCGACATCGTCACCACCGCCAAGGGCTTGGCGGGAGGAATGCCTCTCGCGGGCGTCACCGGCCGTGCGGAGCTGATGAACGCTGTGCACGAGGGCGGCCTTGGTGGCACCTACGGGGGCAACCCGGTGGCGGCCGTCGCGGCGCTCGCGGCGATCCAGACGCTCAAAGAGAGGAACCTGCTTGAACGCGCGAAGGTCATCGGCGACACGATGACCGCGTCGTTGCGCTCACTGGCCAAAGATGTCGCCATCATCGGTGACGTTCGCGGTCGCGGCGCGATGGTCGCGATGGAACTCGTTCAACCCGGCACGAAGTCGCCCAACTCGCCGGCGGCGAAGGCCGTGGTGAACTACTGCCAACAGCACGGCGTGATCGCCCTCACCTGTGGCACTGACGGAAACGTCATTCGACTTCTACCTCCAATGATCATCAGTAACGACCAACTCGCCGACGGTCTCGCGGTGGTGGGCGCTGGAGTGCGGTCCGTTCACTAACAGCGTCACTACTTTTGGTCGGTTTTCGATAGGGAGTTCATGAGTCGAGGCGTGGGTCGGGTGCGCAGGGGATTGCGCGTGGTCGTGGTCCTCGCCGCGGGCGCGGTCGCCCTGGCCAGTTGCGGAACAATCGCTGTGGCACCACCGCCCGTGCATTTGAGCGGTACGCCCGCCTTGAGTTTCGATGTTCCTCTCACCAACGTGGCCTGCACGCTCAACGACGTCTGTGTGGCACTGGGAACGTCGAGTGGCAGCTCGGGACCAACATCGATCGCGGAGTTCTCGTCACCCCACGGGCACTGGTTCAATCTCACGCTTCCCTCCACTCAATCCACGTTGCTGACAACGACCGCCTGTTCGGGCTCGCAGTGCCTCGTTGGCGGATCGAGCCCTGGGCGTGATCTGCTATGGCTCTTCGACAGTCACGGGAGTGCGCTCAGTGCGCTCACTCCCCCGGCGCAGGGCATCGGCGTGAGTGACGCCGCGTGCAACACGGACGTCTGTGCACTCATCGACTTCGGACCTGGCGGCGCGCCGCGATTCAGCCTGAGCTCGAACGAAGGTACGACCTGGTCGACCCAACCACTCAACTTCGCCAAAGGTGACGCCGTCACCGCATTGACCTGCGGAACGCTTGTTAACTGCGCGCTCGGTCTGATGACGCCCGCGCACGTCTTCTCGCTCTACGTGACCCACGATGGCGGCGCGTCGTGGAGCCAATCGATCACGCCACGCGCGTGGGTGACCCTGACGTCGCTGGCATGTCAACAACGCCGCTGCATCGGCCTCGTCGATACGGCGCACGCGTCGCTCTTCGTTCGCTCGACAACCTTTGGAACGAAGTGGAAGTCGACGATTCTGGCACACTCAGCCAGCGCGCTCGCCTGCACCACACAGGCTCACTGCGTCGTCGTTGGTCAACGCTCAGACGGCGATCCCTGGCTGGCCATGGTCCATAGCAAGGTGACCAGCAATGTGGCGTTGCGCTACGTTCCCTCTCCCCTGCTCGCCGTAGCGTGCGGGTCGAAAGTCTGTGCGGCCATTGGCGTCACCACGCTCCTCAGTATTCCCTCCACGGCCTAGAGGGCCGCGATCTTCGCGTCAACGCGCTATGAGAGGCTGGAGGAGTGAGCACGTTGCCCATCAGCGCCATCCCTCCGGGCTGGTACCCGGATCCCGCTGGCGCCCGCCAGTGGCGGGTGTGGACCGGCACCGACTGGTCCGAGGTAACCCGACCGTACGGCGAGAGGCCTGAAGCCCCGTCCCCCGCGGCCAGTTTCACTCTGCTCCTGGCGCTGCGACGAGTGCAGAACCTTGGCGTCGTGGGGGTGCTCGGCGGACTCGGCCTCCTCGTGAGCGTTCTCGCGCACCTGCCCGGAACGCTGCACCCGACACCTGAGTGGTTCGCCGTTGTCGCGAGCAACATCGCCGTCGTACTCATCGTCATCGGCACGACCGTGTGCGCCTTCGGCGTCAGAGAGCTCGAAGGTCGTTGGTCGCCGGCGGCGTTCCTGCCAGGACTGAATCTCTTCATCGCCAGCGCGCTCGTAAATCGACGGTTGGGCATGCGCCCCACATGGCGGATCATCTCGGAGATTGTGCTGCTCGTCATCTTCGCCATCTCGTCGCGGGACGACTTCTGGCTATGCGTGGGTCCGATGATCGTCGCCTATCTCGAGCTGACGTGGTTCAGCGCTCTCATCGAACGCTTGAGCGGTCGCAACAGCGCCGAGAGACGCGCCGTCTAGGTCAGTCGCGCGCCAGGCCATCCACCAGCCGCTCGGCTACGCCCGACCAGCCCTTGTAGGACTGCACCGGGGCCGGCGCGCTCTCCAGCGCGTGGATCAGCGCCGGCACGAACGTGTCGTCACGGTCGCGCAGCGCAGCGGCGCAGGTCACGTACGTGCGGATGGTGAACACTACGGCGTTCGTACGAGGCAGCGAGCGTAGCGTCTGTCGTTCGACGCGGAAGTGCCACGCCTCCAGATCTCCCGTGGGAGGGCGTCGCGCTGTCGTTGGCTGAAAGAGCGCGGGGCTGTCGAGCAGGGTCCAGTTCAAACGCCAGAATGCGCGATCGGGTTTCAACCGGTCAAAGAACGCGTTCGTCGGGCGGGCGAGTTCGTCGCCGTAGCCGGGAACGGGTCCGTGAATGTCGTCGAGGGTAGTTCCGATCTTTGACGCGAGATCCCACCGAGAGGGAAAGCAGACACAGGCCGCGCGAAGACGCCACGCGTCGTCGCGAACCATCACACACAGATCTTCTTGTACCAGCCGACTGGCCGCAACAATCGGGTGCTCGCGCTCGTCGAGTTGGGGCGAGACGTCAGGATGATGCGAACGGAGATTCTCACAAATCTCTGCGAGCAGTTCGCTACTGGCGTCATCACCCTCGGGATTCGTGGCCACAACGGCGGCGTAGTCTTCCCGCAATAGTTGCGCTTTTTGGGCGAGTTCATCCACGTAGCGATCATCGATTTCGAGCCATGAGGCGAGATCGAGCGGACGAAGTCCCATCGCGAGTCGCCATCCCCTCGCATCCAGAGGTACGTAGGGGAACTCTTGGGTAGGCACTCAACGCCCGCGATTGCGACGAACGACGAGAATGTAGAACGCCAGCGCCGCGAGGGGCACCGCGATGACGATGAGGCGCCCCTCGGGAAGCACGGCGCCGCGATGCGCGTCGACCGCCATCTGGGCGCCCACCTGAAGGGTCAGGAGCCAATTTCTCACAAGGGAAACTCCACCCAACTAATCTTCCACGTCGCACGCGTCACGTAATTCCTCACGAGAAGCGCTGCATCCACGCGGAGAAGTAGATGCTTTGTTGAAAATAGGGTTTCGTTAGGTATTATGGACTATGCCCAGAAGCCAGCGCACCAGGAGTGCGCGCGCTATCGCAAACGACGCGGCGATTCGAGACGCGGCGATCAGCGAGGTCCTGCGGGTTGGAGTCGACCACGTCTCGCTGCGAGATGTGGGCCATCACGCCGGGCTCACCCACGGCGCCACCTACGCCCGGTACGAAGATGTGGACGAACTGCTCGTCGACCTGTGGAACTCAGTGCTGGCCAAGCGCGCCGCCGCCATTTTCGAACTGTCCATGACCGCCGCCGAGTCTCCCACTGCGAAGAGCGTCGGCGCACTCTTTGACTTCATACGCGACACGACGCCCGCGGACATCGCGAGTGTGCACTTGTTATTGACCGCGAGGCGCATTCCTACGCTGCACGAAGAGGTGGAACCGTTCATCAAGGCCCACTTCGAGCCGAACTTCAGTTCTAATGATCGCGCTAAGGCTCTCTTTACCCGAGGGATGACCCTTTTCGCCATGACAATGATGCAGATATTCACTAACTCCCAGTTCGGGTGGGATCGCGACTACCAGGCGATGCTGGAGAAACTGCTCATCGAGACCTTGGAAGTCGATCCCGGCGACGTCGCCCCAGTCTCGATGCGCGAGCCCGAGGACCGCATCATCCTCGCCCCTGCCGACGACCTCAAAGCGCAACTCGCCTACGCGACGTTCGGAGTCGTGGGTAAGAGTGGCTACACGCGCGCCACCATCTCGCGTATCGCCCGCCGCGCGAACTGTTCGCCCGGGGCGATCTACAAGCTGTACCCCTCGAAGGAAGACCTGGTCGTGGCGGCATTCCACGACCTCATGCGCGCCCGGTGGATGAAGTTCACGAACTTCGTCGATCTCCTTGATGAGGGCTCTCTTTCCCAGTTGCTGCACTCGTCGGCCAGTCAGCAGAACTCTGTTCGACAGAGCTTCACCTTAGAGACCGCTCTCGCGGCGGCTCATAGCGACAAGCTGCGCGATGCCGTGCTCGGCCAAATCGGGGAACTCGAGTCCGTGGTGCCGCTCTTGGACACCGTCAGCGACGAGGAGAAGGTACGACTGCGGTACATGATCCGATCGGTCGTGTTCGTCACGGTGGGCATCAACTTCTTGTCTACGGTGACGAACATCACGCAACGAGTCGACTTCAATCAGTTCGCCGAGCCCTTCCGTCGCGCCCTCTTACGAGATGGCGTGCCCACGTGGGCCGAGATGTGCCAGCAGATTCTCGAAGTGGTGAACGCGCGGGGCTTCTAGCTCGCCGGCGCCGATGACGTGGCGCCACCCATCAACTTCTCCAGGCGGTCCATGATCGCGGTGATCACTTCGTCCTGGGCGAGCAGGTGCTTTTGGATCTCCTCGGCCTCCTTGAGTACGGCCTCCGCGTCCTTATAGGTATCCTCGGCGCGCTTGTCGGACGCCGCGGCCTGGATGTTCTGGCCCACGATGATGATCGGCAGCAGCACCAACTGCAAGAAGCTGCTCGAAAGCCACACGACGACGAAGTAGGTGCCCTGCTTGATGGCGTCGGGCAAAGCGAACAGAGCCAGGATCGTAAATATGTACGCGCACCACATGGTGCCGACGGCCAACGTGACACGAAGTCCGAACTTGGCGTTCATTTTGACGAAAAAATTGTCTGATTTGGGCTTGCGAAAATCGTCTGTCTTGACGGGTCGGCCCAGGTGAGCGAGTTCGTTGGCCCGCGGATGGCGTATGTATTCGTAGATTTTCGGCATGCCCGAATTCTCACACGCTGGCGTGAGATTGAACGGTATTGGCGAGACTCAGTTCTTCATCAAGTCGGGCGACGTCTCCATCCCCTGTCGCCACACCGAGCGCGCGATGATTTTTGTCGTGTCGGCTCGATCCTTGTAGCGCAACGCGATGTCACGAGACTCCTCGAGCAGTCCCTCTGACAGGGTGGTGGGCTCTAGACCCAGGGCGAGAAACTTCTCGCGACTCACGTTGAGTTCGTTCTCTACCGCTTCGCGTCGTGGGTTGGGCAGATTTGCGATCTCTGCGCCAGTGAGCTTCGAGATGAGTTCGGCCAACTCGCGCACGCGGTGCACCTCGGTGACCTGATTGAAGACCTGCGGCTTGTCACCGCGCGCTGGCGGATTCTCTAAGGCAATCTGGATGCAGCGCACCGTGTCGCGAATGTGAATGAACGCGCGCGTCTGTCCACCGGTGCCATGCACGGTGAGCGGGTGCCCGATGGCGGCCTGCATCAAGAACCGGTTCAACACGGTGCCGTAGTCGCCGTCGTAGTCGAAACGGTTGATCAAGCGCTCGTCGAGCACGGTTTGAGGGGTTTGAGTGCCCCACACGATGCCCTGGTGTAGATCGGTAATTCGAACCTGGTCGTTCGCCGCGTAGAACGCGAAAAGCAACTGATCCAGCGTCTTAGTCATGTGATACACCGAGCCGGGGTTGGCCGGGTGCAGGATCTCGCGGTCGATCTCCCCGTCGGGCGTGGGGACCCGAACGGTGAGGTACCCTTCGGGAATCGGCGCCGTTCCCGACCATCCATATCCGTAAACGCCCATGGTGCCCAGGTGAACCATGGCGATATCGAGACCGGTCGTGGCAATCGCCACCAAAACGTTGTGGGTGGCGCGGACATTGTTGTCAACGGTGTAGCGCTTCGTTGAGGAGTCGCGCATCGAATACGGTGCCGCACGCTGCTCGCCGAAATGCACAGCGGCATCAGGACGCTCATCACGAAAGAGAGACTCGAGGCGGTCGTACTCCTGGGCGAGGTCGAGTTGGATGAAGCTGACTTCGTTCCCCGTCAACTCCTTCCACACTTTGAGGCGCTCGCCAATCGGAGCAATCGGCGTCAGGGACTCAACTTCCAGATCGATATCGATCTTGCGGCGACTGAGGTTGTCAACGATCGTGACGTCGTGGCCGAGGTCCGAGAGGTGCAGAGACGTCGGCCAGCCGCAGAAACCGTCGCCACCAAGTACGAATACCTTCATGAAAAACTCCTACTACCAAATCTCGAGTGACGGCTGAATGCTCAGCAGGGCCGTGAAAAACGGGCTCAGTGTCGTACAACACTACCAATTGAGCATTGACAAGTCTTGGGTCGACGCTCGGTGAACCACCCTTGGCTCATGAGTAGAACTTCGCGGGCAACATTCATCTCCGCCACGCGGTTCAAGAACTCCTCGGTATTCACTGGATCCAACTCACGGGCCGCCTCAGCCCCACGAGGGAGGTCGGTTGTGCGCAACCCGCAGAGGTCTACAGGCCCGCCAACTTGGTCAGATTCGCCGCCGAGGAGACCTCACTCGCGGGGGGCACCGTAATCGTGACCGGCGCTCCGTACCCCGTGACCGTTTCACTCGCCGTGGCGGTCACGGCAGCGCCCGCCACCGTGTCACCCATGGAGACGCTCACGTAAGCCAGGCGTCCGAGGGAGTCGACGTCCACCGTCTCGGTCACTGACCCGACCGAGACCTGCGATGCCACCTTTGAGATCCATGAAGGCAGGAGACTGAGGCCGCTACTCACGATTTTCTGGGCAGCGGACGACCCAATCGTGACGTCGTACTGCGTCACCGATTGGCCGTCGAGGGTGACGGCCCCTTCATCGGTCACAACCGCACCCTGCTGAGCGAGGAGAGAGAGACCGGCGAGCGGGTTGTCGGCGATGCCGAGGGACGCCGACTCACTATTGGTAAGCGACATGGATATCCAGGGGGTGGGCAGCAGCCTTCTGACACTCGGACCAAGTTCCAAGTAGATGACGTTGTTGGAGAAGACCGCCGAAACGGGGCCAATGGTGCTGAGCGTTCCGCCGTAATTCATGGTCAGGTCGCACTGGGCGTTGGCCAAATCGCATTGCCCGGTTCCGACGACGGTGACCGTGGTACCTCCCGCGTTCACCGTTTCGTTGAGCGTGTAGGCCATTGACCGCGACGCGAGGGTGGCGCTCAGCGCCTGTCGCACCCGAAGCGCCGCCGCGGCCGATGAGCTCTTGGCTCCGGTCAGTGCGACGACGCCCGCCACGACGATGACCACGAGGCAGACTCCCGCGATGACGAATCGTCCGCGCCGACGTCGACGCCGCGGGGCGCTCAGGGCGTGGGGATAGTTCACGGGATTAAAAGGGCTGGGGTTATTCGTTAAAAGGGCTATATAGGTAACTACGCGGACACAAGATGTAGTGCACGGATTCTCACGCGAGAGTCTCGCCGCCCGTCGGCTTGCGGTGATAGGGGCGCACCGATCGTCCCCGCTCTTTAGCCTCGTCG
>JBOGFT010000042.1:0-8504 GCA_050701895.1 Acidimicrobiales bacterium
GACGGATACCTCTTCTGTCCGGGTTTCTCTTTTGCCATGTTCCATCCTTACTTCCAAGGAACAGAGCCTCCGGCAAACCCAGACCGATTCAGGTAGTGGTACTTTTCGGACATGCTCCGGTGCACGCCGTTTCTTTTGTTCGATGGAAACTGCGGCGAAGCCATGTCCTTCTACCATGAGTGTCTCGGGGGCGAACTATCAATAATGAAACTGGGCGATTCTCCGATGAAGGATCACATGCCCGTGGAGAAACACAACCGGGTTATCCATGCTCATCTTCGGAGTGGCGATATCGAGATATCTGCAACCGACTGGATGGCCTCTCCCGCTCGTGAGCCATTGCAAGGCAACACGCTCGCCTTGTTTGTCGTTGGCGACAGTAATGACGAATTCAAAGCCATGTTCGCCAAGTTGGCTGACGGGGCGGACGAGGCAAGCTTTCAGGATCTCCACGACTTGCCCATCGGAACCTATGGACAGTTGTATGACCGGTAGGGAGTTCAGTGGATATTTTTGAAGCGAAGGGGCTTGGTCTGATCAGTCGGTCTGTCCCACTCCAATGATGGGGTGCCCTCAGTGCGATTGTTTTCCGTGGTGCACTCAAGCAGCGGTACCGCAACTTTAGGCTTGTGTGGGATTCCCTCAGCCCCGCGCAGACGCAATGGCGCGCCAGGGATCCATAGGTCGCCCGCGTTCCCATCGCTTGTAATGGTGGAAAGTGAGGAACCGAGTGAGGACGGCCTGGCGGGCCCGTTCACGGTCAGTTCGCACATCGCCGGCTTTGATGTGCATTCGTCAACTCTCGGAGATTCAGTAATCACTCCTTCTTATTTGTTGTGCCCTCTTGAGTGTGAATCTCGTTCACTGGCAGTTGGACGGAATATGCTCTTGACATGGCGAGACGAACGATGCAGGAGGCAACCTTCCTGATCTTGACGGCGCTGGCGGCGGGGAGTGCGCACGGCTACGCAATCATCTCTGAGGTTGAAGTGATCTCGGATGGCCGGGTGCGGTTGCGCGCAGGGACGCTGTACTCGGCGCTGGATCGTTTACGGATCGACGGACTGGTTCGTGTTGATCGGGAGGAGGTCGTCGAGAGCCGTCTGCGCCGTTACTACCGGCTTACGCCGGCGGGCAAGAAGCAGTTGGCTGCCGAGGCAGCCCGCCTCCAGATCGACGCCGCCGCTGCCTTCGATCGGCTCGGCCTTGCCGGAGGAGTAGCCAGATGACCGATACTGATTTAGAGCGCGCCTATCGCCGCTGGCTGAGGTGGTACCCGAAGTCGTTCCGCGCAGAGTACGAGGCGGAGATCCTGGGGTTGTTGTTGGACGGAGCCAGGGACGGCCAGAGCCGGCCGGCGCCAACGGAGTGCCTGGATTTGGTGCTCAGTGCTGTGTGCGCACATCTGCGCCCTCGGGTTGCTCAATCGGAGCGCTCGGTGTACGCGGCGATCAGGGCGATGTGGCTCGGTACCGTGATCGAATTCGTCACGGTGATCACGCTGGTTGTCACCATGGGTGCCGTCCGGGCAAACGCACGCAGCCAAGACCCGGGGTTCACCGCGCACCAGTGGCACGCCACGGTCGCTGCTCGAATCGAGCCAAACGTAATCGGCGGGCTCGTCGCCATCGGTTTTTGGCTCTGTCTGGCCTGGTCATTTGGTCGTGGCCATCGCTGGCCGAAGGTCGCCTTACCGGTGTTCTTCGCACTCAACTTGCTCGGCCTGCTCAACGGGGTGCTCCATGATGCAGCCTCGACAGCACAGCCAGACCTAGTTGCCGCGTTCGTCCTGTGCCTTGTTGAGTTGGTCGCGGTGATCCTGATGTTCCGTGCCAAGGCGGCGACCTCGACCTCCGACACTGCGCGCCCCTCTCTCGTGTCCTAGCGATCGAGCCGCCGAGCTCGCCTTAGACAGTTACACGGTATATACTGTTTTTGTGACTCAGCGAATGATGCGGGAGCCGACCTTCCTGATTCGGACGGCGTTGGCGTTGGACAGCCGACACGGCTACGGGATCATCACTGATGTCGAGACGATGACGGCGGGGCGGGTCCGCCTGCGGGCCGGCGTCCTCTATTTTGCATTGGATCGTTTGCGGTTGGACGGTCTGGTCCGAGTCGATCGAGAGGATGTCGTAGAGAGCCGGTTGCGCCGTTATTACCGGCTGACGCCCAGAGGCGAGCAGCGCTGGGTTGGTGAAGGCGCTCGGTTCCATTACAACACGGCTGCGGTCGACTACTTGGACCCGGACGATGCGCGTCGGAGCGCTGGGCCACCGGACTGGGACGCTGCGCCGACTGGCCGTACAAATACCTCACCCTCTCGGGCGGATCGGACGGCGACCCTTGCCCACGCGCCACAGCGCCGAATGGCAGGTGCGTGAGGTGTCGCCGTCGGGGCCGGAGATGGCGGGTTCGCCGGCCCAGTTGCCGGCGGCTCGCGCTGTCGACCTGGTGAAAACCTACGGTAAGGGTGATGCGGTTGTCACCGCGCTGGACGGCGTCAACGTCGAACTCATCAGGGGTCAGTTCATAGCAGTGATGGGGCCTTCGGGGTCGGGAAAATCGACGCTCATGCACTGCATGGCGGGTCTCGACGTTGCGACATCGGGTCGCGCGTTCGTGGGTGAGCGCGACGTTGCCCTACTCGACGACGCCGGTCTGACCGAACTTCGCCGTGACCATATCGGCTTCATCTTCCAATCGTTCAACCTCGTGCCGACGTTGACGGCACGAGAGAACATCACGCTCCCGGCTGATCTCAGTGGTAGCAAAGTCGATAGGGCGTGGTTCGACTATCTGGCCGACATTCTGCATCTCGCCGATCGCTTGTCACACCGGCCGACCGAGATGTCCGGTGGTCAGCAGCAGCTCGTCGCCTGCGCCCGCGCGCTCATCCGCCAACCAGAGATAATCTTCGCCGACGAGCCGACGGGCAACCTGGACTCGAACGCTTCGGCCGAGTTGCTGAGTTTCCTGCGTCAATCGGTGAGCGAGCTCGGCCAGTCGATCCTCATGGTCACCCATGACGCGCACGGTGCCGCGTATGCCGATCGCGTGGTGTTCCTCGCTGATGGCAAGGTGGTAGGCGACCTCGCCAACCCGACGGTCGACTCGGTGCTCGAGCAGATGAAGCGGCTGGGCAGCTGAGGTGTGGAGGGTCACGCTGAAGGGCCTGATCGCTCACAAGTTGCGGCTGGCGCTCACCGGCCTGGCCATTGTGCTTGGGGTCACGTTCATCTCGGGGGCGTTTGTTCTCACTGACACCTTGCACGAGACGTTCACGAGCTTGGTCAGTAACGTGTACCAGCACATCGATTTCGAAGTTCGGGGACAAGCTGTCCTCAACAGCGGTGCCAACGCCGTCCGCGATCCGATTCCCGCGTCACTGGTCGCCAAAGTGCGCGAGGTGCCGGGTGTGGCCGAGGCTGACGGATCCGTCACCGGCTATGCCCAATACGTCGTAAACGGCAACGCCATCAGCGGCGGCGGGGCGACGGCAGGCATCTCTTTCGACCCGGATCAAAAGCTCTCGGCGTTCCAGTTGGTCGAGGGTACGCCTCCGACGTCTGCGGACGACGTCGTGATGGACCTCGGCACGGCCCGCAAATACCACTTCCAGATCGGAGACCACGTGCGCCTCCTACTGCCCAGCTCGCCAGAAATCTTCACGATCACCGGTTTCTTGAAATTCGGCACGGCCGATAACTTGGCTGGGGCGACGATCGCCGCCTTCGATCTGCCCACGGCGCAGAGGCTTTTCGGGCTGATCGGGACGGTGGACACGATCAATGTCTTGACCACGCCGGGGGCGAACAGGTCCACCGTGCAGCGCGATATCGCACGCATGCTCCCGCGGGGGGTGGAGGTGGTGACCGGCCAGACCGTGGTCAACGAAGAGACGAGTGTCATCGACCAAGCGCTCTCGGTGTTCTCAACCGCGCTGGTCATCTTCGCCCTCATCGCCCTGTTCGTGGGCGGATTCACCATATTTAATACATTCTCAATCACCGTTGGTCAGCGCACCCGCGAACTCGCCCTCCTGCGCATCGTCGGTGCCAGTCGTCGCCAGGTGTTCTTTTCTGTCCTAGCCGAAGCGGCGATCGTCGGCGCGGTGGCCTCGGTAATCGGCCTTGGTCTGGGTGTCCTCGCTGCTAAAGGTCTCGAGGCCCTCCTGAGCGCTTTCGGTCACTCCTTGCCGTCCGGCTCACTCGTGTTTGCGCCCCGCACCGTCATCGTCGGCTTGGCCGTGGGTATCGGGGTGACTGTGATCTCCGCCATCAGCCCGGCCCGACGGGCGGTGCGAATCGCGCCAGTGGCGGCCATCACGGCCCAAAGTACTGAATCCGAGGCGTCCTTGCGCCGTCGCCTCGCCGCTGGCGGCGGGAGTCTTGCGGCCGGCGCCGTGGTGCTCGCGGTTGGCCTTGCCGTGTCGGCCGTCGTTCTCGTCGGCCTCGGGGCCGTCGCCATCTTCATCGGTGTCGCCACGTTGGCGCCGATCGTGGCCCGACCCATGGCCAGCGTGCTCGGTCGACCGGCGGCCCGCCTACTCGGGGTCTCGGGTCGCCTCGGGCGCGAGAACTCCATGCGCAGCCCGCGTCGGACCGCCCAGAGCGCCGCCGCGCTCATGGTCGGCCTCGCACTGGTCTCGGCCATGTCGGTGTTCGGAGCGTCGCTGTCCAAGTCAACCACCGGCGCCATCGACAACGCGGTCAGCGCCGACCTCATCGTCACCGGTCCCAAAAGCGGTTTCCCCAACTCGGTGGTGGCGGCCGTCTCCACCGTGCCCGGGGTCACCGCCTCTTCGACCGTCTACCAAGGGGAGTTCGAGTTCAAAGGCTCGCTGGCGACCGTGGTGGGGGTGTCCAGCGATCATCTTGATGACACGATCGCCCTGCAGATGCAGCACGGCACGTCCCAAGCCGCCCTCGACGCCGGCCAGATGCTCATCGACGCGACCACGGCGAGCAAGGATCATCTTGCGGTGGGCTCGAAGGTGCGCGTCAAATTCGCCCGGACCGGTCCCTCCACGATCAGAGTGGGGGGCATATTCGAGCCCAACGCCCTCATCGGTCACTACCTCGTGGGGGGCGCGTTCTTCCTCTCCCACTTCACCAACCCGTTACCGATCGGAGTCCTCCTCAACACCGACGGCCGACCGGGAATGTTCAACGCGGTCAATAACGCCACCGACCCCTATCCAAATGTGGGCGTCCAAACCAGGGCGCAGTACGAGGCGGCGCAAGTAGCTAGCGTCAACAAACTGCTCGACATCGTCTATGCCCTCCTCGCCCTTGCCGTGCTCATAGCTCTCATCGGCGTCGTCAACACTCTCCTCTTATCAGTCTTCGAACGTACCCGCGAGATTGGACTGCTTCGAGCCCTGGGCATGAAGCGCCGACAGGTCCGAGCCATGATCCGCTCAGAAGCGGTGATTCTGTCCCTCTTTGGTGCCGCCATCGGCGTTGTCGCGGGCACCGGACTTGGCGCTGCGGTGGCTTTCTCGCTCAAGAAGTCCCAAGAGATCACCGTCGTCGCCGTCCCCTTCTCCAGCCTGATCGTGTTTCTCGTGCTGGCCGCACTCTCGGGTCTCGTGACCGCGAGTTGGTCCGCTCGCCGCGCGGCCGACCTCGACGTCCTGGTTGCCCTCTCAACTGAGTAGGGCGTGCGGCTCGGATCAGTCACTGTGGCGGTATATACTGATGACATGACGCTGTATGGCCTACCGAAGCATCGCTGAGAAGCGTGTACACGGTCACCATTTCGCGACCCGGCGTGACCATCGAACAGGTCGCTGACGAGTTGCGTCGAGGCCTTAGCGCTCGGTTCAAGGTTTTGCCAGGGATGCAAGTGAACTTAAACCCGGTCGGTTCTCCTCTACCGGATGATTCCAACACCATCGTGGTGGGCACCGGCTCAACCCGGCTGTTCCACGCCCAAGTGAAATTCTCTCGACAGTCGGGAAGCACGATCCTTCATGTCACCCCGGGCGGGGCGCTCCCGACGTTGCGATTGATCAACCGCCTTTTGGTCGCACGGAAGGTACATTCCGTGCTGAAAGCCGCACCGAGCCTTCGTTGAGGACGGCAGTTTGACTGCCCAGCGACTTATGCGTATCCTCACTATTGCGAGGGGATGAGAGGTTCCTCTGTGACACTCGAGCGCCAAATGGTCGACGTGGACCGCGTCCAGTCAGTTCTTGGTCCGCCAGCGTGTCAACGGGCCGAGAACACCTTGGACCGCGCACCCTGCTCTATCAAGGGGCTTCGAGTACCTCAGAGAGCCGAACAGTGATTTCGCGAACGACACTCCTCGCCGCCGACAAATACTCAGACGAAATCGATCCATAGGCGGGCTTGATGAAGACCTGAACTTTGTGGCGGATTGCGAAGACCAGTTCACGACCTTGCGAAGTCACTGTGATTTGGCGATCGGAGCGGGGAATCTCCTTCATGAAGGATGCGTCCAGGAGTCCAGTGAGCCATGTCAACAACGCTTGGTTGGAAAAGTGAGATACCCGTGACGCGTTCGATGAAGTCCTTCAGCGCTATCGCCTCGCTTGATCCGAGGGCCACCTGGAGCGCGATCCATTGCTTGTTCTCAAGGGAAGTGCCGACTAGGACCTTCGCTAGACCGAAACAAGCTCACAAGAACTGTGGACATAATCCAATAGCATTCGGTTCATGCAGTCGCGCGAAGTGGACTACGAGGCGAGCGGGCTGGTGATGCGGGGACGATTGGCGATCCCTGAAGGTGAGGGTCCGTTTCCGGCTGTGCTCATCGCCCCCGAAGCGAGCGGCCTGGACGAGTTCCAGGCGAGCCGAGCCGATAGTTTTTGCGAACTCGGCTATGTCGCCTTCGCCCTTGACTACTACGGCGGCGGTAGGTTCCTTAGTGACCAAGGGGAGATGTCCCGGGAGCTCGAGGCGCTCGGATCGGATCCTGACGTGATTCGCGCCAGGGTGCGATCAGCCTTTGAAGTGCTCTTGGCCGAGCCTTCGGTCGATCGTTCCCGGATAGCAGCCGTTGGATACTGCTTCGGCGAGACGGTGGTGATGGAACTGGCCCGCACCGGAGTGGATATAAAGGCCGTGGTCGGCTTCCATCCCGGATTGAATATCTTGCGCCCGGGCGAGTCGCGCAATATCAGGGGGAAGGTGCTGATGTTCGTAGGAGCCGACGACCCGATCGTTCCGCTCGAACAGCGGGTCGCGTTCGAAGAAGAGATGCGCGCTGCTGGGCGTCACTGGCAGATGATCGTCTACGGCGGAGTGCAGCACAGCTTTACCAACCCGCGAAATACGACCGGAGCACTCGGGCTCAAGTTCGACCAGGTGGCGACCGATCGATCGTGGCGAGCGATGCGTGAGCTGCTTGCCGAAACATTCTGAGCTTGTGTGGACCATTTCCGAAGGCAGGGAAACTTTCTCCACGAGTGGAATCGAGCCGGGTGGGCTCGGTCGAACTCTCAGTGACGACGCAGGAAGACGCTCAAGAAACACGAGCAAGACGAGTACTTCAATCCGCCCGAATTAGTGCGTTCTGTCATACTCACGTGAGCATCTGGGCGTCAGCATCAAAGGCGTCAGCGACGACTAGGCGCGCTCCTATTTCGCCAATGAGGCCTTGCTTCGATGGAGTCTTCGTCATTCCGACCACTTCGTGGCCCTTATCGACCAGCTGGGGGACGAGCGCTCTGCTCGAGAACAGCGGTGGCGCCCGCTACGAAGATCTTCATGACTGCACCTCTTGCTCATGGTTCATCAGGGCATCCCGGTCCGCCGCGCCCTCTACGCGTCCCGCTTGCGGAACGTGATTATCCCGGCGGCAACCACGATGGCTGCGTATCCACAGAAGACCGCGAAGCCGGTCCACGGGGACAGCATTGGCCCGTTGGCGCCGATCGACGACGCCGAGTTCAGGTGCGGTGGGTGGTTGACCGTCCAGATCTGCGCTCCGGCGGCGGTGGGCAGCCACTTGTCGACGTGGTTTTGCAGACCGTGCGGTAGCAGGTTCCCCGCTATCGGCAAGAGGAACAGCACCGCGACAGCGGTGGCCAGCGCGGCAGCGGTGTGCCGGATCAATAGCCCGATGCCGAAGGCCAGCAGCGCGCCGACGGTCAGGTACAAGGCCCCGCCGATGACCGCCCGCACCACCCCGAGATGGGCGATCGTCGTGTTGATGTGGTGTGACGACATGATCGCCTGGCCGACGAAGAACGCCGCGAGACTGGCGATGAGCCCGGCTACGAACACCACCGCCGCGAGCACGACGGCCTTCGCCGCAAGGAGCAGGGCGCGTTGAGGCAGCGCCGTTAGCGAGGTGCGGATCATCCCGGTGGAGTACTCCGAGGTGATGACGAGCGTGCCAACCACCCCGATCAGCAGCTCGGTCAGCCAAACGCCACCCAGGCTCCAAGCAGTCGGGTCGAAGTACGCGGCGCGGTGACCGGTGCTCTGGCCATAGGTGGCGATCGCGCCGAGGACGACCGTGAGCACGATCAC
>JBOGFT010000043.1:0-15609 GCA_050701895.1 Acidimicrobiales bacterium
GGCTTGGGTGGTGGAGGTAGCACGGGTGGTGGCGGAGGCTCGGGTGGTGGAGGTAGCTCGGGCGCAGGTAGTTCAGGCGGAGGCGGATCAGGTGGGAGTTCTGGGAGCACCGGCTCGAGCAGCGCACCGCCGACTCCTCCGGTCGCGCCATCTCCCGCGCAGGTGCCCGTCCCTCGCGAGACGACGTACAGAACGAACGCCAGCGCATTGAACGCGAGGGACAAGAGCGCCCTTACGGCGCTATCGAAAGTGCTCACGACGGGAGATTCGATAACGGTTACCGGCTTCGCCTACCACGATGCGACCTTGGCTCGAAGGCGGGCATCGATAGTCGCGAATTTCTTGAAGGACCTCCTGAAGGTGCATATAACAATCTCGATAAATACGACTTCGAAGGTGGGAAAGGTCATAGTAACGACGCACAAATGAGACGGCGCAACTGGTCAGGCGCCCCCATGGTCGCTGCGCGTTGCTCTCTCGAGTGAGGTTTAGTCATGCGCAGAGAATGCGAAGCGAGTATCGCCATCGAGGCAACACCCGAGGCCGTGTGGGGCGTCATCTCTGACGTCACCCGAGTGGGTGAGTGGAGTGGCGAGTGCCAAGGTTGTGTCTGGGTCGACGGATTCCACGCCGTAGCACCGGGCGCTCGTTTTCGCGGACGCAACCGGCGTGGCGGATTGCGATGGACACGTGTCAACGAAGTGGTCGCTGTGGACGCACCGCACGAATTGGTGTGGATAACCGTTCCGAGCGGGCCATACCTTGATTCAGTCGAATGGCGATTGAGCCTGACCGCGGACGCCGAGGGCACCCTGGTGCGCGAGTCCTTCCGCGTGCTTCGAATACCGCGCTTGATGGAATGGGGCATCGCGGTCGTGATGCCCGCCCACCGTGACCGCACGACGGATCTCGCCGACGATCTCGCACGTCTCAAACTCGTGGTCGAGTAGTACGGGCTATTGCAGAGGGCTAAGCGCACTGCCCGCGAACATCTCGGGTCACGTCAGCCTCGGGTGTTCTATGTCGGGACTGTGTTGAACACCAGGATTACACCGGTGTACACGGCTACCCACACTCGTCCAGTCGTCCCGTCGTAGGTGACGCCCACCGGGTTGGTACCGGTGGGCACCACCTGCAAGATTCTCAGGTTGCTCGCGTCAAGCTCGGTCACGGTGTTGGACAAATAGTTCACGACGTAGAGAGCCGTGCCGTCGGTCGATATGGCGAGCGATCGGCAGTCCGACCCGGTGTGCACCTCGGCCAATATTCTTTCGGTGTACCGGTCGATCTTCACAACGTCCCCCGGCTGATTCAGCGTCGCGTAGAGAAACTCGCTGTTGTGAGGATCAATCACCACGTGACGAACGTTGTAGGCCCCGCCGATCTGGCCCGTGACCTTGAAGTCGCGGAGGTTGATCACGTCGATGACGTCACTTCCCATGATCGCGACGTAGGCGAGCTGTGAGTTGGGCGAGATAGCGATCCCCCGCGGGTAGGCGCCCACGGGTATGGTGGCCACCGCGCGGTGGGTCGCCTCGCTCACCACGCTCACTGTCCACGAGCACCAGTTCGAGACCAACACGTAGCGGTCATTGGGCGTGACGGCCACGAACTTCGGCACCACACCCGCGAGCGCTACGCCGACGACCGACAGCGACGACGTACTTATTTGGTACAAGTAACTGGGCGTGTCGCCCGCCGCGATGGCCGAGGCCGGCGTGCAGGTATCGGAGCCTTCAGGCCCCGAGCCGACGCCGTACATGGAGTAGTTCGAGACCCATACGTATTTGCCGTTCGGGGTCACGGCGCCCTCGACGGGGGCACCGTGGGTCAGCCCCGGTCGCCCCTTCACGCCGAAGTTCGCCAAGTAGACGCCGTCGCTGATCGTCTTGACCAGTGTCCCTGCCGAGTTGTACACGGTCACCGTGTGGCGGTACATCATGTTCTGCGCGAAGACCAGGCCACCGTTGGTGGAAACGACGGATTTGGGAGAGATGGAACCTTCGATGGTCCGATAGAGGACTAAGCGGCGGTGCTCGGCAGCAGGACCCGGCGGCACCACCGCGTTGAGAGGAACGGTCGTCGTGGTGGTTGTCGTCGCGGTGGTTGTCGTCGTGGTGGTTGTCGTCGCGGTGGTTGTCGTGGTGGAGCTGGTGGTAGTAGGAGCGCCGGTCGTGCTAGTGGGCGGGATCGTGGTGGGCGGCGCGTTATCCGCCTCAGTCGACGCGGCGACGGCGAGGCTCGCGCCGAGAACGATGACGCCGGACAGAAAGGAAGCGAGTAGCCACCGTCGATTGACGATCCACTTACGGCACTTGGGTCCTGTACGGTAACGCGGTCCACTCACGCGCTCAGCGTATCGAGTGGCGTTCCTGCGCTGAAGGGACGTTTCGAAAGACCTGGGGGAGCCCTCGCTCGGGAACTACTGTGGGCCGTGGTCGACGACGATGACCGGCCTGCGAAAGGGGCTCCATGAGTGGCGTGCGAGTGTTGGTTGGTACGAGCAAGGGCGCTTTCATTCTCACCGCAGACGCGAAGCGTGAGAAGTGGAACGTGCAAGGCCCGCTCTTCGGCGGCTGGGAGGTGTATCACGTGAAGGGCTCGCCAGTCGATGCGAACCGGATTTACGCGTCGCAGTCGACCGGTTGGTTCGGACAGATCATTCAGCGTTCGAACGATGGCGGCGACACCTGGGCGCCGGTTAGCAACGAGTTCGTCTACGACGGGGTACCCGGCACGCACCAGTGGTACGACGGGACGCCCCATCCGTGGGAGTTCGCTCGGGTCTGGCACCTCGAGCCCTCGCTGAGCGATCCCGACACCGTGCTGGCGGGCGTAGAAGACGCCGCACTCTTTCGAACAAGCGACGGAGGGGAAAGCTGGCGCGAGCTCTCGGGTCTGCGCGGTCACGGCACCGGGCCATCCTGGCAGCCGGGGGCCGGGGGCATGTGCCTGCACACCATCATGGTCAGTCCGAAGGACCCGCGTCGCATCGTGATCGCCATCTCGGCCGCGGGGGCCTTTCGCTCCGACGATGAGGGGGTGACCTGGAAGCCCATCAATAAGGGGCTGCGTTCTGCGGGCATCCCCGAAGAGGACGCCGAGGTGGGCCACTGCGTGCACCACGTGACGATGCATTCGTCTCGGCCAGACGTCTTGTTCATGCAAAAGCACTGGGACGTCATGCGCTCGAACGACGCGGGCGACTCGTGGTTCGAGATCAGCGGAGACCTGCCCACGGACTTTGGTTTCGCCATCGACGTCCACGCGCACGAGCCCGAGACCCTCTACGTGGTTCCGATCACCAGCGACTCAGAGCACTTCGTCCTCGATGGCAAGTTGCGCGTCTATCGCAGTCGCAGCGGCGGGGGGGAGTGGGAGCCGCTCACCAATGGCCTGCCCCAAGGTAACTGCTACGTCAATGTCCTGCGCGACGCCATGGCCGTTGACACCCTCGACAAGTGCGGTATCTACTTTGGCACCACCGGCGGTCAGGTCTACGTCTCAGCCAACGCCGGAGACTCGTGGGCGCCGATCGTGCACGACCTGCCCCGAGTGCTGTCAGTCGAAGTGCAAACGCTGGCGTGATTCGAGTCCTCCTCCCCGCTCATCTGAAAACGCTGGCCGGGGTCTCGCGCGAGGTCACCCTCGAAGTGGACGGGGTGGTGTGCGCGGGCGCGATCATCGACGCGATCGAAACGGCCTATCCGACATTGCGGGGCACCATCCGCGACCCCGCCACCGGACGCCGACGACCCTTCGTGCGTTTCTTCGTCGACGGGGAGGACGTCTCCCACGAGCCGCTCGACCAGCCGTTGGCTTCGACCCTGGCCAGTGGAGGGACGCCCTTCATCGTGGTGGGTGCGATGGCCGGCGGATGATCAGGGCGCGAGGGTGTCGGCGTCGCGCTCTTTGAGCCACGCTGGCGCGTGTCGCAAAGCCCACTTCTCACTGACCCAACCGGTGAACATCGAGCGCAGAGCCTCGGGGTGAGTGAGGGCCATCATGACGTGCCCGGCCACCACCGCGAAGATCGCGTAGGCGAAGGCGTCGTGCACGAACGTGGCGCCAGTGCGCCAGGGCACCGGGAAGAACCGGAACCACTGGAGCATCGATCCGGTCACCAGCATGATGAAGATGGCGGCGACAACGAACAGCGCGTTGAGTTTTTGGCCGGGGTTGAACTTATCGGCTTCGAGAGGGCGTTGCCCGAAGGAGAGGAGCCAGTTGATCTCGCGTCGTGTCCAGTAGTTCACGCGCCGGGCGTCGCGCCGCATACCTCGGCCCCAAGGCCCCAGCATCGAGATGACTAAGGGCGCCGCCAGACTGATCCCGCACCACAAATGGATCTGCTCTATGAGATGGCGCGGAAAGACCACGCCGAAGAACGAACCGAAGTAGAGCGGGATCGCAGTGAACATCAAGACACCAAAAAGCGCCGCGTTCGACCAGTGCGCCGCGCGCTGCACGCCGTCAAAGCGCAGCACTCGCACAGCCGTTCGCGCCGGCGACTCGGTCAGCGCCATCTCAGGTCAGTTGAGGATCAGGGTTGGTTGGTCCAGTGGTGCCGTCCAGCCAACCGTTCACCGGGTAGCCGTTCTGCTCCCAGAAACCTGGTTCGATCCGGTCGACGACGCGGATGGCCGAGAGCCACTTCAGTGACTTGTAGCCGAACATCGGAGCCACGTAGAGTCGCACCGGACCGCCGTGGGCCCGGGTCACCGGCGCGCCGAGCATGCGGTACGCGACGATGACGTCCGAGAGACCGGCCTGATCGATGGTCAAGCTCTCTGAGTCGGCGCGGTCATAGGACTCGAAGGTCACCGCGACGGCCTCGGGCCTGACGCCGACCGACTGCAAGAGATGCGAGAGTTGCACCCCCTCCCACTCCACGTCGGCCACCCTCCAACCGGTGACGCACTGGAAGGTCTTGGTGAACGAAGTGACGGGCATGGTCTTGAGGTCGGCCAACGTGAAGGTGGTGGGCCGCTCGACCAGTCCACTCACCTCCAGCCGGTACGAGCCGTCGCTGATCGTGGGGTAGCGACCGGTGATCGAGTAGTACCGGAAGCGGTCGCCACCGGGCAGCAGGTTCCCGAGGGAGCCGAGCGAGTTTCCAAGGACGTTCTGGACATTGCCGCCGAAGGCGATGCCCAACGCCCCGAGCGCTCCGAGACCGAGGAAGACCCGACGGCCGACCGCGACGCGTGGCTCGAGCGACGCGCCGCGGCCCCTCGACGTCTCGCGAGGTGAGATCTCTGGTCGTTGCACGCGTCGCGTCGTTTCGCCCTAGAGGTCGATCGAGGTCGCTGTAATCGTCGTACTCTTCAACGTACCGGTCACTGAGATCAATCCTCCCACTTTGACGTCCTTCCTCGTGCCCATGGTGAACTCGGTCATCGCGTCGTAGTGCACCGTGTAGATCTTCATGTTGGTGCCCTTGAAGCTGAATGAGTGGGTCGTACCCATGGTCTCGTTGATCTTGGTGACCTTGCCGTGCCAGGTCTTGGTCGCCATCGTCGCGTGCGCGTCGGCCGCCGCGGCCGGTCCGGCGTTGACGACGCCGAGGGTGCCTAGCGATCCGACCAGCAGGGCGGTCGGAACGATCAGGGTGCTCAGGAACCTCTTCATCAGGTTTCTCCTCTCCGCATTGAGCCGCGGGTCCAGCGAGACGTTATCGTCTCGCTCTACCGTCCCTGGAGAGGATGAGGCGTTACAGTTTTCTTGGCGAGACGGCTGGGCTTTCCGCTCAGTCGCTGTGCTCGACCAGCCGTCCCCAATCGCCCGAGGCGCCACCGCTCTTTCGCTGGAGTCCGAGTCCCTCCAATGAGGCGTGGAGATCCACGCGAGAGACGGCGTTCAGGAGACTCAGACCGGCAACGGCGCAGGCGGTGAGCGCCTCCATCTCGACACCGGTGTGGTGCACCGTAACGACAGTCGCGGTGATGGCGAGGCCTCCCTCGGTCGAGGTCACCTCCACGTCGATGTCGTCGAGGTTGAGCGGGTGACAGAGCGGGATGAGCGTGGACGTGGCCTTGGCGGCCTGGATGCCGGCCAGACGCGCCGCGTGCAGCGCGTCGATCCCCTGGGGGTTAGGCGGGAGGTCGGTGAGGTCCGATGAGGTCATGACGAGACAACTCGCCTCGGCGCTGCGGCGCGTGGACTTTTTTCTAGAGACGTCGACCATGCGGAGTCGACCGGCGCGGTCAACGTGCGTGAGACCCTTCTTCATTCCCCGCCCTCGCTTCCCGGTCAGCGCCCGTACGAGACGGTCGTACGTCGAGCATGCTACCGCGAGCGATCTTCGTCCCACGGTCGGCGCGCGGTACGACACGAGTCGGCTGGTAACCTCCCATCGTCGCGCGACGCTCGTCAACCAAGCGTCGCGACCTGGCGCCGACCGCCAACATCTGCAAAGAGGACTCCGGCCGATGGAACAAACTGAGGATCTGTCGTCTCGCCACAACGTCGCCTCTCACGTTGTTGCGACCTCGGTGCCCGTCGCGATCTCGGTGCTGCCCCACGCCGTCACGCGCCACGCGCCAGGGTCCCACCTCGATGACGTGCCCACGAGTGGTCCACTAGTCGATCGCTACGGCCGCCTGCACGACGATCTGCGCATCTCGCTCACCGATCGCTGCAACCTTCGTTGCGTGTACTGCATGTCCGAGGAGGGCATGACCTTCATGCCCCGGGCGGACCTCTTGTCCTTCGACGAGGTCGTGCGCGTGGCGCGGGTGGCGCGCGACCTCGGGGTCAAGTCGATCCGCTTGACCGGCGGCGAGCCCCTGGTGCGACGGGGCGTGGTCGACTTGGTCGCCCGGCTGGCCGCCCTGGGCTTTGGCGACCTCGCCCTCACGACGAACGCCACGCGACTGGCCCCGGTGGCTCGGTCGCTCTTTGACGCTGGGCTCACACGGGTCAACGTGAGCTGTGACTCGTTGCGCCCCGAGCGCTTTGCCCAAGTGCGCCGTCGCGGCGAGTTAGCCACGGTACTGCGCGCCATGGATGTCGCAGAGTCGGTGGGCCTGGTGCCACTCAAGGTCAACGTCGTGCTGTTGCGCGGGATCAACGACGACGAGATCGAGGACTTCGTCGTCTTCGCTCGTGACACCGCTCGCGTGGTGCGCTTCATCGAGTTCATGCCACTAGACGCCCAAGGTCAGTGGGACCGTTCACGAATGGTCTCGGGCCAGGAGGTCTACGATCGCGTGGCCAGGCGATGGCCACTGCGGGCAATCTCGCGCGAGGGCGACGTCGCGCCGGCCGAGCGCTTCGCTTTCACCGACGGGCGCGGCGAGATCGGTCTGATCTCGTCGGTGACTCAGCCCTTCTGTGGGACCTGTAACCGGCTGCGCCTCACGGCCGATGGGGATATCCGAAACTGTCTGTTCTCCGACGATGAGCGACCGGTGCGAGAGGCCCTGCGCGCCGAGGACGATGACGCCGTGACGCGACTCCTGCGCCAGGCGGTCTGGGAGAAGTACCCGGGCCACGCCATCAACGAGCCGACGTTCCTGCGACCGGCCCGATCGATGTCCATGATCGGCGGTTGACCCGCGCCCTAATCTGTCCTCGTGGCCACGTATCGGATCGGGCAGGCGGCCCAGTTGCTCGGGGTGAGCGTCGACACCTTGCGCCGCTGGGCCAGCGCCGGGCGGGTGGCGTCCAGCGTGGGAGGGGATGATCGGCGCTACTTCGAGGGCGAGGACCTGGCGACGCTGGCGATCGAACTGGCCGGAGAGCAGGCGGCCCACCAGCCGCGAGCCCAGTCGGCGCGCAACCGCTTCGTGGGCATTGTCACCCGGGTAGTGATGGACAAAGTAGTGGCCCAGGTCGAGATCCAGGCGGGCTCGCACCGCTTCGTCTCACTGATCACGCGGGAGGCGGCCGACGAGTTGGCCTTGGCGCCCGGCGTCGTGGTCGACGCGGTGGTAAAGGCCACCAATGTCGGGGTCGAGATACCCCAAGAGTTCTGAGTCCACGTCAGTCGAGGGCGAGCACCGCGTCGCTCTCGAGCGGCCAGAGCGAGACCGCCTCGCTGGGCACCAGCACGCCGCACGCCTGGCCCACGCTCAGGTCGAGCGGTGCGGTGATGCGCACTTGTAGTTCGACCTCGGCGCCGATCGCCACGAATAGATCAACGGCCGTGCCGACGTCGGCTAGATCGCTCACTACTCCCGCCAGCACCGAGACGCCCCCCGGGACCGGCGCACCAATGGTCGCGCTCACGCCCAGGGTCTCGGGCCGGACGCTCCAGGCCACGCGGGTGCCCGTGGGCAGGCTCGGAGTACCGACAACCAGGCGCTGGCCGGCCACCTCGAGGACGCCCGGGTCAAGGACGTGGGCGTAGTGCAGGTTGGCCACACCCAACAGACGCGCCACTTCGGGGGAAGCGGGTCGCGTGAAGACCTGGCGGCTCGGTCCGCTCTGTAGTTGGCGCCCCTCGCTGAGGACGATTACCTCCTCTGCGAGGAAGGCCGCCTCCTCAGGGTCGTGGGTGACGAGGATGGTCGCGAGTCCGGTGTCGCGTTGTAGTTGGCGAAGTTCACGACGCAGTTGGAGTCGCGTCGGCACGTCGAGGGCCGAGAGCGGCTCATCGAGCAACAGCACCCGTGGCGAGGCGCAGAGCGTCTGGGCCAGGGCCACGCGCTGGCGCTGACCGCCCGAGATCTCGTTCGGACGTCGGTTCTCCAGTCCCTGCAGGCTCAGGTGCGCGAGCCAGTAGGCGGCCAGATCTGGCGTGGCCCCGCGGGGAAAGAGGAGCTGCTGCCAGACCGTCAGGTGCGGAAAGAGGGAGAAGCCTTGGGCCACGTAGCCGACGTGACGCTCCTCGGTGCGCTGGTCGCCCAGGGGGTCGGCACCGACCACCAACACGCCGGCCTCCACGCCGTAGAGTCCGGCGAGACCGCGCAGCAGGACCGACTTGCCCGCGCCCGAGGGTCCCAGCACGGCGACGTGCCGCGCGGGCGCGAGGTGCTCGACGCGAAGGTGAAAGTCCCCGAGTTGACGCTCAACCTGAAAGTGCACCGGCGCACTCTCGCCCTTCAGGGTTGGTCGCTGCGACGGTTCGTCGGGGATCTCGTGACGTCGGCGCGGCGCGTGCGCGCGAGCGAGCAGGACCACGACCACCGCCACGGCGACGGCGAGCGCCGTGGGCGCGAGAGTCGTCGGTAGGCCCGTGCCGCTGAACTGGTTATACGTGTAGACCGGAAGCGTTGTCGGGTTAAAGGCCAAGACGACGACAGCTCCGTACTCACCGAACGCGCGTAACCACGAGAGCACCATTCCCGCGCGCACGCCCCCGCTCGCCGCTGGTACCGCGACGCGCCAGAAGCGTCCCACCTCTCCGTGACCGAGGGTCGCGGCGACGTCGAAGAGGCTCTGATCGAGCGCCGCGAAGGCCGAACGCGCGGCGACGACGAGGAAGGGGGCGGCCACGAAGGTCATGGCGATCACCACCCCGGCCATCGAGTTGGTGAGACGCCGGTCAAAGAGACGGCCGAGGAAGGTGTAGGGGCCCACCACGTAGATGAGGATGATGCCGCTCATGAGTGGCGGCATGGCCAAGGGAATCTGCACGATGACCCCCACCACCGCGGCCCAGCGGCTCTTGGAGCGCGCCAACACGTAGGCCAGAGGCACGCCGAAGGCCGTGATGAGGGCCAGGGAGATCGTGGCTCCACTGACCGACACCCACAGGGCCGAGAAGAGTCCCGCCTGGTGGAAGCCTCGATGGGGCGAGTCGCTCAGGCGTATCGCGAAGGCCACCAGAGGAGCGGCCAGGTAGACGACGAGCAGCCCACCGAGCAGCACGACGGGGCGGCGCGCGGCGCGGATCACGTCGTCGAAGTCGAGACCGGGCTGGTGGTGGACGCGGTCGCTGGCCCGAAGATCGGCACGTGGGCCAGCGGCGTCAGCCCGTTGGCCGCCAGGATCTTCTTAGCGGCCTGGCTGAGGAGGAACGCGACAAACGCCTGGGCGGCGGCGCGATGCGGCGCGCCCTTCAGCGTGGCCACCGTGTACTGGCCAAAGAGGTCGGTGCCCACGAGCGCCACGGTCTGTAGGTGCGCGGCCGCCGCCTCCACGGCGTAGAAGAACCCCGCGTCGAGTTGGCCCGCCTGGAGCTCACCGACCAGCGCGGTCTCTTCGAACACGTTCGACGTCGACGTCGCGAGTGTCGCCAAGGCCGGCACGCCGTAGCTGAGGGCGACGCCAGTGAGAGCGTCGACCGCGAGGACGCCCTTGGGGTCGGTGGCCGGGTCGGTGCGCCCGAGCAGGAAGTCCGGCCGCGTGACGACGTCGTACCAGGGTTGGGTGCGTAGGGCGTGGGCGAAGGGAGAGGCCCGGTTGTAGCCGAGGACCAACTGGGAGGTGGCGAACTCCTTGTACGTGTCAACCCAGTCGCCGTTCGCGCGGCCCTGCAAAGTGGTGTCGGCCGAGGGCGAGGCACTGAGGAAGACGTCGCCCACTTCGGTGCCGCCTTGGATCTCACTGGCCAGAGCGGACGAGCCGTTGGACACTCCGACGACGGTGTAGCCGGTGGCCTTGTGAAAAGCGGGGTCGATCGCGTGTTCCATGAGATCAAGAAGTGACCCCGCGTAGAGCACGTCGACCGACCCCGAGTGCAGGGGGGCCGCGGAGGCCACTCCTGCCTCGGCGCTGAAGGATCCAATCGTGGTCAAAGAGGCGATCACGGCCAGCGCAAACGCCCAGTGGAGAAACCGGCGGCGCGGGTGGTGGTGACAACTCGGTCGTAGGCGCAGAGCCATGAGTCCTCTCTCGATCTCCCGCGGCGGTTCGCGGGTGGCGTGACCATCACCGTAGTCACTTATGCGGCGATATTAGGCTTGATAGCCTGCACGTACGGCATGAACACCCGATTGTCTGCCGTAATACGCCCTCGCACGCAGGGACGCAGCGAGGCCCCTCCCGCACGAAAGTAGGGTGCACCTTGTGACGACCACACCTGCCTCAGACTGGGTGGCGGTATCCGCGGATGCGCTGTGTCCCGAGGATCTGCGCGCCTGGACCCTACGGCCGGAGTGCGGGGCGGTCGTGATGTTCTGTGGCACGGCCCGCTCGACCTCGACGAGCGGCCACGAGGTGACGATCCTTGAGTATGAGACCGAGCCCGCGTTGGCCGAAGCACGCCTGGTGGGTGTGGTGAACGAGGCGCGACGACGTTGGCCCGAGATAGGTGCGGTGGCCCTGCACCATCGCGTGGGCCAAGTAGCGCTGACCGAGCCGGCCGTGGTGGTGGTGGTGTCCGCTGCGCATCGCGGTGAGGCCTTCGACGCCGCACGATTCTGCATTGACGCGCTCAAGCGGTGCGTGCCCATGTGGAAGCGTGAGGTTTGGGAGGGCGGCTCGGCCTGGAGCGAGGAGTCCGAGGGCCTCGTTCGCGTTGAGGACCTCTGAGTCGTCATGGCGCGAAGGACGTCGCGGTGATCTCGTATCAAGAGGCCAAGGACTTCGTACTTGACTCGGTCGAGGCGTTGGATCCGATCTCGGCGCCGCTCGGTGAGGTCAGCGGCTGCGTCGCGGCCCACGAGGTGATCGCCCACGAGGTGATCCCGGGGTTCGTGAACTCCTCGATGGACGGGTTCGCGCTGCGCGACGCGGACACGGTGACGGGCGCGACGCGACTTCGCGTGGTCGGGGCGACCCGCGCGGGGGACGCGACGTCGACGCGGGTTAACTCCGGTCAAGCGGCAAAGGTCATGACCGGCGCCCCACTGCCCGACGGCGCGGACTGTGTCTGCATGGTCGAAGAGGCTCGCCTGGTGGAAGAAGACGTCGTCGAGATCCCTCGAGCGATATCGGTAGGTGAGTACGTTCGCTATCCCGGCGACGACGTACGCGTCGGCGACGTGTTGGTACGCCCCGGTGACGAGCTAAGCGCCGTGCGGGTCGGGGTGCTGGCGTCCCAGGGGCTGTCGAGCGTGCTCGTCCATCCCCGACCTCGAGTGGGTGTGCTCTCGACGGGCAACGAGCTCGTCGACACCGGCGACTCGCTGCGCGCGGGGGCCATTCGCGACTCCAATGGTCCGATGCTCCTGGCCATCCTGCGCGAGTCGGGCGTCGAGGCGCTGGATCTCGGCTCCGCGCGTGACGAGTACGACGCCACACGCAAGCGCATCGCAGAGGGTGCCCTTCGGTGCGACGCGGTCGTCACCACGGGCGGCGTGAGCATGGGAGACATGGACCACGTCAAGTCGGTGATTCTCGAACTCGGCGCCGAGCGTGCTCGATGGATGCAGGTCGCTATCCGACCGGGCAAACCCTTCGCCTTCGGTGTTGTCGGGGAGCGCACCGCGGTCTTTGGCCTGCCCAGCAACCCCGTCTCGACGCGGGTGAGTTTCGAGCTCTTCGTGCGACCCGCGTTACGTCGCCTCGCCGGCCAGCGCGCGTTGAATCGACCGATCTTCGCGACAGTTCTCGACGAGCCGCTTAGCCGACACCGCGACGGAAAACTACATCTCGTGCACGTCAGTGCGCGGATCGACGCCTCGGGCGCACTGCGCGTCGCCAATGTCGCCCGACAGGGATCGCACCTCTTGCAGGCGATCGCCGCCGCCAACGCGATCGCGCTCGTACCCGACGGCGACGGGCTCGTGACGGGCGATCGAGTGTCAGTCATGATCCTTGACCAGTCGGCCGTCGCGTCGCCGTCGTGACCAT
Organism: Acidimicrobiales bacterium; assembly: GCA_050701895.1. GTDB lineage: Bacteria > Actinomycetota > Acidimicrobiia > Acidimicrobiales > RAAP-2 > RAAP-2. The sequence continues at coordinate 12,685 of JBOGFT010000043.1, forward strand.
ACTCTTGCTCCTCGGTCCGGCACGCGAGGCGGCCGGTGTTCGCCGCGACGACATCGAAGGCGCCACCGTGGGTGACGTGCTGATCGGAGCCGTCGAACGTTACGGCCCGGAGTTCGCCAGAGTCCTGGAGCGCAGTCAGGTGTGGCGAAACGGCGAGGAGACCGAGCTCACCGAGGGCGTCGGCCCTCACGACGAAGTCGCCGTGCTGCCTCCGGTCTCTGGCGGATGATGGTCAGCGTCGCCCTGGAGGAGTCCAAGGGCGTGGGGCACCAGTCCGAGCACGGCCTCCAGACTCTCTAGGGCACCCTTGGGTGAGCCCGGCGTATTCATAACGAGAGCGCTGCCCGCCACGCCGGCCCGACCTCGAGAGAGAGCCCCGAGGGGATGGGTGGCGCGCATCCGCTCGGCGAACCCCGGCGCCTCGCGATCGAGTACGAGAGACGTTGCTTCGGGAGTCTCGTCGCGTGGGGCGAATCCCGTACCCCCAGTCGTGACGACCAGTCCGAAAAATCCATCAACCAGCTCACGCAGGGCGTCCGCCACGGCCTCAACGCCGTCGGGGGTGACACGCCGTTCGAGCACGGTGAAGCCGGCGTCAATCAGTCGACGTTCGAGCAGGGGCCCGGCGCCGTCCTCCTTCGTTCCCGCGGCCACCGAGTCCGAGACGACGAGGATCTTCGCGGTGAGAAGCATCCCGCGAGCGTACGCCCTCGAGCGAGGTCGGAGCCGGTACGTCGTGCTCGCGATGCCGCGAGTCCCCTCGCGCCAGCAGACCTTGACTACGCTGTCCCCCAGCGAGATGGGATCGGCAGATCTGATCGCAGAGTAGGGGACCTCGTGGAGATACTGCGAACGCCGGACGAGCGCTTTGGCGATCTCCCGGGGTACTCATTCGCGCCCCATTATGTTGAGGTCCCGGCGGGGGACGCAGAACAAGCCTTGCGAGTCCACTACCTCGACGAAGGACCGCCCGATGGTGCTGCAATTTTGTTGTTGCACGGCGAACCCTCGTGGTGCTACTTGTATCGCACGATGATCCCGGTGCTCGTCGCGGCGGGTCTGCGAGCGGTGGCGATCGACTTGGACGGCTTTGGCCGCAGCGACAAACCGGCCCACCGCGGCGAGTACTCCTACCAATCCCACGTCGACTGGACCTGGGCCGCCATTGAGGGCATCGGTCTGGACGCGGTCACCCTGGTCGCCCAAGATTGGGGCGGGCTCATTGGACTTCGACTCGTGGGGGAGCATCCAGAACGCTTCGCTCGTGTCGTTGCCGCCAACACCTCCCTACCCACCGGCGACCACCATCCGAGCGACGCGTTTTTGGCCTGGCAGCGCTACAGTCAGGAAACTCCCGAGTTTCGAGTCGGTCGGATCGTTGACGGTGGCTGCATTACCGATCTCGACCCAGCCGTGGTCGCCGCGTACGATGCGCCCTTTCCCGATGACCGATACAAAGAGGGCGCGCGCCAGTTTCCCCTCCTCGTGTCGACGAGCCCGGGTGACCCCGCGGCCCCCGCCAATCGAGCCGCCTGGGCGTCGCTTCGACGTTTCGAGCGGCCTTTCTTGTGCGCATTCTCCGACTCGGACCCGATCACCCGAGGCGCCGATCGCGTGCTGCGTTCGCAGATTGCCGGGGCTTCTGGACAAGCCCACGTGACCGTAACGGGGGCGGGCCACTTCCTACAGGAAGATAAAGGAGCTGAACTGGCCGCAGTGGTGGCCCAGTTCGTGGCCGACACTCTCACTCATGAGCAGGATTGGAGATAGCGAACTCGCCATTCTGTCGACAAGCAACGCCGACGATTGAGGCGACCACCGCGAGCAAAGAGCGTCCCCAGCCATCGTCCGATGACGACCCCAACGACAGACCGAAAACGAGTCGCCTCGAGCGATTTGAGCCCGCGAATCGTCTTGGGCTGAACTCCCCGCGAAACCTTTACACTGGGCGTCCCGATTACGAGTTCATCGGCACGAAACCAGCACTTTCCTCTCGAGCTCGGCGGGAATTGGTTGGTGGCGCGAGCCGCCTCGTACAAAGGACGAATACGTGGCTGAAGAAAAAGTGACTCTGCCGTTGCTACCGCTCAAGTCCGGCGTGGTACTTCCCGGCATGGTCTTTACGATGGCTCTTGAGTCAGACGAATCTCGCGTAGCGGTCGACGCCGCACGGTCCGCCGGTGGTCGGCTTCTCCTCGTCCCTCACGTTGAAGGTCGCTACGCCAGCGTGGGCGTGATCGCCGAGGTGATGGAAGAGGGCACGCTACCAGGAGGTCTGCCCGCCGTCGCCGTGCGCGGGGATCAGCGGGCCGTGATCGGAACAGGAGTTCCCGGAACCGGTGAAGCCCTGTGGGTCGAGGCCCAACCCATTAAAGACGCTGAAGCGACTCCGGCCGCGACGGAACTGGCACGGGAGTATCGCGCCGTGTTGGAAAACATCCTGCTGTCGCGAGGGGCGCGACAGGTCGCCGCGCAGCTGCGTGACATCACTGAGCCGGGTCATCTGGCCGACGTCGCGGGCTACTCCCCGGACCTCTCTCTCGACCAGAAGGTCCAGATCCTCGAAGCGATCGACGTGCAAGATCGGCTGCGCCTCGTGCTCGCCTGGGCGCGCGACACCTTGGCCGATCTCACCCTGCGTGAGCGCATCAAGACCGACGTCGAAGAGGGAGTGGAAAAGACCCAGCGCGAGTTCTTACTCCGCCGACAACTAGAGGCGATCAAGAAGGAACTCGGCCAGATGAGCGAAGGTGACGAATCCGACCCCGACGACTATCGCGCGAAGATCGCCGATCGAGACCTGCCAGAGAACGTGCGCACGGCCGTCGTGCGCGAGATCGACAAGCTCGAGCGCACGAGCGACCAGAGCCCCGAAACGGGTTGGATCCGCACGTGGCTCGACACGGTGCTCGAACTCCCCTGGGG
>JBOGFT010000044.1:0-38155 GCA_050701895.1 Acidimicrobiales bacterium
GATCGGGGTTAGTCAAAAACCTAGACAGGAGTTGGCGTGTTCTCCATTTCGGCGTCGTCGGGCACCCACGGATAAGTCACAAGAGCCGAAAAAAATCAAGGTACGCCGCGAAGACCTCGGCGCGCGAAGAGATGGGCAACGACGGGTTGGGGAACTCTTCCATGATGACAGTATGGCCGTCTCGTCGGCGAAGTCCGTTACAGCGTCTGGACCCAGATCAGTCGCGCGGCTTGAAGCGACAGGGTGAGTTCCTCTCCAGCCACGGTGAGCGCCACGTCGTTTGGTCCTACGTTGGACTCAATGACGCGAACCTCGCTGCCCTCGTGAATGGCGTGTTGCGCCAACATCGACAACAGTGCCGGAGCTTCGTGCTCGGCAACTTCGGAGATACGACGCACCGTGGCCGGTGTGCTGGGCTCTAAGTCCGCGAGCGCCACAAGCACGCCGTAGTGCGCGTCACGTCCCGGAATGACGTTGCCGTGCGGGCACGTTGAGGGGGATCCCATGGAGGCGTCGATCTGATCGACCACGGCGTCAGAGATCGCCGACGAGATTCGGTCCGCTTCGATGTCTGCTGAGGCCCAGTCGAATCCCAGCACGTCGGTGAGCCAGCGCTCGAGGATCCGGTGACGTCGAACCAAGCCGGTCGCCGTCGCGGTACCGCTCTCGGTGAGAGTCACGCTGCGGTCTGAACCAATGTCGATCCATCCGTCGCGCTTCAGGCGAACCAAGGCGTTGCTCACCGTCGGCGCACTCACCGAAAGCCAGTAGGCCAGGCGGCTAGGTCGCACGACCTCGCCCTCGCCCGCGATGTAGTAGATCGCCTCAAGGTACTTATCGACCGTTTCGGTATGACTGGTCGTCATGGAGTTCCCTTCAACGCTTCGTCGAGGCTAACGACTGTACCGGGCATCGCTCAATGAAGGGCGCCTCGCAGAGTGTTGCCGTTGCCGTCGGGATCATCGAAGGTGACGTGAGGACCCCACGATCCATCGAGACTGTCGGTGTTGAGCAGCAGTCCTTGTAGCGAACCCGGCGGCATTGTCGGGAACCACGTGGTGAACGTGATAGACGTCGGCGCCGTGGTTGAGGGCGTCACGCGAACCCACCTCATCGTTGGACCCATCGATGCGTCGTCGATCAGTTGCATTCCGAGGATGTCGACGTAAAAAGCGGGGCCCGGTCCTGGTCGGACACGGGCACTGAGATGATCGAGACATTCGTGATGGCCACGACCAGGGTTTAGCACGTCAGGTCACTGGTACCAGGGGTGCTGCATAATGAGCACGTGGACCAACGACTCTCTCTCATCACTCTTGGGGTTCACGACCTGGCCCGTTCGCGGGCGTTCTACGAGGCACTCGGTTGGCGCAGCGAATCGACCGGTGACGATGTCGTGTTCTTTCAAGCGCTGGGCATGGTCGTCGCCCTGTGGGATCGCACCAGCCTCGCCGCAGACTCCGTTGTGGTGGACACCGGCGGGTGGGGAGGCGTCACTCTCGCCTACAACGTCGACTCACCCGAGGCAGTTGACGCGACCCTGTTCGAAGCGAAACGGGCGGGCGCCTGCATTGGCCGCGCCGGCGCGCCAACGTTCTGGGGCGGGTACTCGGGCGTGTTCATCGACCCCGACGGGCACCCCTGGGAGGTGGCCCACCATCCCGATTGGCCACTCGCCACGGATGGTTCTCTTTCGATGCCCTAAGCGTCGCGATTGTTGCGGGCGCCTATATGCTTGCTTGTAAGTAAGCAACTAAATAGACGTGAACGGTAGGCCCGTGCCCCCCTTGAAAGAAACGAACCACGATCACTACAAGTGGATCGCGCTGACGAACACGACGCTGGGCGTGTTCATGGCGACGATCAACTCCTCGATCATCTTGATCTCGCTGCCGGCAATCTTTCGGGGCATCAACATCAATCCCCTCTCGCCCGGCAACGTGGGTTACCTGCTCTGGGTACTCATGGGCTACCTGCTCGTGACGGCCGTCCTGGTCATTAGTCTCGGACGACTCGGCGACATCGTGGGACGAGTGCGGGTCTTCAACCTCGGCTTTGCGGTCTTCTCCGTGGCATCAGTCGTTCTCGCTGTCGACCCCCTGCAGGGCTCCTCGGGAGCACTGTGGCTCGTGATCTTTCGACTCGTTCAGGGCGTCGGTGGCGCCATGCTGTTCGCGAACTCAGCCGCCATCCTCGTCGACGCCTTCCCCGTCGAGCAGCGCGGCCTGGCAATGGGCGTGAACCAGATCGCGGCGGTGGGCGGATCATTCATCGGACTCATCGCCGGTGGCCTGCTCTCCATCGTCGACTGGCGGCTGGTCTTTTGGGTGTCGGTGCCCTTTGGCATCATTGGCACCATCTGGGGCTACAAGAGCCTGCGCGACAATGGCCTGCGCACCCCCGCCCGGATCGACTGGTGGGGCAACGTGACCTTCGGCGTGGGTCTGACGGCATTGCTCGTCGGCATCGTCTATGGCATCGAGCCGTACGGGACGAGTTCGATGGGCTGGACATCGCCACTCGTCATGGGGAGCTTCGCCGTTGCCGCCGTCTGCCTCGCGGCGTTTTTCTACGTCGAGAACCGCGTCGCGGCTCCGATGTTCAATCTGCGGCTCTTCAAGATTCGCGCCTTCATCACGGGCAGCGGTGCGGGTCTCTTGGCGGCGATCTCGCGCGGGGGGCTGCAGTTCATGCTCATCATCTGGCTCCAGGGAATCTGGCTCCCGCTGCACGGGTACAGCTACGCCGATACCCCACTGTGGGCCGGCATCTCCCTTCTGCCTCTCACGATTGGCTTCCTGCTGGCCGGGCCGATCTCGGGCTACTTCTCGGATCATCACGGCGCGCGGGTCATCTCGACGACAGGTCTGTGCGTCTTCGCGCTGAGCTTCGTGGGACTGCTCTTTCTCCCGACGAACTTCTCCTATTGGGACTTCGCGATCCTCGTCTTCGCGAACGGCGTAGGTGGAGGAATGTTCTCCGCGCCGAACTCAGCGGCGGTCATGAACTCGGTACCGGCCGACCAGCGTGGAGGAGCCGCAGGGATTCAGGCAGCGTTCATGAACACCGGCATGGTGCTCTCGATCGGCGTCTTCTTCTCGTTGATGATCATCGGTCTCACGAGCACATTGCCCAAGGCCATGTATCGCGGTCTGAGCGCTCACGGCGTCGCCGCGAGCCAGGCGCACGCCGTCGCGAACTTGCCGGTCGTGGGCAGCCTCTTCTCGTCGTTCCTTGGCTACAACCCGCTGAAGGGCCTCCTGGTGTCCCGGGCCAACAGTCATGTCTCACCGGCCACCTGGTCGAACCTGACCGGCAAGAAGTTCTTCCCCGACCTCATCCAGGCGCCCTTTCACCACGGCTTGATCATCGTCTTCTCAGTGGCCATCGGACTCTCGGTCATCGGGGCCATCTTCTCGGCCCTACGCGGGGAGCGCTTCGTCCACCAGACGTCATCCGCGCTGCAGCACGAAGAGGAGTTGGCCGAGAGTTCGAGCGGCGTGCCTGGAGAGATCGCGCTGAACCCCGAGGTCGTGCGATGAGCGTCTCGACGAACACCGAAGTGTCCAACGCTGCGAGGCTTCGCCTCGCGCTGACGCGGGTCGTGCGAGCACTGCGCCGCCACGGCGGCTCCAGTCTGACGCCTTCACAGGTTTCGGCGCTCTCCACCCTCGAAGATCTGGGAGCGATGCGTATCAGCACGATGGCCGACCACGAGTCACTCGGAGCCCCCGCGGCGACCCGGGTTGTGGCCAGCCTCGAAGAGATCGGACTAGTGATGCGCACGACCGACCCCGACGACAAGCGCGCCTCACTGATCGATCTCACCGATCTGGGTCGCAGCACTCTGAGCGAACTGTGGCGCGAGCGCACGCGCGACATCAACCGGATGCTCGAGCGTCTGACACCCAAGGAGCGCGCCAGCATCGAGGCGGCCCTGGCGGCCCTGGAGAAGATCGCGCGCGACTAGCGCGATCAGTGGCGACTAGCAGCGCCCGGTCACTGGATCTACTATGTGGAACATGGTAGTTGGCGGCACCGACAAGCTTCTCGCTCAGATGCGACGCGGCTCCATCGAATACTGCGTGCTGGCACTCCTGCGATCGGGCGATCGCTACGGCTTTGAGATCACGCGCGATCTCGCCGAGGCGGGGGGACTGGTGACGAGCGAGGGAACCGTCTACCCGCTACTGACGAGATTGCGCAACGACGGTCTCGTGGACACGTACTGGCAAGAGTCCAATGAGGGACCGCCACGGCGCTACTACCGCATCACCCCCGAAGGCGAGATGTCTCTCAAGCCGTTCATCGAGCAGTGGGAGCGCTTTCGCGACGCCGTCGACGCGATCCTTAAGAGGACGTCGTGACCCAGTCGCGCCATGTTGACCTGGTCGAGGAGTATCTGAGCGAGTTGCGCGCGGCGCGGCGCCAAGCGAGCACGAGCGCGCGCGTGGAGTATCTGAGTGACATCGCCTCGCACATCGACGAAGCGCGCGAGGTCATGGATCCCCACGATGAGCGCGCTCTTCGCGAACTGCTCGATCGGATCGGCCCTCCCCTGGTGCTGGCCGAAGAGTTCTACCACAACCAGCGCGAACATAAAGCCGAGGTGCGCGCACACCACCGCACGCGATCGAGTCAGGCGCTACGCGCCCTACGTCTCTCTGGCCCTCGTCGTGATCCTCGTGATATCGGGGGCGTTGTGTGTCCGCCGCTACCAGCCGCTCGAGTCCGGGAAACGCCGCCAGCGAGGTCATCAACTCGCGAGGAGCGCCGGCCGCACTGGCCACCGGCGACTCCATCGCTCTCACGGTCTGGATGGAACCGGCGGGCATCTTCACCCTGAACGAGATCGTGTACCTCGCCAATCATGGATCAATCCCCATCACGATCGACAGGGTCGAGTCACCGTTTGGTGGGTTGCGCGACGCCGGACATCTCGACATTCGCTTCAGCTCTGGGCAGTTCGGGGACTCGGGCGCGAAGTTCCACGCCTTCACGCTCGGAGCTCACCAGACCGTTCTCGTGTCCATCCATCAAGACGCAACCTGTCAATCCAGCGTCGGCTCGGCGCTCGGATGGCAAGGCGTCAAAGTCCAGACGTCACTCTTTGGCTATCACCGCTGGGTCGAGATCGCCACCCAGCCCTTCGCGCTCCAGGTCAGGCGCAGTTGTCGCCCAGCAATTGGGTGAGCCCCTACGCGAGGGCGGCATCCAAGGTGATAGTCGTTCCGGTGAGAGCTTTGCTCACGGGGCACCCCGCCTTCGCTGCTTCGGCGGCCGCCACGAATCCCGCGTTGTCCAAGCCATCGACCTCGCCGCGAACGTGAAGCGCGACGTCGGCGATGCGGAACCCGCCCGCGGGGTCTGGACCCAGTCGAACGTCCGCCGTGACGACCAGCGACGTCGGAGTGCCGCCGGCGGCGGCAATGCCGTTCGACAAGGCCATGGCGAAGCACGAGGAGTGGGCGGCGGCCACCAGCTCCTCGGGGCTCGTCCATCCCTCCGCGTCATCGGCGGCGCGATGCGGGAACGAGACGTCAAATGTCGCAAGTCCGCTACTGACCAGCTCTACTCTGCCGGCGCCGTCTTGAAGGCCCCCGGTCCATGTGGTGCGCGCTTCACGTACTGGCATCTCTTTTTCCCTTCGCTCGTGTCGTTCCTGGCATCTTAGGTTTTGCGGCGTTGACCGCAGCGAGTGAACGTTGGGAGGTGGCGACGCTCAGTCGGGCTGGGCGAAGCGCGCCACCGTGAAGGCAATGGTCGTGGGCACGCTGAGCGCGAAGACAACGAGCATCAGCGTCACGATGAGCAGTGGGGCGCCGCGGGTGTGGTCGTGCACAAAGGCGAACTCGATCATGCCCGACGTGATGGCGTAGGCGAGCAGAGCCCATTTGAAGACATTGCGAAACGTGGTCCAGGAGAAGACTTTGATGCTCGCCAGCATCGAGATCGCCACGATCAAGAGCACCACGGCGGCGCACAGCAGTCCCGTCGCGAGTGCGATGGGCGCGCTGCGCGGAGCATAGGAGGCGAGGATGATCCCGCCCACCACCACGAACGCCAGCGCGCTGGTGGTTAGCCAACCCACTGGCGGGTAGGGGCGGTCCGGGTCAGCGAGCGGGGTCGGGCGCTCAACGACACTCATCGGCTGGCCAACCTCGTCATGATGATGAGCGTCGCCACCTGCATCAGGCCCGTGAGGCCTGCGGTGTAGATGAAGCGCTTCATCAGTCGACCGATTCTCTCGCCGTTGGGAACCGCTTTGTTCATCTCATAGAGAACCGCGATATTCGCGGGCTCCAGTACCCCGAGGGCGACCACGGCCATCACGCCCACGACGCAAAACGACACGATGACCCACGCGTGATTGGGGCTGCTCACCAACAGATTGCCCGAGAAGCGCGCGACCTGGAATCCCGTGGCGAGAGTCATCATCACCACCGTCGGCATGATGATCACCATCATGGGCATGAAGCGCGCGGAGAACTCCGCTCGCGCGGGGATGGAGAGACGCCCCAGTATCGGCCCGATCACGAGGCCGACGAACAGGTCGATGCCCGTCCAGAGGCCTCCGCCGACGACGTGGTTGAACATGAGTCCCCACCGCCAGTTGAAGCCAATCGAGAACGCCACGAACATGACGGCCAACGCGGCGACGGGTAAGCCAGCCACCGGCACCACCTGAATCTTGGTACGCGCGCGCGCCGCCGGCGCCGCCGCGACCTGAACCGCAAGATCATCCACAGAATCCTCCCCGATGAGAAATCTACACGCGGATCGCTGGCACGCCGGTCGGTTCCGCAGTGGAACTGCCCCTAGCGATGGCGGAGATCCTCTGACATGATGTCGCTATGACGACACTGACCAGATTTGACGAAGGCATGCCGTGCTGGGTGGATGTGATGGTCCAGACTCCAGAACAGCACCACGACAAGCGCGCCTTCCTCAGCACCCTGTTTGACTGGACCTGGCAATTGGGCGGTGCGGACATGGGCTCCTACGCGCTCGCTCAATTGAACGGTCATCCCGTAATGGGCCTCGGGATCAGCGAGGAGGGAGTCGGCGCATTCACGACGTACTTCACCACCAGGGACATCGAAGGCGCCATGGAACGCGCGAGCGAACTCGGAGCGAGCGTGGCGGTGCCCGCGATGCAGGTGATGGACCTCGGGTCGATGGCCATCCTGCAGGACCCGCTGGGCGCCCCGTACGGACTCTGGCAGCCCAAGGAGTTCCAGGGCTTCGGCGTCGCCTTCGAGGAGAACTCACCGGGCTGGTTCGACCACGTCTCGCTCGATCCCGAGCGAGCTGGGGAGTTCTACGCCACGATCAGCGGACACGACGTCACGTCCCCGGGGCCCGAGATGCGGGTCTTGGAGAACGGTGAGCAGTGGTACGCCAGTTTGTCCCAACTGCCCCAGGGCGAGTCAGCGCAGTGGAAACCCGTCTACATCGTGGACTCGCTCGAGCGAATACACGAAGTCGTCCCGCGGCACGGCGGAACGATCCTCGTCCAAGAGATGCCCGTTCCGGGCAGCGCCCTGTGCCTATTCAGCGAGCCGATCAACGGCACGGTGATGGCGGTCATGCGCGGCGGACATGGTCCTGAGGAGGGTGAATCGTGAAGATCAAACTCAGGCTTACCGCCCTCGACTGCCCCGACCCGATCGCCCTCGCCAACTTCTACGCCGGCCTGCTCGGACTTGAGGTGGAGCCACTCGGCGACTTCAAGCCCGAGGACGTCACCTGGATCGAGGTCGTGCGGAGCGATGGCTCGGCGGTTCTCGGATTCCAGAAGGCTGGCAACTACGTCGCTCCGACCTGGCCTGAAGGCCCTGTCCCTCAACAACTGCATCTCGACATTGCCGTTGACGATCCCGACGAAGGCGAGGCGCTCGCCCTGTCCTTGGGCGCCACGAAGGCTGCGACGCAGCCGGGCGACTCGTGGCGCGTCTTCCTCGATCCGGCGGGTCACCCCTTCTGTCTGGTGTTTGGCGCGTCGGCATGAGCCGATGATCGACGCACGTCTCTAGAGGACATCTCCCACTTTGGGAACTACAGCGCAACGGATAGACTGGCACTTCGCGTCTCGGGGTCTGCCTTGAGAACACCGAGGACCTGTGGTGCAGCTCGGAGTGCACGCCGCCCTGTCAAGGCGGAGGTCGCGGGTTCAAATCCCGTCAGGTCCGCTCGACACCCTCCGGGGTGACGAGGAGGTCGAGTAGCTCAGTTGGTAGAGCGCGCGCCTGAAAAGCGTGAGGTCACCGGATCGACGCCGGTCTCGACCACTTCTCTCTCGTCGATGGATTCAGGCCCATCGGTCACGAGGCGATGGTCACCCGGGCCTTCGCGTAGTGGCGACTGCTCGTTTCGATCCAAGGGCTGACCACCCGCAGCGCGGTCGCCGGAGATTTGCTCGGGTGCGCGCTAATTCCCTTGGCGGCAGTCGTCGTCCCAGATGCCACCACATCGATTCGCGCGACCACGTTCGAGCCCTCGAGGCGAGACACCAAGTAGAGAGTCCCCGCACTTCGCCCGCTTTTCGATGCCGGGCGATACAGATAGTGGGCGATGACTTGTTCAGTTGGCGTCTCCATGATCGAAACCTAGACGATCTCTGTCACACCAAATGAGTGCCACAATGACCAGAGCCATGACTCTTCTTCCCCACGTCACGCCAGAATTCTCCCCACAACCTCAAAATGTTCCTTGGCCCACCGCAGCGTGGCCCAGAGACGCTCATCGTCGGCAACACGAGCTGGACGCTGTTGTTGATGAGATGTTCACGCTCGAAGAATTCGCCGTAACGAACGCCGTTCTGGTGATCCAAGGCGGTCGTCTCCTCACCGAGCGCTACGGCGGAGTGCGCGAGTTCTTCGACCGCCCGCCCGAGCCGATCACCGAGACCAGCCCGCTGTTGTCCTGGTCCATGGCCAAGTCAATGCTGCATTTTCTCGTAGGGACGCTTGTCGACGAAGGGGTGCTGAATCCCGGGGAGTTGGCCCCCGTGCGTGAGTGGTCGAAGGCGAGCGATCCCCGCCACGCCATTCGCCTCAGCGATCTGCTGGCCATGCGCGATGGTCTGGCCTTCGTCGAAGAGTACCAACTGGGTAATACCAGCGACGTCATCGAGATGCTCTTCGGCCCAGGGAAAGATGACATGGCCGGCTACAGCGCGAAGATGGCCCTCGCGCACGAGCCCGGCACCGTGTTCCACTACTCCTCGGGCACCACGAACATACTGAGTCGCATCGTGGCCGACGTCGTGGGCTACGGCGACGCGTACCGCGACTACATCTCGCGTCGACTCTTCACCCCCCTTGGCATGACCAGCGCCGAAGCCACCTTGGACCCGACGGACGTCTTCGTCGCGTCAAGCTTCGTGCACGCGAGCGCCCCCGACTTCGCGAAGTTCGGCCTGTTGTACCTGCGAGGTGGCGAGTGGGACGGGCGTCAATTGATCTCGCGCTTGTGGGCCCAGACCGCGCAAGTGCCCCTCAGCGTGGACGAGAAGAGTGGAAACTTCTACTCATGGCAATGGCGGGTCACCGGCGATCAGTACGGCACCTACTGGGCGAGTGGCTACGAAGGCCAACAGATCAGCGTCGTTCCGGCGCTCGACGCACTCGTGCTGCGCTTCGGCCACACCCCTGAAGATCGCTACCCCATGATCCGCGAGGGGCGCTCGCGAGTCTTGAAGGTCCTCGAGCCCCAAGGGTCTAGGCGCCCTCGTACTCGAAGCCAAGGTCGGGAGCGCTGAAAAGCGCGGCGAACGTGAGCCCTTCGGCGGCCGTCATCGCCGCGGCCGTGCCACCGCGATCAACGACGGCCAGAATCATCACGACCTGCGCTCCCACGTCTTGGACGACGTGCACCGCCTCCAGCAAACTCGTGCCCCGAGTCACGGTGTCTTCGGTGATAACGATACGGTCCCCGGGTTCGAGCACGCCCGCGATGCGCCCGCCACCACCGTGATCCTTGATCTCCTTGCGCACGCTGAAGGCGCGCAGGGGCCGGCCGCGCGTCGCGGCCACGCCCGCAGTGATGAAACTCACTCCGTCCGCCCCCATGGTGAGTCCGCCGATCGCCGTGGCGTCGCTGGGAATCGCGGCCAACACCAGAGTCGCGACGTCTTGCATGACCTCCGCCGCGCAGATGGTCTGCTTAGAGTCGATGAACCACGACGACTTTCGACCGGACTTCAACGTGAAGTCGCCTCGCTTGACTGAGTGCGTGAGGAGATGATCGAGGACGCGGGATCTCTCATCGCTCATGTCAGGACCACCCCTCTCGCCCCCTCGCGCACTTCGCCCACGATCGACGCGTCAATCCCGCTGGTGCGAGCCAACGTGACGGCCGCCTCGGCAGCGCTCGGATCAACGGCGACCACCATGCCGAGGCCGCAGTTGAAGACCCGCAACATCTCCTCGGGCGAGACCGGACCTCGCCGCTGGATCTCAAAAAAGATCTCGGGCGTCTCGAAGCTTTCCATAGTGATGACCGCATCCAGGCCGTCGGGCAGGAGCCGCACGACATTTCCGACGATGCCTCCTCCGGTGATGTGCGCCACGGCGTGCACGCCCGCACCGAGTTCGCGACAGAGTGCGCTCACGCCGGGTGCGTAGATGACCGACGGCAGCAACAGCTCCTCACCGAGGGTCGTGTGCGCACCCGGGTAGGCGGGCTGTGCGAGCGAAGCGGCATCGCGAATGAGAATCTCACGGGCGAGCGAGTATCCATTCGAGCGAAGTCCCGGGGAATGGAATCCCACCAACGCGTCGCCCGCGCGCACGCGCTGGGCGGACAAGACGTTGCGACTCTCAACGACACCGAGGGCGAAGCCGGCAACGTCAAGGTCGTCGGGCTTCATCACCCCCGCGTGCTCGGCGGTCTCGCCCCCTAGCAAGGCCGCACCCGCCTGTCGACAGCCCTCGGCGATGCCGGCAATGAGGACTTCGAGCTGCTCAGGGTGCACCGAGCCCACGGCCACGTAGTCGAGCACGAAGAGCGGTGCCGCGCCGACGCAGGCGAGGTCGTCGACGAGCATCGCCACCAGATCGATGCCGACGCTGTCATAGCGCTGAGCCAGACGGGCGACCTCCAGCTTCGTCCCCACGCCGTCCGCCGACGCGACGAGGACTGGCTCGTCGTACTTGAGGGCATCCAGCGCGAAGAGGCCTCCGAATCCGCCGATACCGCCCAGCACACCCGTTCGAAACGTGCTCTCTACGCTTCCTTTGATCCGCGCGACCACGTCGTCTCCGGCTTCGATCGACACTCCCGCGTCGGCGTAGGTTCTCGCGCCGGCGACTTCGAGCAGCCGACTCACCAGCGGCTACCCACCGCACCGATCGCCACCGGAATCGGTGCTGGATACGAGCCCGTGAGGCAAGCGTCACAGCACTCGCCCTCCAGTTGGATCGCCGCGCGCAGGTTGGCCAGAGTGATGTATTCGAGTGAGTCCGAGCCGATGAAGTCGTTCATCTCACCAATAGAGAGATTCGCCGCCAGCAACTCGTCGCGGTTTGGAGTGTCGATTCCGTAGTAGCAGGGCCAGGTGAAGGGCGGCGACGAGATGCGAAGGTGCACCTCCTTCGCGCCCGCGTCTCGCAACATGGCGACGAGGGACTTCGTCGTGGTACCGCGCACAATGGAGTCGTCCACGACGACGAGGCGCTGACCCTCGATGTTCTCACGCAGGGGATTGAACTTGCGACGGACGCTCGCCGCGCGAGCACTCTGGTCTGGGGCGATGAACGTACGTCCGATGTAACGGTTCTTCACCAGCCCGTAGCCAAAGGGAATGCCCGAGGCCTTCGCGTAGCCCTCGGCGGCGGGAATGCCCGAGTCGGGCACGCCCATCACGATGTCGACCGCCACCTGGGACTGTGAAGCGAGGAGTTCCCCCATCCGGCGACGCGTCGTGTGGACCTGATGACCCATGAGGTAGGCGTCGGGGCGAGCGAAGTAGACGAACTCGAAGATGCAGAGCTTCTGCTTGCCCACCGCGGGCTCGAGCAGCTGACGAAAGCTGACCCCGTCTTGGGTGATGGTCACCAATTCCCCCGGCGCAATGTCGCGGACGAACGTGGCGCCCACGACATCGAGGGCGGGTGACTCTGAGGCGACCATCCACCCTTCGGGCGCGTCAACCGTGCCGAGACGACCGAGGCACAAGGGGCGAAAACCGTATGGATCTCGGACCGCGTGCACGGAGTTGGCTTCGAGGATGACCATGGAGAAGGCCCCCTCGGCGCGGGCGAGGACCAGTCCCAGAGCGTCATCAAGCGCGGCGCCCGCGTCGACCTCGAGGGCGAGCAACTCGGCCACCAGGTCAGAGTCCGAGAGCATGGTCGTGTACTCGATCCCAATCGCTTCGGCCAGGGCCACCGTGTTGGTGAGGTTGCCGTTGTGCGCCAAGGCGAAGCCCGACGCGCCGGCCGAGCGATAGACGGGCTGAGCGGCCGTCCAGTTCGCCGAGCCCGAGGTCGAATAGCGCGTGTGACCGATCACGAGCGATCCCGCCAGCGCGCGCAACGTCGTCTCGGCGAACACGTGGCTGACGAGTCCGTTGTCCTTGACGACCGTGATCTGCTCATTCTGAAAGGTCGCCATGCCCGCCGACTCCTGGCCGCGATGCTGCAAGGCGTAGAGGGCGTCGTAGCAGAGTGGGGCTACCGGGCGGCCTGGCGCAACGATGCCGACAACGCCGCAGGCTTCTTTCATGACCTAGGAATATTCCGGGTCATGGGGGCGAAATGCACGAGCCCAGTCTCGCATAAGGTCCGATGCCCCCCAGACACTTCGATAATGTAACCCGATGATCGACCTGCACACCCACTCGACGTTCTCCGACGGCTCGGATACGCCCAGCGAGCTGGCCGCCAAAGCTCACCGATTGGGTCTTCACGCAATCTCGCTCACCGACCACGACTCGACCCGCAGTTTCACCGAGATGGACATCGCGACCAGCGAGTACGGCATCGAGTTGATTCCCGGTGTGGAGGTGTCACTGCGCGACAACGAGTTCCCCATGATGCGTGGGGATCGCGAGGTCCCGCGCAACGTCCACGTGCTGGCCTACTTCTTGCCCATGACTCCGGCTCACCCCCTCCAGCAAGAACTCGCTCGCCTTCGCCACGATCGCGACGTGCGCAACCTAGAGCTCGTGTCCCTCCTCCAGCAAAAGGGCTTCGATGAATTGACGCTCGACTACCTGACCGAAATCTCGGGCAACGTTCACTCGATTGGCCGCCCGCACTTCGCGCGCGCGATGTTTGAACTGCATCCTGAAATCGTCGGCCAGCGAACCGACGAACGCTGGAATCGACTCTTCGTCGAGTGGCTCGGCTCGACGGGCTTTGCCTACATTCCCAAGACATCCATGCCCATCGAACAGTTCGTCGACGCGGCCAAAGGTTCCTCGACGGTGTTTTCGATCGCTCACCCCCTCGTCAACTACGTCGGCGACATGTCGAGCGCCGCCATTGAGACGACGATGCCAAGGGTGCTGGCGTCGCTTCGCGAACGCGGATTCAAGGGCGTCGAGGCCTACTACGGCGGGACCAACGAAGCCACACGCCAGCTGATGGTGAAGTTGACCCGCGACGCGGGAATGATCCCCACCGGCGGCTCGGACTATCACGGTCACTACAAAGAGGATGTGTCGCTAGGGGTCGGCCGCTCGGGCGACTTGCGAGTGCCCGATGAGATCATCGACGAACTGAAGTCGGCTCGCTAGTTCGACTCCAGCGCACCGACGAGGGCACCCTCGCGTCGGCTCACGATCGTCTCAACCGAGAGATCAATCTCGATACCGATCGTCAGACGGTCACCACCGACAACCCCCAGGACCACGACCGGCACGCCGGTCGCCGAGGCTCGCAGATTGAACGACGCGGGATTATCAGTGGCCATCACAAAGCGCCCGGGGAACTCAGCGAAGAGTTCGCCGTGGCCCTGGAGCTCATCCACTTGCGCCCCGATGGTCGTGACGGCCGCCATCTCCGCCAGGGCCGTGGCCAGTCCGCCGCCGGCGACGTCGTGCACGGCCCGAAGGTCGCTGGCCTTGCCGGCGCAGACCGCCGCTACCTCGCTCACCACGAAGGAGAGGGTCTTGACCAGGACATCAGGCTCGACCCCGTAGAGCCGTCCGCCACGCCGTCGGCGCCGCGTGGCCCAGCGAGATCCGCCGAGCGGAAAGGGCACCTCGCCGGGCGCGTGACGCGCGCCCACCAACACGATCGTGTCCCCCTCGCGCCAGTTCCAGCCGGGCGGCGGTGCGACCAGAGTGTCGAGAACCCCGAGAAGTCCGATGACGGGAGTGGGATCGATGTCACTGCCGCCACTCTCGTTGTACAGCGAGACATTCCCGCCGATCACCGGCAGCTTCAGCTCGTCGCACGCTTGAGCCATCCCGTCGATCGACTCCGAGAGTTGCCACATGACCGAGGGGTGCTCGGGGTTGCCGAAGTTGAGACAGTTGACGACGGCCTTCGCCGTGGCTCCGACGCAGGCCAAATTGGCCACGCCCTCTGCGACCGTGAGCATCGTGCCCAGGCGCGGGTCGAGCGCGCACCAACGCGGATTGGAGTCCGTCGATATGGCGATGCCCTTCGTCGACGCGGGTAGTCCGGGCCCGGCCAGGCGCAAGAGAGCGGCGTCGCGGCCGGGACCAACGACAGTGTTCAAGAACAGCTGTGAGTCGTACTGGCGATAGACCCACGCCGGGTCGACCAGCAAGTCCAGCAGATCGTCCTTCGATGATCCGACCGGCTCGTCGTTCGTCGGGTCGTCACTAATCACAGCGTCCAGCCAGTCGGGGCGTGCGCGCCGACGGTCGTAGAGCGGTGCCTCATCGGCCAGCGCGCAGGCCGGAACTTCGGCCAGGACCTCTCCCTCGAAGCCATTGCGAATGCGCAGCATCGGGCGAGACGCACCGTCGGCGCCCACTGCGGGCTCAACCACATGACCCACGACGCTGGCGCGAACTTCCCACTTGTCACAGAGCGCCTGGACAGCCGCCAAATTCTCGGGCGTGATGATGGCGAGCATCCGCTCCTGGGACTCAGAGGTCATTATCTCGTAGGGGGCCATTCCAAGTTCGCGTAACGGTACGGCCGTGACATCGACATCCATCCCCACGCCGCCGCGAGCCGCAGTCTCACTGGTCGCACAGACCAGACCAGCCCCGCCAAGATCCTGGATGCCCACCACATAACCGCCATCCAACAGCGCCAGACACGCCTCGATGAGTCGTTTTTCCTCATACGGGTCGCCCACTTGCACGCTCGGGCGCTTCGCGTCGTCGATCGAGGCCGCGCCGTCCTCGCCGGAGAATCCGGCCGACGCCAGCACCGACACTCCGCCAATCCCGTCGCGACCCGTGCGCGACCCCAGCAGCACGGCGAGGTTGCCCACACCTGAGGCCACGCCCAGCACGAGTCGCTCCTTGGGCAGCGCTCCAACGCAGAGCACGTTCACCAGGGGGTTCGCCGCGTAGCAATCATCGAAGGTGAGCTCTCCTCCGATCGTCGGCACGCCCACCGAGTTTCCGTACCCCGAGATTCCCGAGACCACCCCTTCCAAGAGCCAACGTTGCCGTGCGTCGCACAAGTCGCCAAAGAAGAGCGGGTCCATCACGGCGAGCGGGCGAGCGCCCATGGTAAAGACGTCACGCAGGATTCCCCCGACCCCGGTCGCGGCGCCCTGGTAGGGCTCTATCGCCGAGGGATGGTTGTGACTCTCAATACGGATCGCGACAGCGATGCCGTCTCCCGCGTCAATGACACCCGCGTTTTCGCCCGGCCCCACCAGCACGTGGTCACCGGTACTGGGTAGACGGCGCAAATGCAGCCGCGACGATTTATACGAGCAGTGCTCGGACCACATCACGCCAAACAGCGCTAGCTCAAGGTGATTTGGGTCACGGCCGAGGACGGACCTGATCTGTTCGAATTCGTCGTCGCTCAATCCGAGGGCTCCGTGGAGACTCGCGGAGTGGTTCACGCAACAAACTTACCTGCCCGCTGGGGGCCGAACGAGTTCGGGCCTAGGTTCGGCTCAATTAATTTGTAGCTCGCACTTGGCCGCCGTCGTGACCAGTGTCGACTCGGCAACCTGCGAATTTCCCGCACCATTACCGAGGACCGGGTAGGGCACCAGAGTCCCATCGATCGCCATTTCCAATTGCCCGGCAAGTTCGTTTTTCGACTTGGAAAGTCACCTGTTACAACCGCGCCGCTTACAGGTTCGTCTTCCGATCAGTCGATGCGTTTCACGACGTGCTGAACGATCGCGACGCGCTCGTGCATCTGGAGGTGGACAGGCGCGATATAGCGCACGTCCCACGGTTGGTCTAATGGACCAGTGATGTCAGGGATGCTCCGACAAAACCCTCCAGGAGCACTCGACCATCAGCGCTTCCCACCAGGGTCGTCATAGCGCGTTCGGGATGAGGCATGAGCCCCACTACGTTGCCCTGCTCGTTGGTGATGCCCGCGATGTCAGCTCGCGAACCGTTCGGGTTGTCCTTGTAGGTGAGAACGATACGGTCACTGGCCACCAACTCGTCGAAGGTGGCGTCATCACACGTGTACGAGCCCGAGAAGTGATTGATCGGAATGACGAGTTCCTCATTCAACGCCGCGTGTGACGTCAGGACGGATGCCCGCGACGTCACCACGAGTGTTGTCGGCTGGCAAAGAAAGGTCAGACCTCGGTTCTTTTGTAGAGCACCGGGCAGGAGACCCGCTTCGGTGAGAACCTGAAAACCGTTGCAGATACCGAGCACCGAGCCGCCGTCGGCGGCGAAGCGGCTCACCGCTTCCATGACCGGGGAGAACCGTGCGAGCGCGCCTGGGCGTAGGTAGTCACCGTGGGCAAAGCCACCGGGCAGGATGACCGCATCGAAGTTCTCGAGATTGGTCGTCGAGTGCCACACCAGCTGCGCATTGGCCCCGAGGCTGGTCACCGCACTGAGGGCGTCGTACTCACAGTTGGAACCGGGAAAGACGATGACGCCAACGCGTGTCACGAGACGCGAACCTGGCCGAGGCGCACCGTGGCGTCTTCGATGACCGGGTTTGACAACAGTCGTTCGGCGAGCGCGGTGGCCCTTTCCAAGGCAGCGGTCTCGCTTTGCGCCTCGACGTTCATCCGGAAGGTTTTCCCAGCCTTTACCTCGCTCACGCCGGTAAAACCAAGGGCCGGAAGCGCCCGTTCAATGGTGGCGCCCTCGGGATCGGCGATGCCCGCGCGGAGCGTCACATCGACGACAACGAAGTAGTTCACTGAGAAAAACCGTACCATTCGAGTAGTGAGCGTCCGGTCACTCGCTCGTACGCGGCCGCGTAACGCGTGGAGGTTTCGGCCACGATCTCGGCTGGCACCGGTGGCGGTGGCGGCGTGCGATCCCAGTCCTGTGTCTTCAACCAGTCTCGAAAGGGCTGCTTGTCAAAAGAAGGTGGGGTCTCGCCCGATCGCACCGCGTTCGCCGGCCAGATTCTCGATGAATCGGGCGTTAACACTTCGTCACACAGTGACAGTCGACCGTCGATGAGTCCCAACTCGAATTTGGTGTCAGCCAGAATCAGTCCGACGCGGTGAAGCCTCTGGGCGGCGCGTGAGAAGAGGTCGAGGCAGAGCACCCGTGCCTCGAACAGTCGCTCTTCGCCCACGATCTGTGCGGCTGCCGTCAGATCGATGTTCAGATCGTGACCCGACTCGGCTTTCGTCGAGGGAGTGAAGACCGGCTCGGGAAAGGGATCGGTGAGTTGCATGCCCTTGGGTGCGGGCATATGGTGCACCGTTCCCTCGGCGACGTACTCGTCGTAGGCCTGGCCCGCCAGGCGCCCGCGCACCACGCACTCGAGGTTCAGCATCTCCGCGCGTCTCACCAGCGTCGTGCGGCCGTGCAGATCCGGCCGGTCGTAGAAGCCGACAACCGTCTGATCGATCACCCGCGGGTCACAAGTGACGAGCGCGCTGGGCACGTCGACGGCGAACTCGCGGACCCAGTAGTCAGTCAGCCCAGTGAGCACTCGACCCTTGTTGGGAATCGGCTCATTCATGACGACGTCGAAGGCGCTCAGTCGATCTGTCGCCACCATCAGCATCAGGTCGTGGTCAATCTCGTAGAGGTCGCGGACCTTACCCGAATAGAGATGGCGCAGGTTCAGCTCGCTGTCGTGCGCCACGTCAATGACTCCAGGATCCGTCGGCGATGCGCCAGCAGCCGATCGAGGTCGAAGGCTCGGGCGATGGCCTCGTCGCTGAGCTCGACCTCCTCGTCGCCCTCGACGACATCGCGGAAGTTACGACGCTGCGCAATCGCGCCTTGCGAGGCCTTTTGAACGATGCGGTACGCCTCGTCACGATTCATACCCGACTCAATGAGAGCCAGCAGAACTGACTGTGAGAAGACCAACCCCAGGGTGCTCTCGGTGAGGTTGGCGAGCGCGCGCTCGGCCTTCACCACGGCCCCGTCGGCCAGCCAGGTGGCCTTGCGCAACATGTACACCGTGAGCCCCAGGGCGTCGGGCATGACGATGCGCTCGACACTGGAGTGCGAGATGTCTCGCTCGTGCCAGAGGGCGACGTCCTCGAGGCCCGCTTGGAGGTAGCCGCGCAGCACGCGAGCAAGCCCCACGAGGCGCTCGGCCACTACGGGGTTGCGCTTGTGGGGCATGGCCGATGAGCCCTTCTGCCCCGCAGAGAACGGCTCTTCGATCTCACCGACGTCGCTTCTCGCCAGATGGCGCACTTCGAGCGCGAACTGCTCGATGGACGTGCCGATCGCGGCGCAGGCGTAGAGGACCTGCGCGTGGCGATCGCGCGCGATGACTTGTGTGGCGGGAACGGGCTCAAGACGAAGGCGCGCGCAAACGTACCTCTCGACGGCCGGATCGATGTTGGAGTAGGTGCCCACGGCCCCGCTCAGTTTGCCCACGGCGATGGCGCGTCGAGCGGCGTGCGCCCTCTGCAGATCGCGATCAACCTGGAGCGCGAACAGCGCGAACTTCTGGCCATACGTCGTGGGCTCGGCGAACATACCGTGCGTACGCCCGACTATCGGTGTGTCAATGGTCTCCAGCGCTCGACGCGTCAACGCGTCACGCAGGTTGGTCACTTCACCGATGACGATGTCCATCGCCTGGGTGAGCGTGTAGCACAGCGCCGTGTCAACGACGTCTGAGGATGTCAACCCGTAGTGCACCCAAGCCCCTTCGGGCATGCCGATACGCTCTTGCACCACGTCGACGAAGGCGGCGGTGTCGTGGTTCGTCACCTCTTCGCGTGCGCTCACCGCCTTGACGAACTCGGCGTCGACGACCGGGCGGCGATCGCGCAGCGCCTTCACTTCGGCGTCAGGTATTACTTCGAGCTCGGCCAGCGCCTCGGCGGCGAGGAGCTCAACCTCGAGCATCGTCTCGAATCGGCGCTCGTCACTGAAGAGGTCCGCGAGGTCCTTGGGAGCGTATCTCGCTATCACGTCTCTCCTTGAGTCGCGACGAGCGCGATATCGCTGCGTCGCACGCTTCCCTTAAAGGTTATGAGTCCGGCTCCCTGGTAGGCGCGCTCACGCGCCTCGGCGAGATCTTTCCCGAGTCCGGTCACCGCCAGGATGCGACCACCGTTCGTGACGAATCGGCCATCGTCGCCGCGCTTGGTGCCCGCGTGAAAGACCACGACATTCTCGTTCGACGCCAACAATTGACCGTCGGGACCGAGACCATCGATGACATCACCGGTGCGCGGGCTGAGTGGGTAGCCCTCGCTCGCCAGAACCACGGTCACGGCGGCGCCACGCGCCACCGGCGCGGCGCCCCCAAGACGCCCTTCGCCCGCACGCACCAGCAGGTCGTAAAAACCCTCGCCGTACAGCGGAGCCAGGACTTCGGTCTCTGGGTCGCCGAAGCGCACGTTGTACTCAAGCAGCTGGGGCCCGGCGCTTGTCAACATCAGGCCCGCGTAGAGCACCCCACGAAAGTCAATGCCCCGGGTCTTTAACTCCTTCAGCGTTGGCGCGATGACGTCACTCATGATCCCCTCGACCTGTTCGATGCTCATTGCCGCCATGGGGCAGTAGGCGCCCATGCCTCCGGTATTGGCACCCTGATCACTGTCACCGACGCGCTTGAAGTCCTGGGCTGGAGCGAGCGCCACGACGTTTTCGCCGTCGCACAGCACGTGCAACGAGCACTCCTCGCCGATGAGGCCCTCTTCGATGACCACGGTAGAGCCAGCCGCGCCAAAGGCCGCGCCACTGAGCTTGTGCACCACGTCGCGCCGCGCTTCAGCGAGGTCAGAGGTGACAAGGACCCCCTTGCCCGCGGCCAGACCGTCGGTCTTGATCACGTAGGGCGGCATCATGGTCGAGAGGAATCCCAGGGCCGCCGCTTCGTCGTCGAAGCTGGCGTACTGCGCCGTGGGCACGTCAGCGACGGTGAGGAACTCTTTCATGTACGACTTGGAGCCCTCGAGTTGCGCGCCAGCGATTCCCGGACCTAAGACAACCTTTCCCTGCGTGCGCAATTGGTCGGCCAGACCGTCGACGAGTGGCGCTTCGGGCCCGATGACAAAGAGATCCGCCTCGAGCCCGGTCGCCGGTGTCACTACGCAGGTCAGCCCGTGAGCCGCCATCCCGTCATTGCCCGGCGTGACGACGACATCTGCGCTTTGGGCGAGGACGTAGGCGAGCGCGTGCTCTCGCGCGCCTGAGCCCACAATCACACAGCGCGTCACGCCGTTCGCACGAACTGTTCGCGCTCGGGACCGACCCCGACGACCGATATCGTCACGCCGATCCGCTCCTCCAAGAACCTCACGTAGTCCATCGCCGCAATAGGCATCTGCTCGATGGCGCTAATCGAGGTGAGTTCACACTCCCAGCCCCGTACCGTCTCGTAGATCGGCGTCACTTCGTGGAGCACTGACTGGTGGAAGGGCACGTGGTCATAGCGCACGCCCTCGTGCTCGTAGGCGACGCAGACCTTGATCTCGTCGAACTCATCGAGGACATCAAGCTTGGTGAGGGCGATCTCAGTGAGTGAGTTAAGGCGAAGGGCCTGGCGCGCCATGACGACGTCGAACCATCCCACGCGCCGGCGCCGTCCCGTATTGGTTCCGAACTCATGCCCGCGGGTCACGAGATATTCGGCGATGTCGCCTTCGAACTCGGTGGGAAAGGGTCCTGCGCCTACGCGCGTGACGTAAGCCTTGGCGATACCAACGATCGCCGTGATGTCGCGCGGGCCGAGTCCTGATCCCACGCAAGCCCCGCCCGCCACGGGATTGGAGGATGTGACGAAGGGGTACGTGCCGTGGTCGAGGTCGAGGAACGTCGCCTGAGCCCCTTCGAGGAGGATTCGCTTTCCCGAGTCGAGCGCGTGGTGTACGAGACCCACGGTGTCGCCGATCATCGGGGCGATGCGCGGCGCCAGTTCGTCCAAGTAGCGTTCAGCAATGTCCTTCGCGCTGATGGCGGGACGATTGTAGATCTTGGTCAGGATCAGGTTCTTCTCGTGCAAGACGACGTCGAGCTTCTCGCGGAAGATCTTGGGGTCCAGCAGGTCCTGCACGCGCAGCCCCACCCGCGAGGACTTGTCAGCGTACGCCGGTCCGATCCCGCGCTTGGTCGTGCCCAGGGCGTTTCGACCAAGGAAGCGCTCGGTGAGGCGGTCCAGCTCTTGGTGGTAGGGCATGATCAGATGCGCGTTGCCCGAAACGACAAGCCGCGACACGTCGACGTCGCGATCGGTCAACGTGTCGAGCTCAGCCAAGAGCACCGCGGGGTCGACGACTACGCCGTTGCCGATGATGGGAGTCACTCCTGAGTAGAGAATGCCCGAGGGCACGAGTTGCAGGGCGAACTCTCGCCCGTCGACCACGATGCGGTGACCGGCGTTGTGACCACCTTGGTAGCGCACCACCATGTCCATGTCACGAGCCAGCAGGTCGGTGAGTTTTCCCTTGCCCTCGTCGCCCCACTGGGTTCCGACTACCACGGTTGCGGGCACTTAGCTCCTTCGAGACGGCCTCGTTGCAGGCAAAGCCTACCGGAAGAAAAAGTGGCCTTCGTCTAGGAAAACGTGAGCACGCCGTCGAGCGTGTCGACGGTGATGGTGTCGCCCTCGTTGTAGACGCCCTGCAAGACAGCGAGCGCCAGGGGGTCCTCGAGTCGGCGCTGAATCACGCGCTTGAGCGGTCGCGCGCCGAAGGCCGGATCGAAACCTTCGGCCGCGAGCACGTGCGCGGCATCGGGAGTGACATCGAGTACCAAACGCCGCTGGGCGAGTCGCAGACGAAGCCGTCCGAGTTGAATCCCTACGATGATCGCCAAGTCATCTTCGTTGAGCTCGCGAAAGCGAATGATGTCGTCGATGCGGTTGATGAACTCGGGGCGAAAGAACGCCAGGGGGTCTCCGGGAAGGTTGCTCGTCATGATGAACACGACGTTGGTGAAGTCGACCGTGCGACCCTGCCCGTCGGTCAGGCGTCCATCATCGAGGACCTGCAGAAGGATGTTGAAGACGTCGGGGTGGGCTTTTTCGATCTCGTCCAGAAGAACGACGGCGTAGGGTCGGCGCCGGATCGCTTCGGTGAGTTGCCCGCCCTCTTCGTAGCCGACGTACCCCGGGGGGGCGCCGATGAGGCGCGACACGGCGAACTTCTCCATGTACTCGCTCATGTCGATACGTACCATGGCGTGTTCATCGTCGAACAGGAACTCCGCCAGCGCGCGGGCGAGTTCGGTCTTGCCCACTCCCGTGGGGCCGAGAAACAGAAATGAGCCGATGGGACGGTGGGGGTCCGAGAGGCCCGAGCGCGAGCGCCGGATGGCGTTCGCGACGGCCGTGACCGCCTCGTCTTGGCCGACGACGCGAGAGTGCAGGAGGCCTTCCATGCGCACCAACTTGTCGACCTCGCCCTCCATGAGCTTCACCACGGGAACTCCCGTCCAGCGACTCACCACCTCGGCGATATCCTCGGCGTCCACTTCCTCTTTCAAGAACGCGCCGCTCGCCTGAAGCTCGTCGAGTTCACGCGTGGCCGTGTCGATGGTGCGCTCAAGTTCGGGCAACGTTCCATAGCGAAGGGCCGCCGCCCCCGCCAAGTCGCTCTGGCGTTCGAGGCGCTCCGCGTCGGCGCGGCGGTCCTCGTACTCCTGCTTGGCACTTTGGATCCTGCCGATCGCCAACTTCTCCGCCTGCCAGCGCGCCGCCAGCTCGTCAGACTCCTCTTTCAGGTCCGCGTACTCCTCTCCGAGCGCGTCGAGGCGCTCCTTGGACGCGGTGTCCGTCTCGTTCTCCAGCGCCATGCGCTCAATGTCCAGCTGGCGCAGTCGTCGAATGACGACGTCGAGCTCGGTCGGCATCGAGTCGATTTCGATGCGCAGCTTCGAGGCCGCCTCGTCCATGAGGTCAATGGCCTTGTCGGGCAGGAACCGATTCGCCACGTAGCGCGCCGACAGCGTGGCCGCGGCCACCAGGGCCGCATCCTGTATGCGCACGCCGTGGTGAATCTCGTAACGCTCCTTTAGTCCGCGCAGGATCGCCACCGTGTCGGCCACGGAGGGCTCGCCCACGAACACCTGCTGGAAGCGTCGTTCGAGGGCGGCGTCCTCTTCTATGTACTGGCGGTACTCATCTAGAGTCGTTGCGCCAATCAGTCGTAGCTCGCCGCGCGCGAGCAACGGCTTGATCATGTTGCCAGCGTCCATGGCGCCTTCGCTCGCGCCCGCCCCGACGATGGTGTGCAGCTCGTCGATGAAGCTGATGACTTCGCCCTCGGCGTCCTCAATCTCCTTCAGCACGGACTTCAGACGCTCCTCGAACTCACCGCGATACTTCGCGCCCGCGACCATGGAGGCCAGGTCGAGCGCTATGAGGCGGCGGTCGCGCAGCGACTCGGGAACGTCGCCTTCGACGATGCGCTGGGCCAGTCCCTCGACGATCGCGGTCTTGCCGACGCCCGGTTCCCCGATCAAGACCGGATTGTTCTTGGTCCGTCGCGAGAGGACCTGGATCACTCGGCGAATCTCGTCGTCGCGTCCGATCACCGGATCAAGCTTTGCGGCTCGCGCGAGAGCCGTCAGGTCGCGACCGTACTTCTCCAACGACTGGAAGGTCCCTTCGGGGTTCTCTGACGTGATGCGCGCCGAGCCACGAATGCCGCGCAGCGCCGCGAGCAAGGCTTCACGCGTGGTGCCGAGCTCACTCGCGAAGGCGACCAGGACGTGATCCACCGACAGGTACTCATCGCCCATGTCGGCGCGAAGCTCGTCGGCCTCTTCCAAAGCTTCGCGCGTCTCGGGCGAGAGGCCGGGTTGGGATCCCCCGACGGCCCGCGGCTCGCGCGCGACCTGCTCGTTCAGCTGGGCGGCGATGGCGACGGGGTCGAGATTGGCGGCCACCAGGAGCGGCTGGGCGATTCCTTCGGGCTGGTTCAGTAGCGCGAGCAAGAGGTGCGCTGGCGCGACATAGGGGTTGCCGGCGGCGCCCGCCTGAGTCGTCGCCGCCTGGAAGGCTTCGCGCGTTTTTACGGTCCAGCGTTGGGGGTCGAGAGCCATCAGCGAGCCTTCCTCTTCCCCGCGTCGAAGACGACCGCGAGCGAGTTCGACACAGGCACGAGGTCGCGGCGATAGTGACGATGGGTCTGCTCGAGCTTGCGCCGCGCCTCATCGGACAGCCCCTGAAGCTCGATCCGCAACTCATCCAACCGTGATTCGAGCGCCATGATCCGCTTGACGCCCTCTAAGTTGACTCCCTCGTTGGTGAGGTCTTGGATTCGACGAAGGGCCGCTAAGTCCTCCTCGCTAAAGCGCCGCGAGCCGCCACTCGTGCGCTCGGGGTGCAGAAGTCCGCTTCGCTCGTAGTTGCGCAGCGTCTGGGGGTGGACGCCCGCCAGCTCGGCGAAGACCGAGATGACGTACACCGCGTGCACGTTGCGTTCAGTCACTGGCGACCTCCACTTCGTCCTCCTTCAGTGCGCTCGCCAGTTGCTCGACCAGTCCGCGCTGGTGCCTCGTCAGCTTCTTGGGCACGTCGACGCTTATCGTGACCAGCAGATCGCCGCCTGGATTCTTCCCGTGCGCCGGTACACCGCGAGCCTTCACGCGCATCGTCGTGCCCGGCTGGGTGCCCGCGGGGATCTTGAGCGTGACCGGGTCGTCCAAGGTCGCGACTTCCACGGTCGTGCCGAGCATGACCTGAGTGAGGGGAACTTTTACGGTCGTCGTGACGTTTCGTCCGCGTCGATCAAAGCGCGCATCGCTCATCACGTGCACATCGACGAAGAGGTCGCCGGCCGGGCCACCGTGAGCGCCGGGGCTGCCTTTGCTCTTCAAGCGGATGCGCTGACCATCGACCACTCCTGGAGGGATGCGCACGTTGACTCGCCGTGAGGAGGGTTCCCTTCCCGTTCCGTGGCAGGTCGGACAGGCGACCGCGAAGTGACCCCCCCGCCCTTGACAGACCGGGCAGACACTCGACATCGCGAAGGGACCTTGGTCGTCGTTGACGACGCCGCGACCCTGGCAGCGCTCGCACGTGACGAACTCACTTCCCGGGGCGCCGCCGGTGCCCTTGCAGGTGTGGCAAGCCTCGTTGGTGGGCAGGTTCACGCTCGTCGTGACGCCCTTCACGGCATCGCGAAAGCTCAAGTGCAGGGCCGTCTCTAAGTCGGCGCCACGCTGGGCCTGGTTGCGCTGGCGACGAGAGTTGCCAAAGAGCCCGCCGAAGAGATCGCCAAGGTCTGAGAAGTCACCCGTTTGAAAGTTGAAGCCGCCACCGCCTGTGCCGCCGAGCCCGCTCGCGGCTGGACCGAGGCGCCGAACCTCGTCGTATTCCTTGTGTTTCGCCTCGTCGCCGAGCACGTCGTAGGCGACCGAGATCTCCTTGAACTTCTCCTCAGAGCCGGGATGGGTGTCGGGGTGATACTGCTTGGCCAGCTTGCGGTATGAGCGAGTTATCTCTTTGTCGGTCGCACTCGAGGTCAGCCCGAGCACCTTGTAGTAGTCCTTGTCGAACCACTCACGTTCGGCCATGGCTACCTGCTAACCCAGGACCTTCACCATCGCCGGACGAAGGACAACACCCTTCCAGCGATATCCCGCGCGCAGCACGTCTTCGACAATCGGCCCTTGCTCGTTGCCCGCCTCGTCGTGAGGCGCGTGCGCGACGGCGTCGTGCACCTGGGGATTGAAAGGCACGTCCGAGGTGTCAATGCGCTCAAGGCCTTCCTTCTCGAGGGCGCCGAGCAAGAGCCCGCGGGTCTGGGCGAGAGCCTTCGCTTCGTCACTGTCGGTGTCGGCGAAGTGAGCTTGCGCGTAGTCGAACGCGTCGAGCGTCGGTAGCAGCTTCACCACGAGGTCGCCCGCGGCGCGCGCCGCCGCGTCATCGGACACGCGCGTCATGCGCTTGCGATAGTTCTCGAATTCGGCCTGAAGGCGTTGGAGTGCCTCGAGATACTCGTCGCGCTGGCGTTCGGCCTCGCTGCGGTCGTCAAACGCCTCGGTGGCGTCGTCTTCAGACGACGCCACCGACTCGTTACCTAGAACTTCGTCGCTCATTCGTCCACGATCTCCGCGTCGACGATGTCGTCATCATCGCCGGCCGGAGCAGCGGGCTCGTTGATGTTCGACTTCGCGGCCTCTTCGTAGAGTCGCTGACTGAAGCCCTGGCTCGCCGTGAGCAACTTCTCGGTGGCCGACTTGATCGACTCGAGATCCGTTCCGGCGAGAGACTCCTTCAGGGTGGCGAGCGCCGCTTCGACGTCGGCGCGCTCGCTGCCCTGGAACGACTCGGCCTGGTCCTTGAGCAACTTCTCGGTGGAGTAGACGAGGCCGTCGGCGTTGTTGCGCACCTCTGCCTCATCGCGACGCCTGCGGTCCTCTTCGGCGTGAGCCTCGGCGTCGCGGACCATGCGGTCGATCTCCTCCTTGGAGAGCGAGGACCCTCCGGTGATGGTCATCGACTGGGTGGCCCCGGTCGCTTGATCCTTCGCCGAGACGTGCACGATGCCGTTCGCGTCAATGTCGAAGGTGTCCTAGATCTGGGGCATGCCGCGTGGCGCCGGCGGGATGCCGACCAGCTGGAACTTGCCCAGCGTCTGGTTGTAGGACGCCATCTCACGCTCACCTTGCAGGACGTGCACCTCCACCGAGGGCTGGTTGTCGTCAGCCGTGGTGAACGTCTGAGACTTCTTGGTCGGGATCGTGGTGTTGCGCTCGATGATCTTGGTCATCACGCCGCCCTTGGTCTCGATACCGAGTGAGAGGGGCGTTACGTCGAGGAGCAAGATGTCCTTCACGTCGCCCTTGAGCACGCCAGCCTGGATCGCCGCGCCAACGGCCACGACCTCGTCAGGGTTCACGCTCTTGTTGGGCTCCTTGCCCGTGACCTTTATCACCAGGTCCTGGACCGCGGGGATGCGCGTCGAGCCACCGACCATGATGACGTGGTCGATCTTGTCCAGGGTCAGCCCGGCGTCCTTGATGGCCTGGTCGAAGGGCCCACGCAGCTTGTCGACGAGGTCTGAGGTGAGCTCGTTGAACTTCGCGCGCGTGAGCTTGATATCGAGGTGCTTGGGGCCGTCGGCCGTTGCGGTGATGAAGGGCAGGTTGACCGTCGTCTCTTGGACGGCCGACAGTTCGATCTTGGCCTTCTCCGCCGCTTCCTTCAAGCGCTGGACGGCCATCTTGTCGTTCGCCAAGTCCACTCCTTCGGTGTCTTTGAACGTCTTGATGAGCCAGTTCATGACGGCGTCGTCCCAGTCGTCACCACCGAGGTGGGTGTTGCCCGCGGTCGACTTCACTTCGAAGACGCCCTCGGCGATCTCGAGCACCGATACGTCGAACGTGCCACCACCGAGGTCAAAGACCAAGATGGTCTGCTCCGCCGGGCCCTTGTCGAGTCCGTAGGCCAGAGCGGCCGCGGTCGGCTCATTGACGATGCGCAACACCTCAAGGCCGGCGATCTGCCCGGCTTCCTTGGTCGCGGTGCGCTGGGCGTCGTTGAAGTAAGCCGGCACGGTGATGACAGCCTGGTTGACGCTGTCTCCGAG
The DNA here is from genome assembly GCA_050701895.1 of Acidimicrobiales bacterium. Lineage (GTDB taxonomy): Bacteria > Actinomycetota > Acidimicrobiia > Acidimicrobiales > RAAP-2 > RAAP-2. Next base: position 28,069 of record JBOGFT010000044.1, read on the forward strand.
GTAGGCCTCAGCGTCACGCTTCAGCTTTTGCAAGATGCGCGCCGAGATCTCCTGGGCGGTGTACTTGGTGCCGTCGATGTCGACGCTCCAGTTCTCACCCATGTGGCGCTTGACGGACCGGATCGTCCGGTCGGGGTTGGTGATCGCCTGACGCTTCGCTACCTCGCCCACCAGCACTTCGCCGGTCTTGGAGAAGCCCACCACCGAGGGAGTGGTGCGGCTGCCTTCGGCGTTGGGGATCACGACGGGCTCTCCCGCCTCGAGCACGCTCACCACCGAGTTGGTCGTACCGAGGTCGATACCGACTGCCTTTGCCATGTAAAACTCCTTATTTCGCTCTCTGGGCTGCCGGCGCGTCCGGGCCGCCAGAACTCACTCCGAACAGTCTATAGAGTTGAGTCTCTTCTTGTCAAGAAAAATTATAAGATAAGTAGTAAGTAAGAATAAAACCGTATACCCTAAGGGACGCTGATGGACCGCCCAGTATGAAAAACCTTGGCAGGACTACCATTTGGACGTGCCTGACCTCGTCCTCCTGCGTCACGGGCGCTCCGAATGGAACGACCTCAACCTCTTTACCGGCTGGCAAGACGTGGATCTCTCCCCCGCCGGAGAAGCCGAAGCCCGGGTGGCCGGCGAATTACTGGCCGCCGAAGCCGATCTGGACCTGCGCGTCGTGCACACCTCGGTCCTCACGAGGGCGATTCGCACGGCCAATATCGCCCTCGACACGGCGGCTCGGTCCTGGCTCCCGGTGCGGCGAAATTGGCGGCTGAACGAACGCCACTACGGCGACCTCACCGGCAAGGACAAGCGCCAGACCGCCGAGGAGTTCGGCCTCGATCAGGTGAAGATCTGGCGCCGGTCCTTTGACGTCGCGCCTCCCCTGCTCCCACTCGACGACCCGCGCAACAATCGCTTCGACCCGCGCTATCGCGACGTCCCAGCCGACCTGATTCCGCGCAGCGAGTGCTTGAAGGACGTGGTCACTCGCGCCACTCCGTACCTACGCGACGTGATCAGTGAGGACCTGCGAAGCGAAGGCGTCAAAGGTGGAGCGGTGCTCGTCGTGGCGCACGGCAACTCGATTCGCGCGCTGCGCATGGTGCTCGAGAACATCGGCGACGCCGAGATCGCCGACGTCGAGATTCCCACGGGCATCCCCTACCGGTTGATCCTCGATCAAGAGCTCAATGTCCTAGCGGCGACCTACCTCGGTGACCCTGAGGCTGCCGCGAAGGCCGCCGACGCCGTGGCGCGCCAGGCCGGCTAGCTACAGCGCGTCGGGCCCACGTTCGTTGGTGCGGATGCGCACGACGTGCTCCACATCGGTCACCCAGGCCATTCCGTCACCGACGGTGTCGGTGCGAGCGGCGCTGACGATCGCGTCGATGAGCTGATCGACGATCTCGTCGGTGCAGATGACCTCGATCTGGATCTTGTCGACGAAGTCAAAGACGTACTCTTTGCCGCGAAAGACCTCGACGTGGCCGCCGGTGTGACCGAAGCCCTTTACCTGGCCGACGGTGAGGCCCGTCACGCCCACCTCTTTGACGGCGACTTTCACCTCGTCGAGCTTGAACGGCTTGACCACCGCGGTGACTAACTTCATGCTCTCTCCTTAGGTGTTGTCGGCGTGAATATGACTGGGCGTCTCCCGAGGCTCGCCGAAGGTCGGCTCGGGGAAGGCCTCTTCTTCGTGGATCGCGATGTCACCCTCGCGCAGCACGTCCTCGGACTCGCGTAGTCCTCCGACCAACCACTTAACCACGGTGAAGACGACGAATGTGCCGACGGCCGTCCAGCAGATGATCCAGACCGCGGCAAGGAACTGCTCCCACAGCTGATGGAACGAGTGCCCGTAGAACCAACCAGCCATGTGCACGTTGCCGGGCCCCTTGTACGCGGCCCCCTTCACGCCGTACTCCACCATGTGGGGGTCGGCCAAGATGCCCACCAAGAGACCCCCGGTGAGTCCGGCAAACCCGTGGGTGTAGACGACGCCGAGCGCGTCGTCCACCTTGGCGAAGGGGCGGAGCCTCGACACGAAGGTCCAGGCGAACCACACGACCGTCGCGGCGACCAGGCCCACGATGATCGCCCCTACCCCATTCACCCAACCCGCGCTCGGGGTGATCGCCACGAGACCGCAGATCATCCCGTTGATGGCGCCCAGGAACGTCGGTTTCTTCTGCTTAGACAAGAACATGTCCCAGAACAACCAAGTGAGAAGACCGGCCGCCGTGGCGACGTTGGTATTGAGCACCGCGGCCGCGGCGTCCACCCCGGCGTAGAACGGGTCGCCACCATTGAACCCGTTCCACCCAAGCCAGAGGATTCCCGCGCCCACGGCGACCATCATGAGGTTGCTCGGGAAGGCGTTCTCTCGATCCTGCCAGCGACGCGGTCCAATCATCCACGCACCCACGAACGCGGCCACCCCGGCCGAGAGGTGAATCACGTAGCCGCCCGAGTAGTCGACGGCACCCTTCTGCGCGAAGAAGCCGCCGCCCCACAGGAGCGCCGCGTTGATGCAGTAGACCATCGTGATCCACAGCGGCACGATGAGCAGCCACGCCTTGAACTTGAGCCGCCCGACCAGCGCTCCCAGAAACAAGATGGGGGTGATCGCGGCGAAGACGAACTGGAAGTACGCCAGTGTCGCCGTGGGAAAGTGGAAAGGCACCACGGTATTGGCGCCAGAGACGGCTCGACCCTGCTCGGACCCGGCGGTGGCGAGGGGTTCGAAGTGGCCCACGAAGCCACTCCAGAAGGATCCGGTCGAACCGAAGTGTGAGAGCGGGCCAAAGGCCATGTTGTAGCCCCAGAGCATCCACACGATGAGCGTCAAGGAGAAGGCGCTGAAGACCATCAACATGGTGTTAACGATCCATTTCTTACGGACCAGCCCCCCGTAGAGAACCGCGAGGCCCGGAAGACTCATGAGTCCGACGAGCGTGGCGGCGACGAGCTGCCACGTGTTGTCTCCCGAGTTCAGCCAACTGGGATAGGGGATGTTGGTGACCACTGACAGCACATCCGCTCCTTTGCGTAGGAGAGGGCGACGCCGACCTCAAAGGGTTGGCATCAGTGTGTCAAGCGGGGATTTCGAAGCAGTTAGCGATGTGTTTCGTGCGGATGAACTCGACCGAAGATAAGGAACTTCTCAGTCGGCCAGCGAGCGTTCGACGACTTGGGAGATGTCCATGACCGAGACGTCGTCGCCGCGACCACTCGCCTTCACGGCGTCGTCGAGCATGATCATGCAATAGGGGCAGGCGGTCGAGATGATGTCGGCGCCCGTGGCCAGGGCCTCCTCGGTGCGATCCATATTGACGCGCTTTCCGATGGTCTCTTCCATCCACATGCGCGCCCCACCGGCACCACAGCAAAAGCCGCGCTCTTTGTGTCGGGCCATCTCCACCTTGGTCACCCCGGGAACGGCGTCGAGCACGTCGCGCGGCTGATCGAAGATCCGGTTGTGACGTCCGAGGTAGCAGGGGTCGTGATAGGTGACGACTCCGGTGTAGGCGACGCCCGGCGTCAAGCGTCCCGAGGCGACCAGGTGACTCAGTAGCTCAGAGTGGTGAATCACTTCGTAGTGACCCCCGAGGGCCGGGTACTCGTTCTTGATCGAGTTGAAGCAATGTGGGCAGCTGGCCACGATCTTCTTCGCGCCAACTTCATCAAGCGTGGCGATGTTCGCCTTAGCCATCTCCTGGTAGAGGTACTCGTTGCCCATGCGCCTCGCGGGGTCGCCGGTACAGGACTCGCGTGGTCCGAGGATCCCGAAGCTCACCCCGGCGCGGTGCAGCATGCGCGCGGTGGAGATCACCTGCTTGCGACCACGCTCATCGAGCGAGCCCGCACATCCCACCCAGTAGAGGTATTCGACGTCGTCGGGAATCGCGCCCTCAAAGACGGCCACCTCGAAGTCGAGAGCCGCGAGCCACTCGGTGCGCTTACTCGCGCCGAGCCCCCAGGGGTCACCTTGATTCTCCACGTTGCGCAGCATCAGGCCGGCTTCGCTCGGAAAGCGCGACTCCATGAGCACTTCGAAGCGACGCATATCAATGATGGCGTCGATGTGCTCGATATCGACCGGACACTGCTCCACACAGGCGCCACACGTCGTGCACGACCACAGCACGTTGGGGTCGATTGTGGTGGGCACCAGCGTCGCCACATCGCCACCGGTCTCACCCGAGAGCAGTCGATCGGCCGAGGCGAACATGTTGTCGCGCAGTCCCATGATGAGAAGCTTTGGACTTAGTGGCTTGCCCGTGTTCCACGCCGGGCACTGGCTCTGACATCGCCCGCACTCGGTGCAGGTTGCGAAGTCGAGCATCTGCTTCCAGGTGAAGTCCTCGGCTTTGCCCGCGCCAAAGACCGTATCCTCACTCACCTGTTCCATATCCATATTGGGCGTCTTGTCGAGACCGCCGAGCGCGCGCGGTCGACGCGAGGTACCAACGTTAATGGGGGCGATGAAGATGTGCAGGTGCTTGGAGTACGAGACGAAGACAAGAAAGCTGGCGATAACTGCCACGTTGAGTAGCAAGAAGACCGCCTCGAGCACACTGTTGACGCCATAGCCGAGTGGAGCCAGCCAGCTCGCGACGACCTTGGAGGCGAAGGCCCAGGGCGAGGCGTGGCTCGCATAGAACGCCGGCCCGCCGTAGCCGTACCATCCGTTTTTGATGTGGGTGTAGGGGAAGTGCCCCGTGTTGATCTGGGCGCCGCGATACACGAGGAGTGTCACGATCACGAGGGCGATCATCGCGAGCACCATCCACGCAGCGCCGTTGTGGCTCCCGTAGAAGCGGCTGGCGCGGTCCTTCCTCGAGGGTGCGTTCTTTAGACGGATGATGGCAAACACGCATAGCGACACCAGGACGGCCGTGGCGAAGAAGTCTTCGGTGAAGGCCAGCCAGTTGCTCCGGCCAATCCAGGGAATATGGAAGTTTCGATCGAAGAGCGAACCGTAGGCCTCGATGATCGTGAAGAGCAATAGGGTGAAGCCCCACATCGTGAAGAAGTGCGCGAGACCGGGCACCGTCCACTTCAAGAGCTTGCGCTGGCCCGCCACTTCGACGACCTCGGCGTCGGTGACCTTGCGCAGTCCGGACCAACGCCGTGGCGCGTACTGGCCCGAGCGAATGAGGCGCGACAACCAGTAGAAACGACGCCCGGCAATGGCGAAGAGGATCACCGTGACGCCGAGGCCGATGATGATCCGCGCTAGCACGAGAGTTCATCTCCCAGCGCAGTGATCACGGGCGCTTCTTGAAGTTCTCTGAGTAGCGGCTCGGAGTCGGACCGCGCTGCCCGCGGTACTTCGAACCAAGTCCCGATGAACCGTAGGGCCGATCGGCCGGGGTGGTCATCTCAAAGAAGCTGATCTGGCCGATCTTCATGCCCGGGTACAGCGTGATGGGCAGGTTGGCGACGTTCGAGAGTTCGAGGGTGATGTGGCCGTCCCAGCCGGCGTCGATGAAGCCCGCCGTGGAGTGAATGACCAGACCGAGTCGCCCGAGCGAACTCTTGCCATCCAGACGCCCTACCAGATCGTCGGGCAAGGCGACGCGCTCGGTGGTGGATCCCAGCATGAACTCGCCGGGGTGCAAGATCATCGGGGTGTCGGTGCCCACGTCGATCAGTTCGGTCAGGTCCTCTTGGGCCTCACGAACGTCGATGACACGTTGGGAATGGTTGCGAAAGACTCGAAAGCACTGATCGACGTGAACGTCCACGGACGAGGGTTGGATGCAGTCGTCGCCGGTGGGCTCGATGACGAGTCGGCCCTGTGCCAGCGCCTCCTTGATGGACCGATCCGAGAGCACCATTAGGACGTCAGGCTACTCGTTGGGGCCGAATTGCTCTGTTGGGATGCGGTTTCTAGGAGAGAACGCGACGGCGAAAGTTGCGCAGTCCCAGCCACAAGAAGGCCGTGCAAAAACCGATCATCACGGGGTAGACCACGTAGAGGTGCATGTGTGGCGCGTTGGTGAAGGCGGCGCGCATTCCCTCATTCACGTACACGAGCGGATTGATCAGCACCAAGGTCTGCAACCAGTGGAAGCCGCCAATCTTCACCGGGGCGAGATGGACCCAGGGATAGTACGTACCACCCAGAAACGTGATGGGCAGGATGATGAACCCGAACATCAAGCCGATGTTGCGCGGCTCGAACGACGTTCCAAGGATCAGGCCCAATCCGGACATGGTCACGCAGGCCAGTGGCACCAGTGTGAGGATGATCAACCAGTGCAGCGAAACATGGGCCTGGACGCCCGCGGCGTGCACCACCGAGGCGATCGGAAAGACAATGGCCGCCGCGATGAGGCCTTGCACCGTGCCCGAGAGGATCTTGGAGAGGGCCACCAGCCAGATGGGACAGGGCGCCTGCACGCGGTCTTCGATCTCACGGGTGAATCCGAACTCTTGGGCCATGGTCAGCGCGATGGACTGCACGCCCTGAAACATGATCGTTATGCCGACGACTCCGGGCACGAGGACCGTCGCGAAGGCCGACGACGCGCCGTGCCCGCTGCCCCCGACGGCCTGGCCGATCTTGGGAAAGACGAAGAGAAAGACAAAGCACAAGAGGAATGGCTGGATCAGGGTCCGAAGCACGAACTCGCGAAACGTCTTTCGAAGCACTACCAGATCGCGCAGGATCAGCGCGCCGAGCGCTGTGCGACTCGCATCGACCACCGAGCGAGTCGGCGCAGTGTCCAAGGTCGTCGTCATACTTCACGTAGCTCCTTGCCAGTCAGGTTGATGAACACGTTTTCGAGGCTGGGCTCGGCGACGGCGAGGTCGAGGATCTCAATCTGCATCGCTTCGGCCACGTTCACGACCCGCGGCACCAAGCGGTCCCCACCTTCGACCTGCATCGTCACGACGTTTTCCACCACGCGAGTGCCCACGACTCCTTCGATCTCACGCTCCAAGGCCTTGGCGAGCGTCTCGCCGTCGCCCGCCACCTTGACGGTCACGATGGTATCGGCGCCGATGCTCTTCTTCAAGTTCGTGGGCGTGTCCAAGGCGAGGATCTTGCCGTGATCCATGATCGCCACTCGCGCACACAGCGAGTCCGCCTCTTCCATGTAGTGGGTCGTCAGGACGACGGTCTGGCCGGTCTGGTTGAGTTCGACCAGCATGTCCCACAAGGCCAGTCGGCTTTGGGGGTCGAGCCCGGCCGTTGGTTCATCGAGAAAGAGGACGGCGGGTCGGTGAAAGATCGCGCGAGCCACCATCAGTCGCTGAGCCATACCGCCCGAAAGCGCATAGACCGAAGCCTTCGACCATCTCGAGAGTGAGAAACGGCCGAGCAGTTCGTCCGCGCGACTCCGCGACTCCCTGGCGCTGATGCCAAAGAGTCGCCCGTGGAAGTAGAGATTCTCCCAGACTGAGAGCTGGCGATCGAGGGTGTTCTGTTGAGACACGATTCCCGAGACTTGCTTTACGAGTGCGGGGTGCTTGCGAACGTCAATGCCGGCCACGTACGCGGTACCGGAGGTGGGCACCACGCGAGTCGTGAGGATCCCCGCCGTCGTGGTCTTGCCCGCCCCGTTAGGCCCGAGGAGGCCAAAGATCTCGCCCTGGTGAACTCCCAGGTTCAGTCCGTCGACCGCCGCGACATCCATGCCTGGATACATCTTGGTTAGCTTCTCCGTGCGGATGACTTCGTGATCGTCGTAAGTCGTCATCGCTCTTTTCCGTCGCTCGCGTTCTGGCCAACCTTAGATGGTGCCCGATGCGACATCGTTGGCACGACTCGAATCCCGATGCTTCATTCGCGCGAATATTCGCGCATTGGCGCAACAGACCGATGAGGGCGCGAGCCCTATATACAGTTAAGTGGGTGAGTAGAGGCATCTCCGCCGCGACGAAGCACACGCTCAAGACCGAGTGGCTCCTCGGCGCAACGGCCGCGGCGATCGGCCTAGCGGTGCTCGGACTCGGTAGAGCATTCGGCAAGATTGAACGCTCCTCACTGCACCAAAAGCTCTACGGCTGGGCGGCCGCAATCGTTCTCGTTGTCGCGGGCGCGTACGCCATCATCCATCTCTCTCGGGCAATCGGTCGGCTGGTCACGCGCCGGTCGAACCCGGGCGCCGGGGCGACCATTCGCCTGGTGACCAACGGTCTCGGGTACGTGTTACTGATCATCGCGCTTCTCGCCGTACTCGGCGTCTCACTCGATCACCTATTAATAGGCGCTGGCGTAGCCGGCATTATCCTCGGCGTCGCGGCCCAGCAGAGCCTTGGCAACATCTTCGCAGCGGTGGTCATGCTGCTCGCTCGACCCTTTGTCGTGGGTGACAGTATCCGTATTCGCTCCGGCGTGACCGGAGTGTTGGACGTCAAAGTACTTGGAACCGGTTTGACCTACGTCACGGTAATGACCGACGACGGCGTCTTACGCATTCCCAATTCGATCATGCTCGGCGCGGGGATTGGCCATCTCAAACAAGGAGCCACACCGATACCGTCACCTCCGCTGTGGGCGCCCCCTGCTCGCTCAACGCGAGCTGGGCCAGCGAACACATCGGGCGCGCCGAACTCGACCCAACTGCCCGACCCGTCGTCTGAAGTGAGCAGCTCGACCAATCCGAGCGCTACCGGCCAAGACCCGACCAACGCCGGCCAGCCACCGGGAAGTCCGACGCTGTAGGTATTCCCCGCGGGGATCAGCGCCTCGCCAGCGCACGGCAATCTGTCCGTCGCAGCCTGGTAGCACGAACCAACTTTTCCGGGTCGATGACCGAGCCACCTCGACCGCCACGTGGATCGCTCGCGACAACTCGCTCGCGCCGGCGACCCGCTCCTTTAACAGTTATGCCCGGCCGGCCAAACCCTCTTCGAACGCGGGCGCGACGTACCGACTGACTACCACGGCCCGAATCATCATGGCCAGACCGCACCATCAAGTCCTCTTCATAAAGTGCAGAACACGCCAATTCCCCACCGCATCTAACCGCCAACCGCTGAGTGGCGCGGCATTACTATTGGAGTTCCCGCGGGCGTAGTTCAGCGGCAGAACATCAGCTTCCCAAGCTGAGAACGCGGGTTCGATTCCCGTCGCCCGCTCTCTGATCAGAGTATGTTTGTGCGCTCTGATCTATCGCGTCATAACGCCTCTGTCCGCGTGGTGTCCGCGAGAGATTTCAAATTCACGATTTCAGCACCCTTTACGAAGTCCGCGAGAGCGTCTGCAAGCACCCTGTCACGGTCCTCTGTCGCGTGCTGATAACGCATTGCGGCGGCCGGTGACGCGTGACCCGCCCGTCTCATGAGTTCGGCAACTGTGGCGCCCGTAGCCGCCGCCCAGGTAAGCCCAGAGTGACGTAGGTCGTGTAGGTGAAGATCAGATCGGCCAACCTCCGCGCGCGCCTTAGACCAGGCACTGGAGAGCACCTGCGGGCGAAGGGGACCACCAAACTCTCCAATCATGACCCATGCGTCTGTATCCGGTGCAACGAAACACCCAAGATGCCTTGTCAAATGTGGAACCACGTTCGGCGGAATCGCGATAGATCGGCGCCCAGCCTCAGTTTTTGGTGCCTTCTCGACTGTGACCCCAGCCATCGTCTCGGTTCGGGTAACCGATATAGAAAGCGTGCCGTGCATCAAATCGATGTCTTTACGCCGCAGACCAAGGATCTCTCCACGGCGGAGTTGACACCACGCTGCGAGGTACACCGCTATCTGTAGGTGCTCGGGCATCGCTTCGGCCAACGCCGCAACTTCGGCAAAAGTAGCGGTAGGACGCTCAGCCGCCCTTTCCACCCCACCACCTCTAACTTGGCACGAATTCGAACCGAGTTTGTTGTCGGCAACCGCCGCCCGCATGATCTGGGACAGAAGCCTGTACGACTTCGCCGCTGTTGACTTGTGATCCATCGCAAGTTCTGCGTGCCAGGCCGCCACGATAGATGGGGTGAATCGAGAAAGGGGAATCTCGCCAAGCATCTTTCCGTTTGATTCACTCCGTTCGGGCCCGAGGATGTACTTATCTAAAAGATACCGATAGAGCTCGTTCGTTCGAACTGCCAGGTCTCGCCGTTGCCCCAACCAT
>JBOGFT010000045.1:0-8370 GCA_050701895.1 Acidimicrobiales bacterium
GCCCTCAAGAGGGGGCTTCGTCGTCCGACTGTCGGCGGCTATCGCACGGTGTAAGTGACCGAAGTCCTTTTACCGTTCTTGAACTGGATGATGAATCGGTACGTGCCCCTTCTCGCAGACCTCACCACGCGCAGTCTCAGGGTGATGCGCGAACTCGACGCCCTCACCACCGTGGCGACGGTTCCCGCGTGACCAATGACCTTGGGGCCGGCGGTGAAGTCGCGTCCGGTGATCACGACGATCACCGAGTGACCGATGACGCCCCAACCGACCACGCGAATCGCTTTGGGCGCAGGCTTGGTGGTGGGCGGGGGAGGAGTGACGGTGGACCCGGCGACGGTCAACTTGAAGGTGAACGTCCCACTATCTCCGTTGGGGTCAGCGGTCGTCCCAGAGGCCGTGTAGCTGCCCGAGGCGAGCGTGCCCGACGTCGTTACGGCTCCAGAACCCGATACGACGACGTCGGGTGTTCCAGACGTCTGGGTGTAGGTCACGGCGCCCGTGTTGCCGCTGGAGGTGAGTTGCGTGGTGTAGCCGTCGGGCGTCGTCACGCTGGCGCTCACGGGCAGATTCTGACTCAGGGTCTTCGACGTGGGCGTGAAGGTGAACGATGCGTCAATGAAAGGAGCCGCCGTGCCACAGACCGCGGCCGAAGAGGCGCTGGTGTACGGCGTGGCGTTCACCTCGCACAGATACACGGTGTAAGCCGTGCCCGAGGTCAGCCCGGTGGCTGGCACCGTGATGGTGCCCCCGAGCACTGGGGTTTCTAGCGTCGAACCGGTGTAGCAGTCGTTCGAAATCGTCACGCCCGTCGCCGGGCCTGCGGAGGCGGGCGTCGAGGCACCCGCGCTAAACCAGGCCACTTCGAGGTCGGAAGATGGAACGTTGCCATAACCAGTCGTGCACGACGCGGGCGCCGGCGCGGCGGTCGTTCCTGCGTCGAGGGCCTGAACGGCTTGGACGGCGTCACCCCACCAGTAACCCGTCGCGCCCGTCGCGTCCGAGACGTTGATGAGGCTGCCGGGGTTTCCCGTTGTTTGTAGCGCCGAGATGGTGGGCGCCGCAGGGGCGGCGCTCTGAGACGCGTACTGCAAGAGGTACTCTCCGCCTGCCACCTGCGATTCGGTGGAGCTCGCCACCACCACCGCGCAACCGAAGATCCCCGCGTTTATTTGCGCCTGCGAGGGCGGACACACGGCATTCGTGTCGCCTGCGGCGCTGAAGGCGGCCGGGACCGCGAATGTCGACTCAGTGCACGAGCCCGCAGTGCCGGCGGGACAGCCGGTGTCGGTCGCACTCGCAGTGAACGAACCAATGGTGCTGGTGTCAGCTTCGCCGGTGGGGATTACGTTCGACGATCCAATGGCGCCCAGCAAAGAGGCTTCAGCCGTAACCGCGGCACCCGTGGAGGCGTTGCAGTCAAACTTGATCTGCGTCGAACCCGCGACGACGCCGACGATAAGCGGCTCGCCCGGAGCGACCTGTCCGCCGCCCGTGACTGTGACAGTGCACGGCAACGGGGGCGCGGCGTTTGGACGCAGCGTGAGTGCCGAGGCGCTGCTCGCGCTCGTCACTGCGACTCCCGCCACAATGGCCAGCGACGCGCCGACTGCGACTATCGATGTCCATCGATTCTTGGCCCGACGCGCGTGGCTACGACCGAGTGTATTTATCATTGAGCCTCCCAAGGCCTTTCTGTGTGTGGATCCTGCTCGGCGCACATCTGCGACGCCGTTGTCACTACGACCCTACGTGCGAAAATCGGAGAAACGACGGCATCTTTGGAAGCGAGTGCGAGAACCTGTCGCCGGCGTTCCCAGAATTATTGGACGTTGCGGTCCTCCCGTGTAGTGAGTGGTCTTTACTCGTAACGCAATGTCCAACGACTGTCGCGATCTTGAGTTCTCACGTGGCAGCATTCTCGGCGATGAACTATTTCGGGTTTCACATCCAATTTTCAGATTCGTGACGAGCTTGGCGCAGCCGTCTCGTCGGCCCACGCCATGACCCCTCCGCGCACGCTGAGTCCGACCTCACTGTCGTGATCAGGTAGTTCTGTCGCATCTGATGTGCGCGCAACGAGCGTTGTCGCTCCGTCGAAGTTCGCGCGAAGCTTTATCACGGCGTCATGCCCGTAGAACTCGGTGTGCAGAACTCGGGCGGTTGGCGCGTAGGACGCATCGGTGAGAACAATCTGCTCGGGGCGAATGAGCACAAGAAGCGAAGTCCCGTCTCGCGAGCCGACGACGGACGACGGATCGTCGAGGACGAGGCGGCCCAACGGGGTGTCAACGTTGCCCCCGCGCACAACGCCGCGCACGAAGTTCACGTCACCAAACTCGCGCGCGAGATCCGGTGTCGCGGGTTTGGCGTAGAGGGAGGCGGGTGCCGCGCACTGTCGAATGCGGCCATCTCGAATGATGGCGACTTGATCGGCCAGGGAGAGCGCCTCGTCTTGGTCGTGGGTGACGAGAATGGCCGTAGTGCCCGCGTTGCGAAGTATTCGGCGCACATCGTGGCGCACCGCCGCGCGCAGGTTGGCGTCGAGCGACGAGAACGGCTCGTCTAGGAGCACGAGGGCGGGGTCGATCGCCAGTCCGCGCGCGAGAGCGACCCTCTGTTGCTGGCCGCCGGAGAGCTGGTGAGGGAACCGCTGAGCGAAACCGGCGAGGCCGACCATCTCAAGCAGGTCAGACACTCGCTTTCCCCGGCGTTCCCCTCGCGGTAAGCCGAATCCCACGTTGCGCTCGATCGACAGGTGTGGAAAGAGGTTCCCCTCTTGAGGAACGTAGCCAATCCGTCGTCGCTGGGGTTCGACGAAATGGGTCTCGTCGTCCACTACCTCTCCGCGTAAGAGTACGGAGCCTCTGTCGGCTCGCTCGAAGCCGGCGATCACGCGAAGGAGCGTCGTCTTTCCGCTTCCCGACGGGCCGAGGATGGAGACAAAGGTGCCTTCGCCGACCGTGAGATCGAACTCACCAAGTATCGGCTGTTCGCCGTAGGACTTCTGCAGTCCCTTGATCTCGAGTTCAGTCACTTTGTCGCACCATTGAGTGACGAGAGAGCCCCAGAGCGGGGGACTGCTCGAACGATGGAGCGCCGATCGAAGAATCGCTCGAGGAAGTACGCGGGCAGAGCCGCGATCGCGATGATGAGCAGAGCGAAGGGAGCGGCCTGCCCGTACGAGAGGTTTTGCTGGTACGCCCAGAATTGCGTGGCGAGAGTCTGCACACCCGTGGGGATCAGTATCAAGGTCGCGGTGAGCTCGGTCACGCACGAGAGGAAGACGAGACAGAACGCCGCGCCGAGCCCGGGGGCGATGAGCGGGAGAGTGACCCGAAGGAGGACCTTGTGTCGCTTGACGCCGAGCGATCCGGCGACCTCCTCGAGCGCCGTGGGCGCCTGAGCGACCGAGGCCCGTACCCCTACGAGGGCCAAGGGAAAGAACATGAGGGCGTAGGCGAAGATGAGCATCGGTGCGCTCTGGTACGCGAAGCTGTCAACGTGCTGCTCAGAGAAGTAGGACAGGGCGAGTGCGATCACGATACCGGGCATCGCGAGGACGAGGAACGTGGTGCGACTCAAGAGAACGTGCCAGCGAGTCGGGCGGCGAACGACGAGCAGGGCGACCGGAAGCGCCATGAGCGTCGCGAGCGCCGCAGCGGCGGCGCTGTAGCCAGCCGTATGGAGTGCGGCCGCAGCCAAGGACTCGCCGCTGAGATCGTGAGCACCACCCTCAAAGATCCAATAGATCGACGAGCCGACGGGTACGCCCAGGGCCGCTACGACGAGGAGCGTGAAGCCAAGCAAGACCGGCACCTTCATTCGCCCCAATGGCTGGCGCGTGAGGGCGCGTTGAACACCCGGTCCACTGCGACTCACGCGTCCCGTTCCTCGCAGTGAACTCTCGCCCATCATGATCACGATTGAGAACACAACGAGCACGAGTGAGAGCGCGCACGCCGACGCGGTATCGAAGCCGACCGTGAACTCGCTGAAGATCTCGGTCGTAAATGTTTGGTAGCCCAGGATCTCGAACGCGCCGTACTCCGCCAAGATGACCAGCGCTACAAGGAGGCATCCTCCGAGGATTGCTCGTCGAGCTTGACCGAGCGTGATGCGAAAGAATGTCGAGATGCGACTGGCTCCGAGACTTCGCGCGATCTCCTCCTGGCCGGGGTCGGCGCCGCGCAAACTCGCAGCCACTGGTAGATAGACGAGCGGATAGACCGCCAGGGTCATCACCAGCACTGCGCCGCGGAAGCCTTGAACCCACGTGAAGAGTGAAGACCATCCGAAGCTCACGACGAAGTCGGGGATCGCGAAGGGGATGACGACAAGAACCGCCCAAATCTGTCGCCCGGGCAGATTGGTCCGCTCGATGCAGTACGCGGTCAATGTGCCGATGATGGCGCAGAGAAGAGTCACCACGATGGTGAGGCGAAAGGTATTCCACAACAGGGTCCCCGTGAGTGTGCGCCAGATGAGGTGCCAGACATTTGATGCACCCGCTCCGGAAGCCTCGATGAGCAGGAACGCCAGAGGCAAGGCCAGCGCGCCGACGACGACCAGGCTCAATCCGAGAAGGACCTTGGGACGCCGTCGTCGCCGAGGCGACGCGAGATCTCGATCTGCGGACTCACCCGACGTGCGCAGATTCGTCGGAGCGAGTGTCACGAGTTGCGCGTTGGTAGCGTCGCGGTGACGATTCGGTTGCTCACAGCAGTTGCACCTCATTGAGGAGAGCGATGGCGGCTGCGCCCGTGCCCAGTTGGGCGATGCTGATGGGGTAGGGCTTCAGGTCTTGAAACGGCGTCTCGGGCTGGGCGGTCGTGACGCCTGACGCGATGGGATATTCGTAACTGATCGAGTGGGCGATGATCCCTTGGCCCTTGGGCGAAACCAGGAAGGCGAGGAATCTTTGGGCCGCGGCCTTGTGCGTCGATGACTTGAGGATGCCCGCGCCCGAGACATCAAGGACATAGCCCGGATCGCGCGCCGCGAAGTACGTAATAAGTGAGTGCATGTTGGACTTGCCAATCTCGGCCCGCATGCGATACCAGTAGTACTGATTCACGACCCCAAAGGCCACCACACCGCGATTCACTTCGTCGGCGATCGTCTCATTATCGGGATAGACGTGGTTTGACGAGTTGACCTTGATGCCGTCGAGCCACTTGAGCGCCCTGGTCCTCCCGTAGGCCTTGAGTACGGAGGTGACGATGGGCTGGAAATCCGTTTCGCCCGCGGCGAAGGCCAGCTTTCCCTTATATTTTGGATTCGCCAGTTGCAGGACGCTGGTGGGCAGAGCAGTCTTCTTGATGAGCGACGGGTTGTAGATCAGAACACTCACCCGCGCCGAAACCCCGACCCAGTCCCCGTGCGGCGAGTTGTATCGAGAGGGCGCCTGGGCGAGCGCGGAGGCGTCGACTTTAGCCAGGAGGCCGCGCTGTTGCAGGTACTCGAGCGCGGGGGAGTTCTCGCTGAAGAAGACGTCGTCGGGAGAGTGCGAGCCTTCGGCCACGATCTCCTCGTCGAAGATGTCCTCGTCGTTACTTCGCACAAGGACGGTGATCTTGGGGTTCGCCTTTTCAAATCCGGCGACCAGCGAGTCCGTTGTCTGTACGTGCTGGCCGCTGTAGAGCACGATCGTCACGTCCTTCGAACGCTGATCAGCCCCACCACTCGTCACTGCGAGAGTGAACGACGCCAGTGCCGCCGCGCTCAACACTGTGATTGCTTGCAACAGTCGATTCATCCAGGTGGCGCGAAAACTTCTTGCTGTGGATCGAGTCCTCATGCGACAACTCCGGGGCAATATTCTTCGACGGCTCGATTCGCACTCGCCACTTCACACTTCGCCACTCTTGACCAGTTGACCTCGTAAAACTCTTTATACGCGGTACCTAGTTGGACGATGCTCGCCTTCAGTGCCGGGTCAGGGGACTTGATCTGGTGGAGAGGGAGGATCTGGGCGAGCGCGTATCCCGCGGAGCCGAAACCCGGGTCTGGTCCATCGTTCAGGACGGCCACAACGAGCTGGCACGCTCTACGAACGACGGCCCGGGACGCCGCGGAACCCTCCGAGTTTGGGTTTGGCCGGGTCCGGGCTATGGAGAGTCCGACGAATGCGACGAACACGATCCCGGTCGCCGACCACCTAAACGTTCGAGTTCGCCCCGCCTGAGGGATCCTCGGTGATTCGGTCGATTTCACTGATTCCCCGTCACGCCACGACAAGTCGGCCCGCTGACAGGAATTTGGCCGTCAGACGAATAGATCGCGGATCGTGGGTACCCGAAGGCGCTATACGATTCACCTCAGAACCCTTCTCTACGGTAGTTAGGTTAGCCTAACCTAACTACCGTAGAAAACGGCCGCGCCGCTGCCCACAAGTGCTTTAGAGGGCTCTGGGAACAGCCGGGCCGTTGGTGGCGATTTTGCTCCAAAATTCCTGGTTGCACCAGCTACTGACAGTTTTTGTGTGAAGTCTGTGATGTGGCGTTCTGCCGCGCAATTCTCTGAGCGACTGAGAGAGGCTGACCTTATGAGAAACTTATCTTCACTTCAGCAGCGAGGTGCCGGCGTTTCGACTCGGCGCCTTTGGTCCACCCTGGCAGCCGCAACGGCCATTGTCCTCGGAGTCGTCGGGCTCGCAGTAGCTCCGGCCTTCGCCGCGGGAACTGCGCCCAACACAATTAGCGCGAGTGCCGCGCCGGGCGCTGGCAGCGCTCACGGCTATTACCTGCCTACCGCCACCGCTTCGTCCGGTGACGGGGTGGTGATCACCCTGGCCAAGAGCTCATCGGGATGCTCGTTCAGCGACGCGAAAGTCACCTTCACGGGATCTGGAACCTGCGTCGTTGACTTCAACGACCCCGGCGACAGCACTTACGCCGCAGCCCCCCAGGTGACCCAGAGCATCAAGGTGTACAGCGACAACGAGATATCCACCAGCGCCTTCCCACCTGCGGGCAGCGCTGGGGGTTCATACGCGCCGGGCGCCACCGCAACCTCGGGCAACAACGTCGCCATGACCCTCGGAAAATACTCGAGCGGATGCGACCTTTATTACGGTTGGATCGAGTTCAAGAGCGCAGGCACCTGCATCGTGAACTTCAACGACCCGGGCGACGGGGCGTTCGCAGCCGCCAGTCAGGTGCACAAGTCCGTCAAGGTATACCCGTCGAACGTCATTCACCCGAGCACGCCACCCGCGGCCGGCGCCATCCACGGCACGTATACCGCGACCGCGTGGGCGACTTCCGGTGACAAAGTCACGATCTACTTGAACAGCGAGTCGACGGGCTGCTCGATGAGCGACGCGAAAGTTGTCACCTTCACCGGTAACGGGGTGTGCGCCATCGACTTCGATGACCCCGGCAATGGCGCCTTCGCTGCCGCTGTACAGGTGAAGCAGAGCATCACCGTCGGTTCAGGGAACCCGAAGTTGCAAGGTGCCATCGTCGTCGCGAGCACCTCAGACGCCTACGGCCATCCGCTCACTTTGACCTCAACGGGCGGTTCGGGCGCAGGGGCACTGTCCTACGTGGTCGTCTCCGCGGGAACCGCGAACTGCTCGATCGCGGGCGACTCGCTGACGAGCACGCGCGCGGGTACGTGCGTGGTTGTGGCGACCAAAGCGTCTGACGGCACGTACGCCGCGGCGACGTCGCTCGCGACGACGGTCACGATCCTTCCTCCGCCTCCAAGGGCCTTACGCGTGAGCACGGCGATCTGGTCGGGCCGTGCGATGAGCACGTCGATCATCGGTTCGGGCTTTTACGGTCGACCGATCGTCGTCAGCAACTTGGTTGGCACGAGTGCGATCGTTATGCACGACAACGGTCATGTGTTGGTGATTCGAGTTATCGTTGCGCACGGCAGTCGGTCGGGGGTGTACCGATTCACGATCGTTTTTGCTCACGGTCAGCGTACCTCGCTCCGGTACAACCTTCGTTAGCTCGACTTGCCCCGTTGGGCCCGCTCCCATTATCGACTAATGTGTTGCAGGCAACGCGGGGTGGAGCAGTCTGGTAGCTCGTCGGGCTCATAACCCGAAGGTCGTAGGTTCAAATCCTACCCCCGCCACCAAAGAAAGTGCAGGTCAGGGCCGGTCTCCAGGGACCGGCCCTTCTGCTACCCGGTCTCAAATCTTCTAACCAATCCCAAAAACTGTCACAGGCAGGGGAGTACCATGGCTCCCGTGCGTGGATCGAAGCGTGAGATCAAGCGTGGCGTGTGGGAGCTGCGGGTCTCCTTGGGCAAGGACCCGGTGACCGAGAAGTACAAGGTGCTCTCGAAGACGTTCCACGGATCAGCCCGTGCCGCAGATGAAGCCCTCCGAGACCTCGTGGACCAGCAAGGGAC
>JBOGFT010000046.1:0-14399 GCA_050701895.1 Acidimicrobiales bacterium
TCGAGTCCTCGGCCATCATCGCGGAGAACCGGCTACCGGGTACGACCTCCTGGAAGATCTCGGGGACCGTGTCGCCCACGCTGATTCAAGGCTTCGCCAGTCTCACGTACGCAAAGCAGGGACAGAACGTCACGCTGTACGTCGATTCGCGGGTGGCGGACTACCGCGCGGTCGCGTATCGCATGGGGTGGTATCAGGGTCTCGGCGCCCGCGAGATCTGGGCGTCGCCGGTTGAGCACGCAGTCGCACAGCCGGCGTGCTCGCTCGCGACATCGACCAACATGGTGAGTTGTGCCAACTGGCACCCTTCACTCGTGATGCCGGTGACGGATGCCTTCGTGCCGGGCGACTATCTCATCAAACTCACCGCCGGTGCGCACGCAGCGAGCTACGTACTGCTTACGGTATGGGACCCGTCGAGTACCGCGGCTTACGTCATCATGAATCGCTCCATGATCGAAGAAGCGTGGAACACGTATGGTGGCTACTCCTTCTACTCAGGTGAAGGTCCTTGCATCATCGACGACGTGTCTTATCCGCCGTGCAATCGGGCGCGGGTCGTCTCCTTTGACCGGCCCTACGACATCGACTACGGCGCGTCGGACTTTCTCACCAATGAGTATCCGTTGATTCAACTCATGGAGCGAGAGGGTCTGGACGTCACCTACATATCCGACGTCACTCTTAGTCAGTACCCGGGCCTGTTAGTGCGTCACAAGGTTCTCCTCACGCTCGATCACGACGAAGGCTGGACGTACTCGATGCGAGTGGCGGTGCAAGACGCCGTGGCGCGCGGTGTGAACATCGTGTACTTCGGTGCGGCCGCGATGGTGCGCCACGATCGTCTGCAGCCATCGGTGCTCGGACCGAACCGTGAAGTGGTCGACTACCGAGATGGTGAGGAGGATCCACTCAACGGGGTTGGAAATCCGATGCAGGTCACGGGCAACACGTGGGAGGATCCACCGGCGGATTGGTCGCCCCTCACTCAGATCGGCGAGGAGTACAGCGGCTACCTCACCCCGGGCGTGAGCGCGCCGATGGTGATTAGCGACGCGTCGTCGTGGGTGTTTCAGGGTACTGGTTTGCACAACGGTTCTTCAGTGGCTGGCGTCATCGAATCAGACTTCGATCACGTGATCAGCGGGTCTCCGCCCAACGTGCAGATACTCGCGCACTCGCCGATTCCCGCGGGGGATGCAACGGTCAGTGGTGAGACGTGGAATGGCGTGAGCTACTCGGACATGATTTACTTCACCAATCAAACGAGTCACGCCGGCGTCATAGATACGGGGAACAACGTCTGGATTGGCGACTTGCGTCCGTGCTCGCAGGCCCCATGCGCGGAACCGACAGTGGCGAAGATCACCAACAACATCTTGCGCGCGTTTGGTCAGGGACCGACGGGCCTTGCGCACCCGTCGCTGCCCAACGTAGGCTTGATCAGCCCGTACGACTCCTAAAGGATTCGACTCACCTCTATACCGCCCGCGGTGTTGGCACTTTCGACCGACCCACATATCTGCACGCCCATTCGCCCGCGCCATTTCGCACCCGCACGCACAGCCGTGTCGGCGCTGACCGACGTCGCGTTCCAGCACGTTCGTGACGACGGTCGACGCCGTCACCCCGGACGTTCGTCCACGTACTTGTGCATCGCGAACGCGTCGGTCTGCACCGACGTAGGTATCTCTCGCCACCGGCTTTTCGTTCCCAGTGTGGTCCGGATTTACGGCCTTATCTGATCAGTCATCGTGCGACGGCATTTGCCGTCGCAACTCTTCGGCTCACATTGCGACCGCGCAGAGAGTCGTCATGGCAACTTTCTCTACTTCACGTTTGATGTCAACGCGTCACTCGTGACTTCGATGTCACTCCAAGATCGCTCATCTGGAAGAAATGTTTTTTTGGTCACGCGCGCGCAATCAGGTCACACCTTTGCGCGCTCGTTGGGGGTGCGTGGAGATAGCGCCGTCATACTTCGAGTTACTGGCGAATCCTTGCCCATGGCTTTCGAGGAGGGGCATGGCTCTGAAGCAAACAGAACCAGATGTCGTGACCTCCCTCTTCACGTCCCACGGCGTTCATCCCGACCGCCTCGAGGCGAGTGAGGTATTGCTCGCTGAGCTCGAACGTGAACGGGCACGACTCGCTGCCACCTTGGACTCACTCATGGATCCCCACGTCATCTTCGAAGCAGTTCGTGACGACAGTGGTCGAGTCATCGACTTCATCTTCACTGACGCCAACGATGCGGCCATTGAGTACAACCACTCCACGCGCGAAGAGATGATCGGCGCGAGTCTGCTCGACATACTTCCCGGTCACGAGAGTTCCGGCACGTTCGAGATCTACGTGCACGCCCTCGAGACCGGCGAACCGCTGATCCTCGACGACTCGGTGTACTTCAACGAGGCCTGGAACTCCGAGCGGCGCTGTGACGTGCGCGCCCTCAAAGTCGGCGACGGTCTGAGCTACACCTGGCGTGATGTCACCGATCGAGCGCAGAGTCTCGAGAAGTATCGACTCCTGGCCGAGAACGCGTCGGACATCGTCTTAGAAGTGAATCGGGACGGAGTGATCCGGTGGATATCGCCGTCGAGCCAGATTCTGGACTGGCGCCCCGAGGATCTGCTCGGCCGGTCGATCTTCGACATCGTCCTCGAAGAGGATCATGGCGTCATCGTCGAGCGTCGCCGTCAGGTGCTCGCTGGTGAGGCAACGACGTCGGTAGAGGGTCGTTTTCTCTCGGCGCACGGGGATCTGCACTGGATGTCGGTGTCGGCCAAACCGATACGCGATCTCGACGGCTCAATTGCGGCGGTCGTCGTTGGACTACGCGACATCGACGGGGAAGTCGAGACTCGCGAGTCTCTCGCGAAATCTGAGGCGCACTTTCGATTACTTGCGGAGAACTCCTCGGACATCGTGTACGAGACAGACTTAGAGGGCGTCATCACGTGGGTCTCGCCCTCGGTGCAGGAAGTACTCGGCTGGGCGCCCGACGCTCTGCTGGGCACTCGCGCCGTGGATCTCGTCGCCAATGAAGATGGCTCCGAGCTCAGTCAGCGCCACCAGCAAATCCTTTCGGGTCAAAAAGTTGGACGTGCCCAGTTTCGCCTTCGCACGGCAGGCGGAGATCTTCGCTGGATGAACGTGCGCGCTCAGCCAGCCCGCGGAGCGACCAGCAACATCGTTGGCAGTGTGGTGGCCCTTCGCGATAGCCACGGTGAGGTGGCAGCCCAGCGCGCCGCGAACACATTGTCGGCCGGTAGCCAAGTGCTTGTGCGCTCAGAGTCCGAAGAGGGCCTGCTCGTGGAGATGTGCCAAGCAGCCGTCGACGAGGGTGGCTACGCCCTCGCTTGGTACGCCCGTCGCGTGGATGACGAGGCGAGGAGCATCGTCAAGGTGGTCGCCAGTAGCGGGCACCGCGACTACGTCGACGCCATCAAGGTGGACTGGGGCTCTGGTCCCCTCGGTAGTGGTCCCGTAGGCACGGCCATACGAACTGAAGAGCCGGTCGTCATGAGCAACCTGGCTGGAAACGAGAACTTCGCTCCCTGGCTCGGACAGGCAATGGTGCACGGATTCCAATCGTGCATCGCGTTACCGGTCCGGGTGGAAAGCGAGATTGACGGAAGCCTGCAAGTTTATTCCATTGACGCCAACGCCTTCGACGGCCATGTGGTGGAGGTCTTAAAGGATCTTGCAGGAGAGTTGGGTTTTGGCATCAAGCGGCTGCGCGACCACGAACGCCTGGTCCAGTCCCTAAAGGACCAGGCCCTCCTCTCTAAAGCAATTGACCAAGCGAGCGAGTCAATTCTTATAACTGACCCCGCGGGCGCCATGCTGTACGCCAATCCTTCCTCGGTGCGCACGAGCGGGTACTCCCTCGAGGAGCTTTTGGGGGAGAATCCGCGCATATTGCAAAGCGAACTTCACGACAGTACGTTCTTTCAAGTGATGTGGGCCCGCCTGCTAGGGGGCAAACCCTGGCACGGCACCATGATCAACCGTCGAAAGGGCGGCGAACTCTACGAAGAGGACGCCACGATTTCGCCCATTCACGACCCGGAAGGTCGACTTATGGCGTACGTGGCGGTTAAGCGCGACCTCACGGTGGAACGCCGTCTAGAAACGAATCGGACCCGCGAGCAGCGCGACCGCCTCGACATCTTGGACATCATGCAGGACGTTCGCCGCGGCGAGTCCCTCCAAAATACGGCCGAGGCGTTCTGTCGGGCGGCCGCCAACCTGGTGGACATCGATGCGGCGTTGATGGTCCTGGTCCAAGGGGACGGAACGCTCCTGACCATCGGCACGGGTGGCGAGGAGCTCGCGGGCGCCACCAGTGGCGTCACGCTGGAGTTCCAGAACCCTGAGCTCCTGATCGAGCGGACCGAGGCCGGATCGTGGTGGATCGACCTGAGCCAGTACCGCGTGGTGTCGTCCGACGGCGTGACCGCCCGGATGATTCGAGGGGGATTCACGGCCATAGGCAACGTCCCGATTCGCTGGGAGGGGCAGTTGGTGGGCATTTTGGCCCTGGCCACCAAGGCCAAAGAGGGACCTGAGTCCATGAGCGCTCGCCTTGCTGTCTTTGAGGAACTCGGCTCGTACGCGGGCGCCCTCTTTGGCGCCGAGGTAGACGTCTTCTCCAAGAGGGAGTCCCTGCGCTCGAGCATTCTGGACATCATGAAGAATCGGAGCTTTCATCCAGTCTTTCAACCCTTCGTGGAACTCGAGGGCGGGAAGATCGTCGGCTATGAGGCATTGACTCGATTCGACGATGGTGAGTCCCCTGATCAGCGCTTCGTACAGGCTCATTCAATCGGCCTGGGAAGCGAACTGGAAGCACTCTGCGCGCGGACCGCGCTGGACGCCGCGAGCGAGTTGGAGCCAGATATCTGGCTTAGCCTCAACTTCTCGCCCGCGGCCCTCCTCGACGGCCACGCCGCTGGAGTCGTCAATGGTGTCACCCGCCACATTGTCATTGAGGTCACCGAACACGCCCAGATCAAGAACTATACGGCGATCCGCCGGGCGCTCAGTGAGATCCCCAACTGCCAGTTGGCCGTAGACGACGCCGGTGCCGGCTACACCAGCCTGAGCCACATCCTCGAACTCCAGCCCGACTTCGTAAAACTCGACATTTCGCTGGTGCGAGATATCGACACGAATCCCGCCCGCCAGGCGATGATCGCGGGAATGTGCCACTTCGCCGCCCAGAGCGGGACCACTCTGATCGCCGAGGGAATCGAGACTGACGCCGAGGCGCGCAAACTGCGCGAACTCGGAGTGCCTCTTGGCGAGGCCGGCATGCTCGGTCAGGGGTATCTTTTCGGTCGCCCGAAGATGCTCACCCAAAGCCAATAGGAATGCGTATAGAAATGTCAGGGGCCAAGCGGGTGCAGGAGTTTCAGACGAAGAGAGGACCCCGAATAGTCCTGGTTGCCAACAGTGGCCCGCAATATATCTCTACGGGCAAATCTAGAGAAGTCGCAATCGAGCGTGCTCTCACGCGGTCGATTTCCGCGCTACAGAATTCTTTTATGGAAATGCCCAAAAAAATGATCCAAATGTGTGAAAATTATGACAACTACTTTGTACGCAAGTTTTTTGGATATTCAAGATATATTATGCATTCACATTCTTATTCGATTAGCGAGATCTGAGGCGACCAGTCGTGGCTTTTAAGAAAAAGAATCGTACTGAAGACAACCCCGGCGCCTCCGCAACGAGTGTCGCGACCGTCGTGAGCGAGCGCGGCACGAAGAGCGACTCCGCTCACCCTCAACCTTCAAGTACTTCAGGTTCCAACGGCAATGGTGGCGAAGTACGCCGACCCGGCGCTCCCGAAGACGCCATGGCCGAGGGTCGTCAGGTTCGCCTCGGCGACCAGTTGATCGCCGCAAACCTCATCTCTGGTGATCAGCTTGAACAGGCCCTCACCATGCAACGCGACGCCGGGGGCCGTCTGGGCGAAGTGCTGGTGAGCATTGGAGCGCTGACCGAGCAATCTCTGGCCCAGGCACTCGCCACGTTCTTCGGCTTCGAGGTCGCGAATCTTCGCCGCGACGTCATCAACCCGAGCGTGCTGACTTTGATCACGGAAGAAGTGGCTCGAACGAATATGGCGTTCCCCGTGCGCCTCGATGATGACGGAGTGCTCACCGTTGCCGTCGCGGAACCGAGTAACGAACTAAACGCCGCACTCTCTCGGGCGAGCGGCAAGCCCATACAACTAGTGATCGCGCCGCTCGGTGACATCCGCTGGGCCATCGACAGCAACTACCACGCGCTGGGCAATGTCGACAAGCTCGTGCAGGCGTTCGAATCGGTCGAAGGTTCGCGCAAGAAAACTACCGAGACGTCAGAGCCCGAAATCGTCGCCGACGACGCACCGGTCGTCCAAGTCGTAGATCGCATTCTCACCCAGGCCATGCGCGACCGGACGTCGGACGTGCACATCGAGCCGGGCGACGACATCGTGCGCGTGCGATTTCGTATCGACGGCGCGCTGAAAGAGGTCCTTACGCTGCCAGCCTCAATCGGCCCAGGACTGGTGAGTCGCATCAAGATCATGGCGAACATGAATATCGTCGAGCGCCGCCGTCCCCAAGACGGTCAGTTGACGATCGTGATCGACGGCAAGGAGGTCGACGTGCGCGTCGCCACGACCGCGACCATCATGGGCGAGAGCTGCGTCATGCGAATCCTCGACAAGACCCGCTCGGTACTTCGATTGAACGACCTCGGAATGCCGACGGCCACGCACGACGCGTACTCCAAGATCGTTCGCTCGCCCTTTGGCATGGTGCTGTGCGCCGGCCCGACGGGCAGTGGCAAGACCACGACCCTCTACGCCACGCTGAGCGAAGTCAACAATCCGACGATCAACGTGATGACCATCGAAGACCCCGTTGAGTACATTTTCCCGTCAATAAATCAAATTCAGACCAACGAGCAGGCGGGACTCACCTTCGCCACCGGTCTTCGCTCGATCTTGCGTCAGGACCCCGACGTCATACTCGTGGGCGAGATCCGTGACGTGGAGACGACCCGCGTGGCGGTCCAGTCGGCTCTGACCGGGCACTTTGTCGTGTCCTCACTTCACGCGACGGACTCGGTATCGGCACTGCACCGCTTCCTTGACATGGGCATCGAGTCGTTTCTCATCGCCTCGTCAGTCCTCGCCGTCGTGGGTCAGCGCCTGCTGCGACGGATTTGCCCGTCGTGTCGGACCAGCTACACCCCCACTGACGAGGAGATGATCTTCTACGAAGAGGCTGGTGGTCCTCACAAAACGACGTTCTTCCAGGGAACGGGTTGCAACTATTGCGCCAATACGGGCTACAAGGACCGAATTGGCGTGTACGAGCTTTTGGTGATGACCCCAGAGTTGCGGCGGCTCATCGTTGGATGGGCCACCCAGGAGGAGTTGCGCAATATGGCCGTCAAGCAAGGGATGAGCACGCTCCGAGAAGAGGCCATCAGCCTGGTAGCCCAGGATGTCACCTCGATCGCGGAGGTAATTCGGAGTATGTACACCCTATGAGCCGCGACAAGTCACTAAACAGCTATAGCTTCAAAGCGCTCGACGAAGCGGGTAAACGAGTCTCTGGCGTAGAGGTCGCCGCGTCCACCGGCGCCGCGCACGTTGCGCTTTTGGGCCGCGGTCTCCAGCCCCTTGAAGTGACCGCGAAAAAGCATGCTCTCAACTTCGAGATCACTCAGAAGAAGGTTCCGCGAAAGGATCTGACCAACTTCACGCGTCAGCTCGCGGTCTTCATCCACGCGGGCGTT
Organism: Acidimicrobiales bacterium; assembly: GCA_050701895.1. Lineage (GTDB taxonomy): Bacteria > Actinomycetota > Acidimicrobiia > Acidimicrobiales > RAAP-2 > RAAP-2. The sequence goes on from JBOGFT010000046.1 coordinate 7,807, forward strand.
CCGATCATGGAAGCACTCGAGGTCATCACTGAAGAGACTCAGAACAAAATGCTGAAGGCCGTTCTCTTCGAGATGATCGACAGCCTGCGTGCCGGAGACACGTTTGCCGCGGCAGCAGCCGTGCACCCTGAGGCGTTCCCGAATTTCTACGTGGGCATTCTCGAGTCGGCGGAACTAACTGGAAACCTGGACGTCGTCCTCAACCAACTCGCCGACTACATCGATCGCGATCAGAAGGCGCGCAGCAAGGTGACCGCTGCCTTGATCTACCCCGCAGTCGTCGCTTGCATGTCCGTCGTGGTCGTCATAGTGCTCGCCGTCTTCGTCATGCCACGCTTTGAGGTCTTTTTCAAGAGCCTCAACGCCAAGCTCCCGCTCGTCACAAGGATGCTGCTCAGCATTACGTCCTTCGTTGGCCACGAGTGGTACTTCGAAGCGGCGTTCATCGTCATTGTGGTTGGTGGTTTCATCGCCATGCGCCGCTCGACAAAAGGAAAGGCTGCGCTCGACGCCTTGATTCTGAAGGTTCCGGTCGTCGGTGACCTCACCGAGACCGCGATTATTGAGCGGACCTGCCGCGTGCTCGCCTCCATGCTGCGCGCGGGCGTCGACCTACCGCGCTCTATGGCCGTGACGGCGGATTCTGCCAACAATGCCGTGTACAAGAGAGCCCTCGAAGGCGTTCGAGAGGCCATGATGGAAGGTCAGGGCCTCTCGGGACCGATCAACGCCACCGGGCTCTTCCCCGCGGCTGCACGCCAGATGTTTCGAGTCGGCGAGGAAACAGGAACACTCGACCAGCAGTTGGAAGTTGCGGCGGCCTACTACAACCGCGAGCTAGAGACGAAGTTAGAGCGGGCGACCGCCCTTTTCGAGCCGGCCATCATCATCTTCATGGGTGTGGTCGTCGGCTTCGTCGCGGTCGCTCTGATCTCGGCGATGTACGGCATCTACAACCAGGTGAAAGTTGGATGAGCAACCCGTTTTCCGGCCGTCCGGTTCATAAGCCTTTCGGCCGGGGTTGGTCATGCTCGCGCGGCAAATGCTGGCGCCGGCCTGACAGCGATCAACACGGTTTCACGCTGATCGAGCTCCTCCTTGTCCTCGTCATCCTCCCGGTAGTGGTGGGAGCTCTTTCGTACGGACTTCTCTCGATCTTTTCTCTGCAGTCGGGTGTCTCGAGTCGCTTGACCGACACCGAGGACGCCCAGGTGGTCGAGGCAAGCTACGCCAACGACGTCCAAAGCGCCTACAACATCACCACCGAACCCACCATCACAGACTCATGCGGAACGATCACTGGACAGATCCTCGGCGTGGAGTTAGACAAGTTGACCAATGCGGCGGGGGATGTCTTCCCGGGGGAGACTATCTCCTACGTCGTAGTCTCGGCCACGAGCACGGCGGTGTCACTAGAACGACTTGAATGCGACAGCGCTGCCGGGGCCACGACGACGAGCGAAACCACCCTCGCCTACGACGTTTCGAGCGCGTCGATCCCGAGCATCAATCTCTCGTGTTCTACCGCCTTCGAGGCAAATAATTCGGCGGGCAATGTCCTTTGCACCACCACCGCGAGCGAAGGTTGGACGCCGGCTTTCGAGTTCAGCCAAGTCATACTGCCGGTCACAGAGGCGCAGACCAGTTACAACTACACGTTGGTGGCTGCGCCGGCCGCCAGTACATCGGCCAGCGACAGCGGTTCAGTGATCGGTCAGACCAGTACGACCAGTTGCAGTTTCGCGTCTCAGGGATCGGGCCAATACGCCGGAAATCTCTGCTTCGTGGACTTCTCGAGCTTAACGGGGGGCGCGTATACGGCAGCTACGGACGGCGGCTGCCTTGAAATGTCGGCCGCTGTGGGCGGCGGTGACACGCTGTACTTCTGCCTCAAAATCTCCGGCGTTCAAGTTGGCCCGTACGCGCTGCCCGTCTATCAAGAGGCCTTTCTGGGCAATACGAACAGTGAGTCGGGGGCCACACTGCCCAACGTCCCGTTCTACATCAACGTGCCGGGTGAGCCCGCGCTCTACACCGACCCGGCCTCTGGTTCTGCCCATGGAGGAACGACCACTATCACCTTCACGGGCATCTCCGTAGTTACGTCGAGCGGCCAACTGGCGACCGGATGGCAGGTGTTCAGTGCGGACGCCGAAAGTACTGACAACAACGAGTACGTCCAGTGGACGACGACTCCCTCAACGTCGCCTCTCTCGATTCTGGCCAACGGTTTGTCCGTCGATTCGAGCACTGATCCTGTGGGAAACGCCTGCGGTATAGGACAGGGTCTGTACTACATCAATACCGTGAACGGGGTCCAGAGCGACTACCCCTACACCAGCGGTGGTGTGAGCAATGGGGGAAAATACAACGAAGTTGAGTGTCAGGCCAGCAGTAGCGTCGTCGGCGACAGTTATTCGACGACGGGTAACGACAAAGATGGCGCCGCCATGGTCACGTCTCTCGAGCCAGAAACCATGACGATAACCATGCAAGCCAATGGCCTTCAAGGCATTGTCTTTGGGCTGTTCGAGTCGTGAGATCGTTCCCTCGTTTCCTACGCGCTACGCGCCACCCGCGTGACCGCGCAATGGGTCCATCTCGGTCGGAAGCCGGCGACACGCTCATTGAGGTGCTTCTAGCGCTTGTCGTGCTCAGCCTCGCCTCAGTGGCGTTGATCATTGCCTTCTCGACCTCGATTTCGGCGTCGGCCGAGCATCGCCGCCTCGTGACCGCTGATCTCGTTGTGGGGGGCGTGAGCCAAGACGCCATCGCAAGCATCGACGCCCAGCTGAACCTTTTCGCCTGCGAACAGTCAGGCTCGTCTCCGACGCCAACCACAACCACGACCTTTCAGAGTCTTGTGAGTGATGCCGATCTCGTCCCCAGCACCTACTCCTCGCAGTTCACGGCCTCGATCACCGGCGTGCAGTGGTGGAACGGCGCAGGTTTTTCGTCGACCTGTACCGCAGGGGCGCCCGAGGAGGTCACCGTGACGGTGGAGAACTCGTCGACCGGAGCCTCCTACACCAACACATTTGTCGTTACCTTCCCTTTGACGACTACCAACGCGGTCTCGGGTTCTGCGCCTGCGACGTCACTGGCGTTCTCGACTGAGCCGTCCGACACGATTGACACCGATGGCGTGATCACCGATGGCGAGGCCGGAGCAGCCCTGGAGACCCAACCGGTGGTGGAGGTATTGAACAGCGCCGGCGATCCGGTCGCCACCGACTACTCCCCCGTCATTCTCTCGATCGCGTCGGGCCCGTCGGGAGCCTCGCTCTCCGATTGCCTTGGCGACGAACAACAAGGCGGCGTCGTCACGTTTACCGGCTGTATCGTGAGCCTCCCCGGCACCTACACGCTCCTGGCGACCGACGGGTCGCTCACCGCGACAAGTTCCTCGTTCACCATTGGCGACGAGGGCGATTACCTGGTCTTCACCCATCAACCAGCGGGCGGCCTATCGGGTGGCCAGTTATCGACTGAGCCCGAAGTCACTGTGGACAACGCGGAAGGAGGTAGGGACACCGCGTGGTCGGGCACCATCACTCTGACGTCTTCAGGCGGAGTTCTTTCGCCGGCTTGCACGGGAACGATCACCGCCGGAGGTACCGCCTCATGGACCGCCCCCGCCGCCTGCACGTTCGAGGGCGCGTTCTACTACAACTCGGGTAACGGTAACACCAGCGCGGCGCCGTACATCATGACGGCCAGCGGCAGCAGCACGAACTCACCGGCCATCCCGGTCGTGCCTGCGACCAGTATCCCCTTCTACGTCACGGGTCCAGGAACGCCGAGCCAGTTGGTCTTCACGACCCAGCCGACGGGTGCCACGGGCATCACCGCCAGTACTACGTTCGCGGGCTTTTCGGTCACTATGGAAGACGCCTTCGGCAACGTGGCGTACACCTCGGGCGCCAACGTTTCTCTTTCGATCAGCTCGGGAAATCTGACGGGATGCTCCTCTGGTGCAACGTCGCACGGCGTCGCCACCTTCACCGGGTGTTACGGGAGCAAGACCGGCAATGGACTGACACTGACCGCCACGGCTCCAGGGCTCACGCCAGCGACCAGCCAGACATTTAACATCACTAGTGCGGCCTACGAGTTGGTGTTCACTCGTCAACCCGTCGCGAACGTCTCGGGGGCCACCTTTGTGTCCGAGCCGGAGGTAACGGTCGAGGACGACAATGGCAACGTGGTCACCGCGTCCACCGCCGCCATCGCCCTCACGGCGTCGGGCGGTGATCTGTCCCTGTGTACGAGCCTCAACGCCGTAGAGGGCGTAGTGGACGTCACCAGTTGCACATTCGCGGGACTCGTCGGGACGTCGTACACCATGACCGCAACGTCTCCCGGACTGCTCTCGGCCACGAGTGATTCGTTTACGCCCTCGGGCCCGGGTGTTGCGACGCAGATAGTCTTCACGACCGAACCCGTGGCCGGCGCCGCCGGATCCCCCTTTACCACCGCGCCAGCGGTCTCGATAGAGGACTCCGGCGGCAACATCGTGACGACCGCCTTCTCCACCGCCACATTTGCCGTGAGCGGGGGCACCCTGAGCTGTCCCGACCTGACGGTTCAAGTGGTTGACGGCCTCGGCGACCTCGACGGTTGCACCTTCGGGGGCGTGGTGCTGACCCCGTATCAGCTCACGGTGTCCTCGCCGAACCTGACGTCACCGACGTCGGATCCGGGAACCGCGACGAGCGCGAATTTCACGCCATCAGGACCTGGACCGGCGGCCCAAGTCGCGATCTCTGCGAGTTCGACGCCCACTCCACCTCCCGCGAGCGCTAGCGCCAACGTCACGTTGACCCTTCAACTCGAAGACGCCTGGGGCAACGACACGACGAGCACCTCTGCGACCCAGTTCTCTATGACGTCCTCCTCCTCGAGAGGCTTCTTCGCGGGAGTTCTCGTCGGCGCCGGTACCTTGGGCGCGTCGGGCAGCGCGACGATTCCGGCCAACACTGGCTCCACGACCGTGTTCTACGGAGATGAGAACGCCGGTCAGCCCCTCCTGGGAGCCGAGAACGTTGCCGCCGCCGCGCAGTGGGGCGAAGAACAGCTCGACATCGTCCCGGCGGCGCCGAGCCAGGTAGCGCTCACCACGACCTGCCCGTCGACCCTCGCCTCGGGTAGCACCTGCACGATCACGGCCGCGGTTGAGGACCTTTATGGCAACACTGAAACCGCGGGCGGTTCGGGGGTGGTCTTCGCCGAGGGAGCGGGTGACGCGGGATCGGTCACGCTGTCTGGCCAGAGTTCTTCAGGAGGAACGTCGACCATCACCGTGACGGGCGAGCGCGAGGGCGCGGTCACGCTCAATACCACGACTCCCTTCGTCGCGGCCAGCCCGGTGAGCTTCACCGTGGGCGTTGGACCGGCCTCCAAGATCGCCATCTCTGGTGGCGCCAGCCAGACGGCCACCGTCGGAACGTCGTTTACCAGCCCGCTGTCGGCGTTGGTCACAGACACCTACGGGAACCCAGTGGCTGGTGCGGTCGTAACGTTTGCTGCTCCAGCGAGTGGCGCGAGTGGTACCTTCCTCGCCGCCACCAACGGTGGAACGTGCCTCGCTTCTGGTGGCACCGCGGTGGCGTCTTGCACCGCGGTGACCAACGCGAGTGGCGTGGCGAGTTCCCTGACGTTCACCGCCACCGACACGGCGGGCGCGTACAACGTCGCCGCGACGTCGCCGGGGACCTCGCCCAACCCACTGGACTTCGCTGAAGCCAATACTCCCGCTGCGCCAACCAAGGTTCTCTTCACCACCGAGCCACCCACGACGGCCAAGGCTGGCACAGCCCTTACGACCTTCAAAGTCTCGATCGAGGACCAGTACGGAAACACCGTCACGACCGGCACCGGCTCAACCGATGACATCGCCCTGTCGATCGCGACGGGTCCTTCTGGGGGAGTCTTTAACTCGGCACCTGCGACCTACACCAATGTCGCGGCCGTGGGCGGAGTGGCGACCTTCTCCGGCGTCTACTTTGAGACTCTGGGAAGCTACACCCTGACCGCGACCGACTCGACTCGGGCCCTCACCACGGCCACGAGCACTCCGGCGACCACCGTGAGCCCGGGGGCGCCCAGCAAGGTCCTCTTCACCACCGAGCCACCCACGACGACCAAGGCCGGTGCCACGCTCGCATCCTTCGCGGTCTCGGTCGAGGACGCCTATGGCAACGTGGAGACGACCGGCAATACCGGATCGAACGACACCATCGCTCTCACCTCAAGCTGCACGCTCGGTGGGACCGACTCGGTGGCTGCGGTCAACGGTGCCGCTACCTTCAGCGCTGTCACCATTACCAAGGGCACGAGCTGCACCCTGACCGCGACCGACTCCACGACCCTCGCCACCGCGACCAGCACTCCGGCGACCACGGTGAGCCCGGCGGGCGCCAGCAAGGTCATCTTCACCATCGAGCCGCCCACGACGGCCACGGCCGGCACAGCCCTCACCACCTTCGCGGTCTCGGTCGTGGACACCTATGGCAACGTGGAGACGACCGGCAATACCGGATCGAACGACACCATCGCTCTCACCTCAAGCTGCACGCTCGGTGGGACCGACT
>JBOGFT010000047.1:0-29432 GCA_050701895.1 Acidimicrobiales bacterium
AGTTGACTACGGCACGTGGGGACATCAACCCATCTTTACGCACCTACCTTGGCGGGCCAAATACCGAGTGAGGGCCCGATGGCACCCACGGATATGTCAGGAGAGCCTTTTTTTCGAGCGGGCGTGATTTCTCGCGTCGAGGGACTTTCCGAGTTGGGGATTCGGTCGAGTCGACTGATGTCGGGGTGGACACCAATTGAGTTGCTGCGCCACTTGACTTTCGTCGAGATGCGCTGGCTCGAGTGGGGATTTGAGGGTCAAGAGGTAGAGGACCCCTGGGGAGATCGTCGCGATGATCGCTGGTTGGTGGGCGAGGAAGAGACGCGGGGGAACTCGTGAGCGAGTTACGCGCTCAGGGACTGCGCACGCGCACGATCATCCGCTCGAACAGTCTCGACGCGGTCGGGCGACCCGGACAACGTTGGAACGGAGAAGCGCCGCCCACCCTTGAGCGAATCTTGTTCCACCTTCTCCAGGAGTATGCCCGACACCTCGGACACCTCGACATCGTGTTCGAACTCGCCGGCGCTCCGAAGGGCGAATAGTTAGGGGCCGGTCCCGCGGCGTCGCGGGATTCATCCGCCCGGTCGCATGTCAGCGGCGACAGGCTCGGCCGCCTGGTCCCATTGACTGCTAAACCGGGTCCATGAGCACAGAACTGTTGGGACTACGAACCGTGATCTATCCCGTGCCGGACCTCGAGGCGGCCAAAGCGTGGTGGACCGAGTTTCTGGGATTCGGACCATATTTTGATGAGCCGTTTTACGTTGGGTTCGATCCGGCTGGATACGAGCTCGGACTGTTGCCTGATGCCGATCCCGCGGAGGGTGCATTGACGTACTGGGGCGTTGACGACGTCAACGCGGCGGTCGATGCGGCCCTGGAGACGGGCGCCACTTTGGACGCTGAGCCGACCGATGTCGGTGAGGGGATCATCACCGCATCGGTGAGGACGCCCGATGGTTCGATCGTGGGGTTCATCTTCAATCCGCACTTCATGGTCGACGACGCAGAATCAACCGACGAGTCCTAATCAGGACCGATTGAGGGTTCGCCGCGCGATGAACATTGTGGGGGGACCCCCGGTATTCATCCCTGAAGAGCCTGAGGGTGGGCCAAGGAGATGACGTGTCGAAACGGGCGGCGGTTCCAAGGTGCGCAGGGTCCTAGGAGTTGCCGTGTCCGCGACCCCTCTGTCCGCGTCGCCGGTGACCCGTGCGGTGACGAAACGACGTGAGCGCGTGACGCCTATCCAAAGTGCCTCGGAGCGTCTGGAGAGCGCCGATGAGCGAGGCCTGCGCGAGGCGTTTCTCACCCACGGAGGCGAGTTGTTCGGTTTTGCTCGACGCTCACTGAACTCGACACCCAACGCCGAGGACGTCGTTCAAGAGACGTTCTCTCGAGCCTGGCGTTCGCGGGCCCGCTTCGATCCGACGCTGGGATCACTTCGGACCTGGCTCTTTACGATCGAGCGTCGCGTGATCCTCGACTACATCGTGAAGCAAGCGAAGAACGTCACAGTCTCGCTCGACCAAACGCGAGAGCCCGAGATTGAAGATCATGTTGAACGCGCGATGCTCGGTTGGCAGATGGAGTCGGCTCTGCAACGACTGGACCCCGAGCACCGCATGATCATCACCGAGATCTACTTCAATGGTCGAAGCGGCCGCGAGGTTGCCGAGATATTCGCGCTCCCCGAAGGAACAGTGCGAAGTCGGGCGTTCTACGCCCTGCGTATGCTGCGAATTCTGCTTGAGGAAGAGGGGTGGGACCAATGAGCACCGAGCGCTGCGAGGAGTGGCGAGGGCTCATCGCCCTGCGGGCGCTCGGGGACGCCGCTGGCGATGAGGCGATCGCACTCGATGCCCATCTCGAAGGTTGTGTCGAATGCCGAGCAATCGAAGACGAGATGGGGTCGACGGTGGCCGTGCTCGGGTACGTGGAGCCTTCCTCCATCGAGCCAACGGCCCTGGTGCCGACGGATCTCTCCACGCGTGTCCTCAGTGATCTGCATCAAGCGGGACTACGACGGCATCGACGGCGCCAACTGGCCGTTGGTGCGGGGTCGCTCGCGGGAGCCATCGCGGCCGCGATCGTCCTGTTCGCCGTCGTGTTCAACGCGTCGCCCTCGCCAAGCCAACGGATCTTCGCCCTGAGCGGGACGGCGTCGGCGTCGGCGAAGGCCGTCCTGGTGACGCAGAGTTGGGGGACGTCAGTCAACTTCTCGGAGCGTGGTCTTCCGGGTGGCGGAATCTATACCGTGTCGATGAAGACGGCGACCGGGGCCTGGTGGACAGCCGGCACGTATCGCTCGGTGTTCGGGCGCACGGTGAGCGCGACGATGGCCTGCGCGGTGCCCATGAAGGACATCACCGGGCTGCGAGTGGAGAACGCGAGAGGAGTCACCGTTCTTTCGAGCGCCGCGTACGCGCTGACCTACCAGTAATTTCTGCCATAGACAGGTCAACGTGCCAACATGGAGTGTGACCCTCTTGTCGCGCGGTCTGGCGTGGATAAGCGGCGTCTCAATCGCGATCAGCGGCGTCGGTGTCGCGACGTGGACCCAGTCAGCGAGTGCGACATTGTTACCAGGTCAGGTCATCACAGTTGAAGCGGCGACGCCGCTTTCTCAGGTCGCTGTCTTGCGCACCTGGCGACTCGCCAGTGATGGGCGCTACGCGCAAGAGTTTGCGCCGATCGAGGCGTGGGTTGGTATCAATGGCGTGCGACGCACTCGCGAGGGTCTCGGGCGCACGCCCGTGGGCGTCTTCACACTGACTCAAGCCTTTGGCAATGAGCCCGACAATGGCACTCGTCTGCCGTATGTTCGCGTAGTCCCCGACGACTGGTGGGATGAAAATCCCGCGTCTCTCCAGTACAACCAGCTCGTGTCGAGTCCCGTCTCGCCGGGCGGCGGCTCTGAGAACCTGTACTACGCGGGCGTTGCCTACGCCCACGCCGTGGTGATCAACTACAACACCAACCCCGTCGTGAAGGGCGCCGGCAGCGGGTTCTTCTTGCACGTCAGCTTCGGGGCGCCGACCGAGGGCTGCGTCGCCATACCTGAGGGGGATCTCGATCGGGTCATGCGCTGGCTAAATCCCAAGTCGCACCCCCTCATCAGCATCGACGTCGGGCCTGAGGCGTTGGCGCTGGTGGAGCGCGAGAAGTAGCGCCGTGGGAGTCTGTCGAAATCATCTCGCTCTGAATCAGGGCTTATGTGCGGTTGGGCTAGACGAACGACGCGAAGATGACGTAACAAAGACCATTCACGATCCATGTCTCGGGCGGACGCGCGGCGAGGGTGACTCCTTCATAGTTGATCGCGCTGAACGAAAGCGCCCGAGTACGGATTGGCATGCCGCGCTCGCTCACGTGGAGGCGCCACCTGTTGGGGAGGCAGAAGCCCGCGAGGGTCCTTATCTTCTGTGGTGCCTTGGCGCCAAAGACCGAATCTGAGTACGGAGATGGCGACGAAGAGAGGCCCGATCACGGCCCCCGAGGCGCCGGCCGCGGTGATCAGAGCTCCAGATACGACCTTGGAACCACGGCTCTCTCGTTGCGTTGAAGATTACCGAGACCACTATGGGGCGAATCCGCCCAGTGGTTGCGCCGCCATCGTCGGTCTGGTCTGCGGCCGGCGCACGCGCCATAATCGTGACATGGAGGAACGACCATCGGTGTACGGATTCGTCGGACGAAGCGAGGCGTTCTTCGCGCTCGCGACGGCGTTGAACGATCGGTGCCTCGCCGATCTTGAGTTGAGCCATCCCTTCTCGCACTCGGACCAAGACCCCGACCACGTGAGGCATTTGGCCGCGTATCTCGCAGAGGTCTTTGGCGGGCCGCCGATCTATACGGCGCTGGGTGGACATTCGGTGATGTTGGAGATGCACGCCGGCTCTGGCGCGGGTCACGACCTGGCGACGCGCTTTCTCGCCTGTTTCGATCAAGCCATCGACGATGCGGGGTTTCCCGATGACCCGGAGCTCCGCCGCGTCCTGCACGACTACATGGCGTACGCGACCCAGGAGGTGGACGACCTCTCGCCTGTCGGCATGAGGGCCCCCGAGAACCTGGCGATGCCCCTGTGGTCATGGGACGGAAAGGTTGACTCTACCGACGAACTGTCGAATTGAGTAACCTCACCCCGTATGACTGACCATCGATCTGACGTGTTCGCGTACGCCAACACCATTGTTGAGCGCGACGCCGAACTCGATCCCATCTTCGCCACGAATTCGGGGATCTCCGGCTACGACGACTTGTTGCCGGACTTCTCACCCGAAGCTTCGCGACGACAGCTCACCGCCACGAAAGAACACCTCGATCGCCTGGACGCGCTGGCGCCACACGACGAGATTGACCGGATCGCGCTCGCGGTGATGCGCGAGCGGCTCGCGACTCGACGAGATCTGCTCGAAAGTGGGGAGTCGGAGCGGCTCTTTGGCGTCCTCACCTCGCCGCTGTCGGAGACCCGACAGGTCTTTGAGCTCATGGGACACGAGAGTGACGAAGAGCGAGAGACCATCGCGACACGATTGGAGAAGGTGCGGCCTGCTCTAGAGAGTTGGCGGCTCACCTTGGACGAGCTAGCGAGCAGTGATCGACTGGCCGCGAGGCGCCACGTCCTTGGCGTGGCGGATCAGGCCGCGACGTACGCGAAGGGCGCCTATTCACGCTTCGTGCAAGGGATCTCGCCAGAGATATCCGAGGACGATCACCTCGCGCGCGCGGCGAAGGACGCGGACGAGGCGTGCGGTGAACTCTCGACGTGGCTGCGCGAGGAACTCTCGCCACGGGCCAATGAGGACGACTTCAGCGGTCTTGATCGCTATCGGGTATGGGCGCAGTACTTCACGGGCGCAACTCTCGACTTTGAGGAGCTCTACGAGTGGGGCTACGCCGACCTGCGTCGCATCAACGCGCGCATGTGGGAGATAGCCAATGAGCTGTTGCCCAGTGCGAAGAGCCTCGTCGAGGTGGCCGATCACTTGGAGCACGATCCCGCGCGGTTGATTCATGGCACCGAGGAACTGCTACGTCGACTGATCGCCTTCACTGAAGGAGCCGTCGAAAAGCTCGACGGGGTGCACTTCGACATCGACCCTCGTATTCGATTCTGCGACGCGCGCCTCGCGCCCGAGGGATCGGCCGCGGCGCCCTATTACATTCCGCCGAGTGAGGATCTCTCTCGACCCGGCATCACGTGGTTTCCGACCTTGGGTGCAACGGAGTTCTCGTGGTGGAGCCACGCGTCAACCTGGTACCACGAGGGCGTGCCCGGCCACCATCTGCAGTGCGCGACGTCGATCATCGAGGCTGATCGCCAGAGCCGCTTTCATCGACTCGAAGCCTGGACCAGTGGCTACGGCGAAGGCTGGGCCCTCTACGCCGAGCGACTGAGTGAAGAGCTCGGATTCTTTGAGGATCTGGGTGACGAGATGGGCTTTCTCGCAAGTCAGGCACTGCGCGCGGCCCGGGTCATGGTCGATATCGGCATGCACCTGCAGCTGCGCGCACCTAGCGACCTGGGTGAGCTCGCGGACCTCGGCGACTGCTCCGGTTTGGTGTGGACGCCCGAGATGGCGGTCGCGGTCCTCGATGAGTGGGCCATTCAGCCTCACGAGATGTCGACGTCAGAGGTGGATCGCTACCTCAGCCTGCCGGCGCAAGCCATTTCGTACAAGGTGGGTGAGCGCGTCTGGCTTCGCTCGCGTGAAGAGGCGCGCGAGCGACTCGGCGACGAGTTCTCTCTCAAGCGTTTTCACGCCTACGCCTTGGCGCTCGGTCCCATGGGCCTCGATCCTCTGGAGGTCGAGATGCGGGCCTGGAGCGGTGAGTAGGTTCTCGACCTAGATCGGCGCCCCCACGTCCCAGAGATGATGCACGACGTCGTGCAGGGAGTAGCGACCGAGTGACTCGACGGTGAACTGGCTACCGTTCGACCTCAGTCCTGGTCGCAGCCACTGAGCTGACTCCACCGTGTCGAAGCGGTCGGCGTAGCGGCGCGCGCTCGCGCACAACTCGTCGCGCACTGCGGCCGGGTCTTGATCGCAGTATCGACCTTCGAGGGCGGCCTCGTCTTGATCCCACATCGCGAACGTGGGATTGGCGTCCTCGAGCATGAGCGCGAGGCGACCGTAGAAAATTACGAAGACGTCGCGCACGTGGCAGGCGTACTCGAGCGGAGACCACTGGCTCTCGGTGGGACGTATCCGCACGTCGTCTCGCGAGAGCACCGCGGACCAGCGGGTGGCGCCATCGCGGAGCTTCCCGGCGAGGACGTCGGTTCCGACGCTGCCCGCATCAAAGCCGCATTGCTCACAGGGTCTCTCTAGAACCCAGGTCCAGTCCTTCGTGTCGCGCTCGGCGTCCATGGGCTGACTCTATCCGGGCCGCCGTACTCGAGGCCTCGGTTTATTCGGGTTCAGCGTCTGGATCGACTGGGGGTCGCGGGCGCCGCCCGAGCAGCCTCAAGAGCGCGCGACCGAAAGGACCGAGGTCGGTGCTGCGCGAGTGCGCCGCGTCGTGATCGACGCGCGGTCCGTACGTTCCGCCCGATGAGTTGGTGAGCCCGGCGAGGGGTGGATCATTCGGCTCGAGACCACGCGGCACCTTCGCTAATCGCCGACGTGGCTTTCGCGGTTTGTCGCCTGCGGATCCCATGTCCGCAGTCTGTCATAGACGTTCGAGCGATTGTGAGCGTCAATGCGGCGGCGAGGTGTAGCGCGCGAACAGGTGAACTCCGACGAAGATCCACCCCGCCCATAGCACTGCGCGCAGCGGCAGCACGACGGCTAGGCGTGCGCCGAGTCGTGAGAGCGGCGCGACCACGTGGGCTCGAGCGCGCGCCAAGAGCTCGAGGGCCACGCTCGCGCCGATGAGCACCCACCAGACGGCCGTGCCGATCACGCGGGCTCCTCCTCACGTCGCACACGGGCCAGACGCTCGATGGCCCGAACTCCCACCCAGAGCCACCAGACAAACAGGAGCCAGCGCCCCCAGTGCGTGACGAGGAGGCGGTCGATGGTGGTGCTGAGTGTGGGCACGTCTTTCGAGCGACCACCGAGAGCGAGGCCGGCGATCTCCAGCCCGAGAGCAACGCCGAAGACGATGATCCACGCGTACGCACGTATCGACGCGCCACGCGAGCGGTAGTACGAGGTGACGTCGCGTCGACGTGGAGAGAATCCCCCGAGTGCTCCGTACACCGCGAGAGCCACGACCGACGGCACACTGAGGAGAATGTAGGCCGAGTCGGTGAAGGGCTTGACGCCCGTCGCGAGCCAGGCGTAGGCGACGCCCGCAATCGCTAGCGCCGCGCCGACGTACCGCACACGGCTATGAAGTCGAGACGGTGGGGATCGCCGACCCCAAGGCATCGCTCAGGAGTCCTTGGATCACCGATTTCGTCAAGACCGTTGGATTCGTTGGAGCGACGACGGTCGCTCCGTTGTGAGTCACGGTCGCCTGCAGTCCTACGGTGACGTTCCCCGCCGCGCTCGGCGCGGTTATGGAGACGGATCCACCCGTGGCCGTCGTGCCCGACGTCGTCAGAGTCAACGTGTATGAGCCCTTCACGTTGGTGGGCTCCGCTGCGATCGAGGGCTCCAGGCTCTCGAGGGTGGGCCACATCGCCTGAACGAACGCTTCCAGCGACGCGGTCTCGCTAAAACCCCCGCTCGACAACGTCGTAGAAGGCGTCGTCTCGACGAACTTGGTCAAGGCGGTCTCAATCGCGTTCGCGTCCTGCACCTCCTTCGCGGCCGGCGGAGGCGTGACCCCTTGCTGGCGGAGCTTCGTGCTTTCTGACTTTAGATAGGAGTTGAGAAGGCTCTTGGTGAGTTCGAACCAGCGTCCCCCGAGCAGCGCATTGGCCGCATTCAACTCGTTTGACGAAATCGACAGACCCGAGATTCCCTGAAGGGCGGTTAGGTCGATCTCGCCGTAGATATTGCCGCCGACGGTTCGCAGGTCGAGCAGCGCGCTGGTCCCGACGTTCACCACGACCTCGGTGTCGAGCGAGGTAGCCTGCGACAGATTCCCACCGCTGGGATTCACCAGCGTTGCCTCCACGGATATGGCGCTCAGATACTTTTGCGCCGCCGCTGTGCCGGGGCCCGACGCTGACGCGCTGAGGTTCACTTCGACGTCGGGCGACGAGGTCAGAGACGACACCGTCGAGTTGATGGTGGCGGGCGAACTTCCGCACGCGGAGAGACCAAGTGAGGCCGCGACCACCGCCCCGACGATCCAGTACTTTCGCACGCGAACCTCTCCATGTTGTGGATGCTCAACGACCGAAACTTACCACCCAGCCGTACTCGAGCCCTTGAGAGTCCGTCTACCGACACAGGGCAATTTCTCACCTCATCGGCGGGGATGTCCTCGCCGATGAGGTGCGTCGAGGTGCAAGCTCGCGCGCCGTCTATGCGCCGCTCCCGTCTCCAGACCACGCGCAGTACGCCCCAGGTGCGGTCGATCGCGCAGACGGAGAACGATGGGTCGGCGTGCACGAGGGCGAATACGCTGTCGCATCGGACTCCCAGCTTCTGCGCGAGTGACGATTCTGCCATGACGTGCGTATGTCTCACTCTGAAAATCGTTTTCGGACCGGCGTAGGGTGGTGCCGTGCATGACCCTCACCCGACCAGCGCAACGCTTGGATATTTGAGCGCCCATGACGTCCTCAGACGACTGGATGCCGGTGGGCTGACCTCACTCGACCTCGTCGACACGTTGATCGAGCGTGTCGCGCAGGTCGACGCTCCCGATAGCCATACCGCCGTCAACTCAATCGCCGCACTCAGCCATGAGGCTCGCGCTCACGCGAACGAGCGCGACAACGAGCGGTCGCGCGGCGGCCCGCTCGGTCCGCTTCATGGGGTGCCCGTTCTCATCAAGGACAACGTCGAGGCGCTGGGCCTGCCGGCCCTCGCGGGGTCGACCTCGTTGATTGGGAGGCCGAGTCGTGAGGCCACGTTGGTGACGCGCCTGCGTGAGGCGGGCGCCATCGTGCTCGGCAGCACGAACCTCAGTGAGTGGGCGAATATCCGATCCCCGCGATCGACGGGTGGCTACTCGGCGACCGGCGGTTTGGTCGCCAATCCCTGGGCCCTTGATCGTTCCTCCAGTGGTTCGTCCTCGGGGTCGGGTGCCGCGTTGGCCGCGGGGCTCGCGCCTCTCGCCGTGGGTACCGAGACCGACGGCTCCATCGTGTCGCCCGCGTCCGTGAACGGTGTCGTGGGACTCAAGCCGACCGTCGGGGTCGTGCCCACCACGTACGTCGTGCCCGTCAGCGCGAGTCAGGACAGTCCCGGTCCCATGGGCCGCACCGTGGCGGACGTGGCCCTCATGTTCAGCGTGCTGGCTCAGCAGTCGGCGCGGCCCGCGACGTCGACATCGATGGTCGTGGCGAAGAACTGGCGAACGGGTCATCCCGCCACCGATCAGATGTTCGACGACGTCATCATCGAGCTGCGGGGTGCGGGCCTGGAGGTCGTCGAGCGCGATCTCGCCGTTCCGGGCGAAGTCGAAGGACGCGACGAATTGAACGTGCTGCTGGCCGAACTGGTCGACGACCTCGGTGCGTACTTGGACCAACGTCCCGGCGAGGGAGTGCGCTCTCTCGCCGACGTCATTGTCTACGAAGACGAACACGCCGAGATCGAGCAGCGTTACTTCGCTCACGAGTTCTTTGTCGAGGCCGTGGCGACCGGCGGTCGATCTGGACCGGCCTACGCGGAGTCGCGCCGACGGAATCTCGCGTGGGCTCTCGAGACGTGTCTTGAGCCCGGTATAGAGGGCGCTGACGTCATTCTTGCTCCGGCGTACGGACCGACATGGAAGAGCGACCTCATTCTTGGCGGGCATCCGGGTGCCGCCAGTCCCGTCACCAGCCCCGCCGCGATCGCCGGATGGCCGATACTGAGTTTGCCCATGGGGGTCGTCGACGGACTGCCGGTGGGACTCGCTGCCGTCGGTCGCGCCAATGCGGAGTGGGTCGTGCTCGATGCCGCGCGACGGATCGAGGGCGTACTGCGCGCCGCGAGTCCCTGGCCCACGCCGCGGTGGCAATCGCCCGTGAGGGGCTAGGTGTCTAGGGCAGCGGTGGAAAGCAGTGGAGTTCAATCCCACACCGCCAGCATCGCCGTCGAGATGGTGATCGGGCGTCTGGCGGCTGGAGCGACTCCCAGCCCATCCTTGTAGACCGTCCACTTCTTAGCGGCTTGCGCGCGGGTGAACAGGATGTATCCGCCGGCGTCCTGCGTGCCCGCCTGAGCTTGAAGCGATTTCGGACTAGGCGCGAGCCCCGCCGCGGCGTAGAAGTTCTTGGTTGTTGCGTCAAGCGCGTAGTCGTCATCCCCTTGTTGCGGCCGAGGTAGTCTCTCGCCAGCAGGAGTGATGCGCCGCATCGGCGACGAGCAGGCTACGTCAAACCGCGCGAGTCACGATCAGATTCGTTGGCACCCTGGTAACGCCCGACGCGGGCCACACGGTGACCATCGTCGCGAACGTGGCTAGCAAAGGTACAAACAACAGTCGTCGATTCACGAGTCACTCCGTCTCGATGACTTCGGTGTAGGCATTGAATCACGGGTTCGGCGCTCACTTTGGGTGAGACGAGCCATGCACGCTCTTTGTTCGTGACGGGTTGGCGACTCGTTGACTGCCCGTTGATGTTCCCTCAATGAGTGATCACGCCCGCTAGCTCGGCGGGCGAAAGACGGCGAAAGGGTCGGTCACCAACAGCGTGCGATCCGTGAAGCGGTAGAGCGTGGCGGGGCGACCGCCCGAGGCCGAGGGCGTCGCGACGGCGCTAGTCGCTTCGATGATGTGGCGGCGCTGCAGCACACGTTGCAGGTTCGTCGCTGACACGTCGTGCCCGAGGCCGGCAGCGTAAATCGTGCGCAGCTCGGCGATGCTGAATGTCTCGGGCGCGAGCGCGTACCCCACGTTCGTGTAGGTGAGTTTGGCGCGCAGGCGTTCGCGGCCCGATTGGATGATCGACGCGTGGTCGAAGGCGGTAGCCGGGAGCTCATCGACGTCGAACCAGGCTGTGTCGCTCGGGAGTGAGGGATTCAGCCCCGACGACACGAGAGCCAGGTATGCGGTCCCAATCGTGCGTTCGCGCGGGTCGCGGTCCACATCGCTTCGCGTCTCGAGTTGTTCGAGGTAGGCGATATCGGTCAGAGCCACCTTGGTGGCGAGGTGACGGCTGAGCGACGATCCGAGAAGTTCGACTTGGCCAAGCGATCCGCCGGTCAGTGCCCAGTCGCCCTCGAAGGGAGGTCCGGCGCGCCGCCACAACAAGCAATGCAAGCGTTTTTGACGAATTTGGAAAACTACGGCCAGAACGTCATGACGGAAGCGGCCTACGGCGTCTTGTGACGATGTGACGGGGGGTTGACTCGCGCTCACCTTGCATGGTAATTTAATCGAAGGTTTTCGCCTAATAGGCGAAAACCTTACGGAACTGCGACAGTTTCGAGAGCGAGGCGTGGGCGTCGCGTCAGTCCGTCCCACGGGAGGTCATGTGAGCATCACTGAGATGACCCTCGACACCATTGACGAGTGGTCAAGTGAGGTGCGGCGTTTAGCGCGAGAGCGCGACGCCGTCATTCTCGCCCACAACTACCAACGGCCCGAGATCCAAGACGTCGCTGATCATGTTGGAGACTCGCTTGCCCTGTCGCGTATCGCGGCCGCGAGCGATGCCTCGACCATCGTCTTTGCCGGGGTGTACTTCATGGCGGAGACCGCCAAGATTCTTGCCCCGGACCGCACTGTCTTGATTCCTGAGCCGAAGGCGGGCTGCTCACTCGCCGACAGCATCACCGCCGAGCAACTTCGTGCGTGGAAGTCCGAGCACCCCGAGGCGATGGTGGTGGCCTACGTGAACACCAGCGCGGAGGTGAAGGCGGAGACGGACCTCTGTTGCACCTCGGCCAACGCCATCGACATCGTGAATACCGTGCCAAAGGAGCGCGACGTGCTCTTCCTGCCCGACCAGTTCCTCGGTGCGCACGTCCAACGAATGACCGGGCGAGAGAACATGCATATCTGGATGGGCGAGTGTCACGTGCATGCGGGAATCAGTCCAGTGGAGCTACGCGAAAAGGCGATGACCAACCCCGAGTCGGAACTTTTCATTCACCCCGAATGCGGGTGCGCGACGCCCGCGTTGTGGCTGAGCGGCACGGGCGACTTGCCCCCAGAGCGAACTCACGTCCTCTCCACGGGCGGAATGCTGGATCGCGCCCGGGTAACGATCGCGAAATCAGTCCTGGTCGCGACCGAAACGGGCATGTTGCACCAGCTGCGTCGGGCGAACCCGACAGTGAGCTGGGAGCCCGTGAACAAGAGCGCCGAGTGCGTCTACATGAAGATGACCACACGTGATGTGCTCCTGCGCTGCCTGCGCGAAGGGACCAGTGAGGTGGTCGTCGAGCCGGAGATCGCACGTCGAGCCAAACGCGCGGTCGACGCCATGATTGCGGTCGGCACTCCGTCGATGGCCGGCGAATGAATTCTCCCACCCCACGCTTTTTGCGCTCGCCGACACCGACGTGGAGTCGCGGGGTGGATGTCGTCGTCGTGGGCAGTGGTGCCGCTGGGCTAAGCGCTGCGCTCGCCGCGAGCGAACACGGCCAACGAGTCCTGCTCATCACCAAGGGCGCACTGCGCACCGGTTCGACGCCCTTGGCGCAGGGTGGCCTCGCCGTCGTCAGCGATGTCGACGACTCCTTCGATGCGCATGCGCGTGACACGCTCGTTGCGGCCGCTGGACTCGCCGATGCGGATCGAGTTCACTCGCTTGTGACGAGCGCGCCCGGGGTCGTCAAGTTGTTGAAGAGTCTTGGAGCGCGTTTTGATCTCGGATCGCTTGGACTCGAAGGAGGTCACTCTCACCGACGTATCGTGCACGCCGGCGGAGACGCGATCGGGGCCGAGCTGCATCGCGTGCTCCGCGCGGCGGTACTTTCCTCGAACGTCGAAATCATGGAGTGCACTGCGGCCATCGACGCGCTCGTCGACGAGAACGGGAGCGTCGTTGGAGTGATAGCGGGCCGCGTGAGCGGCGACGGAGCCCTTGACGTTGGCGTCATCATTGCTCATCACGTTGTTCTCGCCACTGGTGGGTTCGGTCAGGCATTTGCGGCGTCGACAAATCCGCCAGAGGTCACCGGTGACGGTCTGGGACTCGCCGCTCGCGCCGGTGCGACCGTCACGAACGTTGAGTTTGTGCAGTTTCATCCCACCGTTCTCTACGTGAGTGGACACCGAGGCCAGTCGCCACTCATTACCGAAGCGTTGCGCGGAGCCGGGGGAACCGTCATTGACGCCGACGGGCGGCCCGTCATGCGTGGGCAACATCCACTGGGAGATCTGGCTCCTCGCGACGTGGTCTCCTTCGCCATGCTTCAGCGAATGAATAGCGCAGATGGACCCTTGACGCACTTGTGGCTCGACGCGCGCAGCATCGGCACGAAGCGCCTAGCGAGGGAGTTCCCGACCATTGTGGAGATCTGCCGCCGAGTGGGCATAGACCCGGCGAAAGAACCCATTCCCATCGCACCTGGCGCGCACTACGCGTGCGGAGGGGTACGCGCAGATCTCGACGGCAACACCTCACTCCCGGGTCTGTACGCGGTCGGCGAGGTGGCGTCGACCGGCGTGCACGGCGCCAATCGACTGGCCTCCAACTCGCTGACCGAGGCCGTCATCGCGGGGCGCCGGCTTGGCCAGCGACTCGCCCAGGACGACCTGCGTCGGCGAAGTTACGCCCGTCCACGTAGCGAGGGCCGCGGGCCAACTCATGGCGTTGACGCGACCTCGCGAGCATCGCTCGCCGACCAGATGTCGGCCAACGCCGGCGTTCTGCGTCATCGCGATGGTCTCGAGGCTCTGCTCGGGGCGCTTCAGGCGATCCCGGCGAGCCAACGTGGCGATCTCGATCTCGCGACGCTCGAGGCGACCAATTTGCACACGGCGTCGCTGCTGGTCGTCAGCGCGGCGCTGTTACGCGAAGAGAGTCGCGGCTGCCATCGTCGCGTCGACTTCGTCGCGACAAGTGAGGAGTGGAGCCGCGAGATTATGATGCGCGTGGTCGACGGCGAGGTCGTCGTCCAGGCAGGAGCCATGGCCCGCGCGTGAGCGAAGGCGTTGACAGAGTTCTGGGCACTGCCGAGATC
Organism: Acidimicrobiales bacterium; assembly: GCA_050701895.1. Taxonomy (GTDB): domain Bacteria; phylum Actinomycetota; class Acidimicrobiia; order Acidimicrobiales; family RAAP-2; genus RAAP-2. The sequence goes on from JBOGFT010000047.1 coordinate 14,199, forward strand.
AACCCTCTCGAGTTGCGCCGACTGATCGATATCGCACTCGATGAAGACTTACGTTTCGGGCCGGACGTCACCACCGAAGCGACGATTCGGCCCGGCCAGCGGGCTCGCGCCCAGGTGGTTGCGCGGGAGCGAGGTGTCATCTGCGGCGGGCCAGTCGCTCTGGCGGTGCTCGACGCGGTCGATTTCCCCTTGTTGGATGTTGCCGTGCGCGTCCTTGATGGAGAGTTCGTGGAGCCCGGTGCCGTGGTCATGGCTTTTGAGGGACCTCTTCGCGCGCTGCTGGTGGCCGAGCGGACGCTCCTAAACTTCATGACTCACCTGTCGGGAATCGCGAGTGCGACCTACGAGTGGAGCCGCGCTCTCAAGGACACGACGTGTCGCGTCCGCGATACTCGCAAGACGACGCCGGGACTACGTCAACTTGAGAAGTACGCCGTTCGCTGCGGCGGCGGCCTGAATCATCGCATGGGCCTGGGCGACGCTGCGCTGATCAAGGACAACCACGTCGCAGCGACCGGCAGCATCACCGCTGCGATCGAGGATGTTCGAAGTAGGTGTCCCGACATCGGGCTCGAGGTCGAGTGCGACACGCTGGCACAGGTTGGAGAGGCGCTGGCCGCCGGATGCTCACTGATACTGCTCGACAACATGAGCATTCGAGAGATGAAGTCAGCCGTCGACTTGGCTCGACCGTTCCCCGATGTGAAGCTTGAGGCGAGCGGCGGGCTCACCCTAGATAACGCCGCGGAGGTCGCGGCGACCGGCGTTGACTACGTTGCCGTCGGTGCGCTGACTCACTCGATCCGGTCGCTCGACCTCGGACTCGACCTTCTCTAAGTCCGCGTGGCAGGTACTGGGTACACTGCGAGGATGACAGAGCACGTTCGATTTGGCGCGGTCTCGTTCGACTGCGAGGACCCCCATGCGCTGGCCGACTTTTGGGCCGCGATTGTGGACGGTGAGGTCGCGTATCGAAGCGACACTTTCGACGCGGTGAAGGCTGGCTCGCTGTGGCTGACAGCGGTGAAAGTGGACAATTATCAGCCGCCGACCTGGCCGGGTGACGAGACACCCAAGCAGATTCACCTGGATCTCGCGGTGTCCGATCTGGCGTCAGGTGAGCGTGAGGTGATCGAACTCGGCGCCACGAAAGCAGAAACGCAACCCGCGCCCGAAACGTATCTGGTGTTCTTGGACCCAGCCGGACATCCGTTTTGCCTCAGCACAATGATCCCCGAGTAGCGACCAGCGCCAGCGTGCCAGGAATCGGATCGACGGGGTAATCGGCCTCATCTCTTGCGCAAAATCGATGGCATTCGGGATTCGCGCGATATTCGCGTGACAGAGTCGTTACGCGCAGAGCACCTCTGAGGAATCTTGTGAGCACACCTCGTCGGATGGGACAAAGGTGCGTGTTCTCCCGGCGAATGTGTCGTGAGCCTGAATCGAACCTTGGACGAGCAGCGCGGCGGCGAGGGCCGCGGAGAAGGCGAGGAGCAAGTTGCCGGTGCGCAAAAGTTGAGCCAAGACGATCATCGCCGCCAGGTAAGAAAATGATCCGCGCGTCACACCCTGGAGGAACCGTGACGAAGCATCCGCACCGTGATCCTGGTGCGTCATGAAGGCCATCATGAGGCTCATCGCGGGGAGCGCGTCGAGGAGCCCGGTGAGCACGGGGCCAAGGCGACCAGCGAGCGACACGATCGCGACCGTAAAGACCGCCGAGAAAGCGACCCGTAGCCCGAGTCGAGAGTGTCCTTGCGGCGCGGCGGGGTCACTAGGCGTTACGGGCCACCAGCGAAGCGCTACGACGAAGCCGAGGGCGGTGATGAGCCCGGCCAGTAGAGCGGACAACTTGAGGAGATTGGCGGCTTCCGCGACGAGCGCGAAGGCGCTGAGCGCTCCCAACAGGGCGAGTGAGGGCGACACCTGAATCGTCAAGCGAGCGTAGAGCCAGAGGATGACCGCTTCGGCGATTGAACCCACGAGCAGGGCGCCGGTCATGGAACTGGTAAACGCGGTCCCGTGTTGCAGAGCGACCAGCCAAAGCAAGGGGAGGCTCGCCAGAGGTAATCCCACGATAAGACCCCCGATGCCGTGGCCAAAACGGCGCTGGGCCAGGGTTCCAGCGACAACTGCCAGGGGTGCGAGAAGGATACGAGGGATGAGGAACAGCATGCCTCAATAATAATCGCACTATAGCCTAAATTGACTCTGTAGTTGGTAAAATAACCACGATATAACCTAGATAAATTCTGTCCAGGGCTATTACAACCTCGACGAATTAGGAGAGACGACATGGATGAGATCGACCGAGCACTACTGGTCGCGTTGGGAGATGATGGACGCCTCAGTTACCAACAGTTGGCGGCGTTGGTGAACCTGAGCGCCAACAGTACGGCAGACCGGGTGCGCCGATTGCGCCAGAGCGGGGTCCTCGCGGGGTTCCACGCTGAACTCGACCTCGCCGTCCTCGGCCGTACCCTTCATTCGTTGACGGACATCAATCTGAAGGAGTCGGTCGACCGACACGAATTCGAGCGCGACTTGGTCGAGGTGCCCCAGGTTCTCTCGGCGGTGCACACGACCGGCGAATTGGACTACCAGCTGCGCATCGTGAGCCGTAACACCGACGAACTTCAGTCGGTGCTCGACACGCTGCAAAAACTCTGGACCCGCGACGCCCAAAGTCGCATAGTGCTCGGCGAGACGACGTACGACGCCTCGCGCCTTCTTTAGAGCCGTCTCAGAATGTAACCCGCATCTTTCTGGGCCGCGTATCCGCCGAGTTGGCGAGACCTTTAGTATGAGAAAAAATCATCACTCCTACGGACGAGGGCCGGAGAATGATCACACTCGAGCGAGGCGACAATCGAGCCGACCGCTTCGTGGTGCGCGGCCAAATCTGCTTTGCGCTCTTCATTGTGGTGTGCGTAGCGATTCACCCAGGCTTCGTGTTGAAGTGGAACGAAGGTGGGATGAGTGACTACGGCTCGCACATCAAGACAGTGCTGCCGTACACGGTCGCGCTGCTCGGGCTTGCGGAATTCAGTCGGCGTGCGGCGGCTCTCTATCGCCAAAACGATCGCACGACGCGACGCTTGCGCGGCGTTCTCTATGCCTATAGCGCGATCGTGATCATCATGCTCGTTAGCACGTACGTGTACACCCTCGATCTCGCGTTGCGCGACCTTCACTTCGGGCTCGGCACAGCGCTCATTCTCTTCGAGGTCGCGTCGTCGTTCTGGATGTTTCGATTGTTCCGACGCTTCGTCTGGGACGGCATCTTTCTGGCGATGCAACTGGCCGGGAGCGCTCTCTGCCTGGTCACCATTCTTGGCGCTTTGCACCTCCTCTTCTTTGGCGAGGCGCTGACGGGAGTTGGATTCGCGGGCTTGCTCATTCACGTGAGCCGCTGCATCAGCGCCGACCTCGCGAGCGCTCCGCGCCGGAGCCCCCAAGGAATGCGCGACTCGATTTCCTAGTCGGAGGAATGTCACGGCGGCGTGAGGTCGCGTTAGTTTTGGTTGCCACAGGAAGGTTGCCATGCGTCATCTGGGATTGTTCTTCGCTCGCGTTGTATTTGGTAGCTATCTCGCCGTTCACGGAGCCCAGAAGCTCTTTGGTTCATTCAAAGGCTCAGGTCTCGACAAAGCTGGGCTCGGCTTTGAGAAGAAAGGACTCCGTCCCGGTAAAGCCCTCGCCGCCATCGCCGGGGCCTGCGAACTCGGTGGTGGCGTTCTCACCGCGACGGGGATCGCCGCTCCTCTTGGTCCCATCATCATCGCCAGCACGATGGCCGTTGCGAGCACCACGCACCGCGAGAACGGAGCGCTGGCCCGAGATGGGGGATTCGAGTTGCCGCTGACCAACATGGCGATGGCTATTGCGCTCATGAGCGCAGGAACCGGCGCGTTGCGCCTCGGACCGCGCCTCTCAAAGAGATGGACGCTTGTCGCCTTCCTCGGTAGCTCGGTGCTTGCCGCGGGGGCGGTGGCCCACATGCTGAGTAACTCGACGCACCCGGCCGCGGACGCGGACCTGCCCGCGAGTGAGCCCGATGTTGTCAATGTCAATCACGCAATGGCGTCAAGTTAACTTTCATACACTGTCGCGACGGTCATCGGGCGCGGTGGAGTTGACCCCTCAACCACCGGGGCGAACTCGACAAGCCGCGGCCACTCCCGCACAGAGGTCGACGTGAATGGTGGCGCCGCGTGGCGAGACGCAGTGGGTGAAGAATCTTCGAGTGGCGAGATCTGGTGAGTTGCACCTTGGCCGCAAGAAGCAGACGTTTGACGCCGTGGAACTGAGCGATGCAGAAAAACGTGAGGTTCTGCGCGCGTATTTGAAACGATGGAAGATGGAAGTGGGAATCTTCTTCGATGGGGTGAGCGCCTCGTCATCTAACGAAGAGCTCGCTCGGGTGGCGCCGAATCATCCCGTCTTTCGCTTCACGATTCGATAGTTTTTCGGTCCGTGCTGCTAGCGGTCGTTCGCGAAGACTCGCTGCATATTCCCTGACGAGTTTCGTACACGTCACTTCAGATAGTGCAGTTTACTCAGGCATTCACAGGGGAATCAGAGGAATTCGAAAATAAAATTGATGGTGACAAAGGAGGTTGTCATGTCCATAAGTCACCACCCAGGCGACGCGCCGCCAGAAGATGCTCCGATGATGGACGTCATGGGGTCTCGCGAGACGATGGCCGCCACGACGAACGTATCGGACGCGCGGCTCAACGGTGGAACATCAGAAGTAGTCCAAGAGACGTACACTCCGGGGGCATCGATCGGGTTGATCTTTGTCAGCTTCCTGGCGCTTCTCTTATCCGCGTGGGCGGGGATCGTCCCCTACATCGGACCCACCTTCGGGTTCTCTGCGGACGGCACGTCATCGTGGACGTGGAACGACGCCCACGCCTATGGCGCCCTGGTTCCCGGAGCGGTGGGCGTGGTGATGTGCCTGCTCATACTTGCCTCTGCTCGACGCCCCATGGGCATGCAATCCGCGGGCACACTCGCTACTGCGGGCTTCGTCGTGTTTCTCTGCGGCGCGTGGTTGACGGTGACGCCCGTGGTGTGGCCAGTCATCGTGGCTCCGTACTTTCACTTTGCGTCGCACTCGATGACGCTGGAGTACTGGCTCGGTTATTCGAGTGGTCCCGGCCTTTTGCTGGCTGGGTTTGGTGCCCTAGTAATGGGGCGCTCGCATAGCGAAGCAATCTTCAGGCGCCTCACCGCGGCGTAAGTCCAACACCATCGGCACGGAGCAAGCGCCACTTCCCCTCCCCCGAAGAAGCGCTTGCTCCGTGCCGGATTCGGGTAACCCCGTGAAGAGATCCGTCAAACGGGATCTGAAGTCTTGGGATACTGACCAGACCGCTGGACAGAGTTTCAGTTGAACGGTTTAGATTGCAATCTTCAAAAATCGATGCACTGTGCCCGAACGCGCCCTGGGCGAAGGCGGCGTGCCCATGTCAACCGGTCTTTCCTGTCTCCCTTTAAGACCGTCCAAAAGTCATAAACTAATCGCCATTTCGTCTCACGCCCTTGGCGTGTCTTTCGGTCGGCAAACGTCGACGCATTGGCCAACGAAATACCCTTGAGGTAGTAGAAGGCCGCGGCGACGCAGATCACTGGTCGTAGGTTTTTAAGGTAAGTCGGCCGCCCCTGACTTGGTGGATCACCAAGGCGATGAGAACAATGTTGAGGATGTAGTCGGTAGTTCTCAGGTGTCCATTTTGGGGAATACGCGCTCGATTGTCGTCAGTCTGAGGTTTGGACTTAAAGACGCCGTCGTCTCAACCCGTGAGTTGAGACGACGTGAGCTCTGTTTGGTCGCATCAGAGTCAATCTGAAAAAGTTGCCCAACCGCGTTAGCCTTCGAGTATGGCCGCGTCCCTCCAGCTTGACGGGCTATCTCGTGCCTACGGAGCCGTGCGCGCATTAGACGGTCTCACTTTCTCAGTCCCCTCGGGCCAAGTTGTCGGTTTCCTGGGCCCCAATGGCGCGGGCAAGACGACGACGATGCGAGCTATTTTCGGTCTCACTGATCTCGACGCAGGCGTGGTGCGCTGGAATGGCGCGCCGGTCACACAAAAGGAGCGAATGCGTTTTGGCTATATGCCCGAAGAGCGAGGGCTCTACCCCGGTATGCACGTGGGCGATCAACTCGAATACTTGGGTCGCCTTCACGGACTGACCCCGCTTGAGGCGGCGACCGCAACTGACGCGTGGTTGGAACGAATGGAACTCGCCGACCGACGCGACACCAAGGTGGAAACGCTCTCTCACGGCAACCAGCAGCGCGTGCAGTTGGCGGCGGCGCTCTTGCACGGTCCAGAATTGCTCGTGCTCGACGAGCCCCTCTCGGGCCTAGACCCCACGGGCATTGACGCGATCGGAAAGGTCCTGGTAGAGCGGGCCCGCGCCGGCAGTTGCGTTCTTTTCAGCAGTCATCAACTCGATCAGGTGGAGGACTTGTGTGATTCGGTGACCATCATCGATCACGGTCGAATGGTTGCCTCGGGCACCGTGGACGAGTTGACCACCAGTGGAGGGCGCCGGCTGGTCGTCAGGGTCGAGGGCGATCGGGACGGAGCGTGGGCTAGACAACTTCGCGGTGTCACGATCTCCGAAATCGATGGGGGCGCCGCCCGCCTCTCGCTGAGCGACCAGGCGGACAGCGATGACGTCCTCAGGGCTGCGATGAGAGCGGGTCGGGTGACTCAATTCTCATTTGAGCGCCGGCGGCTTTCTGAGGTGTTCCGAGAGGCGTTGGCATGAAAGGCGTGTACATCGTCGCGATCGTGGCCGCGGTGGCGTTGATACGAATAACGATGTTTCGCCGACGCCGTGCTCGTCGATCACCACAACCCGCGAAGCCCGTTCCCGCGTCGCCCCCAACCAGGCACGTGCGCAGAAGAAGCGGCCCCGGTTGGCTTGGCGACGCCGGAATCGTGGCGGGCAGAGAGGTTCGCGAGAGGATCCACGGCCGCATCTTTCGGGCCGGAACAGCATTCATTCTCGTCGCGGTAGCGGCCGCCATTATCATTCCCACTCTGCACAGTGGTTCGTCAGGTTCCACGCAGCAAAGCGTGGGGATCGTGGGTCCGCTTGTGCCTGGACTTGAAGAGGCCGTGAAGCTCGCCGGAACCTCCAGTGGGGACGTCGTGACGACGTTCGAAGAATCCTCACTCGTGGACGCGAAGCGGGCGCTGCGTTCGAACAAGGTCGACCTCGTGATCATCGACGCGAAGTCGGTTCTTCTCAACCTCCCGGCTCAATCCTCTAAATCTCCCGCTGATCCCACGCTCGTCTCATTCGTTGCGGAGTATCTCGGTGTCCTGCACGCCTATCGCACGGCCAATCTCACGCCGGCCCAGCAGTCCGCGGTGAATGGTTCAAAAGCGGTTCCCGTGCGAACGCTCACGTCCCAGTCAAAGTCGACGCAGACGCCTTCGGTGATTGGCATCGTCTTGTTATTCCTCATGCTCACGCAGTACTGCACGTGGACTCTCATCGGCGTCATGCAGGAGAAGTCGAGTCGAGTGGTCGAAGTCTTGCTGGCAACGCTGCGACCGATACAGCTCCTCGGGGGAAAGGTCCTGGGCATCGGACTCGTCGCATTGGGCCAGGCCACGCTGATCGTCGCATTCGCGCTCGGTGTCTCTGCCGCGGTTGGCTCTAACTTGCTGCACGGGTCTGCGCCCTTAGCGCTGCTCGCAGAGCTGCTCTGGCTCATTCTGGGTTACGCCTTCTACTGCTGGGTGTACGCGGCGGCGGGTTCCATGGCCGAGCGACAGGATCAAGTGCAGACGCTCGCCTTGCCCCTCAGCATTCCCATTCTGTTGGGCTATATCTTCTCGCTCACGGTGGCCAGCTCGGGGAACGTCGACATCTTCTTTAAGGTCCTCGCATACTTGCCGCCGACCGCGCCCTTTTGCATGTCCGTGCTCGTGGGCCTCGGCGATGTCACCTGGTGGGAGTTTCTGGCCTCGGTTCTGATCAGCATTGCTGGAACCATCGCTATGGCCGTGCTGGCCGCTCGTATCTACCGTAGGGCGGTGCTTCGCACTGGCGCGAGGGTCCACCTCCGCGAGCTTTTCGCGGGCGAAATGTGATCGCTTTGCATTCGAAAACGAGGTTAGGGAGTAGTCATCCAACGATGCCGTGCTGCATCGCCCACGGGGAGGCTGCTCCTCGCGTCGATACGCCGATCTTCGGATAGGTGTTTTGGATGTGGTGGTCCGCTGTCTTTGACGAAATGAACAAACGGTTCGCTTCGATGATGTGCTCACGCTCTTGCGGTGTTCGACCGGCTGTGGCGAAAGTCTCGGCGTCGCGCATGGCCTCTGCCGGATTGGCGGCGTAGTGGACGAGCGTCTGCGCCCGGATGGCGATCTCGTCACCAAACATCGCCGCGACCTCATGAGCGTGCCCCGTGCATCCGATGTACCTGAGCAGTGCGACCCAATAGACCGTGTCGCAAACCCTCTCGTCGAAGCGGGCTTCTTCACAAAGCCGAACGGCGAGCGCGCACGAGCGAAGCTGGGACTCGAGGGGCTGACCGAAGGCGTTGCCCTGGCTAGCGCAAGCGTCGCGGCTAGTTCGCTCATGCGCAGCGGTGGAGTGGCCATGTCGTTACTTCTCCAATATCGAGTTCTTGGTGATCGACGCCCTGACACTGCGACGCTCGGTGGCAACCCACAATCGCCTCAAAATAGGGAGTTCTCCCGATGCCGGAGTGACGAACGACATGGCAACGTACGAGTGAGCCAGATGAAAGGGGCGAATTATGACTGTTGGAGTTGTTGACGAGTTTGAAGGAGCCACGCTCGATCAGTACGACGAGATCTTGAGATTGTTGGGAGCGACGCCACAAGGCAGGAGCACCGGCATCCTTGTCCCACTGGGTGACCAAGACGGACACGGGGTTCGTGGCCACCGATGTGTGGGAGTCGCAGGAGGCCTTCGGCAAGTTCGCCGAGGAAAGGGTGGGTCCTTTAACGCAGAAGGCCGGATTTCCCAATCCACCGTCCGTGAAGTTCTTCGAGGTTCACAACTATTTGACCGGTTGGTAGTCAGTGGCGGTGCCGGGCAGCCAGCGTAGGTTCGGCACCGCCTCATCCAGAAAGCGCCGACGTCAACCCGCGTAATCGGCAACGATGAATGAGAAAAATATTGACGACGTTTGCGTCCGTATTTAGAATTGTCGGGTGAAGCACGCGTCCGAGCAAACCCTGGACGAGATCGAACCGTTCCTGATGAAGATTCGTGAGTTTTCGATGCTCCGAGAAAGACGGTCTGGATACTTTTATCGAGGGCAACGTTCATTCATGCACTTTCACCAAGATGCAACAGGGATCTACGCCGACGTGCGATTCGTCGCAGACGAGCCATTCCGTCGTGTGCGAGCCACTACGGAAGCGGAACAACTGGAACTCTTTGCGAGCATTCGAGACTCTCTCGCCCAATAAGAGCCCGCTGATCTGGTGTTAAGTGGACGTGGCGCCTGCTTCAGACTCGTCGCGATCAGGTAAAGAGCGACTCGACAAAAGCGCTCTGATTGAGGGCTTGCATCTGCCGTAACGTCATCTGATCCAATGATGATGTGTACAGAATAGGAACGGTAGCCAGCCTGGCCCAGGTCTCTGTGCGAACTCTCCGCTACTACGACGAGCTGGGTCTGCTTCGACCGATTTGGGTAGACAGCAACTCCGGTCACCGGTGGTACGCACCCGAGCAAATTGGGCGTCTTCATCGAATCCTTGCGCTCCGCGAGTTGGGAGTAGCCCTCACTGACATCGGCCGACTCATCGACGTAGGTGTGAGCTCGGAGGAACTAAGGGGCATCCTGCTACTGCGGCGGGCCGAGGCCACGGAGCGCATGGCCATGGAGGCACAGCGGCTGGCCCGCGTCGAGGCACGCCTTACACAACTTAAGGAGACAAACATGATGGATTTTGACATTGTCGTCAAGCGAGTAGAAGAAGCGTGGGCCGCGACAACGTCCGAAAGTATCGCGGACATCTCCGAGATAGGAGCAACTCAAGGACTTATGTGGTCCCGCATCCACGCCGTGCTGGAGCGACACGGCATTGAACGAGCGGGTCCATCGGTGGCCGTTGAAACGTCAAACGAGGACCCCGAGCGTCCCCTTCACCTGACCACCGCGGTTCCCGTTCCTGAAGGAACCTCGTTAGACGAAAATAGTGTGACGACGGGGTCGCTCCTCGCAATCCCAAGAGCTGCGGCTACGGTGATCATGGGTGACCCCGCCTACGACGGTCCCGATTTCGCCGGTGGATTCGCTGCCCTACGTGACTGGGCGGAGACGATGGGGCAAGAGGGAACCGGAGAGTTTCGAGAGATGTACTTGGACTGCGACGGACCGCGGGTTAGCTGGGTAGTGGAAGTCCAGATGGCGCTGCTTTAATATCTTGCGAGATGGAGATCTCGAGCACGGGTCTTGGTTGTGCTTCTGGCAAGTGAAATACGTAGCCGTACTCACCGGACCTATTCTGAGGCGTTGTAATTGGCAGTTCGAATGAATGTCGCATCAGCTTGGACAGGGGGATCTATGATCTGCCAACCAGTCTGATGGGTTGAAGGAATAGGGCATCGCGAATATGTTGAACCTCATTGCTGCCATCGACGGACAACGCGGCGTGGCGGACGACCACGGTATTCCCTGGCAAGGCCGGATCCCTGGCGATACTGCCTACTTCCGCGAACAGACTTCTAGTGGCGTAGTTCTAATGGGATTTCGTACGTACCTGGAATTTGATCGTCCTCTCCACGCGAGGACCAACTTCGTTGTCACAAGGGCTGACTCAGAGGCCCTGCGCCCGGGATTCGCGGCCGTCGTCGATTTGGATGAGTTCGCGACGGAGAGGCTGGACCAGACGGTTTGGGTTATCGGAGGCGCCGGGCTGTTCGCACAGACGATTCACGCGGCGGACGAACTTTACCTGACCCAATTGGATCAGGACTTCGGATGCACGAAGTTCTTCCCGGAGTTCAACGATCTGTTCCTTCTCGCTTCGGCGTCCGAGTTGCACTCCGAAAACGACGTTTCCTACAGATTCGAAGTTTGGCGCCGCCACGATGATCGCACGGGTGGAAGCTCGTCCTAATGGGAAACGGTTCGAGCAACGCTTGCTTCACGCCCAGGAACTGAGACTCCAGCCGTGATGGATCCACACTCGTTTGAAAGCCTCGTAGAGGGTTGGCAAGATGATCGCGGGCGACATGGCGCCCCACTTATGGCCAAGTGCCCGCGATCGAAAGTCAGCCCTCGAACAGGTCGTTGAGCTCGTCCGCGTGATCCTCTTCCTCTTTGAGTATGGACTCCATCATCCGGCGCGTAGTGATGTCGCCCTCGCCGAGCCACCGGATGATATCTGCGTACACCTCGATCACGATGCGCTCGCCAACGAGGTTCTCTCGGATCATGCCCTGCAGATCCGTGTCGTCTTTGGGCACGGTGTAGTCGGTGATCGCACGCTCCATCAAGGTGGCGGGGTTCAGATCAGGATCGCCTCCCAGTTGATTGATGCGGTCGGCGACCCGCTGAAAGTGGCCCAACTCCTCGCTGGCGTGGTCCACGAACATGCTGGTGACTTGCTCACGGTCGATGCCTTGGGCGACGATCGAGTTCTGCGTGTAGCGCAGATAGCAGACCATTTCACTAGCGACCACCTGATTGAGCACCGCGATGACTTGGTCGACGTCGGTGGTGTCGGAGGGCATGACTGCCCCCCTTTTGAGATGTTTGCGGGCCTCGTCTCTGATACGGGCGATGTCAATGGCGAAGTTGTTCGGCATCAAGTCTCCTTTGCTGGTGGTGGAACTCTCTAGACCCATTAAAGCCGCGCTTTGGCGCGACAGCCAGAGAGATCTCTTGGACTGTTTCACCTGCTAACGACGGAATCTAGGAGATTGACGAGGAAGCGTCGATGAACCAAGGATTGCTCAGAGGTTGGTCTTATCACTAATGGCAGTTGTCCGCGAACAACCCGGAGTTCCGGGGTTCCCTGTTCCTCAGATTTCTTTCACGAAACGTTGACGACGAGTGCGCCCTTTCAGAGAGCGTGACGCAATCAGTGGGGTCTCACGTGGTGTGCCCGTGCGCTGTGTAGCCCTGTGGCCCGCGAGTGCAATGTCTGGCAACCGTTGGGGTGCATTTGGCCATTGTCCGTGAATCCAAGGTGATGACATCTTGGACAGCGCTCGAAGCACTCCCCGAACAGCGTGCCGAACAGACCGACCATCGTCGCCCAGAATGCGAAGAGCAACAGTGCACCGCCCAATGCCCAGAGGACAACCCATAGCCACTCCATATGTCCATCTCCATTCAATCGACATCAATCCCACTATGCGTACTAGTACCCATTATAATCGGATGATTGAGATTTGGCAGTGCAGACGCGCGCTCTCCAACTCGTTCACGGTCGGGTCAGCGACCGCCAACGGCACCTAGCGCAAAGATGCTCCGATCTCTAAAGTCGGACTGATCTGCCACACATGCGGCTACGATCTTTCGGTGCCGCGACGAGCCCAACGATCAGGGATTCAGCGCACCGATCCAAAGACCCGCCAGCGAGCGGCCTGGGGGACCGTCTCTCGCGATCAGGTGGTCGATGCTGCGATTCGGGCAATAGAGATTGACGGCTACGAACGGATGACGATCCGGAGCCTGGCCGCTCGACTTGGAGTCGCGCCAATGACCCTGTATCGCCACGTCCGAGGCAAAGACGACCTCCTCGATGAGGTGGCCGACCGACTGCTGGCCAAAACCTGGCGACCTCGTACCAGTAGGGGCAATTGGCGGAAATGGACCGCCGAGGCGGCCCGTCGCTTGCGCGATCTCCTGGTAGCCCAGCCAGCCGTTCTCCACGTGTACCTCCGCCATCCCGTGGTCTCGCCGACTGCCATGGTTCGCATGGAGGAAATGCTTGATGTCCTGCGCGAGGCCGGTTTCGACAGACAATCCGCCCGACGGGCCTACGCCTCGGTCCAGACCTATACGGTTGGCTTCTCCGCGCTTGAGGCCTCGCGAGCTCGATGGGCCGCAACCAATGAAAGCGCCAACTCGATCGAGCGCCAACTCGCGGCCTTTACCACTCCGCGGCAGTTCGCTGACGGCCTGACTCACTTGCTCGACGGGGTCGAGCGCCATATGGGTGGCGGGCCGGGCCGGGCGGACTCAACGAGGGCCTGAGCGACTAACCGTTAGAAACTTCCGATCACGGTCGACGTTACGCCACCGCTCGTGCTTACAACCGAGTACGTGTCGCCGCTCACCGGATGCGCGCTGCCGCTCCACTTGGCGGTCACCGAAGCGTTGGAATTCGCTGCAAGTGCAGAGCCAGTAATGGTGAAGGTATAGATGAGGACATCCCCAGAGGCCTGTTCGGACATTTTCATATGTGTTTTCGCGGGGAACTTATTGGACTTACTTGAGTACGTTAGGCCGGCGGTAATTTCGATATCTATCGTCGCGGTCAGCGCGGTGACCGATGCGGAGTTCGTAATGGTGAGGACGTCCTTGCCCGAATGAGCACTTGGGGTTCTCAAGGCGGCCACGACCACGCCGTTGGAGGGTGGCAGAGTCGTCGTGGTGGTGGTGGTCGAGGTGGTCGAGGTGGTCGAGGTGGAGCTTGTCGTTGCCGAAGAACTGGTATCAGCTCCAGCGCAGGCGTCCGCAGAACTGTACGGGACGGGCGTCGCCGACGTCGGGGCGGCTACCATCACGACCCCGTTGGCGAGCGAGATCGAATAATACGGGCTTGTGGGCAGAGACTGAAGGTAGGGGCTGGATCCTTGCGAGAGCGCAGACATGCTGTCCGGCGCAACGCCTGCGTTTTGAGCTTCGTAGGAGTTCACCGCCACTGAGACCGTTTTTGCGTCGGCGTTGCAGGCTGCCGACGCCGCTTGGCCAGTGATGCCCTCGAGGCCAAAAATCACGATGGCCGCGAGGATACCGAGGACGGCGATGACAATAAGCAACTCGATGAGGGTGAATCCCAGGGCACTGCGACTTCTCTCCACCCCTGAGTAGTTGTACCAACGGCGCGCCCACTCCCCCCTCCAGTACATGTACGCATATTACGGGACGGGCGCAGCTAAACATGACTTTCAACAGGATGTTGGCGCCACACGCTCAACACGCGACCAAGAAAAACCTCGGTTGGCGAACTCCTGTCGGAGCACTGAATGAGCATGAACTGTTAACTCAATGAGCGGGGTGCTGCTTCCACGGGTTGAACCTAGACAGTTTCACTAATGACGACCCATCCCTGATCCTTGGCCGTGTCCTCGATCGACCAACTGGGACGCCAAGCCAACAGCCACGGCGCGGTGATGGTGGAGGGCACTTGGTATTGCCCCTCGATGCCCGAGGTGTTCGTCGCCGCCACGCTCGACCTGCGCGAAAAACGCATCGACGACGACACCTATCATCAGCGCATCGCGGCGCGAGCCGACTACGCGCTACGACGAAAGTCCGGTCCCGGCGCCGACGGTTATGAGCGCCTCGGATGTCCCGCGCAGGGATCACATCCCAAGGTTCGTTGTCCTCTGCGGTCCTCGTCGCTCGCTGCTCTCGGCAAGCGGACCGTCGAGCCGCCGGGTGAACCACCCCAACTCTGTCGACAGAGCGCCATCACCATCGCCCCCGACGTCGCGGCACGCTTCGCCCAAGAATTCGCCTTCGGGTCAGAGCAGTGGTCACGCCACTATGGGACATTGCGCAACACGATTGAGGGTTGGAACGGCTTCGTGAAGGATCCTTCGCACGAAGCACTTTCCCAGAGTCCTCGACGCCGCGTGCGCGGCATCGCCGCCCAAGGAATCTTCATCACGATTCTCTTCGCCGCGGCGAATCTCCGAAAGATTGACGCCCACCGACCGCGGTTGGCCAATCTCGAGGCGTTAGAGGCTCGAAAACGAGCCCGCCGGCGTCGAATCAGTCTGACCGACTATCTGGCAAGTTAATCGTGGGGCGGCGACACGCTGCCACTTGACCAGCTTCATTTCATTGAACCTTCAGCGAGAGTCACACCAATCTGGGAGGATGCATCGTCGACTTCTGTCGTCGCGAAGAAGGACTTCTGTCGGCAACTTCAAGCACCCCCAACGGGATTCGAACCCGTGCCGATCTACCTGTCGACGATCGATGAGACGGTCGAGGTGCCGCCTACGGGGGTCTTTCCCACCACCCGTCAC
>JBOGFT010000048.1:0-3346 GCA_050701895.1 Acidimicrobiales bacterium
TGGGTGGCGACGGATGGCTCATGAAATCCATCTCGAAGCGGGTGTTCGAGGCGGAAGCGGCCAACCCGGGAAAGGTTCTCGACTGGGAGTTCCTCAATGAACACTGCGAGGGGCTCGCAGAACTGAAGGACCACCTTGCGAGTCTCGATCCTCAAGCCGTCTTGGAAGCGACGGGACTCAGTGAAGAGGAGATCGATGAGCTGGCGAAGCGCTACATCAAGGCGGACAAGGTCATCATCACGTGGGCCATGGGTCTCACCCAGCACGCCGAGGCGGTCCCCAACATTAGAGAGATCATCAATCTGCTCTTGCTACGCGGCAATATTGGCAAGCCGGGTGCCGGGGCCTCCCCCATCCGCGGACACAGCAACGTCCAGGGTGATCGGACGATGGGTATCTGGGAGAAGATGCCCCCCGCATTCCTCGACGCCCTTGAAAAGGAGTTCGGATTCAACCCGCCGCGCGCGGATGGCGTCGACTCTGTCGAGGCCATCCGGGGCATGCGCGACGGCACGATCAAGGTGTGGATCGCGCTCGGTGGCAACCTGGTGTCCGCGATCTCGGACACGGCGGTAGCCGAAAAGGCATTTCAACGGACCGCGATGACGGTGCAGATCTCAACGAAGTTGAATCGAAGTCACGCCATCATCGGCGACGAAGCTCTCATCTTGCCCACGTTGGGACGAAGCGACATTGATCTCCAAGCCAGCGGGCCGCAGTTCCTCTCGGTTGAAGACTCGGTGTGTGCGGTTCACGCGACGAAGGGGCGCATCGACCCTATCTCGCCCATGCTCCTTTCGGAGGTTTCCATCATCACGCGGCTCGCGACAGCCGTTCTGGGTGACAAAGTGCCAATCAACTGGACGGGGTTCGAAGATAACTACGACGTGATCCGTGATCACATTAGTCACGTCGTCAAGGGATGCGCGAACTACAACCAGCAGATCCGTCGCTTAGGAGGATTCGTGCTCCCGCACGGTCCGCGCGACTCGCGTACGTTCCCGACGGCGGACGGAAAGGCGCATCTCACGGTCAACGAGTTGACCTACATCAAGTGCCCTCCTGGACGCTTGTTACTGCAGACCGTTCGGTCCCACGACCAGTTCAACACGACGATTTACAGCCTCAATGATCGCTACCGCGGCATCAAGGACGGACGTCACGTGATCTTCGTGAACCCAGAAGACCTCGCAACGCTCGGCATCAACGATGGTGATCTGGTAGACGTGCACAGCGAGTGGACCGACAACGTCGATCGGGTGATTCATCAGTTCCGAGTGGTCTCCTTTGCGACCAGCCGAGGTTGCGCGGCGGCGTACTTCCCCGAGGCGAATCCGTTGGTGCCGCTCGACGACACTGCGGAGGTCAGTAACACCCCCGTGTCAAAGTCGATGGTGGTGAGGCTCGAACTTTCGGGGGCCGTTGCCGGTTGAATCAACGTCGCTCACGAAAACGTGCGCTCGGCGACTCATGCGAAAAGGCCAATGGGACGAAGGGCGGCCATAGAGTTCACCCGCGATACCCGGGATAAACCAGCGATTCGGCGGCGTAGGCGAGGAACAGCGCACCGACACGAAGACGAATCTCGAGCATATTATCGACGTCATCGACACCTGAAGACGCTGAAAGTGAATTCTGGCACTCGACACGGACGGTGTTTCTTCGCGTCATCTCGTCGACACCGCCCTCAGGCTGACGAAGACGCGTAGAGCAACGATGCAGACGGCAAGGAGACGCCAATGAAACCAACCCAGCAAGTACACGAGATCGGCCAGAGCATCTGGTTGGACAACATCACGCGGGGCCTCCTAGATCACGGGACGTTCCAGCGCTACATCGCCGACTTTTCGGTGACCGGGCTCACGTCTAACCCCACCATCTTCGACAAGGCCATCGAGAGCGGCTCGGACTACGACGCCGAAATCATCGCCCGCAAGAAGCTCGGAGACACCGACGAAGAGATTTTCTTCGAGTTGGCTCTGACCGACCTACGTCGGGCGGCTGATTTGTTTGCATCAGTACATCACAACAGCGACGGCGTCGACGGTTGGGTATCGCTGGAAGTTTCGCCCCTCCTCGCTCGCGACACCGAGGCCACCATCGCGCAGGCCAAAATGTTGCACGCTAAAGCCGGCAAGGAGAACCTCTTCATCAAGATTCCTGGCAACCCCGAGGGGGTGGCCGCTATCGAGGAGTGCACCTTCTTGGGTCTGCCAATCAACGTGACCTTGTTGTTCTCCGCCGAGCAGTATCTGGCTGCGGCCGACGCCTACCTGCGCGGCATCGAACGTCGGGTGGAGGCGGGTTTGGATCCCGCCGTGAGTTCGGTGGGATCAGTGTTCGTCTCGCGTTGGGACACCGCGGTTGCCAATCGGGTCCCTCCGGAGCTTCGTGACCGTCTGGGCATCGCAGAAGCGAAGTCGGCGTACCGCGCCTACCGAGAGTTGCTCGACTCACCGCGATGGGGTCGATTGGCTAACGAAGGTGCTCGCCCTCAGCGCCGGTTGTGGGCGAGCACCTCGACCAAGGACCCCGACGCCTCCGACCTTTTATACGTGAATGCCCTGGCCGCCCCCTTCACCATCAACACCATGCCCGAGGCGACTTTGACCGCACTCGCCGACCATGGACAACTCGGGCCGCTGATGGAGCCCGACGGCGGCGACGCAGTGGAGACCCTGACGGACTTTGCCGCCGCCGGCGTCGACTGCCAGGCCCTGGCCACCCAACTTCAGGTCGAAGGAGCAGAGACTTTTGACCGGTCATGGAGAAGTCTGTTGGCCAGCATCGGCTCCAAACTTCGCTGACGGATCACAATGATCAGGCGGTGTTAGCGAACGACGCACGCTCGGATTCGAATTCATCCGAGTGCTTACGTCGCAGAAGTTCCTGCGTCTCACCTCCCAGCTAACCTCGAAGTCAAGTTGTTCTCAGAGCCAACGGTTGGCGCGGCTCACGGTTTCTCCCGTTTCGGGATCAAGGGAGCCGCAGCATCGGCCAACTGGCGCGCCCTGACGAGCACTTTGTCGAACATGGATTCAGTGAGTGTGCCCGTGAAGGTATTGCGCTGGCTCGGGTGGTAGGAGCTGAGCAGCACGGTTCCGTCGGGCGCCGTCGCCTCCGCTCCGTGGCCGAACGGGGATCGGGGTCTCATGTCGTACTCGACGGCCACGATCTGGTGGGCGAACTGGCCAAGCGCCACGACGACGCGCACATCGCTCAGCAACGAAAGCTCGCGGCGCAAAAAAGGTACGCAGGTATCGCGTTCCAAGGGAGTGGGCTTGTTGTTGGGTGGGGCACAACGAACCGCGGCGACAACGTAGATGTCTGACAAGGCGAGCCCGTC
>JBOGFT010000049.1:0-42570 GCA_050701895.1 Acidimicrobiales bacterium
AGCCCACCCAGAGTGGAAACGAACAGACGAGGTCTTCAGTGACCCTTCGACCAGTCGCATCATGCGAGTCTGGCTCGACGCCTCGGGCGAACGCCACTACGTGCCTGAGGGCAAGGGGCACGCAAGCAAAGCGGCTGCCGCAGCGCGTCCGAGGCATTTTCCGACGTGGTGTTGATCCCTTCAGGCCCGGTGGAATCCCCGATCGTTCATGACGATCAATTGGACTCGGCGGTTCAAGTTGCGACTCCGCGGTCTTCAGTCGGGGTGAAGAACCACGACGCGGACGTTAGGCGCGGCGCATAAGGAGGCGTCCTCCAGGGCCGCTCGCCGGGGAGAGATGTCGGTTGGCGCCGCACTGCGAGGCCGATCGGACGGAACCGCTCGCACGACGAACTCCTGTACGCGAGGAGGATCTAGCGCGTTGAGGTGAATCATGCAGACGAGTTCCCCGTGTTCACCGGGAATCGACCACGTCACGTCGGCGGCGGTCGCCGTCGAGAGAACTTCGCGCACGGGCCGGGCCGCGATCAGCGGCCCAATTTCTGCGACCAGCGCGTCTATCTCGGCTCGACGTTCGACCACGGGTCGGTCGAATTCGATGTTCTCCGCGAAGAGCGCTTCGGCAGTCTCCTCGTCCCAACTCCGGATGAGTTGCTCGGTCGCGAGGCGCGCACCCACCGTCTCCTTCCAGAGCACGATCGTCTCAGAGGGCGTCTGGAGAGCCTGGAGCAATCGCGACATACACTCGAAGGCGAGGGTGAAAGGATCGCCCCGGTGGCTGTTCGTCAGCATCACAATGCCCTGACCCGAGTCGGGATGCCAGCGCATATGGAGCTTGTAGCCCGGCAATCCTCCCGAGTGCGAAACCACGATGCCGCGGTGCAGGTCGTGGTCGACGTGCAGACCGAGGCCATAGCCGCCGACGTCGACGCGCCACCCGCCGTTGGGCTGGAGGAAAACCGACGGCGGGACGATGCTCTCGATGCGCTGCAACTCGCGTCGTGACGCTCGGCTCAGCAGTTCGACCGCACCCGGACGGCTGGGGCGAAAGGCCTCACCCAGCCAGGTCACCCACACGCTGAGGTCGCGGACCGTGCTGACGATCCCGCCCGCGGCGGCGAAGGCCTCCGATTCGGCGATCGCATAGGGCCGCCAGTTGCCGAACAGGTCGAGCGAGTAGCCGCTCGCCAGAATCGCGGGATCGTGGGACGAGGGGCTGAAGGAGGTGGAAGTCATGCCGAGTGGCACCAGGATCTCCTTGGTCACGAACTCTTCGATGCCCATCCCCGTTACGCTCTTAATCGCGAACGCGGGCAGCGTGTAGCCGAGATTCGAGTACTCATAGACAGTGCCGGGGGTGTGGCTGTACTTCAGACCTTGGCCCACGAGGCGCAGTAGCTCGGCGTCCGCCATCCCGATCTGGGGGTCGACCCAGGCGTTGTCCTCGGTGAGCCCACTGGACATGCTGAGAAGCATCCGAATGGTGGGGGGATCGCAGGGATCGTCCAGCGCGCCCGTCGCCTTGAACTCTGGGATGTAGCGCGTGATGGGATCGTCCAGCGACAGCAGTCCGCGGTCGCGGGCGATGAGGACGGCGGCGGCGGTGAAGCTCTTGGACATGGAGGCGATCGGAAAGGGCGTGTCGGCGGTGGGAACCGCACCCGTCTCATTGGCCCGCCCGTACCCGGCGGTGTGGGTGAGGCCCTCGGAGGACACGATGCCGTAGGTGAGGCCGGGCGACTGGTTGGCGTCGACGTACGCCTTGAATGCGGCGTCGAGTTCCGCCTCGATCGAAGTCTTGAGGGTCTCGGTGGACATGACGTCGGCTCCTAGTGCTGAGTTCCAATTCCGGCCAATTGTATCGAGGGCTTTGCGCGATCGAGGCAGACAAATTCGTCGATTGGTCCGATCGGCGCCGAAGCGACCCGGCACTCGGGTGAGGCACCCTAGGAGTTGAGGGGCACCTGTCGAAAAACCACGGGGCTGATCGGGAAGGGATACTCGCCGAGATAAATTGAAGTGTGGCTCAGACGTGCGATGCGACAAACCTGGAAGGTGTGCGATACTTCTAATCAGCGTGACGTCGGGGTCAGGCGCTGAGAATTGAAAGCACGCTCCAAGTAGCGACGAAGTGAACGATTTAATCAAGGGGAGATCTTCATGCGTATTCGACGTCATTCAATCGCGACATTCGCCGCGGCCGTTCTTCTGCTCAGCGGTTGGGCGACCGCCTCAAGCGCGGCGTCACATACGACCAAAGGCACGGATTCGCACTCGATAGCCCACGCGACGTCAGGTGGCACCGTCACTTTCGCCGAGCAGCCGGGCGCGCCGCCCACGTACATCTTCCCCCTCTACAACGGTGCCAATTCGGGCAACAACAACATCACCTACCTACAGCCGCTGATGTGGTTGCCGCTGTATTGGTTCGGGCACAGCAACAACGAGCAGGCCACCGTCAACTACTCACTGAGCATGGCCGACCCGCCCGTCTTCTCCAACGGAAACAAGACGATTACGGTCACGCTCAAAAAGTACGACTGGTCCAACGGCACGCCCGTCACCTCGCGCGACATCCTGTTCTTCATGAACCTGGTGCTGGCGAACAAGTCCGACGAAGGCCTCTACGTTCCCGGTGGGTGGATGGATCACGTCGGCTCGATGTCAGCGCCGAACGCCTCTACGTTTGTCATGAATCTGACCAAGGCCTACAACCCGACCTACATGCTGTACAACGGGCTTTCGGTCATCACCCCGATTCCTCAGTCTCAGTGGGACAAGACCTCAGCGACGGGAGCGATCGGCACCTATGACAACACCACCGCTGGTGCTCAAGCCGTCTACAAGTACCTGAACTCCGCTTCGATGTCGCTGTCGACTTGGGACACCGACCCGCTCTGGCAGATGGTTGACGGTCCCTTCCATCTCCAGCCCAACACGGGCTTCCAGGTGACCGGTCAGGTCATCATGGTGCCGAACGCCAAGTTCTCTGGTCCCAACAAGCCCAAGATCAGCGAGTTCGAGGAGTTGCCCTTCACAAGTGCGGCCGCGGAGTACAACGCCTTGCAGTCGGGTTCGGTCGACTACGGCTACGTTCCCACGACCGACATCGGCGACATCGGCGCGCTCAAATCCTCGGGATACACGATCGACCCCTGGTACGAGTGGGGTATCTCGTTCATCGGCATCACCTTCACCTCGCCGAAGTACGCGCCGTTACTCAATCAGTTCTACATTCGCCAGGCCATGCAGTCGATGATCGACCAGCCTGCCTACATCAAGAGCTTGCTCCTTGGCTACGGCGAGCCTACCTACGGGCCGGTACCTGTCTTCCCGTCAAATGACTTCCTAGCGCCAGCGGCGAAGAACGACCCCGACCCCTACAGCCCGACGACAGCGAAGAAGCTTCTCACCTCCCACGGCTGGAAGATCCCCTCGAGCGGAGCGGCGACGTGCAAGAAGCCCGGGACCGCGTCTGGCGAGTGCGGTTCGGGCATCGCCGCGGGGGCGAAACTCTCCATGCCTCTTGAGTACGTGGCCCAGGTCCCGGCCCTCGACAACGAGATACAGGCCATGCAGTCCGCATTCTCTTCGGTAGGGATCAACCTGACCTTGAAGGAAGCCCCCTTCGACACCGTGCTGACCGACGCCTACGACTGCCAAGGAAAGACCACGGCGACGTGCCCGAGCAACACTCCACCCCTGACCATCATCTCGTCGCCGGTGTGGACCTACGTGCCCGTGTACTACCCCGTCGGCGATACCCTGTTCGGGTGCGACGGCGCGACGAACGCCGGCGACTACTGCAACCAGAGCGTGCAGGCGCTGATCAACCAGATCACGACGGGCACGACCGCCTCGGCGGCCGCAGCCTTCGACAAGTACCAAGTACTCGTGGCCGATCAGTTGCCCGATTTCTGGTTCCCGAACGCGGCGTACCAGATCTCGGCGATCTCTTCGAAGTTGGGCGGCGTCGTGTCCCAGGACTCCACAGGACACATCTACCCTCAGACCTGGTCTCTCAAGTCTTAGGGGGTTCGCTCAACGCGGCTCCCTCGCGTTGTTAAGGGTGACTGTGAGAATGAACGTTGGTTGTTGAGCGATGAGGCGGTTCTTGCTGTGGCGATTCGCTCAGTCGCTGGTCGTCGTGATCATCGTCTCGATCATCGTGTTCACGATGCTGCATCTCCTGCCCGGCGGGTCGGCGCGCGCCTATCTCGGCGTGAAGGCGACGCCCGACGCGATCCGGGCCTTCAACGTCGCCAACGGTTACAACCGGGCGTTCCCGGTGCAGTACGTGCTCTACATCGATCATCTGCTACACGGGAACCTCGGCTTTTCCTACCACCTTGATCAGTCAGTCAGCTCCTTGTTGATCCTGGACCTGCCAAAGAGCGCGCTACTCGTTGGGCTCTCCTTCATCGTGGCGGTCCTCATCGCAATCCCCGTCGGTATCGCCCAGGCGCTGCGCCGAGGAAAACTGTCCGACCACCTCTTCACGACGGCGTCGTTCGTGGGATACTCCATGCCCACCTTCTGGCTGGGAATGCTCCTCATCGTGCTCTTCGCGGTGCAGTTGCGCTGGTTCCCGCCCGAAGGTCCCCAAGGAGCCAACGTCTCGGCGGTGCTGCACGATCCCCGAGGCCTCGTCTTACCCGTGCTGACTTTGACGATCGTGACCGTCGCCCAGTTCAGTCGGTTCGTCAGATCCTCGGCGATCGACATCATGTTGGAGGACTTCATCCGCACTGCCAGAGCGAAAGGCGTGTCCAAGCGTGAGCTGGTCGCCCGCCACCTGATCCGCAACAGCCTCCTGCCCGTGGTGACGCTGATTGGGCTCAGCCTGCCGGGAGTGCTCTCAGGGGCGATCATCGTGGAGGCGCTGTTCAATTACCCCGGCATGGGCTGGTTGTTCTGGACGGCGGCCACCTCGCGCGATTATCCCACTTTGATGGGCTTCACCATCGTGGTCGCCGTCGCCACCGTGGCTGGCAACCTGCTGGCTGACATTGCCTACGCGTCGCTGGATCCTCGGATTAAGTACCAGACACGATGAGCACGCCCGACCTTCCTGAACCGAGTGACGGCCTCGCCGTGGGTGACGCGCCAATCGCCGAACGTGACGCTTCGCTTCTGCCGTCGTCGGCGAAGAGCGTCAGCCCGTGGCGACGAGCGGCGAGGGAGTTCTCCCACAACAAGATGGGCATGATCGGCCTCGGGATCATTGTGTTCATGCTGCTGTTCGCCTTCCTTGGGCCCGAGATCTACCGGACCCAGCAGATCAAGACCAACATCTTCGCCGCCACCTTGCCTCCGAGCGCGAATTATCCCCTCGGCACCGACTCCGTGGGCTACAACGTGCTGGGACGTCTGATGGTGGCGGGCCAATCCTCGCTCGAGGTAGGCTTTGCCGCCGCGGGCATCGCCGCGATTTTTGGAACACTGTGGGGCGCCGTCGCCGCGTACGTGGGCGGTTGGGTCGACTCCGCGATGATGCGCGTAGTCGACAGCCTGCTCGCGATACCCTCACTCCTCTTCGTTCTGCTGCTCGCGAGCTTCATCACCCCCAGTGTGGCGACGTTGATCCTGGTGCTGGGTTCCATCTCCTGGTTGATCACGGCCCGACTCGTGAGGGGTCAGGTCTTGGTCCTGCGCACGCTCGAGTACATCCAGGCCGCCGAGGGTCTGGGCCAACGGACTTGGCAGGTGGTGTTTCGACATCTCATTCGCAACGTCACTGGCACCGTGGCCGTCCAAGCGACTTTCGAGGTCGCGAACGCGATCCTGTTGCTCGCGGCGCTGAGCTTCCTCGGGCTCGGCCCCGCCCCGCCCGCGGCGAACTGGGGTGGCATGCTCACCGAAGGGCTGAACTACCTCTTCGACGGCTACTGGTGGCTGATCTATCCCGCGGGTATTTGCATCGTGCTCACCGTCGTGGCCTTCAATCTTGTGGGCGACGCGGTGCGCGACGCCGTCGAACTCAGACTGCAGCGGAACTGATGGCAACCATCTCTGACATCCCCCCGAGTAAATGCACCGAGAGGAGGCCAACGTGAGCCCGCAGCAAACCGTCAGCGACGGCGCGGAGCGTACGGAGCACCCCGACGCGGTGCTCGAGGTTACCAACTTGCGCGCGGAGTTTCGGATGCGCTCGGCCAACGTCGTGGCGGTCGACGGCGTGTCCTTCTCCGTCGCGCGGGGCGAGTCACTCGGGTTAGTGGGCGAATCGGGTTGCGGCAAGACCACGACCGGACTGGCGGTGATGCGCTTGCTGCCGAACAACGCGTATCTCACCGGCGGCTCGGTGGTGCTGAACGGCCGCGACCTCGCGACGCTGAGTGAGAAGCAGATGGAGGGGATACGCGGGAATGAGGTCGCCCTCATCCCACAAAATCCGATGACCTCGCTCAACCCCACGATGACGATCGGCAAGCAGATCGTCGAGGCGGTGCAGCAGCACCGCGACCTTACGAAGGAACACGCACTGGAGCGGGCCATGGAGGTGCTCTCGCTCGTGCGCATGCCCCAGCCGGCCGAGAGGCTCGACCAGTACGCGCACGAACTGTCCGGCGGATTGCGCCAGCGCGTGATGATCGCCATGGCGCTTGCCTGTGACCCAAAGCTCCTCATCGCCGACGAGCCCACGACTGCCCTCGACGTGACGGTTCAGGCCCAGATCCTCGACCTCATCGACGAACTGCGCCAGAAACTGCACATGGCCGTCATCTTGATCACCCACGACATGGGCGTGATCGCCGGCCGCACCGACCAGGTAATCGTGATGTACGCCGGGAAAGTGGCCGAGAAGGCGTCGACATCGACGCTGTTCTCACGCATGTACCATCCCTACACCGACGCGCTGCTCGCCTCGGTGCCGAAGATCGACCAGAACCCCTTTGAGCGCCTGAAGAGCATCCCGGGGCTGCCCCCCGATCTCTCCATCGCCCACACCAACTGCCGATTCAACCCCCGGTGCCGCTTCGCGTCGGATCAATGTCGAAGCGAAGAGCCGCCGTTGACGATCGCTCCAGTCGGACCGTTCGACAACGAGCCGCACAGTTTCGCCTGCTTCCACCCCATCAACATCGAAGAGGCGCCCACCTCGTTGCGCAGCGAAACTGACGGCACCAAGGTCGTCTTACGCTCTCGACGAATGAGCGAACTCGCGAGCCAGCCCGTCTTGCTCGAGATCGACCACCTGGAGAAGGAGTTCTCGCTGATGAGTGGCGGACTCATACGCCACGACGCGGGCTCAATCAAGGCGGTCTCTGACGTCTCCTTCACCGTGCGCCGCGGTGAGGTGTTCGGGCTCGTCGGCGAGTCAGGAAGTGGCAAGACGACCACGGGACGACTCATCGCCGGCTTCGAGCAGGTGACCAGCGGAGCAGTTCGCTTCGACGGCCACACCGTCCACGGCCTCAAGCCCGTCGAGCGACGCCGACTGTCGCGCCAGGTGCAGTTCATGTTCCAAGACCCCTATTCCTCGCTTGATCCCCGCATGCGGGTGGGTCACATCGTGGCTGAGCCGCTTCGCTCCCACAAAGTCGGCACGTCAACCGAGCAGCGCGTGCGAGTCGAGAACCTGATGGACGAGGTCGGCTTAACGCGATACGGCGTCGAGCGCTATCCGCACGAGTTCTCTGGAGGACAGCGTCAAAGAATAGGACTGGCGCGGGCGTTGGCGCTCGAGCCGCAGTTGATCGTCGCCGATGAACCGGTCTCGGCCCTGGACGTGTCAGTCCAAGCCCAGATCCTGAACCTGATGAAGGACCTCCAGTCCGAACGAGGACTCACGCTCATCCTCATCTCCCACGACCTAGCGGTGGTGCGCTACATGGCGGACACGATCGGCGTCATGTACCTCGGCAAACTGGTCGAGTTAGGCCCGGCGAGCGAAATTTACGATCGCCCGGCGCACCACTACACCAGGGGCCTGCTCGACTCCGTACCAGAAACCGACCCCGATCGCGCGCGGGAGAAAGCAGCGATCGGCGCGGTGCAAGGAGAGATGCCCTCGGCGGTGCACCCGCCCTCGGGCTGCCGATTCCGGACCCGATGCCCACGAGCCGAGGAGAAGTGCGCCCTGGAAGAACCACCGTGGGAGAGCTACGGAGTTGGACACTTCGCAGCGTGCCACTTCCCTCTCATCGAGGCGAAGACGAGTGACTAAGGGCCAATCTCGACTCACCGGTGAGACCATCGCGCGCAAGAGAATCGAGGATCGCCTGCGTACGCAATTCCGCGCCACGAAGGCGGCCCGATGGTATGACTCCGTCACTCGCGTCTTTCGCCTCAAGATCGCGGCCGTAAACTGATCCGATGAGCGACGACAAAACCCTCTCCCTCGGCGACCCTGTCGCCGCACCGCAGCACGTTGTGG
Source organism: Acidimicrobiales bacterium (assembly GCA_050701895.1). Taxonomy (GTDB): domain Bacteria; phylum Actinomycetota; class Acidimicrobiia; order Acidimicrobiales; family RAAP-2; genus RAAP-2. The sequence goes on from JBOGFT010000049.1 coordinate 8,381, forward strand.
TGATCGGCGCGGGCATCGTCGGCCTGTCCTGCGCCTGGTCTCTGCAGGACTACGGCGTGAGCGTCACTGTCGTTGACCGTCGCCACGAAGCGGCGGGCGCCTCGGCGGGCAACGCCGGCTACGTGAGTCCCGCCCACAGCATTCCCTTACCAGAGCCTCGATTGCTTCGATACGGGCTGCGCGCCATTCTCGACCCGCGCTCTCCGGTATCGCTCCCCCTGCGCGGCGACGCCACGAGGGCGAAGTTCCTTCTCGAGCTCCTGGCGCACTGCACCGGCGCCTCGTGGCGGCGAGCTATGGCCACCTATCGACCGCTCAACGAGGGCGCCATCGCGGCCTACGACGCCCAGCACACGGGCGGTGTCACGGCCGAGGCCGCGCGAACTGACGTCATTTCAGCGTTCCGCCACGCGAACGAGGCCACGGGACTGCTGGAGGAGTTCAACGGCATAGTCGGTGCCGGCCAGTCTGTAGACATCGAGTTGCTCACCGGCGAGCGAGTGCGCGATCTCGAGCCGCATCTTTCACGCGACATCAATTTCGGCGTCGTGCTGCGCGATCAGCGTTACATCACCCCTCGGCCCTACGTCGAGGCGCTCGCGATGAGCGTGCGCGAACGTGGCGGTGAGATCGTCGAGAGTGCGGAGATCGATGGCGTCGAACGACGTCGGGGCAGCGTCGTCGCGCGCGCTGGCGCTCGAGAGTTCAACGCCGACGCGGTCGTCATCGCGAATGGCGCATGGCTCAGTAGGCTCGCCTCGGACCACGGCGCCACCGTCCCCGTGTACGCGGGACGTGGGTACAGCTTTACTCTTCCCCTGGACGCCCCGCTGACGAACGCCGTTCACTTTCCCGGCACTCGGTTGGCGCTGACGCCTGCGGGCGAGCGCGTTCGTGTCGTCGGTGTCATGGAGTTCACCGATCCCGACGCCCCCTTGGCGCCTGCCCGCATCAACTCGATGGTGAAGGCCCTCAAACCACTCGTCACCGGCGTCGATTGGAATGGCCAGGCTGACGATTGGGTGGGTCCACGCCCCCTCACCCCTGATGGGATGCCACTCATTGGCCGCACCGCGACCCGTGGGGTGTACGCGGCGGGTGGCCACGGGATGTGGGGAGTGACCCTCGGTCCGATCACCGGAAAGTTGCTCGCCCAAGAGATCGCGACCGGAGAGTTACCAGCAGAGCTTGCACCTTTCAGTCCGCTCCGTCGCTCCTTTTCGCTGCGACCTTAGTTACGCCAGGAACTGAGCGTTTTCAATTGAGACTGTTTCGATGGCGTCGGCCGGTTCAAATCCCAGCACCCTTCCATAGAAGTAGAGCTCAGCCTCCGCCCTTAACGATCCAGGTCACGGCTCCTCCTGGCCAACGTCGTCACGCGTTACCCCAACTTCAGCAAGCGCTCAACCTCGGCCCTTTGGTCGTCACCCAACGCGGGCGCAACGTCGATATGGATTCGATTCTTCATCTGTTCTCCTTCTTGAACGGGCACAAATATAAGTCCGGGTCGCCGCTCATTAGCGGGCCGTTGGAGCATGTGGGCCGCGGTTACCACAACCTCGTCATCGTGCTCAACAACGATGTCCCATCCCAAGGCGGTGGCGCACCAACGTCGAGGCAGTCCACGACAACGGGGTACCAGCGCACGCCCATAGTGTCTATCTGCCAATGCGAACGCGAATGAGAGTCCACGAGATCGCGCCTCGCCCTCCTCTTTCGAACGTATCCTCTTGCCGGCGATGCTGACCGCGGGACTCTAGCGTCACGACGCTGCGGTCCACTCTTTCGTGAGGGAAGTCGAGATCGTTTCGGTGAATGGCTGACGCAGGGGGAAGTGACACGCGGCGAGGTGTCCTCCTGGACCTAAGGGACGCAACGACGGCTCTTCGATGGCACAGATTTCCCGGCCGCGGGGCAGCGGGTGCGGAACCGGCATCCCGAAGGAGGATGGACGGCGCTTCCGAGCTCCCCCTTGATCGGCACCACCGATTTCGACCGCTCTCGGTCGGGATCGGGCTCGGGGATGGTAGCGATGAGGCCCGCCGTGTAGTGGTGCACGGCACGCTCGTAAATGTCGTCGGCGGAGCCAGTCTCGACGAGTTTGCCAAGGTACATGACTCCGATGCGGTCCGAGAGGTACTTCACGACGGCGAGGTCGTGCGAGATCACCAGAACATGCCATGACTGTCTTGTAGGCGCTTCATCAGGTTCAGAACTTGGCTCCGGATGGAAACGTCGAGTGCCGAGACGGGCTCGTCGGCCACGATCAATTTGGGACTTAGCGTCAAGACTCGAGCCAACCCGATTCGCTGGCGCTGGCCACCGGAGAACTCGTGACGGAACCGCTCGACCGCATTGGCGGGTAGACCGACTTCGGCGAGCAGCTCGCTCACCACGGCGTCCTGGCTCCGATGGTTGCCGATGCCTTGAATCTCCATCGGCTCGCGCAGTACGGCGCCGACGCGCATCCGCAGGTCGAGCGCCGCCGCCGGAAGCGCCGGCGGGAGACGAACCCAAACTGGCTCAATTTGCTTCAGTAGGCGCTGAGTACCTGCCGCCCAACGAGAGAACCCCCGTACCGGGCCAGCTAATCGCCCGTCGAGGCGCGTACCACGGTGCCCACCGCTTCGGCCACGGCCCCTACGACGCTCGGGTTAAACACCGTCGGCACGATGTACTCGGGCGAGAGCTCATTGTCCTTGACGACGCCGGCGATGGCTTCTCCCGCCGCGATCTCGATCTCCTCGGTGATCTTTGATGCCCCTTCGTCGAGCAGGCCACGAAAGATCCCCGGGAAGGCGAGCACGTTGTTGATCTGGTTCGGCTCGTCACTTCGCCCCGTGGCGACGATGGCCGCGTGGCGACGAGCGACGACCGGATCGATTTCGGGATCGGGGTTGGCCAGCGCGAAGATGATTGAGTCCTTGGACATGAGCTTGACGTGCTCTTCACCCACGACGTTGGGACCAGACACGCCAATGAAGACATCAGCTCCTATCAGGGCGTCGCTCAGAGAACCCGTGCGCTTCTCTTTGTTCGTACGCTGGACAAGCCAGCGGCGTTCTGTGTCGAGACGCTCATCGTGCTCGTCGAGAATGCCCGCTCGGTTGACCCCGATGACGTCGCCGACGCCCACTTTCAGCAACAACTTGCTGATTGCGACTCCCGCAGCGCCGACCCCGAGCACCACGACACGAATCTCGCTCATATCCTTCCCGACGACGCGCAACGCATTGAGAAGCGCCGCGTAAACGACCGTCGCGGTGCCGTGCTGGTCATCGTGGAACACTGGGATGTCGAGCAGTTCGCGCAGTCGCGCTTCGATCTCGAAGCACCGCGGCGCCGCAATGTCTTCCAAATTGATGCCGCCATACGCCGGCGCTAAGCACTGGACGATGCGAACAATCTCGTCGCTGTCTTGAGTATCGAGGCAGACGGGCCACGCGTCAATGTTGGCGAAGCGCTTGAACAAGAGCGCCTTGCCCTCCATCACGGGGAGTGCCGCCTCCGGACCGATGTTGCCAAGGCCCAGCACCGCTGAACCGTCGGTGACAACGGCCACAGTGTTCCGCTTGATCGTGAGCTTGCGCGCGAGAGAACGATCCTTCGCGATAGCGCTGCAGATGCGCGCGACACCGGGCGTATAGGCCATCGATAGATCGTCGCGAGTTCTCAGGGGCACCTTGGCCTCCATGGCGATCGTGCCGCCGAGATGCATGAGGAACGTCCGGTCGCTGATCGCATGTACGTGCGCGCGCTTCACTGCTTCGACCGCCGAACCGATCAACTCTGCGTGTAGTTCGTCGGTCGCGTTGCACGTGACGTCGATGACCATGCGCCCGTCAATGGGCTCAACAACGTCCAGCGCGGTCACGAGTCCGCCGGCTTCACTAACGGCGGTCGCGATGGCGGGAATGTCGGCGGCACTGCTCAGCGCCACTCGCATAGTGATCGAGTATGAAGCGCTCGGAATGCTCATGTTTTCTTGCCTTTCGGAGATATTTCGAGGCTACCGCTGCCAATGTGGTTGCACAAAACAGACCATCCCGCCGTCTACGACCGACCACGTCATGCCGTTTCCAGTGAGCGAGGATCGCCGAGTCGCCGACGGCCACCAGACCGTCGAGGTGGCACGTGATGGCGATTAGACCCATCTTGGAAAGACCTGAGGGATCAACCTGCGCTGCGCTATGGACTCTCTACGAGTCGCCCGCAGAGAGTCCATCATCGACAACTTCCGCTTCTGGACTCATGGTCAAACCGGCGCGACGGGCTTGCTCGAGCAAGCAAAATCGCGAAATCTTCGTTGACGTATCCCGCCCCGATCACGCTCTGAATCAGTTCGGTCACGAGCGCCGCCACCGGCATCGGGACGTCGAGCCTTCTTGCCTCGGCCATCCCGATGTCGAAGTCCTTCCGGAGTAGGACCGGCGTAAAAGTGGGGGTGAAATCGAGGCTCACCAGCGCAGGTGTTTTGTAACGCGTGAACGTTGATCCCATGATTGAGTTATTTATAAATTCGAGAAACGCACTCCGATCGATGCCGCCTCGCTCGGCGAGCACCGTGACTTCGGCCAAACCCTCGGTGACGATTCCGAGAAAGACGTTGTGACAAATCTTGACCAGTCGCGCAACTTCGGCGTCACCCACGTAGGTCACGCGTCCAATGTGCTCAATCAGGGGACGCACGACCTCAAAGGCCACCCGCGAACCCGACGCCGCGAGAGTCAACTTGCCAGCTGCCACAACCTTCGGATTCCCACTCACCGGCGCCGCGAGAAAATCAGTTCCGCGATTGCCGCACGCCTGGCGCACCGATGACGAGGCGGTGGTTGACACCGTAGAACAATCGACGATGATGCGCGGTGAGCGTGACGGGTCGCTCAGAACGCCGTACTCGCCAATCACGACCTCGCTTAACTGTGCGTCGGCCGTCACCATAGTGAAGACAACGTCGCAAGTGGCGAGGTCCCGGGGAGCCTCTACGACGGTTGCTCCGAGATCGCCGAGCGCCTCGGCTTTGGCCCGCGTTCGATTGGTGACGCTCACGTCCACGCCTGATCGAATGAGACGCTCAGCCATGGCGCTTCCCATTCGTCCACAGCCGATCCAACCCACGCGAAGTTCGTCGGTACTCATCTCGTCCCCACCTTCGTCACTCTCACATCCTCACACTGACGCCAACCGATTCTCAGGGCGGTCTCACCCGATGGGTCATCCGCCGTTGAAAACCACCAACTAGTCGAGTGGAATCTTTGAGACATTCAGCGCTAGCCAATCATCGAAGCTCAAAAGTCCAGGATTGAGCTCGCGCGACTCGTCGAGGTCTCGCGCTGCGCAATACGGGTCCGAGAATTCAGCGTTGAACTGGAACATGTTGCCTAGTTCGTCCGCGGCCGGGAATCCAAAGCTTCGATAGAGGTCAGGGCTTACCTCGTTGTAGCGGACCTCACGGCCGAGAGCTGCACTGAGACTCTTTGCCATATCGGCGCCCGTGAGATGGCCCCCGGCGATCCCGACCGTCTTACCGATGTATCGGTCACCCGCGGCAAATACTCCATAGGCGCACGCGCCAATGTCCGCGGCCGCGATGCCCGCTAACTTCGCGTCTCCGAGCGGAAAGGTAATGGCCAACGTTCCGTCCACACCCGGCTTAGGCCCCATGCCAAAGTAGATCATGTTGTCCCAGTAGAAGGACGTGTTGAGATAGGTGGTGGGCACGTTGGCGTCCAAAAAGAAGTGATTGGCTTCGCCTTTGGCGTCGAAGTGCGGCACCTTGTACTTGTCCATGAGTGTGGGCATGCGATCGTCGCTTAGCGGAACCGACTCTCGGATATCCTCAAGGGTCGACCAAATCACGTGGGATACGCCGGCCGTTTTGGCCGCGCTCGCCAACTTCGACGCCTGTTCGATCTCGGTTTCAGGGGAGAAATGCTCCCAGAAGTTGGTGACGCAGAAGGCTCCGTAGGCGGCCGTGAACGCGGCGACCAGACTTGCCTCGTCGTCCAGGTCCGCCTTCACGACCTCGACTCCTTGTGCCGCGAGCGCCGTGGCGGCCTCGCCCTCGGGGTTGCGAGTAACGGCGCGAGCGGAAAAGCCGCCCTCAGGATGGGCCAGGATCGCTCGAATCAGGCCGCCCCCTTGAGCACCGGTCGCGCCGATCACGGCTATAACCTTCGTGGTCATAATTCCTCATTTCATTTAGTTACAACGAGAATTTGGTCATGCAAATACGCTCGAAGCGGGCGCCGTGAACGATCTACGCCTTTCCTCGTCCGGCCGTGGTATTGAGGTGGGACTGAGACTCGCGTAGTCCACTGATCGTTCCGCCCGCGCTGAAGTACCGCTGTCCCGCGACCAGTAACTCTTCTGCGGGGAACTTGGTGATGACTTCGCAACCCGTGGCGGTGACGACGACCTCTTCTTCTATCCTCGCGGCCGACCATCCGTCCTTGGCCGGCCAGTAGGTCTCCAGGGCAAAAACCATACCTTCTTCGAGCACTTCGGGATGTTCAAGAGAGACCATGCGACTGAATATCGGGCGCTCCCAAATCGACAGACCGATGCCGTGCCCGTATTGAAGTCCGAAGGCCGCCTCCTCGCTGGGAAAGCCGAACTCCTCAGCCTTGGGCCATAGGGACACGATGTCGGCGGTGGTCGCGCCCGGTTTTACTGTCGCAATGGCGGAGTCGACGAGCTCTCGACACTTGGTGTACGCATCACGCTGAGCGACCGAAGCACTGCCCACGGCAAAGGTGCGGTAGTAGCAGGTTCGATAGCCGTTGAAGCTATGCAAGATGTCAAAGAACGCGGGGTCACCCGGACGGATAAGTCGATCGCTGTACACGTGTGGGTGCGGAGAGCAGCGCTCGCCCGAGATGGCATTCACTCCTTCGACGTGTTCGGAGCCGAGGTCGTACAGAGTCTTGTTCACCAGCCCGACGCACTCGTTCTCCTTCACTCCCGGACGCAAGAACGCATAGAGCTCGTCGTAGGCGGCGTCCACCATCGACGCGGCGTAGGTGAGCAGCGAGATCTCGTCGCTTGTCTTGACGCGGCGAGCTTCGAGAAACACTTGTTGCCCGTCCACCAGGGTCAAGGCGTCCTTCGCGAACGCACTCAGCACGGGCATCTCGATGACGTCCACTCCAATCGGCTCGTTCTGGAGACCAAACTGGCAGAGCACCTCTTTAACCTTCTGGGCGACGGTGCCCGCCCGATCGGCGCCAGGGGGAATAGCCCCGCGAAGCGTCGAAATCCCCGCGCGGGCGCCCTCGTAGAGCATCTCTTTTCCGTCGGGTCCGATCTGGACTCCGGTGAGCCAGGGATTGTAGAGCTGGTGATGACGCGCCGCCGAGCCAAAATCCCACACGATAGGCTTCCCGCCTCGCGGCAGTAGCGCGAACCGAATCAGTTTGTCCATGGCCCAGGTGCCGATGTGGGTTCCGGTCATGTATCGAATGTTGTGAAAGTCAAACGTGAGAAGTGCTCCGAGATCCGATCGCGCCAGTTCGGCTTGAAGCTTCGCGAGACGCTCCTCGCGCAGTTTTGGCATATCTACGCGATCCTCCCAGTCGACAGCGTTACTTCCATTGGTGTGGGTTCCCACGATGTCTCCTAAGTTCGAGTGACGTGCACTAGCTACGACGTTTGCGCGCCCACACGTCGAGTCCGACGGCGAGCAGCAGAATCAGACCCAGCACGATCTGCTGGTAGAGCGTGTTGACGCCCAGCAGGTTGAAGCCATTTCCGATCAGCGCGATGAACAACACACCGATCGTGGTTCGCGGTACCGAGCCTTCTCCGCCGGCAATGGATGTCCCTCCCACCACGATGCCAGCGAGGACCGTGAACGCCAGGCTGTTACCCCCGCTTGCGGCCTGTGCGCTCAGGAGCCGCGAGGTGTCGATGACCCCTCCGAGCGCCGCGGCTCCCCCGCTCAGTACGAAGGTGATGATCCGCACGAGGTCCACGCGCACACCGGCCAAGCGCGCGGCTTCCGCATTTCCGCCCGAGGCGACCACGTGGCGACCGAAGGTCGTGCGGGCGAGCAACACGGCCAGGATCAGCACAATGATCAACACCATCCAGACGGCACTAGGGATGGTGAGAAACTGCGAGTTGGCAAACTTGTAGAAACCCGAGTTCTGCGACAGCACGATCAGGTTGCCACTCGAGACCCGAAGGGCGACGCCCCCAATGACAAAGGACATCGCCAACGTGGCGATGAGCGAGTTGATCTTGAAGACCGCGACGACCAGACCGTTGACGAGTCCGACCACCAGTCCCATCAGAAGGGCCAAGCCAATGGCGAGCACGGGTGAGTGATGAAGGGCGATCTCGCCCGAGACAACGGTGGCCAATCCATACGTCGCACCGACCGATAAGTCGAGTCCGCCCGCCACCAAGACGAGCGTGCCCGCTGCGGCGATGACCAACGTCGCGCACTGCTGATCCAGGATGTTAATCAGGTTCGTCGTGTGCAAGAAGGGTTGGCTAGCGATCGACAAGACGATGAACAGAATCAGAAAGGGAATGAAGATCCCGGCCAGGCGCCAGGACCTCAGAAGCCGACTCGCGCCTGCCTTTAATCGGCTGACGGCATCGACGTCCTCGTCGTTGAGCTCCTGGCTATCAACAATTACGTTCATGACGACATCGCCCCTTGATCGAAGGTTGGTTCTGAGAAGGCGGCCGCGAGTACCGACTGTTCGTTGATTCGTTCGCCGACGAGTTCGCTAACGATGCGTCCATGGCGCATGACCAGAACCCGATGGGCGAGCCCGAGGACTTCCTCTAGCTCGGAGGAAATGACGATCACGCCCATTCCCGCTTGGGCCAACTCGGTCAAGAGGTCATAGATCGCTCGCTTGGAGCCAACGTCCACACCGCGCGTCGGCTCATCGGCGATGAGCACGGACGGCGCGCACATGACCGACCGGGCGAACAGGAGTTTTTGTTGATTGCCCCCCGACAACGATGAGGCGGGCATCTTCATGTTGGCCGCTTTCACCGTGACCTTGTTCATGAGCTCAGCGACCGCGCGGCGTTCTCGAGTCCCCGATATCCAGCCCATCGTGCTCACGAGGTCAAGGCGCGACAACGAGACATTCTCTTTCACTGATCGGCCAATCAGCAGTCCCATCTCTTTACGCGACTCGGGAATGAACGCCATCCCTCGGCGTATGGATCGAAACGGGCTGTGACCGCCGAGGAGGGTACCGCCAAGGCGTACCGTCCCCCCCGAGACTTTGGCATCGCGAAAGATGGCTCGCGCCAACTCAGACCGCCCTGCGCCAACGAGGCCCGCGATCCCCAGAATCTCACCTTCGTGGAGGTTCAACGAACAGTCCTTCACACCCGGCGCACTGAGGTGATCAACCTCCAACACGACCGCGCGCTGCTCAGCGGCCGGCGCCTTCTCGGGAAACGCGGTGTTCAAAGAGCGCCCCAGCATGCCTTCGATCAATGAATCTTCGCTAGCGTCCTTGGCTTGCACCGTGCGGATGAGCACGCCGTCACGCAACGTGGTGATGGTGTCAGCGAGGGCGAGCACCTCTGAGAGGAAGTGCGAAATAAGAACGACCGTGTTTCCTTCATTGGCCAATGACCGAATGATCTCGTGCAGAGATTCGACTTCGTGGCCCGAAAGTGCTGCCGTGGGTTCGTCCATGACGACAATCGACGCGTTGCGCGCCAGCGCTCGCATGATCTCGACCTTCTGCTTATCGGCCGTGTTGAGACTTCCCACCAATGAGTCAGGGGGGAGATCGAACCCAACCCGCTTGGCCAGATCCAAAAATTGGCGCCGAGACTCGCGCCGGTGAACGAAGCCTGCCGTCTTTATCTCGGCTCCCAGGTACACATTCTCGGCCACGGTGAGGCCAGGAACGACGGCCAACTCTTGAGCAATGGCGACAATGCCGTGGGCCAGAGCTTCGCGCGGAGACTTATTGGACAGCGCCACCCCGTTCAGCGAGACCGACCCCTCATCGGGCTGGATCACTCCCGAGATGATCTTGCCCAACGTTGACTTTCCCGCGCCGTTCTCGCCGATGAGCGCGTGAATCGTGCCCGCGATTACGGTGAGCGAAACGTTCGTGAGGGCGGGTACCCCGCCGTACAACTTCGATACCCCGGTGACGACTAAGTCACCCCTGAGGGTCGATGCGGTACGGCGGGGATCCTGCTCCGAGTTCCCAGTCGACATTGCGGATCAGGCAATCCATGTCATGTTTCGAACTCTTCTTATTTCTTTTGAATCAACCAGGCCATTGGCCAACAAATTTGCTGGCGTTCGAGGCCGTGACCACACCGTTGTTCGGGAATGCCGCAACCGGGTTCTCGGCCTTGCTGTTCTTGCCCGTCTTCATAGCCTTGATAAGTGCTTCCATTCCCAACTCGCCTTCCGAGGCGGGAGCCTGGGCGACGTCCGCGAACCATGCACCGCTCTTTACCGCAGCGATGCCCGTCGCGCTGGCGCCGTAGCAGACCAACTTGACCGACGTGTTCTTGGCGCTAGTCAGGGCCGATTGCGCCCCTTCGCAGTCTTGGTCAGAGCCCACGATGACATTCGTGTCGGGGTTCGCGACGAGAGCGTCCTGGACGAAAGTCAACGCCGTAGAAGGCTCGTACATCCCGTCGCCTTGATCGACGACCTTCGCCGAGCTTGACGCAATGCCCGCATCAAAGGCCGTGGTGATGGCCGAATCGGGCTCGTCACCGGTGTAGTTGTGAACCAGGACCACGTTGCAAGGACTGGCCGTACCGCACGCCTGGACTGTTAGCGCAGCCAGCTGAGAGCCGATCTTGGACGGAAAGAACACCACGTTGCCCGAGAGGCCCGCAACTTCAGACTGGTCGCTCGCGTAGTTGGTACCGAGGATCTGATCGATGTTTACAACCTTGATGTGCTTCTTGATCGCCAGCTTCACTCCAGGAAGGAGAGCCGCTCCATAGATGGGCTGAGTGATGATCCCTTGATACTTGCCCGACGCGATCACGTCTTGCAGCTGTGACACCTGCGTGGTGTACGTGCTCTGAGAGTCGAATACGGTGACCTTCACGTTGCCCGACGCTGAGGCCACCGCCTCTGCTGCCGCGAGCATTGGCGCATCGTAACTATTGGCAACGCCGTACGAGAGATACGCGACCTGGAAGGTCTTGTGCTTCGCAGCAGCTTGCGCAGTCGTCGATATCACGACCCCTATCGTTGATGACACCATCAACGCCGCTGCCGCAATGGACACGAGACGCAATTTGTTTTTGAGCATTAATCCCCCCTTATGAAACCGAACGCATTGTGCCCCCGGCCGGTAAAGCGTGCAGCCTTCGTCGCCACGGTCGCACTTCAACCGGCTCCGATCGGCCAGTACTGCCGTCGAGCGACCACCCTAGCCGTGTTAACTGAACGCGTCAATGTATATCAAACACCTTATTTTCGCGTCGAGACGATGGAATCCCCGAAGCAACCCGCGACGGCGACCGGTGCATTTGGCGCTACTCGTCGCGCTAACGCCGCGAACTACTTCACGTACTTGTAGGGGTTCTCGTGCTTCTGACGCTCGGTCAGCTCGGGATTCATCCCCGAGATCCAAGCGTCGTCTCCGACCGTGTCGGCCAAGAATTCGACCGTCTCCTCGGTGGCCGAGCGAGCCGCCGACAAGTCAACGCCCACGAGCTTGTGCTCGTGCTTGAGGATGCTCCCGTCGATCACCACCGTATCGACGTCAGCGCGCTGCGCCTGCATCACGATGTGCCCGTAGGGATTGATGATCGGAAACATCGCGGGTGACTCGTCGTTTTTGACGAGCACGAGGTCGGCCCGCTTACCAACCTCAATGCTACCGATCTTGCTCTCAAGCCCGATCGCCTTGGCTCCACCTCGAGTAGCCCAGTGGATAACTTCTTCACAGCGCACGTCGAGGTTGGTCACTTGTTCGCCCAGTCGGTGTGCTTCGAGGTGTTGACGCGAGCGGTCCGCGCCAATGGTGGTTCGCATGGCGGTAAAGAGATCAGCACTCCACCACACCGACGTGTCGTGCGACAGCGAAATCGGGATGTTGTATTTGCGCAGTTGCCACGATGAAGGGTAGCCCTGTCCGGCGCTCTGCTCGCTCTCGGTGGAAACCGAGGCCGACCCACCAGAGGCGGCGATGCGCTCGTACGAGTCCTCAGACAACGTGGCGCAGTGCACGAAAACGGTGTCAGGGCTCATGCAGTCGTTCTCGTGCATCAAGCGGATGCTGTCGTCGCCGTTCGCACCGAGAACGCCGCAGTGGGTGTTGACGGCCACGCCCAGGTCCTTGGCCACGTCAAAGGCGGCCTTTTCTGGAAAGGCGGGATCGCCCAAGACGTCAAAGGCCAGTTGGAAGCCCAGCATGTCGCCCTTACCGTCGAAGCGGCGGTGGTAGAAATCCTTGAAGGCGGGATCGATCGACCACTCCCACGGCGCCTGTTGGATGTTGCCGTAGGCGAGAATGAAGCGACCCGGCACCACTTCGAGCGCGTCCACGGCCGCCTCGGCGTGCTCGATGCTCTGCAGTCCATGGGACCAGTCAACCGACGTGGTGACACCCGCATCGACCGCTTCAATGGCGGATAGCAAGTTACCGGCATAGATGTCTCGAGGGCGGAAATTCTTGCCGTGCTGCAAGTAGTACCAAACGAAGTATTGAGTCAGGGTCCAGTCGGCGCCGTATCCGCGCATTGCCGTCTGCCACATGTGACGGTGGGTATCGATCATGCCGGGCATCACGATGCCGCCCTTGGCGTCGATGTTCAACGCATCATCGGGCGCGGCGAGACTCGAGCCGATCTCTTTGATCCTTCCATCGACCACTAAGACATCGCAGTCCTTCAGAACGCGATGCGCGTTATCCATCGTCATAACGATGCCCTTACGAAAGACGATTGATCGCCCGTGCGCGAGCGACTCACCTTTCGAGTTGACGCTATTACTCATGGCCATCCCCCCAAAATCTCTTCGCTCAGCGCTGAAGCGTAGCATTGCGTTCACCGATGTCAATACTCACTTCACATGCCGAGCGACCCGAAGTTGCCAGATTTTTGCGGCAGGACCGACCGTTATTGACCTTTGGATCAGCTGGACGCGGGGCTTTCCGTATGGTCGTTCAAAAGAATCGTGCAGTATGTTTGTTTTCACTGAACACTCGAGGAGGTCCGCCATGTCAGAACAACGAGCAGCGCGCACAGCAGTTGTCCTAGGGGGGACCCAGGGGATCGGCAAGGAAATCGTCAGATCCCTCGTCAGCAAAGAATCGACGGTGTACCTCTCGGGCCGCACACTCGAGAGCGCCCGCGCCGCGGCCGATGAAATCGGACAGGGAACAGTGCCGATCGCGGTCGATCTCGCTCGCCCCGAGACCATTGCCGACGCCCTCGCCGGTGTTCCCATCGTCGATGATCTGGTGATTGCGGCTATCGAGCGCGATTCGAACACTTTAGGCAACTACGACGTCGCCGCGGCCATTCGGCTCGTCACGCTCAAGTTGGTGGGCTACACCGAGGCAGTGCACGCGTTGCGGGATCGTCTCTCGCCCGAGGCGTCCATCGTCCTCTTTGGTGGGTTGGCTTTGGAACGTCCGTACCCCGGTTCGACGACGGTATCGACAGTGAACGGGGGCGTGGTGGGCATCGTTCACTCGCTCGCCTACGAACTGGCGCCCATCAGAGTCAACGCCATCCACCCCGGCATCATCGGAGACAGCCCGTACTGGGAGAACAAGGACAACAGTCACGTCATCAAACGCACGCCGTTGGGTCGCCTGGTGACGATGGAAGAGATCGTTGACTCGGTTGAGTTCTTGCTGAATAACAAGGGGGTCAACGGAGTGAATCTGGCGATGGATGGCGGCTGGCTACGCATGTAGTCGAGGGGAAGAACCATGTATCACGTCACAAAAATTGATGACCAGCACTCGACAACGCCAGACGCGTTCGAAGGCCATTCGTCAAGATACCGTCGACAGGTCTTGGTCAATCAGGCGACCGGTTCCCCACACATGACTCTGCTGGTTGGACAGCTCGCGAAGAGCGGGTACGTCGAGGCGGTGTTGCACTCTTTCGAGCTGAGCCTCTACGTCTTCTCGGGAACCCTCGCCGTAACCACGCTGGGAACGACGACCCATCTCGGTCCCGACCATTGCATCGTTCTTCCCCTGGCCACCACCTACTCCCTCAAAGCAGTCAACGGACCAGTGCGGTGGCTCCAGATGGAGGCCCCCTCCGAACACGACGATGGTCGGCGACAGGACACGTTTTTTCCCAGGCAAACATTGGAAGAGTCGGCGCCCGTCATCCCTGACATGCGCGACCCGAGAAACCGTAACGCTGCTCGATTTGACGCTGACGCCATGGATCTGAGGAAACTCGCGGGCGGCTCCGACGTCAATGCCTCGACGGCTTCGCCCAGTATGGCAACGGCTTTGCTCGCCTACAGCGGGATCGGCGTGAAGATGTTGATCGACCAGGAGGTCGGGGCTCAACTGCACACGATGTTCGCGGTCGACTACCAGCCCACCGCGATAGCTCACCCGCACGACCACCCCTTTGAAGAGGCCTACGTCTTCGTGGAGGGTGAGGTCCACGCGTCGGTGGACGGCGATCTCCTGGTGCTGCACCCAGGTGACGTGCTGTGGGCCGGTGTCGGCGCCGACCATGGATTCGAGAATCGCGGTTCTGGACTCGTGCGATGGATAGAGGTTCAGTCACCGGCACCTCCCCCGCGTCACGCCTACCGCTTCAGTCGCGAATGGGAGCATCTGGCAGAAAAGCTGAAGAGCGATGAGTAAGCATCAATAGACTTTGCAACGAAAGTCGCCAGACGCGACAGCGTTTACGGTGACGCAAAGAGGAAGAAGGATTGGAACATGGTGATTCCCGAGGGGGTGGCCACCGAACCCGGCGAGAGGGCGCGTGGCGCTTCGGCGGCCAAGCGTTTAGAGAACGGCGCCGACTCGCCATCGCCGAACAGCAACCGGCCCGCCCCCGGACTGGTAGGAGCGCGCCTGCGAGAGCGTCGCTTGGCCAAGGGGATTACACTTCGCCAGTTCGCCCGCGACGTCGGTGTCTCGGCGTCATTTATTTCGCAGCTCGAGACGGGCAAAACCCAGCCGTCGGTGGCGACGTTCTTCGCCGTGTGCGCGGCTCTAGGGACGTCCATTGATGAACTTTTGGACGACGACAACGAGGCGAGTTCCGAGTCGAACGGCGACCTCACCGATGTCGTGAATAACTCGTGGGGGTCGCTAGGCGGTAACGGAGCGGAGCTGACGAAACGCTCGAGGCCCGGCGGCGCGTCGTCCGCAGTGGTTCGCCCGCACGAGCGAAAGGTTCTGACCCTGGACTCCGGTGTGACGTGGGAGTCGTTGACGTCTTCGCATCGGAACAAGACAGACTTCATGCTGGTGCGTTATGAGGTTGGAGGTAGCTCCACGCTCGAAGAGCGCCTGATCCGCCACGTTGGGTCGGAGTATGGATTTATTTTGAGCGGTACTCTCCAAGTTGATCTCGGGTTTGAGACTCTCGTCCTTAATGCCGGCGACTCGATCGCCTTCGATTCGAGCAGACCGCATCGCCTCTATAACGTGGGCAACGTTCCCGTAGAAGCAGTGTGGCTCAACTTGGAGTTCCAGGGCGACTAAGACCGCCAGCATCTGATCCGCTCGATCCCGGACACGAGCGGTGCTACATCCTTGCCGATTCGGCTAGTTCATCATGGCCTTGTGAATCGTGGCCACGATGCGCTCGACCGAAGGAATCGCCAGATCTTCGAGAACGTCGGCGGCGGGCAGAGGAATGTGCGGGGTCGTGATTCGCACAATCGGCCCGTCCAAGTCGTAGAAGATCTCGTCGGCCACGATGGATGCCACTTCCGCACCCCATCCACACAGTCGAGGGTTCTCTTCAATGCTAAAGAGTCGTCCGGTAGCCGAAACTTCGCGCAGAATCGTTTGAGTGTCGAGCGGGACCAGGGAGCGAACGTCAACGACGGTGCACTCGATGCCATTCGTGGCGAGCTCCTCCGCCGCCGAGAGCGCTCGGGGCACCATCATCCCGAGAGTGACGATTGTGGCGTGTGCGCCCTGGCGCAGTACCCTGGCAGAGCCGAGGGTGTCCACGATTTCGCCGTCAGGCACCTCCATCTTCGACGAATAGAGACCCTTGGCCTCTAGAAAGATGACCGGGTCGTCGTCGCGCACCGAAGCCGCCATGAGTCCGACCACGTCCAACGCGTTCGAGGGGACAACGACTTTGAGTCCGGGAATCATCATCGCCCAGTTCTCCACGCTTTGGGAGTGCTGAGCGCCAAAGCGCAGTCCCCCGCCATTGCCCGAACGGATGACGAGTGGAAATGTCATCTGTCCATTGGTCATATAACGACTCTTTGCGATCTCGTTGGCGACAATGTCCCAACAGACGGCGAAAAAATCGGCGAACATGATTTCGGCGATGGGGCGAAGTCCGGTCATTGCGGCACCCATGGCGGCTCCGAGTATGGCCTGCTCGCTGATAGGTGTATCGCGCACCCGGCTTCCGCCAAACTCTTCGAGCAGCCCAACCGTTCCCTTGAAAACGCCCCCAGCAGCCCCGACGTCCTCTCCCAGCATGACCACCGATTCATCTCGAGCCATCTCCTGGGCAATGCCGCGAGCAATTGCTTCTCGATATGTCAGTTGCGCCATGCACCACCTCCGTCCGCCCACACGTCTTTCATCAATAGCTCTTCGCCTGGCATATCACCCGACTTGGCTTCCTCGGTGGCCAGGTCGACTTCCGCCTGCACTTGACGCTCCAATTCGACCAACTCGTCCTCGCTCACGCCAGCGTCCACGAGTCGACTCCGATACAGCGGTATGGGGTCTTTGGCCATCCACTCGGCCAGTTCTTCGTCCGGGCGATACTTCCCGGGATCGGCGCGAGAGTGCCCACCGTGGCGATAGGTCTTCGCTTCGATCATGCTCGGTCCGGCACCCCTCCGGGCTCGCCCGACGGCGACCTCGACAATCCCGTAGACCGCGTCGGCGTCGTTCCCGTCGACGATGATGGACTCGAGACCGTACGCACTCGCGCGATCCGCAGCCGGGTTGACGACCGCCGTAACGTCGCTCGTTCGCGTGTACTCCATCCACAGGTTGTTTTCACAGATGAAGACGACGGGCAACGACCAGATTGCGGCAAAGTTGAGCGCCTCGTGGAACGCACCGATATTGACACTTCCATCGCCAAAGAAGCACACGGCGACTTGTTCAGTGCCCCGATACTGAGCACTCCACGCGGCGCCGCAGGCAACGGGTAGATGCGCCCCGATAATGGCGTAGGAACCCATCACACCATGCTCAACGCTGGTGAGATGCATCGAGCCACCCTTGCCCGCCATAAGCCCGTTGGCTCGGCCCATCAACTCAGCAAATACCGGGGTCATTGGTACGCCGCGTGCGAGAGTGTGAGCGTGGCCGCGATAGGTGGCGAACGTCCAGTCGTCGGGGCGCAGCGCTTGAGCGACGCCCGCGGCTATCGCCTCCTGCCCGATCGACAAGTGACTCGTCCCCTTGACGAAGTTCTCGAGAAAGAGGTCGTACGCTCGGGTCTCAAACTTTCGAAGGGCCACCTGAACGCGGTACATGTGAATACGCGACTCAAGCCCTAGCGACGGTGACGGAGCCGACTGCTTCAAAGCCAAGATTCCCTCCTCAAACGGCCCCGACCCAACCGCCGTCGGGCAATCTACAACTGGATGCCGCATGTTTAACACTGACTAACATCTCGTTTAATGATAGTCAACACTGCGGGTCGGTCAAGTCGAGGACGAGGGGAAACGTTGCCGTGAGCGACGTGAAGATGCCCCAACTGGGCGAAACGGTCGCCGACGGCACGGTCGCGAGGTGGTTCAAGAGTCTGGGCGACAAAGTCGAGAAAGGCGAGCCACTATTTGAGGTGTCAACCGACAAAGTTGACACCGAGATTCCCGCGCAGGCGACCGGGGTTTTGTCCGCCATATACGTGCAGCAGGGCGAGACCGTTGACGTGGGGACCGTTGTCGCCACGATTTCGGAGGAATCCGAGACGACCGCGCCGACACCCCTGGCACCGAACGCGTCAGCGACCAAAGCCGAGCGAAACGCGAACGAGCACTCTGAACCCGCGTCCGGAGATATGCCATCGAAGAGAACCCAACTCTCCCCGGCGGTTCGCAAGCTGCTCCTCGAGCGGGGAGTTGATGCTGCGAAGGTGCTCGGGACGGGTCCCGGAGGAAGGATCACAAAGGAAGACGTGCTGAACTTCGCTGATTCGGATCGAGGTGGGGTTGCGTTGCTATCTCCGGTCGTGCGAAGACTCCTCGCTGAGCGCGGCCTTGACGTAAATGCGGTTCCGGCATCAAGTCCCGGGGGTCGCGTCTCTCGTCGAGATGTCGAGGCGTTCATCGCCGAGCAGGATTCGCGTTCGGCCCCGCCTGAGTCAATAGACGAGGTCGTCCCGTTTACTCGGATCCGACGTCTCACGGCAGAGCACATGGTTCGATCGAAGGCGGTGTCCGCGCACACCCTCATGGTTCGCGAGATCGATTATGAAGCAGTTGAACGTGTTCGCAAGAGCGTGGGCCCCATTTTCAAGGAGCAAGAGGGATATT
The DNA here is from genome assembly GCA_050701895.1 of Acidimicrobiales bacterium. Lineage (GTDB taxonomy): Bacteria > Actinomycetota > Acidimicrobiia > Acidimicrobiales > RAAP-2 > RAAP-2. The sequence continues at coordinate 27,033 of JBOGFT010000049.1, forward strand.
CTCTCACGTATTTGCCATTCTGCGCTTTCGCCGCTGTTCAGGCGCTTCAGGACTTCCCTCACCTGAACGCATCGGTCGGCGACAACGCATTACTTGTCCACAAGAGCGTCAACCTTGGCATCGCGGTCGACTTGCGAGGCGATGGACTCGTCGTGCCCGTCATTCTCGAAGCGCAGAAACTCGGCCTTCGCGACTTGGCGAGGACCATTAACAAACGAGCGAGCGACGCACGAGGCTCCAATCTCAGCGTGGATGATTTCGCCGCAGGCACGTTCACAATCACAAATCCTGGACCATTCGGGACGTTAATGACCGGAGCAGTGATCAACCAACCTCAAGTGGCCATACTCTCAACCGACGGTGTCACGCGACGACCGGTTGTGGTAACGGATGACAACGGCGACGAATCAATCGCGGTTCACTCAATTGGGCTGCTCGCACTCACCTTTGACCATCGCGCTGTCGACGGCGCGTATGCGGCTCGCTACCTCCAAAGTATCTCCAAGATCATCGACGATGAAAAGTGGTCCGATCTCTTACGATGATCTACGCGCAGTCATCGAACAACGCGCGGCAGTCGTCCGAGCTGGCACGATGAGGTCTACGACGCCTTTGAAATCTTGACGTCGCCTCACACCGTCGCGACATTGATGGAGACAGATCCGCCATCGTCCTCGCCATCGCCCGTGGGCGACCGAAGCCGCGAACACGATGATGAGCGGCGATATCGGCCCGTGAGTTGGATAGAACGAACGGATCCATTCAAATACTTGACTAAGTCCAGGATCCGCTACTGTGGGCGTCGATGAGCACGGGTCCAGCCGAACAACTGCGTCAGCGGGGCATCCAGGTGACGGCCCAGCGCCTCGCGGTGCTTCGAGCGGTCACCTCTCAACCCCACGTGACGGCTGACCAGGTGGCCAACATCGCCCAGTTGAATATCGGGGTCATCTCCCGCCAGGCGGTGTATGACGCCCTCGCCGTGCTGGTCGACAACGATCTTCTTCGCCGCATTCAGCCCGTGGGATCAGCCGCTCGATATGAAGACCGAGTCAACGACAATCATCATCATCTGATCTGTCGAATGTGCGCGCGAGTCGTCGACGTCGACTGCGCGGTGGGCGCGACTCCTTGCCTCACGGCGTCCGACGACCACGGCTACGAGATAGACGAAGCAGAAGTCGCCTACTGGGGCGTGTGCCCGGCGTGCCAGGCGCAGATCTTGAGGACCGGACGCGGCGGCCCATCACTGGCCCAGCATCGAGGCCGACGGCGTGCCCTCGCCCAGGAGAGCCCCAAAACATAACCAACCCGCACGGAAGATCGCCTCCGTGCAATATCTTGACGTTGTACCAAAGGAGAAATGATGCAAGACGAGACCAAGTGCCCGTTCCCACACGGGATCAACACCCAGAGCCAGCCCAACGAGAGATGGTGGCCCAATCAACTGGATCTCAAGGTCCTTCGCGCCAACGCCCCTGACGCCAGTCCCATGGACGATGACTTCGACTACGCCGAGGAGTTCAACTCTCTGGACCTCGATGCGCTCAAGAAAGACCTCACCGCGTTGATGACCGATTCGCAAGATTGGTGGCCCGCCGACTTCGCTCACTATGGTCCGTTTTTCATTCGCATGGCGTGGCATAGTGCCGGTACGTATCGAGTCGGCGACGGTCGCGGCGGCGCCGGTTCGGGCGCACAGCGCTTTGCGCCCCTCAACAGTTGGCCCGACAACGTCAGCCTCGACAAGGCGCGCCGACTGCTCTGGCCGATTAAGCAGAAGTATGGGCGCAAGATCTCCTGGGCCGACCTTCTGATCCTGACCGGCAACGTCGCGCTCGAATCGATGGGCTTTGCGACGTTCGGCTTCGGGGGCGGACGCGAGGACGTGTGGGAGCCCGATGAGGGCACCTTCTGGGGCCCCGAAACCACGTGGCTAGACGACGAGCGCTACAGCGGCGATCGCCAACTTGAGACTCCTCTCGGGGCCGTGCAGATGGGACTTATCTACGTGAACCCCGAAGGCCCCAACGGCAATCCCGATCCCCTCCTCGCCGCGAAGGACATTCGCGAAACGTTCAAGCGCATGGCCATGAACGACGAAGAGACGGTGGCGCTCATCGCGGGTGGACACTCGTTTGGCAAGACGCACGGCGCAGCGGATCCCAACCGATACGTGACGCGCGAACCCGAGGGCGCGCCCATCGAACAGATGGGGCTCGGTTGGAAGAGCAGCTTCGAGAGCGGCGCTGGTCCCGATGCCATTAGCAGCGGATTGGAAGGAACGTGGACCGAAACTCCCGTGACGTGGGATAACAGTTTCTTTGACATCCTCTTCGGCTTCGAGTGGGAACTAGGGAAGAGTCCGGCCGGTGCCTCGCAGTGGAGGCCCAAGGATGGGGCGGGTGCGGACTTGGTGCCCGACGCCTTTGATCCGTCGAAGAAGCATGCTCCCACCATGTTGACCACGGACCTCTCACTACGTTTCGATCCGATCTACGGGCCCATCTCGCGACGCTTCCACGAGAACCCTCAGGAGTTGGCTGACGCATTCGCACGCGCGTGGTTCAAATTGACGCACCGCGACATGGGTCCTCGAGCTCGGTATCTTGGCCCGTGGGTGCCAGACGAAGCACTGATTTGGCAAGACCCGGTGCCTGCGGTCACCCACGAGCTGGTCAACGATTCAGATGTCTCCGCACTCAAAGCCACGATTCTCTCGTCGGGCCTGGCGATTGCGCAGCTGGTCTCGACGGCCTGGGCATCGGCGTCGACGTTCCGAGGGACGGACAAGCGCGGCGGCGCCAATGGAGCACGCATTCGACTTGAGCCCCAGAAGGATTGGCCGGTGAACAGTCCGGTCGAACTTGCGTCGACGTTGCAGACCCTGGAGGAGATTCAGAGGAGCTTCAATGCGGCTCAGACCAGCGCAAAAGCGGTGTCCCTCGCCGACCTCATCATTCTCGGCGGGGTGGCGGCAGTCGAACGGGCCGCTCAGAACGCGGGCTTCAACGTGGCCGTTCGCTTCCTCCCGGGTCGCACAGATGCATCGCAGGACGAGACCGATATCGAGTCCTTCGAAGTGCTCGAGCCGGTCGCCGACGGCTTTCGAAACTACCTCGCAGAGAGTCATCATCTGCCGGGGGAATATGAGTTGGTGGAACGCGCACGACTGCTCACGCTCAGCGCCCCTGAGATGTCGGTGCTTGTCGGAGGGCTGCGCGCCCTTGGCGCCAACTTCGATCACTCGAGCCTTGGCGTACTCACCACGCGGACCGAGGCGCTGACCAACGACTTCTTCGCCAACTTGCTGGACATGGGGACAGTATGGGTGCCCTCGACTCTCGATGAGGAGACCTTCGAAGGCCGCGACCGCGTAACGGGCGCGCTGAGGTGGACGGCCAGCCGAGCCGACCTCGTCTTTGGATCGAACTCTGAGCTTCGGGCAGTCGCCGAGGTCTACGCGAGCGACGATGCGCGTCAGAAGTTCGTGCGCGACTTCATTGACGCGTGGGACAAGGTGATGAATCTCGACCGCTTCGATCTCGACTGAAGGGCGCTGTCTCGCGAGAGGTCACCGCGCACACCCCGCTGACGAGCGATGGTGGACATTCGCCCGGCCGTAATTAGATGCTTGCTAGCAGGCAACTAATACTAGAATGGGTGCGTGGCCCCCACCTCGACGCAGACCACGTCCCTTCGAAGTGGAGCAGAGGCCGCGGAACGGCTGCGACGCGTGGTCGGACGACTCGGGCGCACTCTTCGCCTCACTCACGTTGACGGTAGCCTGTCGCCAAGCCAACGCGAAGTTCTCTCGACGATCGTGCGCAGCGGTTCGCTTCGGCAGTCCGAACTCGCGGCCCAAGAGGGAATCAACCCCACCATGCTTTCGCGCATTGTGGGTCACCTTGAGACTGCCCAGCTCGTGCAGCGCGCGCCGGACGAAGCGGACGCTCGAGTAGTCCACCTGATGCCGACCGAGGCGGGAAGGGATCTCTGGGAGGAGATACGTAGCGAGCGCACCGACGCCTTGACGTACGCGTTGGGAAAGCTCTCGCTCGATCAGCGTCGCGTCATACTTGAGGCGCTACCCGCGCTGGAGAACCTCGTCGAATCCCTGAGGAACCGAGATCAGTGAAGGTGACCGCGTCCGCCCGTCGGACTTTCTCATCGCTCTCGAACCTCAACTACCGCAAATACTTCTTTGGTCAGACCACCTCGCTGATCGGAACCTGGATGCAGTCAACGGCCCAGTCGTGGCTCGTCTTCACGTTGACTCACTCGGCAACCGACATCGGCTTCGTCGTCGCCCTGCAGACCTTGCCGGTTCTCTTGCTTGGTCCTTATGGCGGAGTCATCGCCGATCGCGTCGACAAGCGACGCTTGATGATTGCCCTGCAGTCCGTGATGGGTCTGCAGGCGGTAGCGCTGGCGGTCCTGTCAATCCTGCACATCGTCACCTATCTCGACGTCTGCCTCCTCGCCATGGTCCTCGGTTTTAACAACGCGTTCGAAAACCCGTCGCGCCAAGCCTTCGTCCTGGAGATGGTCGGGCCGAACAATCTGCGAAACGCCGTCAGTTTGAACTCCACGATGAATAACGTTGCGCGCGCCGTGGGTCCGGCCATCGCCGGGGTCTTGATTGCAGCGGTGGGAGAAGGCTGGTGCTTTGCCCTCAATGCGCTGAGTTTTGTGGCCGTCGTCGGCTCGCTTCTCGCCATGGACCGCTCGACGCTGAACCCGAGCACGCCGACAACTCGTGCAAAGGGTCAACTCCGCGAAGGATTCAGATACGTCGCCAAGACGCCCAAGTTGGCAATTCCCCTAGTCATGATGGCCTTGGTGGGCATGCTGGCCTACGAGTTCCAAGTCACCCTTCCCATCGTCGCTGGACGCGTATTTCACGGCAGTTCGGCAACCTATGGACTGTTGTTGGCCGCCATGGGCGCCGGCGCCGTCATCGGAGGGCTGTGGACGGCGGCGCGGGGCAAGACGGGCTCGCGCGCTTTGACTCGCGCGTCCTTGATCTTTGGCGTCTGCATGACCTTGGCCGCCTTGGCCCCACTACTGGGCATTGAGTTCGTCGCCATCGCGATCGTGGGATTCGCCAGCGTCTCGTTTCTGTCGATGGCCAACTCAACGCTGCAACTGGGCACGGACCCCCAAATGCGGGGCCGGGTCATGGCGTTGTGGGCGGTTGCCTTCATGGGCTCGACGCCCATTGGCGGCCCGCTCATCGGATGGATAACGAGTTCCGCGGGCGCGCGAGTGGGACTCGGCGTGGGAGCGGCATCATGCTTCGCGGCGGGCGTAATGGGATGGCTGGCCATCCGCCACCTACGTTCTCGCGAGACAGCGCTTCCAGTTGACCTGGCACTGGCGCCTAGCGACGACTGAGCACCGACTCGCTCATGACCGGTGACGCATCGGCCCACTCGTTGGCGGTTGAACTGAGTCTGCGTCGACTGCTGGTCGAGCTGGGAGCTTGCGCACCAACCACTTCGATATTCCTTGTCGTGAGCGACCTCGATCGACTCGGCGACATTGTGGGCAAGTGGCGTGAGCGAAATGCGCCAGCGTTGAATCGTCTAGCGTCGTCACATTGACCAGCGATCTCTGGGACCGCCGAGGCAGAGCGGGCGATGTCTGTGCATCGAGTAATTGAACAAGAATTGCGGAGTCACTTCGCCCGCAGGGCATTCATCCACGCCGATCACTGGAGTTCCGTGCTTACTCGACGCAGCTTCATCACCTTCTCCGTGATCGCCGCATTATCCGCATCGATCGTTCAGCTCGAGCCAACCCCCGCATTCAGCGCGCAGTCGCCAACGGTGACCGCCTTCGACGCCCCGTACGTTGGCTCTCCCACGACGTCTGGTTCGGCCGTCGTTGGCGTCACGACAGGCGCGAACGGCGTCGGGTACTACGTGCTTCGAGCCAACGGTGAAGTAGACGCGTACGGCGCGATCAGCTACGGATCTCTCGTCTCCGCCAGTCTCCCCGTGGGAATCACCGCGACGGGAATCGCTCTCGACGCAGCCACGGGCGGATACTGGATCCTCTCCTCCAACGGCGCGGTGAAGGCGTTCAATGCCCCGTCCTACGGTCAAACGCTCGTTCCGTCGGGTGGTTGGGGACAGCACCCGGCCGCGGTCGCCATCGCCGCAGCGCCCGATGGCGCGGGCTACTACGTGTTGCGCGCGAACGGTGCCGTGTACGGGTATGGCGTGAAGACACACGGCTCGCTCGCGGGAACTTTCCACTATGGGGCAACCGCCCCGGTGCTCGCGGTAGCCATCGCCGTTGACCCGTCGACCGGCGGTTACTGGGTCGCCACGTCGACTGGTGGCGTTGCCGCATTCGACGCGCCAGGCGATGGCACGCCCTCGATACCGGTGACGACGAAGTATGACGGAAATCCTGTCACCTCGCTCGCGGCACGGCCCGACGGATCTGGATACTACGTTCTTCACGCCAACGGCGACATCGACGACGTCGGCGCGCCGTCGCACGGTTCGATTGCCACGGCGAGCTCAATGCCCGAAGGGGGATTCGCAAGCGCCCTCGCTATAGACCCCACGACCGGCGGATACTTCGAAGCCGTCGACGACACTCCCCTTGGTGGGTATTACAACCCGCTTCGCGGACTCACATCACTGCTGCCCCAAGACGTCGACCAGGGAGTTGACTACTGCGCGTCGGGGCCGATCTACGCCATTGGCGATGGCGTCGTGGCGAACGTCTACTCCTCAGGTTGGCCGAGCGGCTTATTCATTTCGTATCGACTGACGAGTGGTCCCGCAAGGGCCTCTACGTTTATGACGCCGAGAACGTCGCCCCCGCTGTCTCGGTGGGCCAGCGCGTCACCTCGAACACCGTTGTCGGGACCTTGCACGACGCCGCAATATGTCTGGAGACCGGCTGGGCCGACCCGCCAGGACCTATCCAGTACGCCGCCGCTCACCTCGAGTTCAATGGCGAGAACTCGACGGCCTACGGGCTAAATTTCAACACGCTTTTGGTGGTGCTCGGCTCGCGACCGGGACTCCCCCAACCTGATGGACCACCGGGACCCTTGCCCACGAACTGGCCAACCTGGTGACGCCCGCTCCCGCGACTTCAAGTGCTCACTTCGCGAAAGAAGGGTCTCCTCGATAGGAGAAGTGAAAGACGTGTGAGCGTCCCGCGGACTCGTAGCGAACCGTGAGCATCGAGAACAACGAGCCGTGCTTGGTGGCGACCGGTGACGTGAAGCTGACCACGCTTTTGGGGTAATAGGTCATCTTCGAAGCGGCGCAGTACGGCTTGCAGAGGTTCATGGCGAAGGTCGTTGTACCGCTCGCGCTCGTAGAGGTCCAGCGCGACCAATGCGTGTTGGTCAGTTGCGTGTACGCATCGGCGCACGTGACGATGTAGTTGCGAGGACGGATCACGTCTGTCCCTTGGCACGTCAATACCTTGGGGCTCGCCCCCACCGTCAGAGGCGGCACCGAGGCGGGACTATGCGCAGGCGATCCACCCGCAACGTATGTGGCGCCGACGACGACGCCAGCAGCGAGGACCACTACGAGCGCAAGCGCGCCGCGGCGCAGTCGACGTCGGCGACCTCGTTGCCTCGCTTCCTTGAACAGCATCTCCAGGGTGTCGGTCTCTATAGAGTCGGGCCCCGCCAGCGAGGTTTCAGGAGAGATGGGGTTACCGGCGATGGAGATCATGAAGCCACTATAATTGTTTTCATGAGTTCTATCAAATCGCCCGACGTCGAAGACGCTTTCGGGCTCGCTCGACTCGATCGACGAGATCCGACCCTTCTCCACGAGCAGGTTGCGGCGGAGATACGTCGCGCCATCGCCGAGGGAGAAGCCAGTCCCGGTGAGCGCATACCTCAAGCCAAGGACTTGGCCGCCGAGTTGGGTGTCAACGCCAACACGGTCCTGAGAGCATTGCGCGTGCTGCGCGACGAGGGGGTCATCGAGATGGGCCGAGGGCGATCGATTCGCGTTACCGGTAGACCCGACCGCGGTGTCGTTGCCCTCAAGATGAAGGAGCTCGTTGACGTCGCTCGACAATACGGGTATCGCCGAGACGATCTGGTCGCCATGCTGGAGAAGTCGCCCCGAATCTAAATCCCCAACTGTCCGAAGCCGTGGGGTCTAGACCTCTTCGGCGACGAAGGCCAGCGCACGCTCTTCAACTGGCACCACGTTTGAGGGCACCTGGTGACGCCGTTTCGTGCCCACCAGCACGCCGGCGACGACTGCCGCCATCGCGACGAGCAGGGCACTGACCTCGAAGGCCGTCGTGTAGCCATGCACGGTCGCCGACCTGGTGACCGAGGCGGAGGCGACGCGTGAGACGAGGAACGCCGCCGTCGACGAGGCGGCCACCGTGTTCAAGAACGCGGTACCGAGCGCGCCGCCCACCTGCTGGGTCGTGTTGACGAGCGCACTGGCCACGCCCGCGCTGTCCTCGTCGACGCCAAACAGCGCCGTTGAGTTCATCGGGACGAAGGCGAGTCCCATGCCGAAGCTGACCAGGATCTCGGGCCCCAGGACGTGGCTGAAGTACGAGCTGTCCCCGCCGAGTCGCGTGAAGGCGAGCAGTCCGAGTGCGGCTAGCGAGAGTCCAGCGACCATCAGAGTCTTGGGCCCGGTGCGAGGGAGCAGCCGACTCGCGAGGGTCGCGCCGAGGATGATGCCGCCCGAGAAGGGCAGGAAAGCGAAACCCGTGCGCAGGGCACTGTAGCCGAGGACGCCCTGGAGGAAGTAGGTCAAAAAGAGGAACGTCCCGAGCAGGGCGATGCCGACCAAGAGTGACGAAAGAAAGGATCCTCCCCGATTCCTCTCGAGGATGACCTTGAGAGGAAGAAGTGGGTGCGCCACGCGCATCTCGATGACCACGAAGGCGGCCAGCAGGACGACGGCGGAGCCCAACAGCGACAGCACCAGAAGCGATCCCCAACTGTGCGAGACGACCATCGTGAAGCCGTAGACCAACAAGAACAGTCCGACTGTTGACGTGAGCGCCCCTGGAAGGTCGTAGCCGTGGCGATCCTCCACGCGGCTCTCACGTACGACGCGAGTCGCCATGATGGCGGCGATCAGCGCGATCGGCGTATTGATGAGGAGCGTCCAGCGCCACGAGGCGTACTGGGTCAGCACGCCCCCAAGGACGAGACCAATTGCCGCGCCACTGCCGGCAATGGCGCCGTACACGCCAAATGCGCGGGCGCGTTCGTGCGCCTCGGTGAAGGTGACGGTGAGAAGCGACAGAGCGGCGGGCGCCATGGCGGCAGCGAAACCCCCCTGCAACGCGCGCGCTCCAAAGAGCATGGCCGAATTTTGGGCCAGGCCCGCCAGCGCGGACGCTACGCCGAAACCGAGCAGCCCGATGATGAAAACTCGGCGACGACCGAGGTAGTCGGCGATTCGTCCTCCAAGAAGCAAAAGACTTCCAAAGACCAGCGTGTATGCGCTCATTACCCATTGCCGGTTCGCGATCGAAATGTGCAAAGCGTGCTGGGCCGACGGCAGGGCCACGATGACCACCGACGCGTCCAGGACGATCATGAGCTGGGCGATGCCGATCACGGCCAGCGCCCAGTAGCGCTCTGGGTCCAGGGGAGCGATGTCGGAGTTGGGTAGTTCACTGAGTTGGTTGGTAGTCACCAGACTCTCCTTATCTGCCGGGGGGCTTTCGATCTACAGCGATTATTCGCTGAAACTTGGGTAAACTAACGCTACGGGCAACCTGAACCTATACGGAACGACGGTTCCGATTACGATAATAGTAACGGGCGTTCCGTTTGTCAAGTGCCCTCAGGAGGTTTTTGATGGTGAGAGTTTCAACAGACTCCACCGGCGCGTCAGGCGTCATCACACCCGAGGAACTCGTTTTGGATGACGCGACGGTCGTCAAACCCATGCGCGTGGACGCCCAACGAAACCACGACAAGATTCTCCAAGCCGCCGAGGAGATCTTCGCACTCGACGGCGTCACGGTTCCGATCGACACCGTGGCCGAGCGAGCCGGCGTCGGTATCGGCACTCTGTATCGCCACTTCCCCACCAAGGAAGCTCTCTATGAAGCCATCGTCGTGACGCGCATCGACGAACTCATCGGCACGGCAGAAGCGTACATCCGAGACACCGACGCAGTCCCGAGCGCGGCGCTGGACGCGTTCCTTCGAGAGTTCGCTAGCCAGGCTTCGGCCAAAAGGGATCTGTTCGAGGCGCTCGAGCAGTCGGGGTTCGACTTCAAGGCACGCTTCGCCCATCAAGTAGACGAGTTGTTGGCTCGCATCGATGTTCTGCGGCAACGAGCGGTCGATGCCGGGACCATTCGCGGCGACGTCGAGACTGCGGACATCATGAATCTTGTGATGGGTACGTGCCACGCCGCGGGGAACGCGGGAACGGACGACCTCGCACTTCAGCGCTGTGTCGGCATCGTCATCGCGGGCCTGCAGCCAACCTCGTCGCGCTGAATTGTCGAAGGAACGCGGTGAGTGACGGACACATTCGTTGTTCGTGGTGCAGTGATGACGAGCTTTACGTCGCGTATCACGACCTCGAGTGGGGCGTCCCGAAGCGCGACGAAAACACGCTCTTCGAGCTTTTGTCGTTGGAGGGTGCACAGGCCGGCTTGAGTTGGATTACGGTTCTCCGCCGTCGAGAGGGATATCGTCACGCGTTCAAGAACTTCGATCCCGATAAGGTGGCTCGCTTTGACGACGCGCGCGTTAACGCCATCATGGCTGATTCAGGCGTTATCCGTCACCGCGGAAAGATCGAATCAGTTGTCACGAATGCGCGAGCCGTCCTCGATATTCAGCGCGAGCAAGGGAGTTTCTCCGATTACCTATGGGCGCTCGGAAAAGCTGAGAATGATGGCCAGAACTCCGCGGCCGCCATGAGCAAGCGCTTACGCAAGGACGGATTCAAGTTCGTCGGTCCGACAATCTGTTATGCCCTGATGCAGTCAGGGGGGATGGTCAACGATCACGCCCACGCGTGCTTTCGCTTCAATGAGATCGAGACTCTTCGCAACGGATAGCCGATGTCCATGTTCCGATTCACGTGGCGCCCCGTCACTCTCACTCCACCGGGGGTTGAGCCGGCTCACGATGTCGAGCAGCGACCACCGCGATAGCCGAGAGGCCAACGAGAACACCCCCGACCTGTAACAAGGTGAGGGGCTGGCCGAGGATCGGTATAGCCACCACCGCGGCCACAAGTGGCGCCAGGCAACTGATCGCCGAGGAGATTGACGCGTCGACGAAGCGATGTGCCCAGTTCATGACGAGGTGTCCGCTCCCCGGTACGACGGCCAATAGCGCAATCCACAGCCAGTCACTGACGTGAATGCGGCCCAGCGACTGGCCAGACAGCAAGACGATGGGAGTCGCCCCAAGAGCTGCAACGATCATGACGCCAGCCGTGTATTCCATCGCTCCGGTCAACTCTCGAGCACGCTTGGACACGAGCCAGTACGCCGAGAAACTCAAAAGCGCGCCCAGCGCCAGGAGGTCACCCAATACTCGATGATGGCCCGCAGCGCTAGGCCCGATTACCGCCACCGAGACACCCGCCATGGCGACGACGATCCATCCGACGTCGGCGCGACTCATGCGTTCGCCAAAGAGGGGACGAGCGGCAATGAGAACGAGGGCTGGCTGAAAGGCGCCGATGACCGAGACATCCACGATGCTCGTCAGTCGTACGGCGCTGTAAAACATCGCCATGTCGCCCGCCAGCAGAAGGCCGCCGAGCCACGCCGCGCGCAACGTTGACCACGAGATCCGCTTACCGAGGGCGTAGCTGATGGCCGTGAGCAACGCCGCCCCGAGCCAGAGTCGATAGAACGCCACGACCAATCCCGACGCGAAGGTGAGAACGACAAAGATGCCACCGAAGCCCCAGAAGACGGCGGCGAGCGCGGCGGCGCTCAGCCCAAGCGTCGAACGTTTGGTTGCGGAGTTAGGGATGGGCTATCGGGGAGGTCATGGCGCTACGCGACGGGGCTACTGGCCTTTCGTCGAGGATCGATTGCTGGGTCCGCTGGTTGGAAAGTTGAGCGACGAGTGATGTTGGCCAATGTTCTGCCATCGACTGGTAACGGCCTTTCCGCGTGTGTAAAACCGTACGCCGTCAGGTCCATAGACGTGCAGGTCACCGAAGAGCGAACTGTTCCACCCACCAAAGGAGTAATAGGCGACGGGCACCGGGATGGCCACATTGATGCCGACCATACCTGCATCCACTTCAGTCTCGAATCGTTGAGCGGATCCGCCGTCGCCGGTGAAGATCGCGGCACCATTGCCGTATCCATTGCGATCAATCAAGCCCAAAGCGTCGTCCAACGTGTCAACGCGCACGAGGGAGAGAACGGGTCCGAATATCTCGTCGGTATAGACCCTCATGTCCTCGGTAACGTTGTCCACGAGACACGGTCCAAGCCAAAACCCGTTGGGGTCACCCGTGATCTTGTGTTCGCGGCCATCGATCGCGACGGTCGCGCCCTCGTCTTCACCAATTCCGAGGTAGGAAGCGACCTTGTCTCGATGTTCAGACGTAACCAGTGGACCCATCTCTGACGTCGCGTCGGTACCAGGGCCCACATTGAGACGGGCGACGCGCGCTCTAATACGCTCAACCAGCTCGTCACCGCAGCCACCGACCGCCACGAGCACCGATGCCGCCATGCAGCGCTCGCCGGCCGAGCCGAACCCCGCGCTCACCGCAGCCTCGGCCGCGTCAGCGAGGTCCGCGTCGGGCAAGACGACCATGTGGTTCTTAGCGCCACCAAGAGCTTGCACCCGCTTCCCCTCTCGCGCCGCCGTCTCGTAGATATAACGAGCCACGTTGGTGGACCCCACGAAACTCACCGCTGCGATGTCGGGGTGGGTGAGAATGCGATCGACTGCGACGCGATCGCCTTGGATGACGTTGAAGACCCCGTTCGGCACCCCTGCTTCGGCGACCAGTTCGGCCAGGAGTATTGACGTTGAGGGATCCTTCTCCGACGGCTTCAAGACAAAAGTGTTGCCCGTGGCGATAGCAAGGGGGAACATCCACATTGGCACCATCGCCGGAAAGTTGAACGGCGTGATCCCCGCGACGACGCCTAGCGGTTGGCGCACCGAGTGCACGTTTACTCCGGTCGACGCGTTCTCGCTGAACTCTCCCTTTAAAAGTTGTGCAACGCCACAGGCGAACTCGACTACATCGAGGCCGCGCGCAACTTCTCCCGCCGCGTCGCTCTTCACCTTGCCGTGCTCAGAGACGATGAGATCGCCGAGTTCCTCCGCGTGAGAGGCCACAAGTTCGCGCAATGCGAACAACGCGGCGGTTCGCTTCGCGAGGGATGTGGCACGCCACGCGGGAAACGCGGCCTTCGCCGCCGCAACCGCAGCGTCGACTTCTGTGACAGAGGCGAAGTCAACCTCGCCGCTCTGGACGCCCGTAGACGGATTGAATACCTTGCCATGACGCTCTGCGTCGCCAATAAATGGCTTCCCGTCAATCCAGTGAGTGATGCGTTTCATGGGACCTCTCAATGCTCGTTCATCTTGTGATGGCTGTTCAACCAGTGTGTCAGATCGGCCGATGGCCGAGTTGGCCAATCAGCGCGGAGGGTCTCCCTCGCTCAACGAATGTGCGGCTCCCGTCAGGACGGCGGTTGCCCGATCGGAGCGTCGCCTTAGCGTTGGGCTCGGTAGGTGAGGATGACGGCCCCGTCTCGAGGGTCTGACTCGATACCAGTGTGAAATGGCGAACGGACTCGGGGTCACCGAAGATACTTCGTCCGCGTCGAGCAATTTGGGGGAGAAAGAGCAGTCGTAGTTCGTCGAGCTTGGAACTTGCCAGGAGGCCCTTTACAGTTCCATGCCGCCGCCGACGACGATCTCACCGTCGAAATTGGCCTTCAACCCCCGGAGGGCTTCGTCCAGCGGCCCGCTCACGACCGTCGTATCCATCCCGCGGCGAACTCGCGAAAATCCGCCGTCGGTGCCTCGTCAGCCATCCTCGGCCAAAACGTGGAGATCAACTCGAATGACGTGCGACCATAGAGCAGCATTTGACCCTCACGAACGTTCACCTGCGCCCACTGAGTTCGAAGGTCGTTTGACCACTCGGGGCCGATGAGCTCGCCTTCTTTGGTTTCGGTAAAGCCGTCTAGCGTCATAAACATGGCAAGGTCAGAGTTCCCACGGCCAGCCTTTCTCAGTTCGTTATAAATGTCTAGCCGAAAGCCCCGCGACTTCGAAGCGACTCAATTCTCTCCTCACTGAGCCCCCAGGGTCGCAGTCCATCACTCGACTCGTGCGCTGCCGCACCATTGACGATGGAGCCCGGCGTGCGAGAGAACCGAGGCGCGGGCTGAGGTTGGATGACCGGCGCCAGCGCGAAGACGTCGCGCTGCGTGTTGTGCGGGTGACCGGCCGCCTCGCGCGGCGACAAGACCGGCGTCACGCAGGCGTCGACATTGGCGAAGATCTCCGTCCATTCATCGCGCGTCTTGGTCGCAAAGAGCGAGGCGAACCTCTCCTTCATGGACGGCCACTGGGCGCGGTCCATTTGGGCCGGTAGGTCTACGGCGTCAAGTTCGAGACCCTTGAGGAGAGCCTCGTAGAACGTTGCCTCGATGGCGCCGACGGCAACATACTTCTGGTCGCTCGTCTCGTACACCTCGTAGAAGGGCGCGCCCGTGTCCAAGATGTTGACGCCACGCTCCTCGTGCCAGTATCCCGCGTTCAAGAATGAGTGCATCATCGTGAGCATCGATGCCGACCCATCCACCATGGCAGCGTCGACAACTTGCCCCTCACCGGTCGATCGCGCGGAGATTACCGCCGCGAGTACGCCCATCACGAGAAACAGCGCGCCTCCACCGAAGTCCCCGACCAGATTCATCGGGGGACTCGGTCGCTCTCCGGCGCGGCCGAGTGGCCAGAGCGCTCCCGAGATTGCGATGTAGTTGATGTCGTGACCCGCGCGCTGAGAGAGCGGTCCGCTCTGGCCATACCCCGTCATGCGCCCGTAGACGAGGCGGGGATTTCGACCGAGCAACGCGTCGGGACCTAGTCCGAGACGCTCCATCACCCCCGGACGATATCCCTCCATCACGGCGTCGGCATGCTCCGAAAGCTGAAGTACGAGATCCCGGCCTGCGTCGCTCTTGAGGTCAACGACAATGGAGGGTCGTGACCGGCTCAGGAGATCGTTCGTGGCACCTCGCGATGGGGAAGCGTCTGGCCGCTCGAGACGCAAGATATCCGCCCCGAGGTCGGCCATCAGCATCCCCGCGTACGGACCCGGCCCAATGCTTGCGAATTCGAGGACTTTAAGTCCTGCTAGTGGTCCACTCACGTGACGAGCCTAACGACGTCGCTGTGGAGCGACGGAGCTCCGAGTTGACTCATCTAATACCTCTGCGTAGATCTCTACGTTGCCTCAGCTAAAACCTCCGCGAAGGGGAATGCGGTCGAAGTGGCGTCGTGGTCTAGCCATGATCCATGGAGCTAACGATGAGTCAA
>JBOGFT010000050.1:0-18433 GCA_050701895.1 Acidimicrobiales bacterium
TCCCCGCGGCACCGAACTTCGGGCCCAGTTCTAAGGAGTCTTGTATCCCGGTAGTCGTTCGAACGTCAAGTCGTGCTTGTGCTCAATGCAGATCGAACTATTCAATCGACAACGCCGGCGCACAGTCATTGAACTATTGCTCGCTATTGCCAATTACATCGACCCGTTTTATAGCGCCGAGCGTCGTCACCGATCTCTGAACGACCTGACACCGTTCGAGTTCGACAATCTACACTTAACCAAAACCCAGACCCGACTCCCATAAGCGTGGTCCGGCATATGGGGTCTAGGTCACAGAGCACCCCCAACGGGATTCGAACCCGTGCCGCCACCTTGAAAGGGTGGTGTCCTAGGCCGCTAGACGATGGGGGCCTGTACTGCATTCACCTGGGTACTGCGTGGTGGTCGGGCTGCCGGGATTTGAACCCGGGACCTCTGCGTCCCGAACGCAGCGCGCTACCAAGCTGCGCTACAGCCCGCGGCGAGTTCCCTCGCAGCCAGATAATCCTACTCGTTGGCTCGAAATACAAACAAAGGTTCCCGCGCACTAGATACTGTTCGGCACCTCCGGCTGGGGCGGCGGGTGATGTTCGATCACGAGTTCGCTAATACGTCGCTTCTCCACGGACTGCACGCGAAACGTCCAGTCGCCGTAGGTATAGATCGTTCCGGCGACAGGTATCACACCAGCAAGGTCCAAGACGAATCCGGCGATCGTGACGTACTCACCTTCGGGTGCCGCGAAGCCGATCTCCTCTTCGACCCGGTCGACGTGGGTTTGACCGTCCACCAACCAACGTCCCTCGCTTATTCGCACGATGGTGGGCTCGTCATCTTCGTCGAACTCGTCGTTCAGGTCGCCGACGAGCAGCTCGAGGATGTCACGTATCGAGGCGACGCCCGCGACGCCACCGTGCTCATCGAGCACGAGCGCGAATGTACGGTGCTGCTCACGCATCTCGCTCAGGCTCTCGAGGAGGTCGATTGTCTCGGGAAGCATGAACGGTCGTCGGATCTTTCGCGTGATCTCCTCGGCTGTCGGCAGCGAGACGCCGATCGCGCGCTTGAGGGTTGAGCTGCGAAAGAGGTCGTTCACGTAGATCACGCCCAGCACATCGTCGAGCTCGTCGTTATTTACGACGGGAAAACAGGAGTGGCCGGTGTCGCGCACGGCTTCGGCGATCGCTTCAGGGCTCACCGGAAAGGAGAGGTAGGCGACATCTACCCGCGGGGTCATGACGTCGCGAAGTTCGAGCTCACTTAGCTGGTCGACCCGGGCGTGAATCGCGGCCGCCTCGGGTGAGACCTGAGATTCCTTCTCGTGAGCCGTCATACGCGCGCGGAGCCGCGCGAGGCCTTTGGGGGGAGGTTTCGCGCCGCTCATTGAGCGTCGGTACTACCGACGCGGACGGTCGCGGGACGAAGCGACTCATCCTCGTAGCTCTCTCCGCGCAGCAGAGCACGCACGGCATTTCTCGTGCGCTGAGGGTCGAGCGGTTTCACGATGAATCCATCCGCCGCCGCACGTCGCGCGAGGAACACGTCCGGTCGACGATCAAGCAACATCAGGATCGCGACCGGATCGGCGCCCCCGTAGGACTCCAGATTGCGCAGTTCCATGGTGATCGCCATACCGCCCATGGCTCCGATCTGCAGGTCCACGACAACAAGATCGATGTCGCCGCGCTTCACTCGCTCGACGGTTTCGGGTCCTGTCGCCGCCTCCTCGATCAGTATGTCCGGTCCAGCGAGCATTGTTTCGAGTTCGCGGCGAAGCGACGCCAGGTCGCTGGCGAGAAGGACGGTGGCCATCGAATTAGCGTAGCGGAGTTGAGGTTTTAGGTGATTTTCGCGGGCCCTTGAACCGGCGAAATCGTCCCTTGTATTTCTGTTGCCGTGATGGTTATCCTGCGGTCTGGGGAATCATGGGGGGTCCGAGATGGCGACGGCATTGGATTGGTCGGGCGCCGCGGCTTGTCGAGGGAGCGAGGGCTCGCTTTTCTACTCGGCTGACAGCGCAGAACGCAAGGAAGATCGACTAGAGCGTGAACAGTTGGCCAAGCGAATCTGCGCGGGATGCGCAGTGCGCGACGACTGCCTGCGTGCGGCGCTGGATCGCCACGAGTCCTACGGGATTTGGGGCGGTCTCAACGAATTCGAGCGCCGAGCCCTAACTCGCGCGTGACCTATTCCAGCCCAGTTGAGCTGGACTGACTCGGGTCAGCACGATCAATAAGGCGAAGGTCACAATGTGCACGCCCGTGCAATACAGGCAGATGGCGCCGATGATCTCAACCTCGGCGTAGATCAACCAGAGCACGAAGCACATCGAGAGAATCGCCAGAAGGAACCGGGCCACGTGGATCCACCTCACCCGCGCTCGCCAGACCCACGGCGAGTTCAGCGTCGCCATGACGGTGTAGTTCGCGAGGCCGAGAATGGCCACAGGAATGCCCAAGACGTTGGACTGGGGCGACGTGGTGACCTTTTCGCAGTCGATCGCGCCGCCACCGCTGCACACCAGCAAGTGCGGTTGAAAGTGCGTGATGGTCAGGTAGATCGATAGTCCCAACCCAATAAGGCTCAAGACGAAGGTCGTAGTTACGACCCAGGGTGCCACCTGGAAGCGGTCCTCGGTGTCCCGGCGCTTGACGCCGAGATCGGTGGTCACTTAATGCCCATCGCCTTGACCGCCGTGGTGACGCCCGCACTCGCGCAGACATTGCTGGGTTGCTGCTTGGTCAAAGTGCAGATCACCGCGGTCTGATAGTTGGCGGAGGAGATGATGGCTTGAGTGACCGGACTCGTCGCGTTGTCGAGCGCCGCCGCTATTTCTGTCCTCGAAGAACCGGCCAGAGTGGTCGGGCTGTAACTCGCCCCGACGACGAAGTATTTGTTGTCGAAGCTGATGAACGGGATGGAGCCCGCGGTACTCGCGGTGAGCCCTGTTATGTACTTCGGCGTGTCGTACTTCTTAATCTCCGCTTCCTGCGCGGTGCTGGGCTTTTGGAGTACCGCATAGTACGTTTTCGCGGCATCGAGGTAGTTCGTGTACGTCTCGACCGACTTGAAGACGAGGTACTTCGAGGTGTACTTGGCTTTTACGAACGTAAACGACGGGGTATTGGGGTAGACGTCACCGGAGTAACTCGAGATATTCCCGAGTCCCGACCATGTGCCAAAGCGACTGAGGGCGATGATCGTGGCCCACCGCTGAGCCGCGCAGTAGGGACAGTACTCAGCCCCCATGTAGAGAACCTCGGGCACTACCTGCCCGCTGGGCTCCGTGCCAGTCAGCGCGGGCTGATTCTTGACGGCCTGGGGCGGGGTGACCGGCGCGATCGGAGACGTCACGCCGACGGTGTTGAACACTGACGCGGGAACCGTCGTGAGCTGGGTGACTGTTGTGGGGCTGGCGGCCTGCCACGATGACGAGCCGCCGGGGGGTGTCGATCCACCACTCGCGACCTTGATGATGACGAGGGCCGCGACGACCACGACCACGAGACCAACGGCGAGCCATGTGAAGAGCCCAGCCGGTCGTCCACCGCGCGCCGGCGCCCGACCGGGATTGGGACGTTGGTTGGAAGGCCTCTTCGTCGCGTTGGATGGCTTCTTGGTCGCCACGGTGCTCCTTTGATCTACGACCCACAAACTTAGTGGACGGCCTCATGGTGATTCACGGCGTGAGTCGACTCGATAAGTTGGCGCTCATGGCCGAAACTCTCGTTCCTCGCCTCGCGGCCACGGTTTTGACGTTACGAGAAGCGCCGAATGGTTACGAGATTCTTATGCTGCGGCGCAACGTACGCAGCGAGTTTATGGGCGGAGTCTTCGTCTTTCCCGGGGGCGCGGTCGACGACGACGACGTCGCAGTGCCGGTCTACGGGCTCACCGATGAGATGGCCTCCCGCCGCCTGGGACTGGATCACGGGGGGCTCGCTTTCTACGTCGCGGGCTTGCGCGAGCTCTTCGAAGAGGCCGGTCTCCTCATCGCCTGTAACGACCAAGGCCATGAGATCCGCTTCACCGCGCTCGAAGATCTAGAGCGACTCGGGTCGTACCGCCGCTCTCTCAACGCTGGCGAGATCGCCTTCGCTGAAATAATGGCTCGAGAAGGAGTGCGTCTCGACCTGCGCGGCGTTGGGTATCTTGCGCACTGGATCACGCCCCAAGGGCTGTCGCGGCGCTACGACACTCGATTCTTCGTCGTGCTCGCGCCTGAGGGTCAACCGGCCACCCATGATTCCAATGAGACGGTCGATCAGCGCTGGATGCGTCCGGTGGACGCGCTCGTAGCCCAACGCAACGGGGACTTTGACATGGTCGTACCCACGATTCGCAATCTCGAGTCGATCTCACATCTCTCGAGCGCGAGCGAAGCGCTGGACTTTGCCCGTGCCCTCGGTCTGGTCACGGCGGTCGAGCCGAGAATCATTGAGCGAAAAGGGGGGCCCGTCATTGTGACTCCTGGCGAGGAAGGGTATGGCGACGCCCCTCCAAGTGAGGAATAACGGTGCTCAATCCCACAATCCTTCGCTACCATGGTTGTAGGGATTCCTAAAGGAGCAGAGTCGCCATGAGCATTACCAACGTGAACTTGACCTCGAAGGCAACTGGACCAATCACGCTGACCGATGCCGCCGTCTCGAAGGTCGCCGAACTCATTAGCGCCGCTGACGCCGAGGAGCCCTTGGCCCTTCGCGTGGCGGTGAAATCGGGTGGTTGCTCGGGATTCAACTACGACATGTACTTCGACTCCGAAGTGGCCGATGATGACGTCGTCAACAGTTTTGGTGAGGTCAAGGTCGTTGTTGACCCGGCGAGCGCCGACCTACTCGCGGGCGCCTCACTCGACTTCTCTGACGGTCTCCAAGGCGCGGGCTTTCACATTACGAACCCCAACGCCACTCGTACCTGTGGGTGCGGCAACTCCTTTAGCTGAGCTTGAGCCCCACCCGTCCCTACTCCACGTGGCGCCGCGCGGGCGACTTCGTGATCGTCTCAGGACAGCTGGGAACCATTCCCGGCCACGAGAATCTGACGTTTGCGGACGGCGCGCCCGGCCAGCTACGACAAGCACTGACAAACGGCGCCGCACTCCTGGAGGAGGCGGGCTCCTCACTCGACGATGTCGTCAAGGCCACCATGTTCGTCAGGGACCTCTCTGGGTTCGCTGCGCTGAACGAGGTGTGGCTGGACGTCTTTAGCGATCCACTGCCGACGCGCAGCGCCTTTGGCGTTGCGGACCTGCCCTACGGCGCGCTGGTTGAGGTGGAGTTCTGGGCGTACTTGCCCGAGAGCTAAACGTCGAGCTCGCTTGACGAGCCAAATTTGTAGCCGACCGAGCGCACCGTCTGAATGAGATGCGCGTACTCCTCGCCCAACTTCGCGCGAAGTCGCCGTACGTGCACGTCAACCGTTCGAGCTCCGCCGTAGTACTCATAGCCCCACACGCGACTCAGAAGCGTGGCGCGTGTGAATACCCGGTTCGGGTTGGTCGCCAGGAAGCGCAACAGCTCGTACTCCATATACGTAAGGTCCATCACGCGTCCCGCGATGGACGCCTGGTAGGTCTCTAAGTTCATTGACAACTCGCCGTGCTCGACGCGTGGCGCCACGCTCTCATTGCCGGCGCGCCGCAGTCGGTGGCGCAGGCGGGTGGCCAGCTCGCTCACGTCACACGGGCCCACCACGAAGTCGTCGAAGAGATCTTCGCGGAAGGTGAGGTCATCGAGTTGGTAGTGGTCCAGCAACAAGATGATCGGCCCGACGCTGCGCTCGCGCTGACGCAACTGTCGACAGAGGCTCATCGCCTCGATGAAGGGCAATGCCGCCGCATTGATCACGGCGCCCGAGAAGCCGTCGGTGGGCTCCAGGGCGGCGATCTCGTTCAGTCGCGCAGACGGCGCAACGGCTGGGGTGACGCCGGTAACGTCAAAGGCTTTGCGCACAGGTCCTTCGCACGAGGGCACGCAGAGCACGACGTCGATACTCACAGCAGCGGGAGGTATCGTTCGAGTTCGAAGGCGGTCACCTGCGTTCGGTAGGCGTCCCACTCCGCGCGCTTGTTGCGCAGGAACCACTCGACTAGGTGGCTGCCAAGGGTCTCGTGCATGAGCGCCGACTTCTCCATGAGATTGAGAGCCTCGGCCAAGGATTGGGGGAGAGCCGCCATGCGTTTTCCCTCCGTGGGCAACTCGTAGTTGCCGCTCACGCCGCGCAGCCCGGCCGCAAGGATGACGGCGAACGCGAGGTAGGGATTGGCCGCGGAGTCGGGCGAGCGGTACTCGATTCGCGTCGAGTCGATGCGACCGGGCTTGACTGAGGGTACACGCACGAGGGCCGCCTGGTCGAAGCGGGCCCATTCGGCTCCGACCGGAGCCTCGACGCCCGGCACGAGGCGCTTGTAGGAGTTGACCCACTGGTTCGTGACCGCCGTGATCTCTGGCGCATGGCGAACGAGCCCGGCCATGAACTTGGTCGCGAGGTCACTGAGGCCGTAGGTGCGCTCACCAATGAAGGCGTTCTGGTCGTCGCGCCACAGCGAGAGGTGGGTGTGCATGCCGGAGCCCTGAACCCCAACCAGGGGCTTGGCCATGAAGCTGGCTGCAACGCCGGACTGGCGCGCTAACTCCTTCACGACGTGGCGCAGTGACATCACGGTGTCGGCCATGGTAAGAGCATCGGTGTAGCGCAGGTCGATCTCGTGCTGGCCGGGGGCGTCTTCGTGCTGGGCGTGCTCCACGCCGATGCCCATCTCTTCGAGGGTGAGGACGGTGCGGCGACGCAATTGGCTCGCCGTGTCATCGGGCATGAGATCGAAGTAGCTGCCGCGGTCTACCGGCACCGGGACTCTCTGGGGGTTGAGATCTTCGAAGTAGAAGTACTCCACCTCGGGCGCGACGAAGAAGGTATAACCCTGGGCGAGCGCGCCATCGAGCACGCGGCGAAGCTGCTGGCGAGGACAGCCCTCAAAGCCCGTGCCGTCGATGTTGACGATGTCGCAGAAGACGCGCGCGATCCCCTCACCCGGTCCGTACCAGGGAAGCAGCTGGAACGTCGTGAGATCCGGACGGGCCAAGAGATCGGACTCGGTCGTGCGCGAGAAGCCGTCGATGGCGCTCCCGTCAAAGGTCATGCCCTCGGCGAGGGCGTCCTCGAGCTCGGCCGGGGTGACGTGAAAGGCCTTGTGGCGCCCGAGTACGTCAGTGAACCACAGTTGGACGAAGCGCACCCCGCGCTCTTCGACGGTACGAAGGACGTATTGGGACTGACTTTGCATGCTGGACATTCTCTCACCTTCTTTGAGGAACGCGTTGTGACCAAAAAGACCCGCCACAGACGGGCGGGTCTTTTTGGCGTGATGTGAAGTGATTACTTCGAAGTGGTCTTCTTTGCGACAGCCCGCTTGGAGACGGACTTCGTGGCCACCTTCTTCGCCGCGGCTCTCTTTGCGGGGACCTTGCCCTCTGCGGCAGCCCCGCAGATTGTCTCGGTCATGAGCGCCGAGACTTCATAAGGGTCGATGTTCGCGTTCGGGCGACGATCCTCAAGGTAGCCGCGCTTCGCGGTGGCCACGGCTGCGGGAATGCGTACCGACGCGCCCCGGTTGGAGACGCCGTAGGAGAACTTGTTGTAGGGCGCCGTCTCGTGCGCGCCCGTCAAGCGGTCCTCGATGCCGGCCCCGTAGATGGCGATGTGCTCTTTCACCTTGGTGCCGAGAGCCTCGGCACCAGCGATGATGGCCTCGAGGCCGCCCGCCGCGCGCATCTGCTTCGTGGAGAAGTTGGTGTGCGCGCCCGCGCCGTTCCAGTCGCCCTTGATGGGTTTCGCCTCGAAGCTGACATCGACATCAAACTCCTCGGCGATGCGCTCGAGCAGCCAACGCGCGGTCCACAGTTGGTCACCAATGGCGACGGCGTCCAAGACGCCAACCTGGAACTCCCACTGGGCCATCATCACTTCGGCGTTCGTTCCCTCAATCGCGATGCCCGCACGAATGCACGCGAGCGTGTGCGCTTCGACGATGTCGCGCCCAGGCATCTTGGAGCCACCGACGCCGCAGTAGTAGGGGCCCTGGGGGGCCGGGTAGCCCACTTCGGGCCAGCCGTAGGGACGACCCTCTTGGAAGAACGTGTACTCCTGCTCGATGCCGAACATCGGCTCGAAGCCCGCGTACTTCTTTGACACCGCGACGGCGTGCGCTCTCTTGTTCGTGACGTGGGGCGTCATGTCGGGCATCAGAACCTCGCACATGACAAGAACGTCGTTCGCTCCACGAAGGGGATTGGGACAGGAGAACACTGGGTTCAAGACGCAGTCGGAGTGATCGCCGGTCGCTTGATTCGTGCTCGAACCGTCGAAGCCCCACACCGGCGGCTGCTCGCCGTCGGCAACGATCTTCGTCTTGCTGCGCAGTTTGCGAGTGGGTTCGGTACCGTCTATCCAGATGTATTCGGCCTGATACGACAACGATGCTCCTTCGATGACTAGCCGAGCGTGCACCCGACTGCTTCTAGTTTGGTAGCCGCGGGGGGCCCGGAACCCCCAGTTCTGTTAATGGCGTGTGAAACATTCCTCTCGAACCCGACCACGCGCCCACGATGGCTTTGGGCGCCGCGAACGCGCACCATTAGGCTCCGGTCGTGGCCTCGCTTCGCATCGCTCTCGCCCAGATGAACGCGGTGGTGGGGGGCTTCGCCCAGAACGTCGAGACGCTCTCTCGTTTTCGCGCCCAGGCCGCGCTGGTGGGCGCGGACCTTGTCCTCTCACCCGAGCTCTCCTTGACCGGATATCCGCCCGAGGACCTTCTTTTGAAGGAAGGTTTCATCGAGGCGAGCGCCCAGGCCCTTTCCGACCTCGCCAAATCGGACAACCTTCCCCCGATTCTCGTGGGCACCGTCATGCCCGAGGACGCCTACGGAGTGAAGTTGGCGCCCTCAAGCGACGGTCGCGATGCGCTGAGTCAGTTCGAAGGACCGGCCCGGGCCCACATTGGCAACGTGCTGGTGGCCCTAGGCGACGAAGGCGTCCTCGCGGTCGCGACCAAGCGAATGCTGCCGAACTACGACGTTTTTGACGAGCGGCGCTACTTCCATCCGGGCGTCGGTCCCCAGTCGATCATCAACGTGAACGGCGTAGCCGTGGGCATGTTGGTCTGTGAAGACGTGTGGACTGGCATGGGTCCCGCCGCCGAGCTCGCGCTGCAAGGCGCGACACTGCTCGTGGTGGCCAACGCGTCTCCCTACGCGAGGGGTCGACGCGAGGAGCGCGAGGCCCTGTTGGTGGCGCGAGCTCGCGAGACCAAGTGCGCGATCGCCTACGTCAATCTGGTCGGCGGTCAGGACGAACTGGTCTTCGACGGACAAAGCTTTGCGGTCAACGCACACGGCGAGGTGATCGCCCGGGCCAGCGCCTTCAGCGAGGAACTGCTGGTCTGTGAGCTTGAGGCAACCTCGTCCGGCGCCGGCGTCGCTGTTGTATCAAGCTACGTGCGCAACGAGACGCGGGCTCGCGCGGCGACGGTGAATCGTCTCGAAGAGCCGCTCGACCCGCGTCGGGAGATCTACGACGCGCTCGTCATGGGGACGCGAGACTACCTGAGGAAGAATGGCTTTCGCGAGGCGATCGTCGCGCTGTCAGGCGGTATCGATTCTTCGCTGGTGGCGACGATCGCCGTCGACGCGGTAGGGGCGAGAGCGGTTCGCGGCTTCGCCATGCCGAGTCGCTTCTCCTCTGAGGGCTCCCTCGCGGACGCCGAGGAGCTGAGCGATCGACTCGATATTGAGTTGGCGACGATTCCGATCGAAGACGTGCACGGGTCCTTCGCGCGGTCGCTGGCGGGCACTGTACTGGGTGACGAGCCTGACGGCATCACCGACGAGAATCTCCAGTCGCGGGTTCGAGGCGTCTTGATGATGGCGATCTCGAACGCGACGGGTGCCATCGTGCTCACGACGGGCAACAAGTCCGAGATGGCGGTGGGGTACACGACGCTCTACGGCGACTCCGCGGGAGGATTCGCCGTTATCAAAGATGTGCCCAAGACTCTCGTCTACGAGCTCTGTCGCTATCGCAACGATGTCGCGCGCCGTGATGGCGATCCCGAGCCCATCCCCGAGCCGGTTCTCGAGAAGGCGCCCTCGGCGGAGTTGCGTTCCGATCAGCGCGACGATCAGTCGCTGCCCCCCTACGACGTGCTCGACCCGCTGCTCGAGCTCTACGTGGAAGATGACGCGACGGCCGAGGAGATCATCGCGCTCGGCTATGACCGCGCGCTCGTCACGCGAATCACTCGTCTGGTTGACCGGAGTGAATATAAACGGCGTCAGATGCCACCCGGGGTGCGGATCTCAAAGAAGGCCTTTGGACGCGATCGGCGCATGCCCATCACCAACGCCTTTCGACCCGAAGCCTGATGTCCCGCGAGACGTTGGATCACCTCTTCTCGTGCTTCGATGCGACCTATCAGGTGCTGGGGGCCAGCGCGCCCGATCTCACCAACGACGCCTACGTGGTGCGCGCGTACGAGGCGGGCCGAGCGTTAGGGGAGGTGGCCCTCTCGCTTCGCGAACTCGTGGGCGAGGTGACCGGCGAGTCCCTTCCTGCTCTACGCGACGCGCTGCTCGAGTCGGTCGCGGACGACCTGACGGGCGCCATGCTGCTCTACTGCCTGGCCATCGTGGTCGGCCCGCGCCTCATGGTCTCGCTGCGCGACGCGCGCGAGTTCGGAGAGTTCGACGGTGAGGCCCTTGCTGTTCTCAACCAGGCGTCGGCGGTACTCCTGGCCGAAATCATGGCGGTGGGTGAGGTGGCGAAGAGGCGGGGGCCTATTGAGGACGAGCGCTGGCAGGAGCGGGCTCGGGGGCTCGCCCAGCGCCTGGATGAAGCTGGATACGCCGAAAGTTTTGGGGTTTCCCGCTAAGTTGCCTATCTCCGTATAACTAGTAGTAGCGGGGGCGGATGGCCCCTTTACAGAAGAGGAATCCATGGCGAAAGACCGTATAGATCGTGACGATGAGGACCTCGTACGTCTCTACCTCTCCGACATAGGCCAGTACACCCTTCTCACCAAGGACGACGAGGTCCACCTGGCCCAGACGATCGAAGAGGGCCGTGAGGCCAAGGCCGAGCTCGAGGCGTCCGAGAATGACAAGAAGATCAAGATCACTCCGAGCCGCAAGCAGGCGCTGAAGCGCGCGGTACACCGCGGCGACCAGGCTGAACGGGACTTCGTGCAGTCCAACTTGCGCCTGGTCGTCTCCATCGCGAAGAAGTACCAAGCATCCGGCCTGCCGTTGCTTGACCTCATTCAAGAGGGGAACCTCGGCCTGATGCACGCCGTCGAGAAGTTCGACTGGCGCAAGGGCTTCAAGTTCTCTACCTACGCCACGTGGTGGATCCGCCAGGCCATCACTCGCGGCATCGCCAACACCGGTCGCACCATCCGCCTCCCGGTACACGCGGGCGACACGCTCGCGCGCGTGCAAAAGGCCCAGTCGCGACTCGAGTTGAAGTTCGGTCGGCCTCCCACCATCAAGGAGCTCTGCGAGGAGTGCGAGATGCCCGAGGATAAGCTCATCGAGGCACTTCGGTTTCGCTCCGAGCCGATCTCGCTCTCCGAGCCACTCCGTGAAGACGGAGACGCCGAACTGGGTGACGTCGTCGAAGACCGCTCGGCCGAGTCGCCCTTTGACGTGGCTGCGGTGAAGATGATGCCCGCCGCCATCGAGAAGCTCCTCCAGCCGCTGGACGAGCGCGAGCAGAAGATTCTGCGCATGCGCTTTGGCCTAGACGGCGCCGGTGAGATTCGCACCTTGGAAGACGTGGGCGCGGAGATGAACCTCACGCGCGAGCGCATTCGTCAGATCGAGGCGCGCGCCATGAGCAAGTTGCGCCACCCCTCCTCTGATACCGGTGCGCGGGATCTGCTGACGCTCTAGCGACGCTGAAGACGAACGCCGCCGAGCGCCGCGGCGACACCAACCACCACGGCACTCACGAGGAATGGCGTGTGCGACTTCGATCGCCGCAGCGCGGTCACGGGATGACTGAAGGTCAGAATTGGCCACTGGCGCTCGTGAGCGATGCGGGTCAGCACTCGATCAGGGTTGACCGCGTAGGGGTGCCCGACGATCTCGAGCATGGCCACGTCAGTCTCGGAGTCTGAGTACGCCGACGACTCGGCGAGGTCGATCCCGCGCTCACTCGCCAGTTCAACGATGGCGATGGCTTTGTTGGCGCCCTGTGCAAAGAACTCCATCTCGCCGGTGAATTTTCCGTCTTCGTCGATAGTCGCGCGCGACGAGATGGCGCCGGTAAGTCCGAGCAGCTCAGCGAAGGGCTCAACGATCTCGGTGGGGGCGCTCGAGACTAGATAAACCTCCTCGCCCTGGGCGAGATGGTGATCGATGAGCTCCAGCGCCTCGGCGTACAGCAAGGGTTCGATCGCGTCGCTGATGGTCTCCTTGACGAGCTGGCGCACCTCATCGCGGTCCCATCCTCGGGTGATCTTCAGCACAGAGGTGCGAACCTTTTCAAGGCGGTCTTCGTCGGCACCAAAGCGCTGGAACCAGAGCTGACTCAAGCCGGCCCGGATCAGTGTTCGTCTCCGAAGGAGCCCGTGAGCGTGCAATTCCGGTCCCAGTGCGACGATCGACGATTTCGCGATGACCGTCTTATCCAAATCAAAGAAGGCCGCACCCACATTGCCAGACTAGGTCCGCATCTGATGAATTTACGGTGTGGTCACCCGATGAAAGCCATGGTGCAGTCGTGCGACGCGTCGGTGCGAGCCATGAGTACTACGTGATCGTGCTCAAGGAATCTCATGGACGACGACGGCACCAGGGGTTGATCGTTGCGCACTACCGTGACGACCCGTAGTGAGTCGGGCAGACGAAGCTCGTCAAGCGTGAGATTCTGCACGACCGCGGGCGAGTTGGCGTCCAGGGTGACTTCTATCAGGCGCATCTTGCCGTGCGCGAGGGTCATGAGCTCGATGATGGAACCCACTTCGACCGCCTCGTCGACCAGGGAGGTAATCAGCGCAGGAGTCGACACCGAGACGTCAACACCCCAGCTCTCGTTGAAGAGCCACTCGTTACGGGCGTTGTTCACCCGGCTGATCACTCGGGGCACGCCGAACTCCTGCTTGGAGAGCCAGCTCACTACCAAGTTGTCCTCGTCGTCTCCGGTGGCGGCGATCATGACATCGGCACTGCGAACGTCGGCCGCGGCGAGGCTCGAGTACTCGCACGCGTCGGCCGCCATGACCGAGACCCCGGGCAGCATGGTCTTGAGCCGCTCGGCTCGCTCGATGAGGATCTCCAACAGAGTCACGTCGTGATGGCGGTCGAGAAGGTCGAGGGCGATCGATGTCCCGACCGACCCGCCCCCTGCGATGACAATCTTCACGAGGTTCCCTCAGCGAGTAGATCGTGTAAGGCCTTTAGCCCGTCGTGCGTGACGAGAAACTCCAAGACGTCGTCCTCCTGGGCGAAGAGTCCCTCGATGTTGACTCGCCCGACTCCGGCGCGTATGAGTCCAACTAGTCGAACGGAGTCGCCTACGTTGAAGTCGACCACCGGCTTTCCGGCGAGAATGTCGGGCACGATGCGCTCGACCAGATGCACGGTGTTCGCAGTGTCGCTCCACTCGATGGAGTCGTCGGAGGGGAGCATCCAGCGTTTTACCTGCTGGGTCGTCCAGAGCGACGTGGCGACGGTGGGAATGCCGAGTTTCATGTAGATATCGGCCCGCGCGGGGTCGTAGATGCGCGCCACGACGTTTTTGATGTTGTAGTGGTCACGGGCGATGCGCGCACAGAGAATATTGGAGTTGTCACCGCTCGTCACCGCGGCCAGGGCGTCCGCGGTGGTCGCCTCGGCCTGGAAGAGCGTGTCGCGGTCGAAGCCGGATCCGACGATGGTCTTGCCATGAAAGTGGGTCAGACGCCGGAGGCTGTCGCGATTCTTGTCGATGACAACGACGGAGTGCCCCTCGTCCGAGAGCTCCATGGCCAGTTCTGACCCGACTCGGCCACAACCGATCACGATGATATGCACGCTCTCATCAGACCACACCATGAGAATTTGCCGCAACTTGGGTTCGGTTATCTATTTTCGACGTGCTTGCAGCGGTTCTTGATCGATTCAGGTGACTTAGTATCGAGGCCGTGTCAGATGAGCAAAAGCCAGCGTCACGGCGCGCGCCGCTGCTCACTTCCCACGCAAATCTGGCGAAGTTCTACCCGGAAACGTGGAACTATCGCCTGAAGCGCCTCCTGCTCGGAAAGCCGCTCGTCAGCGAGCAGTTGAGCGGCGAGCGACTGAGTCGGCCCATTGCCCTTGGAGTACTCGCCCCCGACTGCATCTCGTCCTCGGCATACGGTACCGAGGAGATTTTGACCCAGATGACGCCGTTCATCGGTCTGGCCGCGTTCGCGCTGGTGGTGCCCATCATGTTCGTCATCATCGGCGTTCTCTTCTTCGTGACGACCTCGTACTGGGACGTCATCAAGTACTACACGACGGCCGGTGGGTCCTACGTCGTGGCGCGCGACAACTTCGGCCCGAAGATCGCTCAAATCGCCGCCGTCGCCTTGCTCATTGACTACACCGTGACGGTCGCCGTCCAGTGCTCGGCCGGCACCGCCGCCCTAACCACGGCGTTTCCCCAGTTGACCAAGAACTTTCCACTGGTGGGCAACGGCACCTTGCTGATGACGGTCATCGTCGTGGTGATCTTGATCTTTGGCAACTTGCGCGGGATACGTGAGGCCGGCAGCTACTTCGCCGTGCCCACGTACTTCTACGTGATCATGCTCTCGCTGACAATACTTATTGGCTACTACAAGAAGATCGTCGGCACGCTGCACATGATTCCCCAGCCGGCCCAAAAGCTCCTCGTCGGAGGTCACCTCGGCCACTCCGGGAACGGGCTCTTGATGGGTCTCGCGTTCTTGTCGCTGTTGCGGGCCTACGCGAACGGCGGCTCGTCGCTGACGGGCCTCGAGGCGATCAGCAACGGCGTGGGTAGCTTTCGGCGACCCGAGTCGCCGAACGCTCGCAGCACCCTCGTCGTGATGTCCTCGATTCTGGCGTTCCTGCTACTCGGCACGACGCTGCTGGCGCACTGGACGCACGCGCTGCCCTACGCCGCGGGTTCCCCGACCGTGGTGGGTCAAGAGGTCTCGGACGTTCTTGGCGCGCACGGTTTCGGCCACTTCATGTTCTTCGTCGTCGAGATTGCGACCGTCATGATCCTCTACACCGGGGGGAACACGTCGTTCAACGGGTTCCCGTTCCTGGCGAACTACGTGGCCGGGGACAAGTATCTTCCGCGTCAGCTCACCAAGCGCGGCCACCGACTGGCGTTCTCCAACGGCATCTTGGTGCTCGGCGTCGTGTCGCTGGCCCTGATCATCGCCTTTGACGCATCAGTCAACGCCTTGATCGCGCTGTATGCGATAGGGGTCTTCACGGGATTCACTCTGGCCGGAGCGGGCATGGTCGCGCGGCACCTGCGCGAGAAGGAGGCCCATTGGCGTCGCGGCGTGGTCATCAACGCGATGTCGGCGACCGTGACATCGTTGGTGGTGGTCATCTTCGTGATCGCCAAATTCACCGAGGGTGCCTGGATCATCGTCGCCGTCGGCCCGATCATGTACTACGGTCTCATGCGCTTTCACCGTCAGTACATGCAAGAAGAGAAGGCCTTCGAGGCGAACAGCGCGAAGGCGGGCGTGAGCATCCGCATGAACCGGATCATCGTCTTCGTGGACAACTACGATCTGCCGACCGAGCGCGCCCTGCTGTATTGCAACTCGCTCAACCCGTACTCGATCCGCGCCGTGCACTTCGACGTGGACAATCTCGTCACCAGCCGCCTCGAGGCCAACTGGGGCCGACCCAATACAGCCTCGGCCAGCATCAGTCTGGAAATCGTGGAGTGCGAGGACCGTCGAGTTGATCGCGCGGCGCTCGAACTCGTCGCGGACGCCGTGCGTGACCCGGACGTCTTCTGCATGGTCATTCTCCCCAGGCGGGGCTTCGCGTCGCGGCTGCAGCGCCTTCTGCATGACCGCACGGCTGACGAGATGGCCAGCGCGGTCATGCACGTTCCTCGCACTGCGGCGACGATCATCCCCTACCGCACCCTTCGCCGCCTCACTGAAGGGGTGTTGAGAGAGGAGCCGGTGGGTGACGAGGTCACGCGCGGCGGTGTGCGCGAGGCGTCGAATCTGGCCGCCGACGTGAAGCTGGCGGCGCGCTCGGGGGACGCACTGCCGATTGGGGCGCTCGTTGAGCGCGAGTTCGTCGAGATCGCCGGTCGCGTTCGCTCGATGGCCATCGGCAACGAGAGCGGGGCACACGAGTTGCGTTGCGTCATCACGGACAACTCGGGATCCATCACCCTGGTCTTCCAAGGTCGCACCAGCGTGCCGGGCATCGAGCGCGGCACGCGACTGTTGGTGAAAGGAACGGTCACGTCCCTGCGACGCGAGGCGGTCATTCTAAATCCGCAGTACGAGATCGTCGCCGCACCCCAAAGCCAGAGTGATCCCACGTAGCTTGTGAGTTCCCTAGCTCGTCGTGGTGCCCTTGGCACTTGCGGCGACTGTTGGCGTCGTGACGATCAGTGACGTGGCGAGAGACCTTTATGTGCCTAGCGTGTGCAGCGGAGGCCCGAGGTAGCGATAGTGTGTCACGCCGTGAGATACCTGAGAGGTGGTGAGCATGGCTAGAGCACTCGTTATCGTCGAGTCTGTTGCCAAGGCAACCCGCATTCAAGGCATGCTCGGTTCTGACTACATCGTCAAGCCCTCGATCGGTCACATTCGCGATCTACCCCAGAGCGCCGCCGACATTCCCGCGTCGGTGAAAGGCGAGAAATGGGCGCGACTCGGAATAAACGTCAACGATCACTTCAAGCCGGTCTACGTCGTCTCGAGCGATCGAAAGAAGATCGTCGCGGAGTTGAAGGCCGCGCTCAAGCAAGTCGACGAGCTGTATCTCGCGACCGACGAAGACCGCGAGGGCGAGGCGATCGCCTGGCACCTTCAAGAGGTTTTGAATCCAAAGATACCCGTCAAGCGCATGGTCTTTCACGAGATCACGCCCGCTGCCATCATCAAGGCAGTCAGTGAGACTCGCGACCTCGACCTGCGCCTGGTCGACGCCCAGGAAGGTCGACGCTTCCTGGATCGCCTGGTCGGCTACGAAGTCTCGCCCGTTCTCTGGCGTGCCGTCGACAAGGCACGCTCGGCCGGGCGCGTGCAGTCGGTGGCGATTCGCCTGGTCTGTGAGCGCGAGCGCGAGCGAATGGCCTTTCGCTCTGCGACATGGTTCGATGTCACCGCGACGATGAACGCGGAGTCCGCCTTCGAGGCCACCCTCGACACCGTGAACAGCGTGGCTCTCGCTACGGGCAAGAACTTCGACGCGCTCGGACAGCTGGAGTCCAAGGGGACACTCGAAGTCTTGGGTGAGCCGGCCGCTCGCTCCATTGCGCGCGAGCTGATCGGTTCGACGCTTCGCGTGGAGTCCATCACGTCGACCCCGCGCACGCAGCGTCCCCAGGCTCCCTTCATGACGTCATCGTTGCAGATCGAGGCGAGTCGTAAGTTGCGTTTTGATCCCGAGCGCACAATGCGTGCCGCCCAGCGACTGTACGAACAGGGCTGGATCACCTACATGCGTACCGACTCGACGACGCTGTCCGACGAGGCCATTCGCGGGGCCCGCGCTCGCGCCGCCTCCATGTTCGGTGACGACTACGTGGCCGACCAACCGCGCCGCTACGACCGCAAGGTGAAGAACGCCCAAGAGGCACACGAAGCGATTCGACCTGCCGGCGAGTCTTTCCGGTCCCTCGACGAGGCACAGTCACAACTCGGTGGTGACGAACTCGCGGTCTATGACCTCATCTGGAAGCGCACGCTCGCCTCCCAGATGGTCGACGCCCGCCTGACCCAAGACAAGGTCCGTCTAGAAACCACGTTGCCGGACGTGGCAGGGTTTGACGGCGACGTGCTCGCCGGACTCAGCGCCACGGGTCTTCGCATCGAGTTCCCAGGTTTTCGCCGGGCCTACGTGGAAGGGACCGACGATCCCGAGGCCGAATTGGCCGACCAAGAGCGCATCTTGCCGCCGCTGAGTGAGGGCGAGACGGTCCCGGTCACGAGCGCCGAAGCGAAGGGTCATGACACGCAGCCGCCGGACCGCTTCTCCGAGGCGACACTGATCAAGAAGCTCGAAGACCTCGGGATCGGGCGTCCGTCGACGTACGCGTCGGTCATGAAGACGATCGATCGACGCGGGTACGTCTGGAAGAAGGGCAAGTCACTCGTGCCGGCCTTTCGCGCGTTCGCCGTCGTCAACTTGCTCCAGCAGTACTTCGCCGATCTCGTCGACTACCAGTTCACGGC
>JBOGFT010000051.1:0-16388 GCA_050701895.1 Acidimicrobiales bacterium
CTAGGACGCTGCTGAAGTAGGGGCCTTTAGGGCCGCGAAGTGAACGCGCGAGAGTGGATTCGATGACGCGTTATGCAAATGGTGAACTTCGGACCGAAAAGTGCACTCGACAGAGGTTCCAAGAGCGTTGGCCGGCGCGGTCAAGTTGGCGCCGTAGTCCCCTGTCCGTTAGGTGGCGGTGATGGCCCAACCACCTTCACTCGAGCGAAGGCCGAGCACGGCGAGTCGTGCGAGGTTGATCGCGGCCGCCCTCGTGTCGAGATCGGTGGCGACTCGCTTTAGTCCGCGGGTGCGCGCTCGGCGTCCGCCCCAGGCGCGCAAGACGAAGTGGGCGATCTTGCGCTCGACCATCGGCCGATCGGCCCGGTAGCGAGCGAGCCACTCGGGCTCTCGCTGGTCTCTGCGAGCCTGTTGAAGAAGGTCCTCGTGGGGATGGATGGTGACGACGCGACCCGAGCGAGCACTCGTGCACGAACTACGTAGCGGACAGCTCGCACAGTGTGAGGCGAAACGCGCCACACCCCCGCCACTGCGGCGAAAACGGATCGACACGACGTGATCGGCCGGGCAGGTGACGGTGTTGGTCGTGAGGTTGACGCTAAAGCGGTCCTTGGTGAAGCCACCGGTCGTGTTGCGCAGCGGGGGCACGCGAGCGATGACAGTGAGCCCCTTTTGTCCCAGTTCGTGGCGGGTGGCTCCGTCGCCGTAGGCGGCGTCGCCGACAATCTCGGGGGGAGCCTCCTCACCCAGCAGGTGCTCGACGAGGGCGGGCACCGCCTCGCGGTCGGGGGTGTTGGCCGGCGTCGCCACCACTTCGTCGATCAGCTCCGAGTCAGGGTCAACCGAGAGGTGAGCTTTGAAGCCATCGAACTTTCGGGCCTTGGACTTGTGCCCGTGGCGGGCCTCGACGTCGACGGTGGAGATCACGCGATCTTTGGCCACCTTCCTCGCGATGCGAAAGACCCCGTCGGCGCCCTCTTCGACGTCCTGACCGGCGACCAGGGCGAGCAGGAGAGCGGCGTCCTTCGCGCTCGTCAGTTCTTCACCTTCGAGCACGCGAAGAGCCGCCATGGCGTCAGTGACCAACTCGTCGACCAACTGCTCGCGCGAAGCGGGGTCGTCCCAGTCACAGGGGGGCTTGCCCACTGAGCGGTAGTCGTCGTCACGGGTGAGCACGGTGCGCACTCGAGTGGCCAGTGCACCCTCGCCCGAGGAGTCGAGCACGTTGAGGAGCTTGCGGATCGACGAACGTAGCTGGGTGACGGTGTCTTGGGTGGCGACGGCGTCGTAGATGGGCGTGGAGTCGAAGACCCGGGCGCGGTTCTTCATGGCTCCGCACTCACGCGCCACCAG
This sequence comes from Acidimicrobiales bacterium, assembly GCA_050701895.1. Classification (GTDB taxonomy): domain Bacteria; phylum Actinomycetota; class Acidimicrobiia; order Acidimicrobiales; family RAAP-2; genus RAAP-2. The sequence goes on from JBOGFT010000051.1 coordinate 1,354, forward strand.
CCTCGTGTCGTCGAACATCCTGCGGGGGCGCTTCGACTCTCGCAGCCGGTTGCGCTGGCCGACGAGGGCGGTTGAGTGGAAGGACTCAGCCCCGGTGTCGAGACCACAGGCCGCCTGCCAGCGCAGGTCGAACTCCAAGCGATCGGTCGCCTCACGATCGGACAGTCCCTCAAGGGCCTGGAGGACCATCACACTCGCCATCACTCGGGCCGGAATGGTCGGGCGTCCCCGCACCGAGTCGCTGTAGAGGTCAGCGAAGTAATCGTTCGGAAAGAGACGGTGACCCTCGTCGGCCAAGAGTCGATAGATCGAGCCCTCGCGTAGTCGGTCACCGAGGATCTCCCTCGGACTTTCGAAGCGTTGCAAGAGTGGTGAGGTGCCAAGAGCCATACTCAATTTTCGAACGCCGCCGATTAGAAAACGTGGATTTCGAGCGACTACTTCAGCACCGTCCTAGAAGTGGCGCCGATCCGCGTTTACTGACAATCGACTGCAACACCCAACGCCGAGCAGACCTGGCCCATACGTCCATCGCTCAAGCGTCCGACCCTCTCAACGAGCGTCGCTACCGAGACACTTTCGACCGAGTCAAGGTTCACCACACACCGTTGAGTGATGGGGTCGTCTCCAGGTTCAAGAAGCACTTCACTCGGCAGTCCGCGGATCGTGGTGGTGCAGGGAGCAATCAGAGCTCTGCGAAGTCGGGGGATGGCCGCGTCGCGGGACAGAACCACTACGGGTCGCCGTGAAATCTCTGGTAGTTCGCACCACCAAACCTCGCCGCGCAAAGGGGAGGAGGTCAGGACGCGCCCGCGGCCTCTCGAAACACGGCGAGACTTCCCCATTCATCCACTTCGCTTAAGGGTGCTTCGTCGTAGGCCGCGTAGGCCTCATCAATCACGGTCCTTCGATTTCGCAGCAGTAGTGCGCCTAGCGCTTCGTCGAAGAGGGAGGCGTCTGAGGCACCTTGCCGAAGGGCTCTCGCCTCAGTCAACAGGTCGCCATCGACGGTGGTGCTCACACGCGTTCTAGTCATGCCATTATTATAGCATAACTATGCGCTGATGTCGCATTCAATGGTCGCCTGGTTAGGCGTCCCATCATGCATGTCGAACCGTCCAGATAACGCCCGTGGAGCGCCCGAGGCTGTCGCCGCGCTCCACGCTTGAAATGGTTGACGCAACTGTGAAAGTCGTTGCGATTGCTGAGGTTAGCTTTGCCATCATTTGCCGCTATTTGCCCCTTGCCTTCACGACCGCGGTGTCGCTAAGGTCGCTACCTTTAGAGCGCACAGTCAAGTCGCTGATGTTGACACCCGGTCATAGAGTTAGTCCTTCCAGGAATGCGTGAAGCGTCAACTGGCCAAGCCGAGCAACCTTGGCCCCACTGGGCAACGCGCCCTCACGAACCTCGAAGTTTCCGCGAAACGCAATCAGCGTTTGATCCAGCACGAGGGGCGTGAAGTCGAGGTCTCCTTCGAAATCGCAGAGCCCCATTGCGCCGTATTGGCTCCACCAGTGCACGGGCCAGATGAGGCCCGTCGCCGAGCGACGCAGCGCGCCAGCGGTGACGCCGTGGTCGCCGACCCCTGCGGCTCTTTCCGGATTCGAAGACTCAAGCGCTTGACGAACGCGACCCAACGATTCTTCGAGGATGCCATGCGGGGAACTTGATACGTAGGACGCAACGAGGTCGAACGCCCGTTTTTTCACCGAGAAACCTTCGACCAGCATCAGGACGGACCTAACTTCGGAACGTCGTTAAATCGGCTCAGAAGGACTCTCACGGTTCCAGAGCGCGTGACTTGCGCCACCCAGTGCTCTGCGGGGTCGACCCAGGCGCGTGCGGCATCTGTCCAGCATGAAAGTTCCCGCGGGCGCCCGCTAGGGACTTTCGACCCCTTTTCGACAATTGCTTACTATGGAAAACGCGATCTGTACTTTCGCCGAGATCACGCCCACAAATCTTGAACCTGGGTCTACCCTCGAAGGGGAATCCTCCAGCATATTTTTGTTCCGCCCTTGAGAGCGCTTTGGATATCGAGCGATCCGCCACGATCGCGGGCTCGCTGGCCCATGTTCCTCAGTCCGTTACCGATAGACCCGCTCGACGTGTCATATCCAACGCCGTTGTCGGTAACGAGTAAGCGAGTGTCCTCACCGACGATCACCTCGATCTCGACTCTGCTGGCCCGCGCGTGACGAGCTACGTTGGCGAGCGCTTCTCTCAGCGTCGACAGCATGTCGGTCGCCAGGTCGTCGTTCACCTCCAGCTCAACGACTCCGGCGAATCGCACCTCGGGCTCAAAACCCAGGAATCGCGCGGCCTCATTCGAGATTTGAAGCACGCGCGACCGTACACCTACGTTCGACTCTCGCGCCGACTCAAGTGAGAATATTGACGTGCGGATCTGACGAATCGTGTCATCAAGTTCTTGAACAACTTGGTTAACCCGCTGGTGAGCCCTTTCGTCGTCGATCGATGAAAGGCACGACTGAAGCGACAGACCCGAGGCGAAGAGCCGCTGAATCACGGTGTCGTGAAGCTCTCGGGCTAGTCGCTCTCGCTCGGCGAGAAGTTCGATTTCGCCCGCGCGGTCGTAGAGCCTTGCGTTGTTGATGGCCACTCCCGCAAGCGACGCGAGTGAGGAGACCATCGCTTGATCCTCTTCGGTAAAGGGGGTGCCGCCCACCTTCTCTGTCAAATAGAGGTTGCCGAAAACGTCACCACCGAGGCGAACAGGTACCCCGAGGAAGGTCTCCATCACTGGATGCCCTTCGGGAAAGCCGATTGCGTCCTCGTGAGCGGAGAGGTTCGTGAGTCGAAGGGGTCGTGGGTCGAGGATCAAGAGTCCGAGGATGCCCGCCCCCTCCGGCAGGTGCCCGATCTTTTCGACGACGTCGTCGCTCATGCCGTGGTGGATGAATTCGCTCAATCCACTTTGATCACGATCGAGTACACCAAGAGCCCCATATCGCGCGCCCGTGAGATGTACCGCGGATTCCACGACTTTGCGTAGCACCTCGGACAGATTTAAGTCTGACTCAATCGTGACGACCACGTCAAGGAGCGCCTTCAGTTGCTCGGGATCGCGAATGTCGTGGTACGGCATGACGTCATATTGGCACACATAGAAAAATGGCTGCTCCTCTTCGACACCTGCCGCTCGAGGAAATACTCCGACAAAGAGGACCAGATTTCTCGACCAAGAAGGCTCGAAAGTCCCATCCATTGAGGACCTTCTTCCCTAGCGGACGGCCCTCGCAACCCTCAACACTGAACAAGTGACGTTGCTGATGAACCTCGAAGGAGACATCGTCGTCGTTCTGGCGCGTCGCCGATGGGAAGTTCAATCCGTGTCGCTCATTGCACGAGGAAGGTAAGGAGCGACGGATGATGAAGAAACCAGAAGGGGGACGAAAGATGTACGTAGAACTCCTGGCTCGGGCCCTTGACGATTGGGTCAATGACACAGACCATATGGACTTGATCGAGCACGCCCTCGTGTGTCGAACCAGGATGATGCTGAGGGCCCCACAGGGTGCGGCGAACGTCTACGACGCGCTCGCCGCAGAGATATCCTACGACCGCGCGCTGATCAAACTAGCCCGCGCGCACTGCCTCTATGCGAGCGCCGCGGACTTCTCGCGTCCCGAGGAGGAGCGTCGTCGGCTCGAAAGTTCGCTTCTAAGCCTGGGCTTCGACCTCAGCGAGCTTAAGCGCGGGGACCTTCGAGGTTGTTCTTCATCCGCGTCGCGTAGACGGCCGCTTCGGTGCGATTTTTCATGTTGAGCTTATTGAGCATGCCCGAGATGTAGTTCTTCACCGTCTTCTCCGACAAGAACATCGAATCAGCGATCTCACGATTTGTGAGCCCCTCCGCGATGAAGTCGAGTAATCGACTTTCTTGGGGCGAAAGCGCGTTGAGCGCGGACGAGGATTTCGGCGGATTGGCGATGCGCTCGACGACGCGTGCGACCGCCTTGGGATCCATCAGCGAGGCACCGCTCGCCACCTTCTTTACGTCATCGATGAGTGCTCGTGCGCGAATCTGCTTGAGAACGTAGCCCGCGGCGCCCGCCATCACGCTCGCGTACAGCGCCTCGTCGTCAGCGAAGCTAGTGAGCATCAAGCAGACGATCTCGGGGTGCGCGGAACGAATGTCTCGACACACCTCGATGCCGCTGCCTTCTTCGAGGCGTACGTCGAGAATGGCAACATTCGGTCGAGCAAGTGGGATTCGAAGGAGTGCCTCGGTGGCCGTTGCGGCCTCGCCGACGACTTCAATGTCCTCGTCGCATTCGAGAAGGCTTCGAACGCCTTCGCGGACCATCTCGTGATCATCAAGGAGAAATACGCGTATGGCCACTTCCCCATTGTGCCAGGCGAGATCTGGTGACACGTGATGACGTAGCGAAAGCATCGTTATTCCGAGCTGGAAACCGCGGTCTCGCGCTGGTGAGCGCTCAACGCATGCGTTACGCACGTGAGTAGTGTTTTCGTCTTCTAAAACTTTTGATCCGAAGACATTTGATGACAGCGGTGAACGAATCCTTGTATCGCTCGACAGTCTTGAGTCGCCCACGTCGCGACGTTCACGACCTTCCCGGTTGATGTTCCTAGTCGCGACTCACTGCGTCGTCAGCGTCGTCGTTGATTGCCGGTTTCGATAACGGTGGCCCCCGTACATTCTCGACGCCAGTGATCCACGTCAGCGAACGGCCGGAGCATTTCTGAATCTACGAACCGCGCAGGAAAAGGGCATATAGTCCCTAGTCCGTCGCGCATCACTTCGGCGAGACTATCGCGTGAACGAAGAGAGGGCGTGATGGCGTACGTCACATTCAATGGAGCACTGCTACCGCTCAATTCCCTGGGCCACTACATCCACTGGGGCTGGCTCCAGATCTCCGTCGCCAACCTTACGGTCATCATCTTGATGGTGGTGACGTTTGTCGTCGCCTTATTGGCCCCCTTCCCCGGACGACGCACGAGGGACGACGAATGAGTTACAGCGAGATTGAAGGTCAGTGGACGACGCGATTGCGTCGTCGTATAGTCAAGGTCCTTCCGCCCGAGAAACTTCTTCCCGACACCCAACCAAGTTACGTGTCGTCGTGGATATACGTCTTCGGCGTTACGACGATGGCCGCGCTGATGGTGGTCATCGGTTCGGGCTGCATCCTCGCCATCGGCGGACCCCAGTGGTGGCACTCCTCCTTGGTCGGGCACTTCGTGAACTCACTGCACTTATGGAGCGTGGAGATCTTCTTCTTCGCCATGGTCATTCACCTGTGGGGCAAATACTTCATGGCCGCCTGGCGAGGGGGTCGCTCGCTGACGTGGATGACGGGCGTCGTTACCTTCCTCGTCTCCGTCGGAGCGGCCTTCACTGGATACCTCAGCCAAAGCAACTTCGACAGCCAGTGGATCTCGACGCAGGCCAAAGACGGCATCAACGCGACCGGCGCAGGCGCCTTCTTCAACGTCTTGAACTCGGGCCAGATGCTGATGTGGCACATCGTGCTACTGCCGATTGGCGCGGTACTGCTCACCACGCTTCACGTGTTGATGGTGCGAAGGAAGGGCGTCGTGCCACCCTTTGAAGAGACGGTAGAGACTCCCGCGTGAAAAAGTTCCGACCTGACGTTGACGCCCCGGAGTGGAAAGGCGGGAATCGGCCCTACGACATCATTAAAGAAGGCGCCCTCGCCCTCCTGGTCGTTTCCCTGTTGACGGTTCTGCTGGCCGTGGTCTTTGGTTCGCCCGACGAACCCGCCATCACGATCAAGAAGTGGTCGAACCTCGCGCCCCTAGATTTCGCCCAGGACGCTCTCAGCCAGTTGAACGGGACCTCCGAGACCGCCACATACGGTCCGCCCTACAATCGCGCGGCCAGGGGCCAAGAGCTCGGACCCATTTCAATCGCGCAGTGGATCGGGGTGCACATTCCGGTGAACACCGCGCAGGTCTATATCCTGAATCCGCTCGAATCCCAGCCCCCCCAACAGCCGCTGTCAGGCGCACTTGCCCAGTGGAAGCACGCGACCGCGACGACCCACGACGCGTGGGTGGCGCACTACACAACAGCCGCCGCGACTATGGCGTTCACTAACGGCCAGCTGGTTGCACACGCGAAGGACGTGGGGCCGGTTCCAGTCATGATGAGTTCCCTGCTCGCTATGGCTCGATCGGGCGCGTACGACCAGGCGTTGGTGAGCCAGAAGAATTTCTACACGACCAACTACACGCTTCCCCTGCTTTTCCTCGAAGACGGAAACTATCTCGGCAACGTGGCCGCCAAACAGCACCTCGCGGGCGACCAGTGGGGCATGATGAACGAGACGGGCAACTATCCGGGCCAGGCCTGGCTGTGGCTCTACACCTTCTGGTACCAGATTCCGCCGTTTAATTCAAGTGGCAACGGCGACATTTTGGTGTGGGCTCTCATGATGCTGCTCACCCTCGGTCTGATCCTCGTTCCCTTCCTACCGGGAATCCGATCGATCCCTCGCAAGACGCGGGTGTACCGACTCATTTGGCGAGAGCATTACCAAAAGTAGCGAAAGCGCGGCACAAATCATATGGCGCCGTTGATCGTCGGACGGACCAGTATTGATACCACCGCATATAAACCGCTGATCGCACCCACGATCGACCGCGACAGTTTTCTAGAGACGTTGACCATCGCGTTTATCGCTTCCAGAAGGCGAGTTCGATTCTCGTCGCTCGCTCCATTTACGCGGATGATGACCGACGATCGGCGGAGCAGTAGCACGTATGCCGGTTCCTAGCTTGCCGCATTAATTAGGTGAGATAATCGGCTACCGCTCGATACCCTGGTCGCCCCGCTTCATGGCTTTCGAGCGTTCCAGAACTTGCCTCAAGATCGGCAGCACGGCTCGGTCCTTCTCGCGTCCAGCCGCTTCCTTGGAGCGGATCACGTCGGCCAAGGAAGCTACCGAGATGGCGAGGGTATCGGTGATGCGCTCCTTGGTGGCGTCTCGTTTGAGGTCGTCGTAACCTCGCGTGCCGTCGGGAAGCAATGCTACGTCGAGAAAGCCGAGTTTGGTCACGAAGGTCCACGTAGTGCCTTGATCGAACGTCCGATCATCAAGCGCTATGGGCAGGGGGTAATCCAGATCGGGAACTCTCAATTTGCCGTCGAGTTCTTTGAGCGCCTCTGCCAGCCTTCCCAGATTGTCGCGTGTGCGCGCCGGTGTTACGTCCACGTCTCGCGTCACGTAGGGGGAACCTCGTAGCTCGGCGGCGAATCCACCTATGACGACATACAGGACTCCATGTCGCTCAAGAACTTCGAGCATCTCGCCCGGGCGGTATGGAGTGACGTCACTCAACGTCCGCCATCTCTCAACTGGCGCTGCTCGGCAAAGCGAACGCGTGACATCATGTCGGCGAATCGCTCTTCCGTCGTCATTCGAAGATGCTCGTCGATTATCGTCACGTTTGAGTCGTCAGCAACTGACATGAAAAATAAGAGATCGAAGCCGCATCCGCGAATAGTGTCTCGAAGCATCTCAAGGCTGGGTTGCACGTCGTCGCGTTCCCATCGAGCAATCGCCGATTGGGACTTACCGAGTCGCTGAGCCAACTGGGCTTGAGTCAAGCCAGCGCGGTGTCGCGCTTCCTTTATCAAATCACCACTTATCACGCTGACAGCATAGTACATATTTGTTATTTTCAAGCCTCTTCGATTTAGAGGGCGGCCTCCCAGCGCCTGCCTCTCCTTTGGCGCTGCGGTCGGATTGGTCATCAATGCATCGGCTCCGACTTCGCGAAACGGGCTGGGGAGTCGTCCCCTGAATTGACGGCGCGGTTCCATCGCCACGAACGGTTCGATCGCCGAAAGCCCGTCAGCGTGGACGGCGCGACTCCAAATCCGCGGCGATCCTTTCCGTCGTCGCTCGATCAACCATGGCCGCTGCGGCAAAGTCACCCCACTGTTCGATCGAGGACGCCACTTCAGACAGCGTGCGTTCAATGTCGGGCACCTCGATGCGGTCGCCCATAGAGCGAAAGTCGTCGAGGGCGATGTCGACGAATCTCCCGCTGACGCTCATCTGTTGAGCTTGCGTCCACGATCCTCCCCAGTTCGAATGCGTGATGTCATATGCGGGCGCGAGCTCCCAAGCCCCGTATTCTGGCAAGAGAAATGAGAAGTTCTTCGCATGATCGTCTCGGTTGACGCTCATCACGTTGAAGGCGGCTCGCCGAAAGATCTGTGAAAGTGCTTCCGCACCGAGGTCCAGTTGTCGCGCGGTCAGAAAGTACGTCTCGTAGGCGTGAGCGCATCGCGCGTTGTAATCGAGGTGTGCCAAAGCGCACAGCGTCTGAGGCCCACTACGACCGTTCCACCCGGCGCTGGCGACACCTGGACTTCGGGGCCGCCAAGTGCTTCCTAGAGGCCGAGATCGTTCGGATCTACTGCCAACGCTGTCAGCGGGTACGCACCGAGGAAGTCCCGTGGGCGAGACCGGCAGCTCGTCACACGAAGGCCTTCTGCTCGGTCGTCGCGTGGCTCGCCCAACGCACCGACAAGACCACGATCACGACGTTGCTGCGCATTAGCTGGGAGGCCGTCGCGAAGATCGTGGTCGACGTGGTGGCCGACGAGCTCGACGTGGTGCGCTTCGAGGGTCTGAAGAGAATCGGGGTTGACGAAGTCGCCTACCGCAAGGGCCACCGTTACGTGACGGTCGTGGCCGATCACGACCAACGGGGTCGGGCCATCTGGGCGGGCGAGGGCAAGAGCGCCGCCACGCTCAAAGCCTTTTACGACGAACTCGGGGTTGAGCGAGTGGCGAAACTCGAAGCGATCAGCCTGGATATGGGTGGTGCGTTCAAGAAGGCCACCGACGAGAGGGCCCCGCACGTTCGCCAGTGCGTGGATCCGTTTCATCTGGTGAAGCTGGCCAATGAGGCGATCGACCAGGCCCGCCGGTGGTCCGAACGAGGAACGTCGTCGCGCACCTGCTCCCCATCGGCGAGGTCGACCGAAGAGTGACGAAGTGCGCGCCCGTAATCAACCCCGATGGGTCAAGCACACTCGTTGGGCCCTGCTGAAGGACCCCGAGAATCTCAGTGACGACCAGCTCGACGTGTTACACGAACTGCGGAAGAACAACTCGGTGCTCTATCGCAGTTGGCAACTGAAAGAGGGACTGCGCGACCTCTACCGACTCCAGGACCCCGAAGACGCCCCCGAGCATCTGGCGTGGTGGTTGGCCTGGGCCAGTCGAAGTCGCATACCGGCCTTCGTGAAGTTGGCGAGGACCGTGCGCAAGAACCGTGAGCGAATCTTGGCCGCGGTCGAACTGAACCTCTCTAACTCCAAGCTCGAAGGACTGAACTCGAAGATCCGACTCATCAACCATCGCGGCTACGGGCACCACTCGGCCGCGGCCGTGATCGCGATGATCTATCTCTGCTGCGGTGGGCTGACCATTCAACTGCCGACGACGAACTTCGCGTGATCAGTGAAACTAACCCACACAAACCCGAGGAGAACCCAAAAGGCGGCATCCTCAGAGTCGCCGATGGCGATCCCCGGCACCTCGCGATCCTCGCCAATGACCGTCGCCACCACGAGCGCTCGGCTGACCACGCGTGCGCCACCCGGGCCTTCACGTAGGTGGGGCCAGAGCAGGTAGGGAACGGCCTTGTCGGCGAGGGATCTCGTGCGAAGGGCCGACGTCTCTTCGGCCAACCCCGCTGGTCGATGCACCGGCGCCGCTCGAGGATGCTCGGGAAGAACAAATCGCGACGCAACTTGGGAGTCTTCACCTCTACGTCACCAGTCTTGTTCGTGAGCTTCGCTCGCGTGCCGTTGCGCTGGTTGGTGCGAGCGATGGTGCGCTCGTGAGGTTGGGCCTCAACCACTTCGGTCGCCTCCGCGTCGATCAGCGCCTGATAGAGGAAACTGACCATCTGGTGCGAACAAGATCACCATTGTCGTCGTTGCGAAGTGCATCGAGCGCCTCGGATAGGTCCAAATCATGGTGGGTCATCGGAGCTTTCCGTTCGTGTCTGGCTTCACACATCAAGAATTACTCCGGGCCCTGTCATCACGACAACCTCAGGATTTACACCACTTCGAGGGACGTCAACGATTCGATTCTCCTCACGACATGACGACGGGGTAACTTGTCAGCTACGTCAAGGGCATCGAGACGCAATTGAACTACTCCACCGTGACGCGCGATCGTGGGCGCCGCTCCTGGGTCGCCTATGAGCGATGAGCCGATAGTACGACCCCAGAGAGCTTGCGGCGTTAACCTCCCGGCTTGCCAAACTAGAAAGGAACTCCGGCCAAAGCTCAGTATCTGCAACGGTCCTCGAGTCCGACCCATCCGGCTGTAAATTCTTGTGTCCTCATGTTTCGGGGACTAACCAGGAAAAAATCGCCTCAGCGTTTACGTAGGTCCTCACTACCAAGCCATAGGAAAATATGTTCAAGCACAGGCGACAACCAATCATGAAGGTGCTCGCGCTCACCCGGTGGGCATCAGTCGGGCTCGTCTCCGCCGCAGTTGCCACGCTTGTGCTCTCCTTGGGCCTAGCCTCGAACACGTCCGCCGCAACAGCAACGGCATCAAGAACGGCGCCTTCCGCACCGTCGAACTTTCTGACATCGACCGGTCTCATCAAAGTTGGGCCTTCGCGAAGTGAGTGCATTGCGCCAGGCATGCCACCCGGCGCTTACGGTCTCTCGATTGTCCAATCCACGGTTACAAGCTTCGAAGACGAAACCGATAGCTCGGTGTCGTGCCTCACGGCATATTTTACGAATGCGCAAACATGGGCACAGTGGGAGCATCCGTGGCTCACAAGTTCTGGCGCAGGGTTCTCAGCGTGGGTTGCGCAAGAACCAAGGAGCCGAGAACTCGTCTTGGCATTCAACCTGATCCCCGCCAACCTCCAAAATATAAACGACCCGCTCAACTGGGAGACGTCGTGCGCCGCCGGCGACTTTGACGCGTATGCCACGACGCTCGGCAAGAGCCTGGTCGCCGCGGGTCTTCAGAATTCGGTCCTTCGACTCGGCCCGGAAATGAATGGCATGTGGGAGTCCGATTTCGTGGGAGCAAGGGTCGTTGAACAGCATCTGTGGGCTAAATGCTTTGCCAATGAAGCCGCCTCGCTGCGTAGTGCAGCGGGAGAGCATTTTCTCATGGACTGGAACCCCAATGCATGCGTTGAGAACTATCCGTACGCGAACTTCTATCCCGGAAATAAATTCGTAGATATCATGGGTCTCGACCTTTACGACGTGGGCTGCGATACGCCGAACGTGCCGCTGACATTTCCGCAACTCTCCAGCGAGCCTGCGGGTCTCACACGCTTTGAGGCTTTCGCGAACGCTCACGGTAAGCCGATGAGTCTCCCCGAATGGGGCCTCGTGTCGGCGCCCTCCGGCGATGACCCCGCGTATGTCGACGGGATCGGCGAGACCATTGCAAATGGGGACTTCGCCTTCGAAAGCTATTTCAACGTGAGTGGGGTGGGCAATCCGGGCTTGAGCGTCTTACCACTTGGACCCAGCACGCCGCTGTCTCTGGTCGCGTATCAACAGTGGTTTGGCTCAAGTCAATGACGCAGATTCCAGTATTTGCAATGCCGTTCGTCCACTGACGTCGACCCCCGTTCCCGTCTTTCTCCGCGAGAGCAGCAATCGTTGAGGGGAACAGGCGTCATTGGAGTCGTTCATGAACGCAGGCGGTAGGCGTTCGTGAACGCGGCTGTCGCACTACGCGCGACGGAGGCGAGATCGTGCGTGGCGGCGTACTCGTCGTCTCCCGTGAACATTGCTCTATTCACGGGAATCCAAAAGAGCATGCCGACGAAGTGTTCTGCGGCGGCCATGGGATCGTCCACCGCGAGCAGTTGGCGATCCGAGAGCGACTCGAAGGAACTTGACAGCGCGCCAAGCGCTCGCTCGAAACCCATTTCATACCACGCGGATGAAATATCTGGGAAACGATCCGCCGTTGAAATTACGAGACGGCGCAGTTGCAGAACCCCCGGTTGCATGAGTGCGGTCAGAAACGTCTCGGCCAAATACGTGAGATCGCGCGCCACATCACTGGTCGCAGAGAGGCTTTCCGCGATAAGCCCCACGATGGCGTTCATGTCATCGGTGGTTGACAAGACGATGTCGGCGAAGAGACTCTGCTTGTCTGCGAAGTGCTTGTAGACGGTCTGCTTAGACACTCCGGCGCTGACCGCGACATCCTCCATGGTCGCGCCTTCGTAACCTTTGGCGAGGAAGATCTGCACTGCGGCTTCGCGAATCTTTCGGCGTCGGCGATCGACGCTGCGCTCTGGGGGATTCGTGACTTCCATAGTATTCCGAAATAGTACTAGACAGTCCAGTTCTCCGTATAGTACTATACCGTCTAGTTCCCGTCAGGGACAACCAAGAGGAGACAAAAAATGAACGTGGAGGCCTATCTTTTCTTTCCGGGCAGCACGGAAGACGCCATGACTTTCTATAGAGACTGCCTGGGAGGCGATCTCACGATCACTCGGCGTGGTGACGTCGATCCGAGCGCTCCAGAAGATACGAAGAACCTCGTCATCAACGCTGCTCTTGATTGCGGGTCGTTCGTCTTTCGAGCGAGCGATCGCACCGACGCCAGCAACGACGTCCAGACGAGAATTGAGTTGAGCCTCATCGGGACCGAAGAACTGGAACTCCGCAGGATCTTCGAGGCATTGAGTGTTGGCGGTTCGGTCAAAGCGCCGCTCGAGAAGATGTTCTGGGGTGACGTTTTCGGGGCCTTCATCGACCGGTTCGGCATCGGTTGGCAAGTCAACATCTCCGCGAGATAGGAGTCGCATCGCACACACCCATGGCCCAAGCAGGGGCCGGCTTCGTACTTTCCCTCTATTGAGAAGAAATATGGTCGCTCGATTGCGCAGTGGCAAAAGATCATTTCCGACTGTGGCCTTGATAAGCACATGGCCATCGTCGGGTACCTCAAGTCTGAGTATCAGATGGGGCATGGCCACGCCAACGCCCTCGTCGGGTGGACGCTCGCTGGTAACGTCGCAGCCCCCTGAGGCACCCGCGTCGCCCTTAGCAATTAGCAAGATGTTTTGTGTGGCGACGATAGCGTCAAAACAACAGAAAGTATCCCTGGTTGCGGTCTCTTGAGCGGGACCAGTTCCGGGTGAGTGGTTACGGCTGAAACACTAACTTTTCACGATCTGTTCACTTTCCGGACACCATCGGATGACCATCGATTTACCACTCTTTGAAACACTTAGGTGAGCCAACCAAAAGTGAAAGGACCCGCGTGGTCGACATGAGATCGGAACTCTCCGATTTTCACCACAGTCCTTCGAACCACACTTCGAATGCGCCCATCCCCCAGACGGGTCTTGGCGCCCCGGGCAAGACGGCGGTCGATCTTCTCAACGACGCGCCCATAAGTCGTTTCCACCGCCGCGCGGTCATCATCTCGGGAATCGGATTCTTCACCGATGCGTACGACTTGTTCGTAATAGCCACCGTGGCCGCGCTGGTGCAGGCACAGTGGAACTTGGGAACTCTTGCCACCAGTTGGGTGACCGGTGCAGCGATCCTCGGTGCATTCGTCGGCGCGTTCACTTTTGGTCGGATCGCGGATATTTTCGGGCGAAAGATTGTTTACGTTACGGTCGCGGTCATCATGATCGCCGGAGCACTCTCATCTGCGCTCGCGCCATCGCTCGTCTGGCTCGTCATCGCGAGATTCGTGCTGGGGCTCGGAATTGGCGGTGACTATCCAGTGTCGGCCGTGTTGATGAGTGAGTACGCCAATCGCAACGACCGAGGACGAATGGTGGGATTGGTGTTCTCGATGCAGGCGGTCGGCCTCGTCATCGGTCCACTCGTTGGCCTCGCACTGCTGTCATCGGGCATGAGCGACAACTTGGTGTGGCGTCTTCTCCTGGGCTTCGGAGCGCTACCCGCGGCGGGAGTGGTGATCCTGCGCTCGCGTATGCCCGAGTCCCCGCGCTTTCTCCAGCAGGTTGGTGGAAGCGCCGAGAAGGCGTCTCGTAGCTTGCAGAAGCTTGCCGGTGACGAAGTTCGCGCTGTCGCACCGCTGGAAACCGCGACCTCATTCCGGTTGTCTTTCGCGTCCTTCATCACCGATCGCCGAATGCTGAAGTTGGTGTTAGGAACGGCGGGGGCATGGTTTCTATTCGACTACGCCTATTACGGCAACACGCTTTCTCTACCCGTCATTTTGGAGAAGGTGTCTCCCACGGCCACTCTGGAAGTCAAACTCCTCTGGACCCTCGGAATCTTCATCGTGTTCGCGGTGCCCGGCTATCTTCTCGCCGTATCGAAGATGGACCGCATTGGTCATCGTCGATTGCAGTTCATAGGCTTCTCGGTGATGGCCGCCTGCTTCATCTTGCTCGCGGCCGTTCCACCGTTGACCACCATGATCGCGCCGTTCCTGGCGATATTTGGCGTGAGCTACTTTTTCGTCCAGTTCGGTCCGAATATGACCACTTTCGTCCTACCGTCTGAAGTCTTTCCGGTCAGTCAAAGAACCACGGGACACGGCATTGCGGCCGGGATCGGAAAACTTGGCGCATTCGTCGGCGTGTTTCTCGTGCCCGCTCTGGAGACATCGATCGGACTGCGCGGAATGCTGCTGATGGCGGGTTGCGCCGCGGGCCTGGGCTTCCTACTGACAAACGTCTTGCCCGAAACCTCTCGTCGGTCACTTGAGGAGATCTCGGGCCAGTAAGGGCAGCCGAGACCGTCCCGAGTGCTTCTGTATTCGCTTTACGAACCCCGACGACGCTCCTTGAGCGCCGTCTGGCCACCTTCGACGCCAGATTTTCCCCCGAAACGCGAGTTCCCTAGAAATGTGAAAGGATGCCCCGGAGTCCGCGGCGGACTCTTTTCGGGGCATGACGATGAAGACGCTCAAGATCACCATGATGGCGCTCGGGGCGGGCGCGGTACTCCTGGCCCTCGTAGTCACCCCGGCGACCGTGTCCTTCGCCTCAAC
>JBOGFT010000052.1:0-6346 GCA_050701895.1 Acidimicrobiales bacterium
TTCTGTCCCTGCTTTGCGTACGTGAGACTGGCGAAGCCTTGAATCAGCGTGGGCGACACGGTCCCCGAGATCTTCCAGGAGGTCGTACCCGGTAGCCGGTTCTCCGCGATGATGGCCGAGGACTCGACGCCGTTGGGCCCCAAAATCGTGGTGGGCAGTGTGGTGGTGGTCGTGGTGGTCGTGGTGGGCGCCGTGGCAGTCGTCGTGGTCGTGGTGGTCGATGATCCGGTGGGGCTGGTGGTAGTGGTGGTCGAGGAGCCCGACGCCGTGATCGTCGCGCTAAACGTCACGACAAGTGTGAGCGCGACCCCCACGATGAGAACGAGGCGCGACGACAGCCCTCCACTCTTCTTCACGTTGCCCCCACGAGATTGGACGATGCGTCAACCATTGAGCGTACTTATTCGCGTGTTCTCACGGAAGAGCGACAAATGTCGCGCCCGATATCTTGGCGGAAACTTGGAACTATAGGGAGTGCGGCGCATGCCCTAGCCAATAAGTCTCGGCCCGATTGAGAATCGCCCCTATATATGGAGCATTCGAGAAGGCTCGCCAGTGTCGCATCTTCTGGCAGCGATTCTCGATCAACTACGGAAAACGGTGCCCGTTACGCTGGGGACACTCGCTCATGACACTCATCAACGAATCTCTTGGCGGGCGCTATCTGCTTGTCCGCCTTCTCGGGCGCGGAGGGATGTCCGACGTCTACGAGGCGGTTGACGAGCGAAGCGGCCTCATCGTCGCGGTGAAGATCCTTCGATCGGGCGATCCCGAGTTCGTACGCCGCCTGGCCCACGAAGCGCGAGCTCTCGAAAGCTTCGAACACCCGGGGCTAGTTCGCCTCTATGAGACAGGACTTGCTCGCGATCAGGCGTACCTGGTGATGGAGTTCATCGAGGGAATCACCCTCGCCGAATCTCTGCGGCGCGCTCCACTGGCGGCGCGAGACACGGCCGCCCTGGGGGTCTGCCTGGCGGACGCTCTCGCCTATGTGCACGAGCGCGGCGTCGTGCATCGCGACGTCAAGCCGTCAAACATCATGATCTCGGTAACCGGAGACGTGAAACTCGGGGATTTCGGAATTGCGCAACTGCACGACGCCGCAACACTGACTATCACGGGCTCAATGCTGGGGACCGTTTCCTATATGGCGCCCGAGCAACTCGAGGACACGCAGGTTGGGCCGAGCGCCGACGTTTGGTCACTCGGCATCGTTCTGCTGGAGTGTCTTACCGGGAATCGCGTCTACGAGGGGTCGCCGAGCGAGATCGTGGCCCGCCGTCTTCGCGAACCGATTCCTCTGCCCTCGAATCTCCCGGTGCCGTGGAAGATCCTCTTTGGCGGAATGCTCGATCATCGTACGGACGAGCGATTGAGCGGTCGCGATGTCGCGGCACTGCTCGCCAGTTCCCCCTTCGCGGCCCCTTGGGTGCCCGGTGCCCAAGAGCGAGACGAGGCGACGTATGACCTCACGGCATTCGCCTCGATTGGCGACACCACCGTCGTCGCGGGACCATCGCGGGGCGCCGATGCCACCCGTATTGATCGTTCCCCGGCGTCGAAGAGACCGCATCGTAGAGCGCCATGGCGCCCCGTCAAGACAACCGTCGGCGCGCTGGTGACTCTCGCCGCAATCGGCATCGGGCTTGGATTTTGGCTCACCCCCAGCCCCCCGCGTGATCCCACGCACACCACGACCACGACGACCATCTCCAGTTCGAAGGCCCTCTCCACGCTGGTGAGCGACATGGCGCTCGCCCAGTCAGCGGGGCGAATGGGTCCCACAGGGGAGCGAAGTATCGCCAACAGCGCCGAGCAGGCGGTCGCCAACAACACCTCAGGAAACTCCACCCAAGCGGGCTACAACCTGCAACAGGCTGAGACGGCGATCGTCAACGGCATCCAAGCTGGCACGATCACCAGTGCAGAAGGGGCCCAACTTCTGCACGATCTCTCGGTTCTGTCGAACGCTCTCGGGGTCGCCATTCCGCCGACCACTACCACGACGAGCACGACCTCAACAACGACAACGTCAACAACGACAACTACGACCACGCAGCCCGGTTTCCCAGGAGGCTTTATCGGCCCCGGAACTGGTGATGGCAACGGAAACGGGAACTGACCGAACTCCTCGCGCTCGACTCATGACGATGTCAAGAGGCGCCCGTCTCGAGGATCGGCTATCTACTGAGCAGGCCCGGTAGTGAGTGCGAAGCTCAACGTCTCCTGAGTGCCGCTCGTGCTGACATAAGTAATGGTCGCTGTGGCACCAGGCTTGAGCGAGTATTCCAGCGCACTCAACTGCGCGGTCGTGCTCACCGCATGCCCGTCAAAGGACGTGATGACGTCGCCCGCAGCGAGCCCCGCGCTCGCGGCGGGAGTATTCGATATCACCGTCGCCACCGTGATCCCGTTCGCGGTGCTGGTGGGCGTACCGGGCTGGGTGGTCCCTGCGGCATCGACTTCGACCCCGAGGATCGCAGTGGGTCCGATGTGAATGGCTGTCGTCGCGTCGCCCTTCTCGATGGACGTCGCCACCGCTACGGCGGTATTGATCGGAATGGAATAGGCCTGGGCGGCGGGTGACTCCGACTGGCCGAAGTAGTAGATGCCGCCATTTGACGCGGCCGCGGTATCTATGCCGACAACCTTTCCGGTCAAGGTTACGAGCGGGCCACCGGAGTCGCCCGGTTCTATCGGCGCGTTGGTCTCAATGAGCCCAGAAAGGCTTTCCGCACCGTTCGGGTTCTCCTCATTTTGCGCCGTGATCGACTGATCCTTGGCCACGACCGATCCCGTGACGTAACTCGGCGCACCACCAGTGCCCCCAGCGTTGCCGATGGCAACAATCTGCTCCTTTAGAGACACTGAGCTCGAGTCTCCCAGGTTGACCGTCGTCAGTCCCGATGCGTTCTCCAACTTCAAGAGCGCCACGTCCTCATCGAGGTCGTATCCCAGCACCTTCGCGGTGTACGTCTTGTCGGTGGCGATGTCGCGCACACTGATCGATGTCGCACCTTCGATCACGTGGTTGTTCGTCAAGACGAGACCATTCTTGCTCAAGATCATGCCGGTACCCGACGCTCCGCTGTCTTGATACGAGATGTTGGTGTTGATGTCGACGAGACCGTGGTCGACTTGCTTCGCGATCTTCGCGGCGGCCTTGTCGCTCGAACTAGGTGTGGTCGAGGGCTCGTTGAAGTTCGGAAAGGTGATGCCGAGTCCCGGAGAGCCCGATGACCCGTTCGAAGGGGGAACTGTGTAGGTGGGGCTCACTCCCGAAGGGACCGCCGGTGCGTCCACGTAGTGGCCCCACACGAAGCCGACGCCCACAGTGGCCGCCACCAAGACAAGAACGGCGATCGCCGATAGGTACGTCATGTAGAAACCTTGTCGGGTTACTGAGATCGGACGGGGCGCACGGCGCTCGGGCGCGCTGGCTCCGACGTCCTCACCGGAGTCCTCTTCGTCATTCCATTCCATAGTCATATACTCCTCTACTGCAAGAATTGCGGCAACAGCATCTTGAGCGGGGATCCTGAAGAGCCGGTGGAAGTCGGCTAAGAACCAAATAAAATTCGACGAACCGTACCGATTCTTGGCCGTCCCGGCACGAAAGTTGACTTTCGAGTAGAAAGAGTGACGGTGTTCGGTGCGGAACGATCCCCGCGCATTAAGACGTGGCCCGACCCGGCAAGGGCTTACGGGAAGAGCCACCTCAGCTGAGCACTGAGTGACCTTTCGAGGTGATCGAACGACACGGATAACATCCACGAAAAGTGTCGTTCGTTCATGTCGTGTTCCTGTGGGAATCTCGGAGCCGTCGGCGACTCAAGTGATTCATTGAATAATCCGATTATGAATTTTTATTGACGGAATTCATGCGCTTCGACAAGGCGACGAAACACTCCTTCGGAGTAACGAACGCGTGACAATGATGATCACGTGGCGAGTGAACGAATGCCTCGTAAATGTTTTGAACCGAGTCGCGCACGTAATCGTGCCGCCAATGGTCACCATTCACACGACCCGCTCAAATGACGCACAACACGAAAACAAGTTGGACGAAACGAGAAATTCCTGGTGGAGAATGACTTCGCCCTTCGAATTCTTTCGAAGATGGTTCTCAGTGCTCAGCTGAGGTGGTTCTCCCCAACATGCCCTTGCGGGGGTGGACCACGTCCCAAATGCAGTCGTACGCCCCCCCAGCAGAGGGGCGACAGCGGCCTCACCTAGAGTGATCGAGATGACGACCGCAGAATGTACCGGCATTCAACTGACGAAGTTGACCAAGTCCTACGGCGATGTGAAAGCCGTGCGCGGCATCGACCTGTCAATCAGCCCTGGTCAGACGCTGGCTCTGCTCGGCCCGAACGGCGCCGGCAAGACGACCACCATCGACATGATGCTTGGGCTGATTCGACCCGACGCGGGAAGCGTCTCTCTCTTTGGGTCCACGCCCACCGAGGCGGTCGACGCCGGGGTCATCAGCGGCATGCTCCAGACCGGCCAACTGCCCCATTATCTGAGTGTCCGCGAGCTCGTGAGAATGGTGGCCTCGCTCTACCCTCACCCCCTCGACGTTGAGGACGTGCTTCGCCAGACTGGCATCTTCGAGATCGCGGATCGCCAAACGACCAAGCTCTCGGGCGGTCAGACCCAGCGCGTTCGCATGGCCATCGCCCTCGTCGCCGACCCGGAGATGCTCGTCTTGGACGAGCCGACAGCCGCCCTCGACGTAGAGGGGCGCCGCGACTTCTGGGAGTCGATTCGAGCCGTTGCGGCACGCGGCAAAACCATCATCTTCGCGACGCACTATCTCGAGGAAGCCGACTCCTACGCCGACCGAATCGTGCTCATGGCGAGAGGCCAGATTGTGGCCGATGGCCCACCCACCGAGATCAAGGCTCGCGTGGGAGGTCGCACTATTCGAGCGACTCTTCCCGGCGTGGAGGCCAGTTCCCTCGTGACCCTTCCGGGGGTGGCGAGTGCTGAGATACGTGGCGAGGCTTTCGTCCTCAAGACCAGCGACGCCAACTCTTCCGATACGGCGCTACGAGCACTCCTCACCCAATACCCTCAGGCGCGCGACGTCGAAGTGCGTGGCGCGGGACTCGAGGAGGCGTTCTTGGACTTGACGGGCGACGAGACTGACGAGGGGACCGCCCAATGAAGGGGCTCACCTACGTCCACTACGAGGTTCTGCGCACCATCCGCAATCGCCGCTTCCTCATCTTTTCCTTGGTCTTCCCCCTCGTTCTCTTCTTGACGGTCGCGGGCGCCCACCGTCACGCCGTCGTAGACGGCATCAGCTTTCCTCTCTACTACATGACCGGCATGGCCGCGTGGGGGGCCATGACCTCGGTGATCTCAGCGGGAGCGCGCATCGCCCAGGAGCGTTCCGAGGGCTGGGTCCGACAGTTGCGCATCACACCGCTGAAGACGAGCACCTACTTCACCGCGAAGGTACTGACTGGCTACATGATGGGCATCTTCAGCATCGCGGTGCTGGCGCTCGCGGGAACTCTTATCGGCGTTCACCTTGGCGCCACCGGTTGGCTGACCATGCTCGGTCTGCTCTTGGTCGGACTCATCCCGTTCGCGGTTATGGGGATCATGCTCGGACACCTGATCTCCGTTGACTCACTCGGCCCCGCCATCGGAGGCATCACCTCAATCTTCGCCCTGCTCGGCGGGGTCTTCGGGCCTCTCATCACAACAGGAGTGCTGTTCACGATCGTCAAGGCACTTCCCTCATACTGGCTCGTTCAAGCCGGCAAGTCTGCTCTCGAGGGTGGCCACGTCTGGAGCCGCGAGGCGTGGATCGTGATCGCCGTCTGGTCGATCGTCCTCACCCGGCTTGCCGTGATCACGTTTCGCCGCGACACGGCGAAGGTTTAGAGCCCCGAGAGCTTTCGAATCGAGCGGGCGAGCGCCGAGTTGTCATCATCGCCGAATCCTTGGGCAATAATGCCGTCCTCGAAGGTCGCGGCCATCGCCGTGACCGGCAGCACTGCGCCCACACTCTGGGCCAGTTCCAAACCGATGCCGAGATCCTTACGGTGCAGTGAGATCTTAAAGCCCAGTGGATAGTCGTCGTCGATCATGCGGCCGCTTCGATTGTCGAGCACCCACGAACCCGCCGCTCCGCCTTTCAGCGCGCCGAGCACCCGCTCTACGTCGAGACCTGCTTTCAGACCGAGCGTTACGCCCTCGGCAACGCCGAGGTATATTCCGGACAAAATCACTTGATTGATGGCCTTTGCCCACTGGCCCGCACCAACATCGCCAAGGTGGGTAATCGTGCGACCCATCGCGTTCAACACGTCCCGTGCGCGCTCGAACT
>JBOGFT010000053.1:0-163075 GCA_050701895.1 Acidimicrobiales bacterium
CCACTGGTGTTCTTCCCGATATCTACGAATTTCACCTCTACACCGGGAGTTCCGCCATCCTCTCCGACACTCAAGCCAAGTAGTTTCGGGCGCACTTCCTGGGTTAAGCCCAGGGCTTTCACACCCGACATGCTTGGCCGCCTACACGCGCTTTACGCCCAATAATTCCGAACAACGCTTGCACCCTCTGTATTACCGCGGCTGCTGGCACAGAGTTAGCCGGTGCTTCTTCTTAAGGTACCGTCAGGAGCCCGGTTTGTTATCCCGGACCAGTTTCGTCCCTTCCGAAAGAGCTTTACGACCCGAGGGCCTTCATCACTCACGCGGCGTTGCTGCGTCAGGCTTTCGCCCATTGCGCAAGAGTCCCCACTGCTGCCTCCCGTAGGAGTCTGGACCGTGTCTCAGTTCCAGTGTGGCTGATCGTCCTCTCAGACCAGCTATCCGTCGTTGCCTTGGTGGGCCGTTACCCCGCCAACAAGCTGATGGACCGCGAGCCCCTCCCAAAGCGAAAAAACATTTCCTCCACTCATCATGCGATGTGTGGAGGGTATTCGGTATTAGCACCGGTTTCCCGGTGTTATCCCAATCTTCGGGGCAGGTTGCTCACGTGATACTCACCCGTTCGCCACTAAATATTTCGGAGCAAGCTCCTTGTATTCCGTTCGACTTGCATGTGTTAAGCACGCCGCCAGCGTTCATTCTGAGCCAGAATCAAACTCTCCATCAAGATCACTTCAAGAACCGAAGTTCCCTTAGAAATCAGAGAGCCAGACGAGCGACTCTAATACTCGCCTGACGACAAGGCCCACACGGGGTGTGAACCTTGCCTACTGCAATACTTCTTTGACGAACGACGCGTCCTGTTAGATCAGGCCATCATCGCCCGTACTGGCTTTTGGCTCTCGTTCTTCCGTTTTCAAGGAGCGACGACACACACGACCCACGTCGGAGGTGCGAAGTACACCATCTCGGGATTTCTCCCGTGATTCCGCCACCGGTTTTCCCGGTAGCAGGGATGCCCACCCTATCAGCGCGCGGCTTCACGACGCAAGTCGTTTGGCCGTTCTCGCTGAAGGCAGGAGTTCTATCCTAGCAGTTTCGCCCCGAGTCATCACTGTTTCGAGTGAGGTTTCTCTCCCCCACCAGCCCTTGCGCGCACGGTCACGAAGTTTCGCCCTCAGCGTACTCAACGAAGGCACTGAGGGTCGAGATGAGGCGCATGTCGTCGATGTCGGCGGCGCGCGAATTGAGCAGCTCTTCAGTGCAGACGAGATAGGCCAAGCAGCGCGCCCGCGAGACCGCCACGTTCAGGCGATTACGCGAAAAGAGAAATTCCGGACCTCGCGGCATGTCCTGGGCCGAAGATGTCGTCATCGTAAAGAACACGATGGGGGCTTCTCGACCCTGGAACTTATCGACGGTGCCGACTTGAACGCCGTTCAACGCCACATCCTTTTGAAATCGAGTGCGGAGCAGTCTCACTTGATCGTTGTAGGGAGCCACCACCATCACATCGCGACCCGCGAGGACTCGGGTCTCGCCGCTTTGATTGACCCACCTCGTGCCCACCAACTGAGATATCTGCTCGGCCACGAGCTCCGCTTCTTCAGGTGACTCTGTGGAGCGGCGCACGTGGTGCGCCTCCAACCAACGAAGTCCCGTGCCGAACTCCGTACCTTGATGGACGCAAGATTCATTGCTGGTGAGTCGGTCCTCGTAGATCTGCGTGGAGATGAACCGGCACACGTCGGGATGCATCCGCCACGTCTCGGCCAAGAAGACGCCCTCGGTGTCGGGAATCGTGAGATGCTCGCCCAACACGTGCTGCAACACGCTCGCACCAGAATCACCGGGATGTTCGGCCTTGGCGACCTGACTGAGCTGCAGCGGGTCACCGAGCAAGAGCATGCTGCGCGCACCATTCGTTGATGCCACCGCATCGGCGAGCGCGAGTTGCCCGGCTTCGTCGACGATGAGCACGTCAACGGGGAATTGGCGCATCTCGGGGCGCGAGAACAGCCACGCCGTTCCCCCGATGAGATTGAACTCGTCAGAGGAGAGATCATCTTTCTTGCGAGAGTACGTTGCGAACGTCAGAGACTCGCCTTCCGACGGGTCTTGCCAACGCAGGGCTCGCAACTTGTCGATATCGCCCTTCTCCTCAAAGACGGTGTTCGTCGCCGTCATCAAGTTGTCGATCGCGGGGTGGCTCATCGCAACAACCCCGACGCGTTTGCCCGAGGCGATGAGGTGATGAATGACGTGCGATCCGCTGTAGGTTTTCCCCGTTCCCGGCGGACCTTGAAACGCCACAAAGCTCTCATCGAGGTCGTCGACCCATCCATAGACCGATGTCAGGTCATCGCGAAAGATCCCCTCGTGGGGTCCGCGTCCCGCGCGGAAGCGCGGTGGATCGCTCGCGAGCAGCGCCATGGCCAGACGCGACGGTGCGCCATGTTCACGCGGTGAAAGAACTTGACGCGCCAGATCCTTCAGCGCGGACGCTTTAGTCCCGGGCCGAAAGTAGTGATCTCGGGTGAGAACGGCCGGTACTCCTCCCTGTTCTTCCTGCAACGCGCCCCAGCGCAGTGATACTTCTTTGCGGTCGTAGTCGATGGCCGTGATCGAGCTCTTGCCGTGCGGGGCACCAACGCCGGCAAACAGCACGTCGCTCCCCTTGTCGAGCGAACGGTCGATAGTTTGCTCGGGCCAACTCAACACCATTCGCTTAGTCCGTTCGCGCCCCGTTGGCTCATCGATACGAACGAACTGAAGATTCGTGAGGTAGTCGATGTTCTCGTACAGCGCGGTGTAGTCGCCATTGAGCGCCACGTATTTTGGCGTGACGTCGGCTGATCGCTCCCGTCGCCAGTAGTTCAAGAGGTCGCCCAGGAGATACTCTGCGCCGTCCTGGGGAAAGAGGTGAAGGGCCTCGACGAGCTCGTCGGTGTCCAACTCGTACTCCTCTTCAGAAACGACGGGCTCTCGCCACGCCAAGCCCGGCGGTCGCTGGGCCACGAGCCAATCCCGCAGTGCCCGTGTGGCTTCAACGTCGTCGCGGTTGTAGCGCGCAATGTCGCGCAGTATCTCATCGTCATGGGAGTCCATCCACTGTTCGTACTCCACGACCGCGCCCGCGCCCTGTTCGATGCCGGCGCTGCGGTGATACTCGACGAGGTGTTCGAGATTCTTGAGTCCGTACGACTCGGTACCCACACGCACGGCGTTCTTCGCCACCGTAAATAGATCCACGAAGAGGCCCGAGTCCACGAGGCTCGCGAACAGATTCTCGTCTTCGGCGTCGCGCATCAGCCGTTCGATGGCTGACTTCTCGGTGTGGTTGTAGTGGTAGACGTGCATGTGCGGGAACGCCTCACGGCGCTCGTCGAAGAACTCGACAAGGCCCTTGATCATCTCCTGCTGGTCGCGGAGAGTGTGCGCCCATCGCTCGTCATAGATCCATGATCCGCCCTCATTGCGGTACAAGAGGCCCGCGAGGAACATGAGATCGTGCTGGGGCGTCCAAAACGGATCGCCCTCGAAATCGAAGAAGACGTCCCCGGGGTCGGGCTCGGGCAGAAGTTCCAAGCCATGGCCGTAGACCGGGTCTTCGGTTACCTCGATCAGCTCAAACGCCGGCGGGCCCGGTTCGTTGCGCGAAGTCACCTGCAGCGACGCCTGGCGCGTCAGTCGCTGGCGCTTCTCTTCACGTAGGTCGGCCACCGCCTCCGTACGCGCCGCTAGCTGGGCAATGGTGATCACTCCCGCCGCTTCGAGGATGTTGCGCTCGCTCTCACGACTGTTGGCGACAAAGGCCAGAGCGTCCTCGGCGCGCCATTCCGATTTACAGTGCTCTTGAAACTCACAGTACTCACAACTCTCGCAAAGCCGCGGTCGAGTGTTGAGCGAGGACACGTCCTCGTCAAGCACTGCGGCAAGCTGGCGGCGCAACCGTCGCCAGTACGGCAAGAACTCTTCCACGTTGAGCGTCTCGGTGCTTCCCGAGCCCAGCCAGATGTGCATGCGCCGAGGAGCTACCCCCACGAGCGCGGCGATCGCTTCGGCGTAGAAGCACAACTGCATCACGTGGCCGGGTTTGGCCTTGTTGCGCGACAGCTTGGCGTCGACCGGTTCGTAGCGCGCGTACCCCGGCTCATCGTCCACTCGAACCAGGAAGTCGGCGATCCCGCGCATGCCCGCGTGAATGAAGGGCATCTGATATATGACGTCGAAGCCCCTGTCCAACGAATCGCGAACGCGATCGACCCATTGGGCAAACGATTCGTCGGCATTGCGACCTGGTACCTCGTAGATGGTCTTGCCCATTGACTCGTAGTCGTCGAGGCAATGCGATTCGTGTTGATTACCCTTTTCGATCAGGAGCTCGGCCAGAGCCCCCAGCGGAGTGCTTCGCGGCGCCAAGAGACCCGACTCCACCTGGTTTCTCAGTGAGAGGTAGTGGCCGCACCCCAACCAGGCGGTGATCTTGGATGGGGTGAGGAGGCGTTCACTCATTGCCATTCACTGTACGTTTCATGTTCGCTTACCGAGTCCACTCATCAACTCTCATGGCGCCGTGTGACATTTGCCAACGCTCACTAGCGTGAACTCGAGGAGGACTTCATGAGCGATAACTCCACGCCAACGGCGTTGCCCGGGAGTATCCCGCCCCCTCGCCCATTAGCCACTCCCGCCGGAGCACTTGACCCGTCGAGCGACGTGGAGGCGACCGTCTATCTTCGACCTCGACCTCACCCCGCGGACGCGGCCGGCGCGCCGCGGCGGGCTGGCGAGGCCTTCCTCAGTCGCGCCGGCCTCGCCACGACGCGAGGGGCGGCGCCGGACGACGTATCGGCCGTCGAAGACTTCGCTCGCTCGCACGCGCTCCGGATTCTCGAGGTTGATCCGGCGGCCCGGAGGGTCCGCCTCGGCGGTACCGCCGGGGCGATGGCGGCGGCCTTCGGTGTGCAGTTCCAACAGTATGAACATCCTGATGGTCGCTTTCGCAGCCACAGTGGTCCCGTGTTGTTACCGCCCGATCTCGCTGATGTCGTCGTCGCAGTCCTCGGGCTCGACGACCGGCCCCAGGCTGACACTCGATACCGGCTCTCAAAGGACCCGGCCAGCTCCTACACGCCTCTCGCCATCGCCCGGATGTACGGCGCCCAATCAGGCGCCACGGCCTCAGGGGTCGTGGTGGCTCTCATCGAACTGGGTGGCGGATACACGTCGAGTGACCTCGATGCCTACTTCACCGCTTTGGGCCTCGCGCCACCTACCGTCACCGCCGCCGGGGTGGACGGCGCCAGCAACCAGCCCACGGGCAGCGCGTCGGGTCCCGACACCGAAGTGATGCTCGATATCGAGGTCGTGGGCGCGATCGCTCGCGGTGCGGACATCGTCGTGTACTTCGCGCCCAACACCGACCAGGGATTCGCCGACGCCATCAGCGCCGCTGTGCATGACACGACGCACAGCCCCGACATCATCTCCATCAGTTGGGGCGGACCCGAGAGTACGTACAGCCCTCAAACAGTCTCAGTCTTCGAGGCGGCGCTCACCGACGCGGCTAGCGTCGGCGTCAGCGTCTTTGTCGCCGCCGGTGACAACGGATCCTCCGACGGCGTCAATGATGGCGAGGTTCACGTCGACTACCCAGCCTCCAGCCCACACGTGGTGGGATGCGGCGGCACCCACGTCGAGGTCAGCAACGCAGCAGTCACCTCAGAGGTCGTATGGAACGACCTGTCCACTGGCGGTGCGACAGGCGGAGGGGTCAGCGCAATATTTCGCGTCCCCGCATGGCAGACCTCGGCGGGAGTCCCGCCGTCGGCCGCTCCTGGCGCGAGCATGGGTCGAGGTGTGCCCGACGTGGCCGCCGACGCAGACCCTGAGAGTGGCTACCAGATTCGCGTAGACGGCGATGACATCGTGGTTGGAGGAACCTCAGCGGTCGCCCCGCTCTACGCGGGCCTGACTGCGCTTGCCATCGCCCAGGCCGGCCGACCTTTCGGGTTGATCAATCCACTGCTCTATTCGCTGAGCGATCAAGTGTTCCGCGATATCACACTGGGAAACAACGGGGCGTATCACGCGGGCGTCGGATGGGATCCTTGCACCGGGTGGGGCAGCCCACGGGCGGCGGACCTCATCGCCGCCCTGGTCGATTCAGCAAAGAAGAACGTCACCTGATTCGCCAGCTCTCACGTGAATCGCGCCTTCGCTTCTACAATGGCTACTTTCATATTGATCGCCTGCGCGGCACCGGCCTGGGGGCCCGACGCTCCCGGAGAGGTGCGACGCTGTAGCGCCACACCGTCATCGAAGAGCGACTCGAAGCGCGCTACTGATTCGTTCGATCGCACCACTCGTCGAAGCGGGCGCTTCGAGGCGATCGCTTGAGCCACCAATTTGCCCACCTGTTCGTGCGCCTGGCGAAACGGAACACCCTCGCGCACCAGCTCTTCGGCAATGTCGATCGCGACCAATAGTTCATCGTCGGCCGCCGCGGCGGCGACGTCATCGTGGAAGGTAAGTGAGCCGAAGGCCCCGGCCAAGGCGCGCAACACGAGAAGAATCTGGCGAACGGAGTCGAACAGCGGCTCCTTGTCCTCTTGGAGGTCGCGATTGTAAGAGAGAGGAAGACCTTTCAGCGCCACCAGCAGACCGGTCAGGTTTCCAACGAGGCGCCCACTCTTGCCCCGGGCCAACTCAGCGACGTCGCTGTTCTTCTTCTGGGGCAGCATCGACGAACCGGTGGTGAAGTCCTCGCCCAGAGAGGCGAAATTGAACTCGGCCGACGTCCACAGCACCAGTTCTTCGCCCATACGCGACAAGTGCACACCGAGCAGCGCGACGACAAAGAGTGATTCCGCCACAAAGTCTCGATCACTGACCGCGTCCATGGAGTTGGCGAAAGCGCCGTCGAAGCCGAGGAGTTGCGCGGTGTATGCCGGATCGATGTCGAGCGACGATCCCGCGAGCGCCCCCGCACCGAGGGGTGAGACGTTCAGTCGCCGGCGCGCGTCGGCGAGGCGATCGACATCGCGCAGAAGCGCCGTGGCGTGCGCGTTCAGGTGGTGGCTGAGAAGAACGGGTTGGGCGCGCTGGAGATGGGTATACCCGGGGAGGTGAGCGACCGGAGAGGTCGCCCCGACGTCCGTGAGCACTTCGATGAGCGCGATCGTCGCGAGGCCGATGTCGCGCAACGCGTCACGGGTGAAGAGTCGAAGAGTGGTGGCTACCTGATCATTGCGGCTACGCGCCGTGTGCAGCTTCGCGCCCACGTCGCCCGCGAGTTCGGTCGCTCGACGCTCTATGGCCGTGTGAATATCTTCGTCGCTCTGCGCGCGCGCGAACGCCCCGCTCGCGAACTCTTCGCGGATCTCGTCCAGCGTCGTCAGCAGGAGCGCTGCTTCGTCGCCGCTCAGTAGTCCCGCCTTCAACAGACCACGGACGTGAGCTTTGCTGCCCTCGATGTCGTGCGCGTAGAGAACATGGTCAAAGGAGTAGCTCTCTGACAGGTCCCAGAGCGTCTGGTCCATAGGCGAGGTGAAGCGCCCGCTCCAGAGCGTCACAAAACCGGTGGGGTCGAGTTCTTCGCCCCTTGGCGCTGGGCCCAGGTTTTGACCCCGAGACCGTAGATGCGCACGAATCCCTCGGAGTCCGCGTGGCGAAAGGTGTCGGCGGCGTCGTAGGTGGCGAGACCGTAGTCGTAGAGGGCCTTCGGGCTGCGCCGGCCGAGTACACGCATGAGTCCGGGCGGGTCAAATCGCAGGCGCACGTCGCCGGTCACGTGGCGTTGGGTCTCCTCCACGAAGGCGTCGAGCGCCTCCTTCAGCGGAGAAAACCACATGCCGTCGTACACCAGTTCGGCCCACCGGGTCTCGAGTCGTGCCTTCTCGTGGCGCAGATCGCGCTCGAGCACCATGTCCTCAAGCTCCAGGTGGGCAGCGATGAGGGCCAACGCCGCGGGGCACTCGTAGACCTCGCGGCTCTTGATGCCGACGCGCCGGTTCTCCACCATGTCAATGCGACCGAACCCGGTGGAACCAGCGCGTGCGTTGAGGGTGGCAATCAGATCCGCAAGTTCCATCGCTACGCCGTCAATTTCGGTGGGTCGGCCGTGAACGAAGCCGACCGTGAGTTCGACCGGCTCCTCAGTGGTAATCCTCGTCAAAGTGTACGGCTCGTCGGGCGCCTCGGCCCAGGGGTCTTCGATAGCCCCGCACTCAATGGCCCGCCCCCACAGGTTCTCGTCAACCGAGTAGATCTTCTCTTTTGTCGCGCGAACGGGTATGTCCCACTTGTCGGCGAAGTCCACCGAATCGGCGCGGGTCATGCCCCAGTTGCGCGCGGGTGCGAGCACTTCAAGATCGGGCGCCAATGCGTGAGTACCTACCTCGAAGCGCACCTGGTCGTTGCCCTTTCCGGTACAGCCGTGCGCCACGCCTTGAGCATTGAACGCGCGCGCCTGGGCCACGAGGTGACGAACAATCACCGGGCGCGACAGGGCTGAGACTAAGGGATACTTCCCTTCATAGCGGGCGTTCGCGGCAATGGCCTTGGCGCAGAACTCTTCGGCCATCTCGGCGCGGGCGTCCACGACTACGAAGTCGAGCGCTCCCGCCGCCAGGGCGCGAGCTTTCATGTCTTCAAAACTCTCGGAGTTGTCGACGTCCTGGCCCACGTTGACCAGGACGCACACCACCTCGAGGCCCCATTCCTGGATCATCCAGCGTACGGCCACCGAGGTATCGAGCCCTCCGCTGTAGGCGAGTGCGACTCGCTTGGTCATCCCTATCCCTTCACTTGGCGTTCGATGAGATCACTGATTCCCGCCAGCGTTCGAAACTCAAAGGCTAACTTTGCGCCACCGTGCGCATCGGCAGAGATGACCAGAACGGTGTCATCGCCCGCCACCGAGCCGAGCACCCCGCTGAGGGCACTACGGTCAAGCGCCGAGGCGACCACGTGCGCGCACCCTGGCGGTGTTCGTACGACAACCAGGTTCGCCGAACTCTCCACCGAGACCACCCACTCTCCCATCATGCGGCGCAGGTGATCTAGCGGCGCGGGCGCGAGCTTGGGTGAGGCGGCGAGCACGATGCGCCGCGCCCCGTGCTCGTCACGGACCTTCACGGTACCTAGTTCTTGCAAGTCACGCGTGACGGTCGCCTGAGTCGCGGCGATGCCCTCCTCACGCAGACGGGCCACGATCTGGGCCGCCGTCGATATCACGTCGTGATCGATCAGCTCGCTGATCCGATGTTGACGTTGGGTCTTGGTCATGCTTCTCCTTTTATCCACCGGAGTACGCCCATCATCGACGAGCGTCGGTGATACACCTGGCGCCACACACGTGACTGCGCTCCGTCGAGTACTTCGTTTGTGATCTCATCGCCACGATGCGCGGGCAAGCAGTGCATCAGAATCGCTTCCGGCTTGGCGAACGCCATCAACGCGTCATTCACCCGAAACGCCGCCAGATCGCTGCGGCGTTTCGCGGTCTCATCCTCCACACCCATCGAGACCCACGCGTCGGTGTAGACGACGTCGGCGTTCTTCACCGCATCGCGAGCGTCATCGCTCTGGCGCAGTGTTCCGGGTCCCTCGATCCGCGCGGGATCCTCACTTTCACCCGCCACCAATTGGTACGCACCGGGCGCGCCGATGCTCACGTTGACGCCGAGGCGTAACAGAGCGACCGTCAATGAACGTGTCACATTGGTGGCGTCACCCACGTAGGCGACCTGGAGGCCCGCGAGCTTCGTGACGTCGCCCTTGGCGAACTCGTCGGCGATGGTCAGAACGTCCGCCACGGCTTGGGTGGGGTGTGCCTGGTTGCTCAGAAGATTGACGAGCGATAGGCGATCTTTCGTCGCATCACGCATTCGAGCGAATACACCGTGATTGCGCACCCGCAGGGCCGCAATGGCGTACGTTTCGGCCAGGGTACGTCCGATGTCTTCTGCGGACTCGCGGGCGTCAAGACCAATCTCGTCATCGCTGAAAAACGTGGCATAACCGCCGAGCTCATTCACGGCGGCTGAACTCGAGGCCCGCGTTCTCAGGCTCGGGCGCTCAAAGACCAACGCGACGCCTTGGCCACTCAGGGTGGTGTCGTCGAAAGGTGACGTAGCGAGGGTATAGATCGATCGCAACTCGATGTCCGATAGGGCTTCAATGGTGATGAAGTGCCGGCTCACGCGAGGACCTCGGTCGTAGCTATGGTCCCGGCCAACGTGTCGCGCAGCGCATGGTGACGCGTGCCGTTGGCGAGCACGACGCGTCGTGCTCCCGCGTCCAGGGCGTCCAGGGCGGCCGACATCTTCGGCCGCATTCCATCGCGAACGGCGCCACTCGCGAGCATCGCCCGAACGGTCTCCGCGCTCACCGAACCAAGTGACGTCGAAGGATCGTCGGGATCACCGCGCAATTGATCAACGTCGCTGAGCAGGACCAGCGCTTCAGCACCGAGGGCGCCGGCCAGGGCGCCGGCCGCGACGTCAGCGTTGCAGTTGAGAAGATCTCCGTTGTCGTCGAGCGCGATCGGCGACAGCACCGGGATCACGTGACGGGACCACAGGTCCAACACGATGTCCGGATCGACCTTGGGCGAGGCGCCGATCCGGCCCCACGGCGCTCCGACCGCTTGTGACCGCAGCGTCGCGCCGTCGACACCGCTCAGTCCTAGACAGCGCAGTCCGGAGCGTCCGAGCGCGGCGACCAGATGTACGTTGACGTGTGACAGCGCCATGGCGACATACTCCATCGTGATCTCGTCGGTGATTCGAAGGCCCTCGTGAAATCGACTGTCGTGACCAACTGCGTCGAGCAACGCCGCGATCTGTGGTCCGCCACCGTGCACCAGCACCACCTGGGGGCTCAACTCTGCGAGATCGCTGGCCAACGACGTCAGGATTGGCGACGTTGGCGAGAGCGAATCGAGAGAGTGACCACCGAGTTTGACGACGTAGCTCACGGATTCACCCCCGCGAGGGCAAGACCGAGGGTTTCGTCGCGTCCCGTCGCGACGTTCCAGGCCTGGATAGCCTGCCCGGCAGCACCCTTGCCGAGATTGTCGATGGAGCTCATGGCAATCAACCATCCGGTACGGCGGTCGACTCGGGCGCTCACGAAACAGAGGTTGCTTCCAAGAGGATCCTTCAAGGTAGGGGGCTCGTCGCTCACGACAACAAAGGGGTCGCGTGCATACGTCGAGCGCAGCAACGCGAGCGCCTCATCACTCGAACACGCACGGGCCATGCGGGCGTAGGCGGTAACGAGCATGCCACGCGCCACCGGGACGAGATGGGGCGTAAAGAGCAGGGTCGCTGCGAGCTCTTGTTGCATCTCGGGCGTATGTCGGTGAGTCAGGAGCCCATACGCCTCAGCGTTGCCCACGAGGCGCGAAAACTGCAGCCGCTGCGTGGTCGCCCGCCCAGCGCCCGACACCCCACTGAGCGCGTTCACGACGATGCCCTCGCGCTCGATGAGCCCCGCGTCGAGGAACGGGCCCAGCGCGAGAGCGGTCGCCGTGGGGTAGCACCCGGGCACGGCGATAAGACGGGCATCCTTCAGCTCATCACGGTGCCGCTCGACGAGGCCGTAGACCGACTGCGCCAGGAGCTCTGCCGAGGTGTGTTCCTGGCCGTACCAGGTCGAGTAATCCTCGGGGTTTTTCAGCCGGTAGTCCGCGCCCAAATCCACCACTTGGGTATCGCGACGACGAAGTTCAGGGACTACCGACTGGCTCTCACCGTGTGGCAGAGCCAGGAAAACCACGTCCAGGTCGGCGTCCAGGACGGCTGAGGAGTCTCCCACGATCAGGTCGCGATAGGCACCCGCGAGCGAGGGTACGTGGTCACCCAGACGCTGCCCAACGCTCGAGGAACCGGTGGCGACCAGCACTTTCAGATCGGGATGGGCTGCGCTGAGACGCAAGATCTCACCCCCGGCGTAGCCGGTCGCTCCCATAATTCCAATTCTCATAATGACATTTTATGCACAAATGAGAACAAAAGTTCAAAAATTGTGAATCTGTATACACTGCTGTCGTGTCGAAGCGCGGCTGGATCTTTTTCCTCATGATGAGCGTCATCTGGGGTTTGCCGTACTTGTTGATTCGTGTGGCGGTTCGCCAAGTGGACCCGGGGCTGCTCGTGTGGTTGCGCACCGCACCGGCCGCCGTGCTACTCGCGCCAATCGTGATCTCCCAACGCCAGTGGAGCGTCGTCATCCGCAACCTGAGATGGATCGTGATCTTCGCCGTGATTGAGTTCGGTGTCCCGTGGTTTCTCATGTCGACCGCGGAACAGCACATCACGAGCTCGCTCTCCAGCCTGCTGGTGTGCGCCGTCCCGCTCTTCTCGGTTGTCGCCCAGCGCATCCGGCGCACGGAAGATCAAATAGAACCTCGCCGCTACCTGGGCCTGGGCGTCGGGGCCACCGGCGTTGCCTTTCTCGTCGGACTCGACCTGGGCGGCGGTTCGTTGGTCTATATCGCGATGATGATGATCGTCTGCGTGGGATACACCATCGGACCAGTCATTCTCGCCACGAAGCTCAAAGAGGTGTCGGGTCCAGCGGTCGTCTTCGGCGCAACGGCGTTCGTGGCGCTCGTCTGGACACCGTGGGCCTTGACCCACTGGCCGGCGCGCATCTCGGACGAGACGTGGAGTTGCGTGGCGACACTCTCGGTCGTCTGCACCGTGGGCGCCTTCCTCATCTTCTTCGCACTCATCAAGGAGGTGGGTTCGACCCGCGCGGTGGTGGTCACGTATTTCAACACAGCCATCGCCGTCGTGCTCGGGATCGCCGGACTGCACGAACCGCTCACCGCGGGCATCGTCGTGGGCTTTCCTCTGGTGATCGTTGGTTGTGTCATCGCCACCAGTCGGCGCCAGCCCGCGCTGGTCTAGTGCTCGAACGTTGCCGACACTTTGATGACGCCGGCAACCACGAGCCACATCATCCCTGGGGCGATCGCCAGAAGGACATCATCGTCAAGCTCGATGGCCTGGTGGTGGGTTACGCTCACGAAACGCACGGGCGACGGGACAACTTCGCTCAACGCCTGCCAGACGGCTGCGTTATTGACGTGACCGAGGATGTCAACGTCGGCCACACGCAACGGCCACGGCCGATATCGGGCATCTTCGCTCACCGGAGGGGTGTCGACGCGACCAGAGACTTTTCTCGCGCGAGCAGACGGGCCGTAGACATCGACGAAGCTGTCGCGTAAGCGAACCGGGCTACCCTTCGGGCTGACGGGCACCCAGAGTCCCACCGCCTCTATGGACGTGACGCCGTCGACCTCAATATTGGTGCGCCGTTCCGCCCACGCAACACCCACGCCCCCGCACCACGTCGTAAGGGTGACGCGATCCAGGTAGCGCGGCCAGGGTGCTCCGTCCACGAGGCGTAGCCCAGTGCGTCGCACCACCCAGGTGTCGTCGGTGGCAATGCCGGTGTCGGTCCAGTCGTCGGTCGCCACATCCTGGAGAAGCTGAACCACCCCATCGAGACGTAACAATCCGCCCGCGTCAGCGTTGCCCAGTCGAATCAGGAACTCCTCGCGGTAGCGGCGACCTTCGTCGGGGAGGGGGACGAACTCGCTCACGATGACCGCCTAGCGAAGCGTCGCGCCGAGCGAGGCGGCGGCGCCGATCAGCGCCTCGCGAGCGTCAGAGATCTCGGCCTCACTCAGCGTGCGCTCCACCGAGCTAAAGCGCACGTTGTAGGCGAGAGAGCGCGTCCCCCCACTCAACCCGGGTCCTTCGTACACGTCAAAGAGCTCGACTGACTCGACCAGGTCGCTGGCCTCTCGTAGGGCGAACGCCAAATCGCCGGCGTTGAGAGGGCGCGGCGCGACGAAGGCGAGGTCGACGATCGCGCTCGGAAAGCGGCTCGGAACACTCAGGTACGGTGAGGCGCGG
Source organism: Acidimicrobiales bacterium (assembly GCA_050701895.1). Taxonomy (GTDB): domain Bacteria; phylum Actinomycetota; class Acidimicrobiia; order Acidimicrobiales; family RAAP-2; genus RAAP-2. The sequence continues at coordinate 13,941 of JBOGFT010000053.1, forward strand.
GTGGCGGCGTCATGATCAACCAGCGCGTCAAGGTCAAGGTCGACAACGCCCAGGCGTCGTTGTCCGGGCACCGTCGATATCGCCCCCAGGAGTTCACTGTCCACTTCTCCCAGATAGCCCAGCGTGCGACCGCTCGCGCGATCAACCAGCGCCCCCGAGCGCGTCGGATGAAAGCCGGCCGGTGCGTCACTGGAACGCACCACGACCTCCGTGAGTCCCAGGCGGCCCTCTATCACGCGCCATAGCGCCACCGCACTGCGCGCATCGTCGTCGGGTCGGCCCAGAACAATCGTCAGGCGCTCGTTTTCGCGGGGCAAGCTCACCATGAGCGTGCCTCCCACTCCGCCGCGTGCTGCGCGCGGCTCGTTGCTCTGGTCGAGGTGCTCGAAGACGATACCGAACTCCGCCATGACAACGTCGCCGGTGCCGCGTTCGAAGTTTCGAGCCCACGCCCGCACCAGCCCGGTAATCAGCGTGGCGCGCAGCACCGACTCGTCGGACGACAGCGGATTCGTGACGCGTACGCGTTCTCGTCCCGGGCGCAGCAGATCAAAGTCCGCGTCACTGCCGAGCGACGGCGTCCACGCCTCGAAGGCTCCGGAGTCGACGACGACGTCACGCAGATGGCGTCGAAGTTCCTGGCGACCAGTGAGTCCGCCCGCTTCGGGCCACGCGGGGAAGTGACGCGGAATGCGCCGGTAGCTATAAATCCGGGCCACCTCTTCAATGACGTCGGCTCGGCCAAGCGCACCCTCGCGAATGTCCAGACGACGCGACGGAGCCGTCACCTCGAGATGGTCATCTCGAACCGCGACGCTGAAGTCCATGCCCGAAAGGATCTGCGCCAGTTCATCGCGATCGACCGTGATGCCGAGGAGAGCGATCAAGTCTCCGTCGCCCAGCGAGATCGTCGGGGGCGCTGCCGCGTCGCCACGCACGTCCAGAGGCGCCGCCAACCACTCCAACTCGGGCACGCTCTCACGCAAGATGGCAACGAAGCGGGCGGCTGCGCGAAGTCCGAGCTCGGGATCCACTCCGCGTTCGAAACGGTGCGACGCCTCGGTGTGCAGACCGTGGCGCTTGGAGGAGCGCGCGATCGTCATGGGATCAAAGAACGCGGCTTCGAGCAGCACGTCGCTGGTGGACGCGTCGATCTCGCTGTCGGCCCCGCCCATGATGCCGGCCAGTCCGAGAACCCGATCGTCGCCGTCGACGATCACGCAGTCTTCACCAGTGTCGCCCAGTCCTCGTCCCGCAGTGGCCAACTTTCGTGACACGCCGTCCAGCGTGATCAATGTCTCGCCCGCTCGCGCGCGCCTTGCGCGCAGCGTGTGGCCCGCCACCCTCGCCGCGTCGTAGGGGTGCGTCGGTTGACCGAGCTCGAGCATGACGAAGTTGGAAGCATCGACAACGTTCGAGATCGGACGCATGCCAGCGAGTTGAAGGCGTTGGGCGACCCATGCGGGCGAGGGCGCGACGCGGACCTTGCGTAACACCGAAACCGTCAATCGCCCGCACAGATCCGGGTCTGCGATGTCGGCCGACGCGAACGAGTCGCTCGTTTTTGGCGTGTTGGGCGCGGCTAGATCCGGACCGCGAAACGGACGGCGCAGGCGCACCGCCAGGTCGCGAGCCACGCCCTCCACGGACCAGGCGTCAGGCCGGTTTCCCTCCACCGAGATGTCGAAGATCACGTCGCGCGCAAGGGCGAGGGCGTCGAGGAGGCGCTCGCCCACCTTTGGCTCGATGAGATCATCGAGGACCATGAGCCCCTGATGATCATCACTCAATCGCAGTTCGCGCGACGAGCAGAGCATTCCATTGGAGGTGACCCCGCGCATCTTTCGTTCCACGATCTCGAAGCCTCCGGGGAGTACAGCGCCTACCGGGGCGAGTGGCACGTAGTTCCCCACGTCGAAGTTCATGGCGCCACAGACGATCTCGACTGGCCCCTGGCCCGCGTCGACGGTAACGAGTCGAATTCGATCGGCGCCTTTGATGGAGCGAATCTCATCCACGCGCGCCACGACCACGTCGTCGAGACTTTCCCCCACCACCCGAGCCCCTTCGACGACGAGGCCAAGATCACTCAGGATCGCCGACAGTTCATCGACGCTCTCAGGCAGGTCCACGAACTCACGCAACCAGGACAGGGAGACTTTCACGAGAGTTGCTCCAAAAAACGCGTGTCGTTCTCAATCAGCGCGCGCATGTCAGAGAGTTGGTGGCGCATCTGGCCGCACCGATCGATGCCGAATCCAAACGCGAAGCCGCTCCACTCTGTCCCATCGATACCGACCGCCTCGAAGACGGCGGGATCCAACATCCCACATCCCCCCAGTTCGATCCATCCTGTGTACGAGCAGGTCCGACACCCTTCGCCGCGACAGATGGTGCAGGTGACCTCGAACTCTGCGGATGGTTCAGTGAAGGGAAAATAGCCGGGCCGCAGTCGCGAGGTGATGTCTGAACCGAAGTAGGACCGGGTAAAGGTCTCGATGACGCCGGCGAGATCGCCAAAGGTGATCCCACGATCTACGACCAGACCCTCGATCTGGTGAAAGGCGTAGAGGTGGCTGGCGTCAGGGGCGTCACGGCGAAAGCACCGGCCGGGCATGACCGAGTGAATGGGAAGTGTGCCGCTCGCGACGGCCCCTTCCATGAGGTGGATCTGGGTTGGTGACGTGTGGGTGCGCAGCACCACGGTCTCGGGCTCGCCCAAGTCGACGTAGAACGTGTCCCACATCCCACGAGCGGGATGGGCGGGAGGGATATTGAGTGCCTCGAAGTTGTACCAGTCGGTCTCAACCTCGGGGCCCTCGGCGACGCTAAAGCCCATCGCCACAAAGACGTCCTCGAGCTCGCGCTGAGTGATGGCCACAAGTCCCGGGTGGCCCGGTGCCAGAGTCCACGTGACGTCGTCGACGACGACGTCACCCAGGTCGAGCCGATCGGCGTCAAGGATGGCGACGCGAGCTTCTCGCTCGAGCAGTCGACGCCGCTCGTCGAAGGCGGCCGTGACGATGCGGCGAGCCTCCTGGAGCTGCGCGCCCGCGGCACTGCGCTCGTTGGGCTCAAGTGAGCCGAGGGATTTCTGCAGGGATGCGAGGATCGAGCGTTTACCGGTGATCGCTGCTTCGGCGTCTCGCAGAGCGTCGAGGCTCGCCAGGGTATCGATCCTTGACAGCAGATCGGAGGTCTGTTGATCCAGTTGAGCGAGCGGCGATGGTGACATGACGTCTAAAGGCTAGGGGTTGGCGGCCTCGAGATTGTGCTTTGGCGACGCCACATCGCCTCAAAAGCGATCAGCGAACCAGCGACTCCGGCGTTCAACGACTCACTCGATCCGGCCATTGATATTGAGATCGCTCCGTCACAGAGGGCGATCGCCTCCTCATCCAGGCCGTCGGCCTCGTTGCCGACAACGACGATCGTCGCCCGGGCGTAGTCGATATCGCGATGGTCGACGCCACCGCGAACGATGGACGCGTACGTGGCGACGCCGCGAGATGAAAACGAAGCGAGAGTGTGCTCCAATTCGCCCACGGCGACCGGTAGATGAAAGATCGATCCCGCCGTCGCTCGGAGGGTCTTGGGGTTGCAGGGATCGACGGAGTGACCGCTAAAGATGACGGCCGTGGCCCCGGCGGCGTCGGCCGAGCGAACTAGGGTGCCCGCGTTTCCCGGGTCACGTACGTCATGCAGTACCAGTACCAGTCCCTCGGCGGCGATGGCCTCGACTTCTACAACGGGCAGACGCACAGCCGCGAGCACTGGCTGGGGCGTGGCCGCGTCAGCCACGCTCTCGAGGACTCCCGAGCCCAGCGAGAAGACCCGCACTCCGTGACGAGCGGCGCTTTCGTTGAGTTCGCCAAAGCTCTGTCGCGACATTTGAGCCGCATCGACGTAGATCGCTTCGAACTCAACGCCCGCCGCCAGGGCGCTCGCGACGAGGTCGGGGCCCTCGAGGACGCAAACCCCCTCACTCCAGCGAAGCGCGCGCTTTTGTACGAGGCGCCGTAAACGACGCACCCGCTGGTGTGAGGAACCCAACGCCTCGATCAGCGGGACCTAGTTACCCAATGCGTTTGATGCCTGGGCAACGATCGCGCCGAAGGCCTGGTTGTCGTTGACCGCTAGATCGGCGAGCATGCGACGATCGACTTCGATGCCCGCAGCATTGAGCCCAGCGATGAAACGGCTATAGCTCATGCCGTGAGCGCGGGTGCCGGCGTTGATGCGCTGGATCCAGAGTCGACGCATGTCACCCTTACGGGCACGTCGGTCTCGAAATGCGTACACCCCGGAATGTTGGACAGCCTGGTTTGCGCTGCGAAAAGTTCGGCTGCGGTCGCCGTAGTATCCCTTCGCCTCCTCGAGTATCGCCTTGTGGTGCTTCTTGGCGTTAACCGCCCTCTTTACTCGTGCCATGGCACTACCTCTTTCTGCTCGTTCTCTCTAGAGACCCAACATGCGCTTGACGTGCTTCCGCTGCCCGGGAGCAATGTCGGTCTCGCGACCTAGGCGGCGCGAGCGTTCCGACGACTTCTTTTCCATGAGGTGACCACGGAACGCCTTGCGACGTCGTAACTTTCCCGTACCGGTCACCTTGATGCGCTTCTTCGCGCCACTAAACGTTCTCATCTTTGGCATTTCAGCCCTCCTCTAGCGAAACTTCGGCGCCGGACGGCGCCACGTGATCCTCAACTGCTTTCGAACTTTCCTGTGGTTTCGCTTTAGCCTTCTTATCGGGACCGAGCACCATGATCATGTTGCGCCCGTCAATCTTGGGGGCCGACTCTACTTTGGCGACGTCCTCCAAGCGCTCGACGATCCGGTCGAGAATCTTCTTGCCCAACTCGGGGTGGGCCGACTCTCGTCCGCGAAACATGATGGTGATCTTGACCTTGTGACCTTCGCTCAAAAACTTCTCGACGAGGCGCGTCTTGGTGTCGAAGTCGCCATTGCCTATTTTCGGGCGGTACTTCATCTCCTTGATGCCCACATTGAGGGTCTTTCGTCGCGACTCCTTGGCCTTTTGCGCTTCGTCGAACTTGAACTTGCCGTAGTCCATAATGCGAGCGACGGGTGGCTGCGCGGTGGGCGCAATCTCGACCAAGTCCAAATCGAGGCTTCGGGCCAACGCCAATGCCTCTCTCGTTGGCATTACTCCTCGCTGATTGCCATCTTGGTCAATCAGACGGACAGTCTCAACGCGAATACGATCATTGACGCGGTGGTCTCCAGGCACTGTTGCGATAACTCTCTCCTTGCTCTAGGCGACGCCGTGGTGGCGTCGCCGCGGCAAGCGAGGCGCATGACTCTGGAACCCGGACGCACAGCCGTGGCCGGGTGGACGTTGGCATGGCCAACCTCGCTTGCTGAACTGCCCAACCACGCTAGCAGACGGTGGGATTCCCTGGGCCGTAGCATTCCTGGGCGGTGAATTCGTAGTTGAAGTTCGTGGCCACGATGTTGGACGTGAGCCCACTCAAGCTCAATGTGTCCTGAGCGTACGCCGCGGTCGCCGCCGCGAGCGAAAGGGCAACGACCGCAAGCGCGACCCCGCCGATCTCGACGCGTCGTGCCATTCTCGACCCACGCCGAAGCGACCTCGCGTTCGTGACTTGGGTTTTTCCCATTGCTCAACCCCCGCTGTGGCTATGAGGGGTAGTAACGATCGACGTCGACGTACCAACGGAGATTCGACCCAGAAGTCTAACGATGAAGGAGTCCATCGTCCAGGGCCTGGGACGACGCGACGTGGCGTCGAGGCGCTACCTTGGTTCGCGTGAGTGGCCACGTGGGCGATGAGGACTTCAACGAAGCTGAGGAGATCGCGTTCCTCAAGGCAACGCCGGTAGAGATGATTCTCGGCAATCACCTCTTCGTGCTTTTTCAAGTCGCCGCCCTTCGCCTCGGTGAAACCCCACCCGATCTGAAGGCTGCCCAACTGGTCATCGACACGGTGTCAGCCATGGTTAACGCGGCCGACGAGCGCCTCGGCGAGCACGCCGAGCTCTATCGCAGCGCCCTCGCGGAGGTCCAGCAGGCCTACGTACGCGCCAAGAAATCGACTACCGACTCGCGAGAGGCAGATTGAAAGTAAGGCGTAGACCTCCGAGCGAGCTCGGTTCGCTGAGCATCACTCCCCCGAGTGACTCCGCCACGTCAGCCATGATGCTCATCCCGAGGCCCGACCCGCCGGTTTCTCGCGAGCGCGACTCGTCGAAACGCTGGAATCGCTGGGGACGCGCGCCGTAGGCCGGTAGGCCCGGCCCCCCGTCCTCCACCACCAGTCGCGCGTTGGCTCCGATGGCGTCGAGGCCCACGCGTAGCGGTGCGTCGCGCGGCGTGTGGCGCAGAATGTTCGTCAAGGCATTGTTGAGGAGTCGTTCGACAAATTCAGGACGGGCCTCGATCACAATGTTCGCGGCGATCTCACTCGTGACCGCTCGCTCTGGATGATCGATGGTGAAGTCACTGGCGCGCTGACGCACGAGGTCGCTCAATTCCACGCGCTGAGGCGCGTGATGGGGCGCCTCGCGCAGTTCGGCCAGCAGAAGGAGGTCTCGCACGAGCTCTTCCATGCGTTCGACCTCGCGCTGCATGCGGGTCACCGCGCGCTCTTGCAGTTCGGGGCTGGCCGTGCCACTCGCTAGCAGCTCGTTGTACCCCTTCACTACGGTGAGTGGTGTGCGCAGCTCATGTGATGCGTCGTCGATGAACTGCTGCATCGCCTCGGCGTTTTGCGCCTCGAAGGCAATGCGCTCTTGGAGAGCCTCGACCATAATCACGAGCGCCTCGCGCAACTCTTGAAGGTCCTTGCTCCCCTCGCTCGACGGCGTCGGTTCATTCTGGTTGCCGCTCGCGACGTCACCGGCGTAGTCAATCAGGCGTGTCATGGTGCGAAAGTCGCGCCGTGTCATCTGACGAGCGAGCGCCAAACTGAGCAGTGCCACCACCAGAGCGGCAACAGCCACCAGCAAAGCCAGGTGCTCATTCTGCTTGGAGATTCCCTCGGTGGACCCAGCCACGACGAGGTAGTCGCCACCACCCACGTTTAGCGAGCGAATTTGAAAACCGGGCAGGTTGGCCACGTGCACCGTTCGCCTGAGTGACTGATGCACGTTCGTAAACGTCGGTCGACCACTCAGCGCGACGGTGCCGGTACTCACGCGGGTGGTTTCTCCCGAAGGAAAGACCACGACTAGATCCAAGTTGTAGTCGTCGCGCTGCACCACGTAGAGAGCGTTACTCAGCGCAGTGTTAGGGTCTCGCAAACCACTCGCGACCACCGCGTTGATCGAGCTATCAAGTGTGGCGTACTGCGCGCGCGAACTCTCGGCGACAGCGAACCAACCGACCGTTAGAGCCACCAACAAGGTGAGAAAGACAAACAGCAGGGTGAAGCGTGTAGCAATCCTCACTGTCTCTCGGCCGGATTCACCAGCTTAAAGCCCACTCCTCGAATGGTTGTAATGGGGACGAAGCCCTCGTGATGGATCTTGCGGCGCACGTAGGAGATGTAGGTATCCAACACCGAGGTCTCGGAATCGAAGTCAATGTTCCACACATCGCGCAGCAGCTGCTCTCGGGTGACGACGCGGTCTTGATGCTCCAGCAGCACTTCGAGGAGGCGAAACTCCGTCGCCGAGAGTTCGACCTCCTCATCAGAGAGTTTCACGACGTGCTGGTCAATGTTCATCGTGAGCGGACCACAGGTAAAGATCTGATCACCCGTCTCCTCGAGTCCGGTCCTGCGCAGGATGGCCGCCACCCGTAGTAGTAACTCATCAACGCTGAAGGGCTTGCGCACGTAGTCGTCCGCTCCTTCGCGCAGTCCCTGCTCCACGTCATCAGACGAATCGCGGGCGGTCAGCATCAAGACCGGAGTCTTGGCGTCGTGGGCTCGGAGCTTCTCCAAGAACTCGAATCCGTTCATCGTCGGCATGTTGATATCGACGATGCAGAGATCGGCGCTGCGCCGACGTAGCTGGTCCAAGCCATCGGCCCCGTTGGTCGCGGTCTGGACTCGGTACCCGGCTCCGTTCAGTGCGTCCTGAAGCAGATCGCGCACCCCGGGCTCGTCGTCAATCACCAAAATCGTCGTCATGAACGTTCCGCCATAGGGCGAGCGTACCCTTTTGCGGAGGGCCCGACCAGCACCAATGCCCCCAGTTCTAAAGGTTTCGACAGTGACTTCACAGCATTTTCTTGGCGACGGTGACTACTCTGGACGCATGCGAAAGTACGTGGTACGAGGTGTGTTGGCACTCAGTTTGGTGGGCGCGCTAGGCCTCGCGACGGCCGGCGTCTCCAGTGCCGGATCAGTGTCGCACGGGGCCGTCAGCAAGAGGACCTACCGAGAAGAGTTGTCTTCCTATCGAGCGTCGCGCCAAGCTATCGAGGCGACGTTTCGCTCAGCGGTCGCCGCGGCACGCTCCAACTACCTCCAGGAAATCGCGAACGCCACCACATCGGCTGAGCGCAGCACCGCCCAACAGGCCATGGCCACCGCCATCATTCAAGCTGCCGGCGTGCGAAGCGCGAGCCTTATCACATTGGGCGCAGCGCCCATCGTACCCTCGACCTAAGCGTCACTTCGCCACATCGATCTGGTGGACCGCGACCACCTCATCGCGACCAACGTGCCCGACGTGTCGCTCGCCGTACGCGCGTACGCCGACCTCGATGTGACGAGCGCCGTTCGCGATTTCGACGCAGTGAAAGTAAAGACGCTCTCCGTCGTCACTCAACAGCACGCCATCGCCGCGACGATCGTCGAAGGACTCAATGACGCCGACGACCCTCACGGACTGTGGAGGGAGCTTTGGCTCAACACGCTCACCATCGCTAGCGCGCTGAGCGCCGACTCTCGACCCTTGTTTGACTCATCGGGCAGCGAGCGCTCGAGGGCTTGCTCGACGTTGTTGGTGGTGAGCACACCGAAGGTCACCGGCACCCGCGTGCTGAGCTGAACCTCTTGAATACCGCGGGCGCACTCGCCCGCGACCAGGTCGTAGTGACCGGTGTCGCCGCGAATAACCGCACCCAAGGCGATCACCGCGTCGAATGGTCGCGGAACGTCGGCGTACGCCAACGCGACCAGGGGTATTTCGAAGGCGCCCGGCACCCAGGCGATGGAGATATCACGACGATCGACCCCCGCCTCGTCGAGAGCGACCAGCGCTCCCTCCAGAAGACGGGTGGTGATGGCGCCATTGAACTGGGCACAGACGATGGCCACGCGCAACCCCCGACCCGAAGCGACGGGCTCAATGACCTCACCGGCACGTTCACCGAGGCGGCGCGCGACCGCCGGGTCGAGCGCGGTGTCGTTACTCGACGTCATCAAGCCCCTCGAGGAGGTGGCCCATGCGTTCGCGTTTCGTGCGAAGGTACTCGATGTTGAACGAGGTGGGCCGACTCTCGAGTGGAACCCGTTCCACGATATTGAGACCGAATCCCTCGAGACCGCCACGTTTCGTGGGGTTGTTGGTCAGAAGCCGCATCGTGGTGACGCCGAGCTCAACGAGAATCTGCGCGCCGATGCCGTACTCGCGCGAGTCGACGGGAAGGCCCTGAACGAGGTTGGCGTCCACGGTGTCGTGCCCCTCTTCCTGAAGGGCGTAGGCGCGGATCTTGTGAGCCAGTCCAATCCCGCGACCCTCGTGGTTCCTCAGGTAGACAACGACCCCGGCTCCCTCGGCCGCCACTTTGGCCAGCGCCGTGTGCAGTTGAGGACCACAGTCACAGCGCAAGGACCCCAAGGCGTCACCGGTCAGGCACTCTGAGTGGACGCGCACGAGCAGGTTGGGAGTGTTCTCGACATCGCCGTACACCATCGCCAGGTGCTGTTCCCCATCGAGCAGACTTTCGAAGACGTGCGCTTGGAACGTGCCGTACTCCGTGGGCAGCGCCGCCTCGGCCACGCGCTTGACGAGCTTCTCGTTCTGGCGACGATAGCGAATGAGATCGGCGATCGTGATGATGGGAAGGCCGTGACGCCGGGCAAACTGCTGCAGTTCGGGCAGCCGAGCCATGTCAGACTTGTCGGCCGTCACCACCTCACAGAGCACGCCCGCGGGAAACTTGCCTGCGAGCCGACAGAGGTCGACCGTCGCTTCGGTGTGTCCCGCGCGACGCAACACCCCTCCGCTGCGGTAGCGCAGGGGGAAGATGTGTCCGGGTCGGTTGAGATCGGTGGGCTTGGTCGTGGGATCGATGAGGGCGCGAATCGTCGCCGCCCGGTCTCCCGCCGAGATGCCCGTCGTTGTGCCGTGGCGGAAGTCCACCGACACCGTAAAGGCGGTCCTCTGGGCTTCCGTGTTGGCCACCACCATCAGGGGTAGGTCGAGTTCGTCCGCCCGTTGGCTCTCGAGGGGCACGCAGAAGATTCCCGAGGTGTACTCAAGGAAGAAGGCCATGCTCTCGGCCGTGACGTCCTGAGCAGCCATAATGAGGTCACCTTCGTTCTCACGATCTTCGTCGTCCACGACGACCACCATGCCGCCGTGGCGCAACTGCTCAATCGCCTCTTCGATAGTCGCTAGGGCCATCAAACCTCCACGTCAATGCGGATATCGTCACCAATTCTACGTACGTCCATGAGCCGACCTCGTCTCAAGGCATCCATCGTAGGGGTCGACAGGCCCCTTAATGCGGCAAGAGTGCCCGAGGCCCCCGCGAACGAGGGGCTCTGATACCAGACCACGTGATTGACGAGTCCGGCCTCAAAGAACTCGCTCGTCGTCGTAGGACCCCCCTCGATGAGGACCTGCAGCACGTCGTGGTGGCCGAGTTCGTCGAGAATCAAACCAAGATCGCCCGACAGTTCTAGACACGGTCGAACCTTCGCGCCCTCGGGGGCTCGCCCGAGAACCACGCGGAGCGGTTCGATGACGATGTCATCGAGGCGAGCCGTCAGTGAGGGATCGTCGCTGCGCACGGTGCCCGCGCCCACCACGATGGCCTGGCTCTGGGCGCGCAGGACATGCGCGTCGCGACGAGCCTCGGTTCCAGTAATCCATTGACTGGTGCCGTCGGCCATCGCCACCACTCCATCCAACGTGCTCGCAATCTTCGCCACCACGTAGGGCCGACCCGTGACGCGATGCCAGATGTAGGGCGCGAGTTGCGCGCGCACGGCCTCTCCCTCGACGCCCACTTCCACGTCGACACCCGACGCCTTCAGCAGCTCGATACCCGTGCCCGCCACACGCGGGTCCGGGTCGATGGTCGCCACAACGACGCGCGCGATCCCGGCCTCGACGATCGCTTCCGCGCACGGTCCCGTTCGACCCACGTGGCTACAGGGTTCCAGTGTCACCACCATGGTGGCGCCGCGCGAGGCAGCACCGGCTCGACGCAGCGCGCCGATCTCGGCGTGGGACTCCCCGGGCGCTTGTGTATGGCCCTCGCCCACGATCACCCCGTGATCGGTGACGATGAGCGCCCCGACCCACGGGTTCGGAGGCGCGTGAAGACGAGCCCTGTCACCCTCGGCCATGGCCATCAGCATCAACTCGGACAACGAGAACCTCATCGACGCGCGCTCATGGCCGCCTCGCGCAGCTCGCGCGCCGCCCCCAGTGGATCGTGCGTCGCGAAGATCGCCGATCCCGCGACCAGCACGTTGGCCCCGGCGCGAATCGCCTTCGGCGCGGTCTCGACGTCGATGCCTCCGTCAACTTCAATGTCGAGAGCGAGGTCGAGGCGGTCGACTTCGTAGCGCGCCTCCTCGACCTTCTCCATGACGCCGCCAATGAACGACTGGCCGCCGAACCCAGGAAAGACGGTCATAAGGAGGAGGAGATCGATGTCACGAATAAACGGTGCAACTGCTTCAAAGGGCGTGTCGGGATTGGCCGCGAGCCCGATCCGCAACCCGAGGGAGCGAGCCTGCTCAATGAGTTGGAGCGTTCCGCCAATTTCGACGTGAACGGTGCAGCCGTTCGCGCCGGCGCGCTGGAACGCCTCCAGGTAACGACCAGGATCAGTCATCATCAGATGACAGTCAAAGAAGCGAGGGCTGTAACCGCGGATCGAGGCGATGACCGGGGGACCGAGTGAGATGTTCGGCACGAAGTGTCCGTCCATCACATCGACGTGCAGCCAGTCGGTCTCAGGCTCAATCTCTTCGATACTGCTCCCGAGTTCACCGAAGTCCGCAGCGAGGATCGAGGGAGCAATACGAATCTCCCCGACAGAACCTGCGTCTATCACCGTCACCCGACCAAGCCTAGGACCACGCCCAGGCGCCCTGAGCAGGGCGAAGACCGCTCCACCACGCCAATCCGCTCATCGACTTCCCGCCTTCGGGGCGCACGCTGGTGAGATCGAGAGCGCCATCGCTGACGCCCAGGACAACTCCCTGCGCGCTTCGAGCAACGCTTCCCGCAGGCGTCGGCTCAGAGTTCGCCGTTGCCTCCAACACTCTGATCCGCTTTGATCCGAGGAAGAAGTACGCGTGACCCACGCGCACGGTGCGCCAGGCCCGATCTTGGCTCATCGTCGGTAAGAGTCGGTACGTTTCCGCGCTGAGCTTCTCGGCATAGGTCGCCTCACCGATCTGTGGGATCGCGTCGGCGAGCAGGTCGGGACTCGCGAGTACGTCGACCAGCGCTTGGGCGCCCAGCGCGGCGAGGCGACCCGTGAGCTCTTCGGCGTCGTCATCGCCGATCGGTATGCGTCGTTCGAGGTGTACTGGTCCCGTATCGAGCGTGGACTCAAGCGAGATGATCGAGACGCCCGTCTCTCCATCCCCCTCGAGGATTGCACGCTGCACCGGCGCCGCACCACGCCAGCGCGGCAGCAGTGAAAAGTGAACATTCAGCATGGGAACTTGCTCCAGAATCGCCTCGGGGATGATGGCCCCATACGCGACGACGACGCCGCGCTGGGCGTCGACCTCCACCACGTCGCCGAGACGGTGGGAGATCGCGAGACCGTGACGAAGAGCGGCGGCTTTCACCGGACTCGGTGACATCTCACCACCACGACCACGGCGCCGGTCTAGTCGCGTAATTACGAGGGCGACGTCGTGGCCGACGTCGATCAATGCGTCAAGGGCGGGCACTGCCGCCTCCGGGGTGCCCAGGAAGACGAGACGCATCTAGTCGCCGCGAAGTTGCTGCAGCCCGTCGTCGTCGAGCGTAAAACTCAAGCGGCGCTTGCGCAGAATCTTCTTCGCTTCTTTTCTTTGCTCGTCGGTGAGTCGCTCCACCAGCAATACACCGTCGAGATGGTCACACTCGTGTTGAAGGACGCGCCCCTCGTATTCATCGGTCTCAATATCCACTTCGTTGCCATCAAGGTCGTAGCCCTTCAGGTGAACCGCGTTGGGCCGGATGATCTCCCAACTCATCCCGGGCACCGAAAGGCAGCCCTCTTCGTAGACCCACTCGCCTGACGTCTCGACGATGACGGGATTCACGATGACGTGCGAGCCTTCGCCGCTGTCGTAGACAAAGAGCCTCTTCTGCACGCCGATCTGATTCGCGGCGAGTCCCACCCCGGGAGCCTCATACATGGTTTCGAGCATTGATTCAGCGAGGGCGGCGATCCTGGCGTCGATCTCGCCAACCTCAGTTGTCGGAGTATTCAACACCGGGTCGCCGTATGTGCGAATAGGGAGCGTGCTCACGGCCAACAGGTTACCGTGCAATAAAAGTCCCATCCTTTGGCTAGAGAACGGCCACTCGAAACTTCGCTGGGGGTCGCGGCGCGTCTCGCAGCGCCCTCATTAGCGCCTCAATGTCCTTCGCGCGCAATACGTAGCCGCCTGGTCCGGCGAGGACGCTCACGTAGTCTCGCGCCACTCCCTCGACGAAATGCTCCGCCCCGTCGCCGGTCACCTCGGCGCTCGCGCCGTACGGCGGAAGACCGAGTAGTTCCGCGGTCGCGACATCGCCCGCCACGAGGGCGTCGAAGCTCGCTTCGCGTAGCGCCTCGAGCACCCCGTCATCCCCCCGCCGCGTTTGAACGATGACGAGCCCGCGGCCTTCTCGCCGCGACCCCACAAGCCGACCCGCCTTGCCCGCGGCGCTCACTGCGGTGCGCCTCGCCGATTCGCGAGGAGCCAGTAGATATTGGTCGAAGTCAGCGAAGATGACCACCCCGCAGCGACGCACGCGCTGCCAGGTGGCTTCGGTTCCCACCACCACACGTTCTAACGTGATGCTCGGATCGAGAGAAGCCGTGACCTCGCTGACCGGACACTGCAGCTGTGCCGCCACGTCGCGCGCGAGCGTCGTCACTCCGGACCTGACACGCCGCACGTTCGTAGAGCCGCAGTGGCGACAAAAGCGCTCGCGTGATTCGTGACGCGCCGCGCACGACAGCCCGTCGCCCACTTCTTCCTCGGCCTGTTGACACTGGGCGCAGCGCGCCAACTCTCCACACTTTGCGCACGCGAGCAAGCGTCCGTTACCCAGACGTTGGAGAATCACCACGACAGCCGTAGCCTCATCCCCCTCGAGTGCCCGGTGCGCCGCTCGCAGCGCGGCCTCAGAGAGCACGCCCTCGTGCGGATCGCTCGCTCGACGGTCCACGATGTCAACCCGCGGCCAACCCCCGACAAGGTTCGGGTCGCGCTGGTAGGTACCGCGATCTATCAGAGCGGGAGATGGGATCATGGACGTGCACCACAGCGGCGCGCCATCAAGCTGACATCGTTCGCGCAACATCGCGACCGCCTCCCAAGTGGGCGACCTGCTCGAGCGATACGACTCGTCGTCGGCGTCGACGATGACCGCCCCGGCCACCAGTGGCACGGGAGCAAGCGCGGTTCCGCGGGCGCCCACCACCACGGGCCATCCCGAGCGCGTGCGATCCCACTGATCCTCCCCCGAGGCGACGGCGCAACCGCGCTGCTCCAGGCGTCCGCGAAGTCGCAGGGCCCACGCTTCGGTGGGTACGAGTACGAGGAGCGACCCTGGCCGCTCTCGTGTCACGTTGTAGGCCCCGAGTATTAGGCCCAGTGGGTCGGTCGTCGGCGCCAGTTGAATCACCCCGGGTTCGTACGTGAGAGATGTCTCTTGAACGAGTCGCGAGGCAATGGGGGGTGTGGGCAACGAGGTAATGACCCGCTCTGGCGAGGCCGCGAGCAGGAAGCGCGACCAGGACGAGAACCAACGCTCGCTGGCCCAGCGCAACAGCGCAAGTTCCGACGCCGGTGGGCCGAATCCGAGCCACTTCTTCACCGTCTTCAGCTCATCGTGCGGGGGAACTTCGTCAACGACCCACGCCCGTACCGAGCGATTGTTGAAGTCAACGCGCACTCGATCCCCCACGGCGACGTGGTTCATCGCATCATCGAGCAGGTAATCGAAGGGTCGATCAACAGCGCCAACCTCGGTCATGACGCGAACCGCGCGCGCCACTAGGTCAGCGACAGTTCCCGGCGCAGGTCATCGAGCCGAGGCGTCTGCTCCCACGCGAATCCTTGATCGGTGCGCCCAAAGTGACCGTAGGCCGCGGTGCGCTGATAGATCGGTCGGCGAAGGTCCAGGTCGCGAATGATCGCAGCGGGTCGCAGGTCAAAGAGCGCATCCACGGCCTTGGCGATCTTCTGGCGGTCGACGCGCTCGGTGCCGAAGGTCTCTACGAGCACGGACACGGGACGCGCGACACCAATGGCGTAGGCCACCTGCACCTCGCAGCGATCGGCCGCTCCCGAAGCCACGACGTGCTTGGCCACCCAGCGCGCAGCGTACGCCGCGGACCGGTCAACCTTGCTCGGATCCTTCCCCGAGAATGCGCCTCCCCCGTGACGAGCCATCCCGCCATACGTGTCAACGATGATCTTGCGTCCCGTGAGTCCGGCATCGGCGTGAGGACCACCCAGGACAAATTTGCCCGAGGGGTTTACGAACACCCGCATTAAGCTGGTGTCGAGGTCGCTCGGCACCATCGGGCGAATAACGTGCTCGAGGACGTCGCGGTAAATGGTGTCGTGGTCGAAACCATCCTCGTGCTGGGTGGAGACGAGAACGGCATCAATGCCGACGGGTCGCCCCTCTTCGTAGGCCACCGTGACCTGGGTCTTGCCGTCGGGTCGCAGGTAGGGCACCTGACCGGAGCGCCGTACCTGACTGAGGCGCATCGAGAGACGATGCGCCAGCCAGATCGGCAGCGGCATGAAGTCGTCGTTGTCGTTGCACGCGTAGCCGAACATCATTCCCTGATCGCCCGCGCCCAAGGCGTTGAGCTCGTCTTCGCTACCTGTGCCGGTGCGCTTCTCCAGGGCCACGTCGACGCCACCAGCGATGTCGGGGCTCTGCTTGTCGAGCGATACGAGTACCGCGCAGTTCTTGCCGTCGAAGCCCTTCGCCCCGTCGTCGTAACCGATATCGACAATCGTCCTGCGCGCGATCGAGGAGATGTCGACGACGGCGCTCGTGGTGATCTCGCCCGCGACCACGCACAGACCCGTCGTGAGCAGCGTCTCACAGGCCACCCGGGCTCCGGGGTCCTGAGCCAGAATCGCGTCCAGGACGCCGTCCGATACCTGATCGGCGATCTTGTCAGGGTGACCCTCGGTCACTGACTCCGACGTGAAGAGAGTCCGATCGCTCATGATTCTCCTTGGGTTAACAATGTAGCCACCCTAGCCAAGATCGACCAAGAAACCATTGCTTTCGAACGCCGTGAGATTCGTTCCGGCTCGCGGTCGCCGCTCAAGAGCACAACCTCGTTCGTGTCGTGCTCGAAGCCGGCACCGCTCGCGGTGACGTCGTTGACGACGAGAAGATCCACGCCCTTCTTTTGCCACTTGAGCGCGGCGTTCTCTTCCACGTCGTTGGTTTCGGCCGCGAAACCAACTATTACTTGCCCCTGATGGCGATGAGACACGAGGTCGGCCAAGATATCGGGCGCCGCCGCCAAGCGCAGGTCGGGTGGGCCGTCACGACGCTTCAATTTCGCGCTCGACGCCTTCAGCGTGAAGTCGGCGGCGGCGGCGGCCATGATGATGCAGTCGCTCTCGGGGCTGCGCGCCATCATCGCCTCGTGCATCTCATCGACGCTCTCGACCAGCGCAATCTCGATGAGTCGCCTCGTATCAAGACTGAGCTCGCGTTCGACGGTTGTCACCAGCGTGACGCGCGCCCCCAGGCGCGCGGCCGCTTCTGCCAGGGCGTAGCCTTGTCGACCCGACGAGCGGTTCGTGATAACGCGCACCGGATCGATCGCTTCGCGGGTTCCTCCGGCACTGATCAACACGCAAGCCCCGCTCAGTATGCCGCGATATCCATCGATGATTCGCTCGATCAACTCCGCGATGGCGGTGGGCTCGGGCAGGCGCCCGGTCCCCTCATCTCCGCCAGCGAGGTGGCCCGAGTCGGGCTCGAGCACGAGCACCCCGCGCGCGCGCAGGGTTGCGAGGTTCTCCTGCACGGAGGGCTGCTCCCACATCTCAGAGTGCATCGCCGGACAGAGCAGTACCGGGGCACGGGTGGCGAGCAGTGTGGCCGTCAATAGATCGTCCGCGAGACCTATGGCGTAACGAGCGATGAGGTGCGCCGTTGCGGGCGCCACAACCACGACGTCGGCGAATGAACCGAGGTAGGTGTGCGGTATCGGCGTCGCCGGATCTCCGTAGAGCGAAGTTCGCGCCGGCTCACTCGCCAGGGCGGAGAACGTGACCGCTCCCACGAAGCGAGTGGCGTCGGGGGTCAAGACTGGCGTCACGTGGTAGCCACGGTCTACCAGTATGCGCAGCAACTCGACAGATTTGTAGGCGGCGATGCCCCCGGCCACGCCGAGGACGATGCGAGGGGTCGACGACTTAGGCGTCGCGGAGGGCATCAGTGAAGGCGTCCAGGTCACTGTTGGCGTCCTGGCGAGCCTGCTCCAACGCCTCGGCTTGAAGTCGCTCGTTCTCGAGCTCGTCGATGGTCGGACGGTGGAACTGCAGTTTGCCTTCGTAGAGCTCTTCCATGGCGAGCGAAAGCGACTTGTTCGAGAGCGACGTCACTTGGGGCGGAATGAGGGCTCCGTGACCCGAACCGAGGCCGTTGTAGTACTCGTTGATCTCTCGAGCGCGAATTGCCGACACCGCGACGAGGGTGAATTTCGAGTCTCCCACCTTCTCGAGCAGGTTCTCGATGGGCGGGTCGACGAGGGTTGGGCGGTCAGCCATGAAAGTCATTCCTTTGACGAAAGATCTCGCCGTCGCCGGCGGAGTCCTTCCAGTATAGAGAGGATTTCCCCACTCGCTCTCTCGACGTCGTCGTTCACAATGACGTACGAGGCCAGTTGACGCCCCTTTTGGAGCTCGGCGGGCGCGCTGGCCAGGCGATCGGCGACGTGGGCATCGTCGTCGCCACGCGCGCGCAATCTCTCTTCCAATCGTTCCATCGAGGGTGGCAGAATCAAAAACACTTCGGCGTCGGGCCGCACCGCCAGGACCTGTTCGGCTCCTTGCACTTCAATCTCAAGCAACAGGTCGCACCCCTCGGGCGCACCCGGTTGGGGGGTGCCGTAGAGGTGACCGTGGAACTCAGCCCACTCCAGAAACTGACCCGCCTCGATCGCCTTCTCGAAGGTTGCGCGATCGACGAAGTGATACTCGCTACCGCTCTCACTCAGGCGTGGATCGCGCGTCGTCCAACTTTGACTCAGCCATAAGCGCGGATCACTGCGCACGAGAGTCCTCGCCAGCGTGCCCTTGCCGACGCCACCCGGTCCAATAAATACTACCAGCAGTGGCTCAGCGGACAAGAGCTCGAAACAGTTCGGCGCGTTGCTTGGGGCCGAGCCCTCGAATACGACGAGTCTTAGCGATCGAAGCGCTCTTCATGATGCGCTCTGCTTTCACTTCGCCAATCGCCGGCAATGCGCTGATCAAGTCATATGCGCGCATCTGGGCAACACACTCTTCGTGGGCGGCGAGCTTGAACAGTTCATCGAGAGACAAGTCACCCGATTTCACCATCCGCTTCACCTCGGCGCGACGGCGACGATTCGCCACCGCCAAGCGTGACGCCTCGACGCGCTGTTCTTGCGACAGTGTGGGTGGAGTCGGTGTCACGAAAGTCAGACTACTCCCACGACGTGGCGACGGCTAGAGAGCCGCCCACAGGTCGTCACGCCAACGGCGCGCGGCGTCGTGCAACGGACGCCTTTCAGGGCCTGCAAATAAAATATCCCGTGAGACGCTCACGAGAACGGTCGCAGATTCACAGCCAGAAAAGAGACGCGCCACGTCGTGAGAACCGGCTCCCTGGGCGCCGACTCCCGGCACCAGATACGGACCCCCCAACGTGTCCAGGTCGAATTCGGGGGCGTCACGCGTTGCACCCAGCACCACGCCAAGTGAGCCGAGTCCCTCCTCGGGGCGATTCAAGATCGCAACTTCGCGAAGCACCATGTCTTCGACTCGCTCGTGATCCGCCGTGTGCGCGCGCTGCAGAGCCCGCCCCTCGGGGTTCGACGTTGCCGCGAGGACGAACACGCCGCGCCCACACTGCGCGGCCGCGTTGAAGAACGGTGCGAGGGCGTCGACCCCCAGGTACGGGCTCACGGTCAAGGCGTCCACATCAAAAGGAGAGTTGTCATCCAGCCACGCCTGCGCGTAAGCCTCGTTGGTCAGGGAGAAGTCACCCCGCTTGACGTCAGCAACGATCAGCACGTCGGCGTCGCGCGCTTCGACAAGGAGACGTTCCAGAACTCGATACCCAACTGAGCCAAACCGTTCAAAATACGCAACCTGGGGTTTTATTGCGGCGGCGACTCCCGTTGCCGCTTCGAGCACCGTCATGGCGAAGAATTCGAGCGACTCCGCGGTGTCGAGACGATCCCAGTGCGCGAGCAGTTCACGGCTGGGATCGATCCCCACGCATAGCGGTCCCAGCTCGCGAATTCTCTCGTGCAGTCGCGCACCAAAACTCTCAACCATGGGCTGCTCCCCTCAATTCATCGATCTCGCTCACTCCGTGCGACTCCATCCACGTGATCAGTTCTCGTTGGATCCTCCATGGGGCGCGGGGATCTGCGAACGTCGCGGTACCCACTTCCACGGCGCTCGCTCCAGCCATCAGCATCGCGGCCGCGTCCTCGCCACAGGCAACTCCTCCGACTCCCACGATGGCCGCGTCGGGATACGCCGCACGACAGTCGAAGACCGCTCGTAAGGCGACCGGCAATATACCCGGGCCGCTCACCCCCCCGCCGAGGTTGCCCAGCGTAGGACGACGTGACTCCACATCAATGACCAGACCGAGCACGGTGTTGATCAAGACGAGCGCATCGGCACCAGCCTCGAAGGCGGCACCCGCGACGTCGACCAAGAGTGGCGTATTCGGGCTCAGCTTCACCCAAAGCGGCACACTCGCCGCCTTTGCCGCCGCGACAATCTCGGCCGTCGCGCCCGGCGAGTGCGCGAAGATCTCACGGCGACTCTCGAGATTCGGACAGCTCGCGTTCACTTCGAGGGCAACGATGTCCGCGCCACGCATGGCCTGCGCCGCCTCGGCGAATTCCTCAACGGTGCGTCCCCAGATTGAACCGACGACCGCAGCGTTTCTCGCTCGCAGTGCGGGCAGATAGTGCGCGCGCCACGCCGCTACCCCCGGCCCGGCGAGGCCCACGGCGTTCACCATGTGAGCACCCGACGTCGCGAGCCGAGGCGGCGGATTGCCGTCGAAGGCGAATGCAGCGAGTGATTTGGTCACGACCGCACCGAGCGCCGCCAGGTCGCCGTAGTCCGCCAGCTCGTCGCCGTGCCCCGCGGTACCTGACGCCGTGAAGACTGGCGCACGAAAGGTCAGGCCTCCGACGCGAGTTGAGATCTTCGTCATCCGTGGAGTGACTGCAGCGACGCCACTCGCCAGCCCTTCTCGCGCGTGTCCGCGATCCCCTTCGCGGCGGCAAACCCCGCGCTCAGCGTCGTGACACAGGCCACCGCGTGGGCCACACAGGCCCGGCGTATCTCGGCGCCGTCGGAACGCGCGCTTGATCCTGATGGGGTGTTCACGACCATCTGCACCTCGCCGGTCGCTATCAGTTTGACGGCGTCGACTCCAAGGTCACCCAGTCCCACCTTGCCCACCAGCGTGTCGACGTATACGCCGTTCGACCGAAGAAAGCCCGCTGTTCCGATCGTTGCCGCCAACCGAAATCCCAGGTCACCGAGGAGTTGAGCCAACTCGAGTCCCGCCACCTTGTCTCGGTCGGCGAGCGACATGAAGACCTGTCCGCTGTCGGGTAGCCGTGTACCCGCGGCCAGTTGCGACTTGGCGAAGGCGATCCCAAAGCTTTCCCCAATGCCCATCACTTCACCGGTCGAACGCATCTCGGGCCCAAGCAGCGTATCGACGCCGGGAAAGCGACTGAAGGGAAGCACTGCCTCTTTGACGCTCACGTACCTCGGCTGGGGGGTCATAGCTGGCACCACGCCTTCCTGGCGCAGGCGCGCCAGCGACTGCCCCATCATCACGCGCACGCCAACTTGTGCCAGGGGCACGCCCGTGGCCTTTGCGACGAAGGGCACGGTCCGGCTCGCGCGCGGATTCGCTTCGAGCACGAAGACTTCTCCGCTCTTCACGGCGTACTGCACGTTGATGAGACCCACCACCTCTAATGCGTCGGCGATCTTCTTCGTGTGGTCGTGCAGCGTCGAAAGCACATCCTCGCCCAAGGTCTGGGGTGGTAGTGCGCACGCAGAGTCGCCCGAGTGCACGCCGGCCTCTTCCACGTGCTCCATGATGCCGGCCACGAAGATGTCACCGTTGGCGTCGCGAACTGCGTCGACGTCAACTTCAATCGCGTCTTCAAGAAAACTGTCGAGGAGAATGGCCCGACTTTGCGACACTCCTCCCTCGCGCGCCAACGATCCGTGAGCGCTCGTGAGATCGGCCATCACGCGCACGAGAGAGGCGTCGTCGTAGACAATCTCCATCGCACGCCCACCGAGCACGTAGCTCGGTCGCACGAGAACGGGGAAACCAACACGCTTCACGACCGCGCGCGCATCGGCCAGAGTGAGAGCAACGTCACCGGGTGGTTGTCTCAGTCCCAGCGATTGGCAGATGGCCGACCACCGCTGACGATCCTCCGCTGCGTCGATCGAAGAGACCGGCGTGCCCAGCACGAGGTCAGGATCCAGGGAGTGGGAGAGTTTGAGGGGGGTCTGTCCTCCCAGGGCAACGATCACCCCGACGAGTCGCGCGCCGTTCACACAGGCCGCCTGCTCGGCGGCGACGACTTCAGCGACGTCTTCGGGCGTCAACGGCTCAAAGTACAGCCGATCGGACGTTGAGTAGTCCGTGGAGACTGTTTCGGGATTGCAGTTGACCATGACCGTCTCGTAGCCCAGGTCGCGCAACGCTGTCGAGGCGTGCACGCAGCAATAGTCGAACTCGATGCCTTGTCCGATGCGGTTCGGTCCCGATCCGAGAATGATGACCCGATCCCGCGACGAGGTCGCAATCTCGCTTTCGTCTTCGTAGGTACTGTAGTGATAGGGCGTCGTCGCCTCGAACTCAGCGGCGCAGGTGTCGACAGTCTTAAAGGTCGTCACCACACCCCTCGCGCGGCGCCAGTTGGCTACCGCCGAAGGCTCGCATCCGCACAGATGTGCGATCTGCACATCGGAGAACCCCCACTGCTTGTATCGTCGCCAGTCGCGCGCGCTGAGCTGCTCGGGATCGAGATGTCTCAGTTCTTCTTCGCGTTCAACGATGCCGGCGAGTTGGTGGATGAACCAGGGATCGATGCCGGTACGTGCGGCAATCTGTTTGGTCGTGCTACCGCGGCGCAGGGCCTCGTGCAGAGCAAAGAGGCGCTCGGGTGTGGCGACAATGCAACGCTGCCAGAGCGTCTCTTCATCCCAGTCGACAAACTCGCTCTGATCGAGGAGAGCGAAGCCTTCGCGACCCTGCTCCAGGGATCGCACCGCCTTTTGGAGAGACTCCGCAAAGGTGCGTCCAATCGCCATCACTTCGCCCACCGACTGCATTCGCGTGCCCAGACGAGGTGAGGAGCCCGGCAACTTCTCGAAGGCCCAGCGCGGGATCTTGGTGACCACGTAGTCGATGACTGGCTCGAAACTCGCTGGCGTGACCCGAGTGATGTCGTTTTCGATCTCATCCAACGTGTAGCCGACCGCCAGCCGCGCGGCGATCTTGGCGATCGGAAAGCCCGTGGCCTTGGAGGCGAGCGCGCTGGAACGAGAGACTCGCGGGTTCATTTCGATGACGAGACGCTCGCCCGTCACCGGGTTGACCGCGAACTGGACGTTCGATCCCCCGGTCTCCACTCCGACTCGGCGCAAGACCGCGAAGGCGTCATCGCGCATTGCCTGATACTCGACGTCTGACAGCGTCTGCTGCGGAGCCACGGTGATCGAGTCGCCAGTGTGCACGCCCATGGGATCAAAGTTCTCGATGCTGCAGATAACCACGCAGTTGTCGGCCACGTCGCGCATAACCTCGAGCTCATACTCCTTCCAGCCAGCGATCGACTTCTCGACAAGAATCTCCGTGATGGGCGAGGCGGCGAGACCCTCACCGGCGAGGCGCAAGAACTCGTCGTCGCTGTCAGCAATGCCCGTACCCGCTCCGCCCAAGATAAAGCTCGGTCGAATGATGACCGGCCAGCCGATCTCATGGGCGATACGTAGAGCATCCTCGACTCCGTGCGCGAAACCCGAGTGGGGAACGGCGAGCCCGATCTCTTGCATGGCCTCTTTGAATCGCTCACGGTCCTCGGCCGTCTCGATTGCGTCGGGGCGGGCGCCGATCACCTCGACGCCCAGACGCTCCAGGTCACCGCGGCGCACTAGCGCCATCGTCAGATTGAGGGCGGTCTGTCCACCGAGGGTGGGCAGCAACGCGTCGGGCCGCTCACGTTCGATGATGTCGAGAAGCACATCGACGTCCAGAGGCTCGATGTACGTGGCGTCGGCCGTCGCGGGGTCGGTCATGATTGTGGCGGGATTGGAGTTGACGAGCACCACTCGGAACCCCTCGGCGCGCAGCACCTGGCACGCCTGGGTGCCCGAGTAGTCAAACTCACAGGCTTGGCCGATCACGATCGGACCCGAGCCAATCACCATGATGGAGGCGAGGTCGTTACGGCGTGGCATCAGTGCGCCTCCAGAGCGCTCGTCCGCAGAAGCGTTTCGAAACGGCCGAACAGGTAGCGGGCGTCGTGGGGACCAGGCCCCGCCTCGGGGTGATACTGCACCGAGAAGCAGCGCTCAGTAGCGCAGCTGATCCCCTCAATCACCTCGTCGTTCAGGTTCACGTGGCTCACCACGACCCGTTCGAGCGAATCGGGCACCACGGCGTAGTTGTGGTTTTGCGCCGTGATCTCGATGCGGCCCGTCGCCAGGTCCTGGACGGGGTGGTTGCTCCCGTGATGACCGAAGGGCAACTTGAAAGTCTCCCCCCCGAGGGCGTCGGCGAGGAGTTGATGTCCGAGGCAGATGCCAAAGATCGGCGTCGTACCGATCAAATCAGCGAGCACCGCGACCTGGGCGCCGAGCGCGGCGGGATCACCCGGACCGTTGGAGAGAAAGACACCATCAGGGTGAAGCGCGCGCACCTCATCGGCGCCGCTCGACGCAGGAACCACGGTGAGACGAAACCGCGCCGCGAGTTGGCGCACCATCGTTGCCTTGATGCCGTAGTCGAAGGCGACCACGTGCAAGTCGCCGCTCCCGCGTTGGTAGGCTTCGCGCACGGTGACGTCTCGCACGAAATCGCGTCCGTCCGTCCCCGTCGCCAACTCGGCAGCCACGGCAACGTCGGGCCCGTGGCCAAAAGCGCCCGGCAGTGCGCCCTTCGTGCGAAGATGGCGCGTAAGACGACGGGTATCTACCCCAACGATGACGGGAATCTCGTGACGCGAGAGAAATACTTCGAGTGATCCGTGAGAGCGCCAGTTCGATGGCAGTTCGCTGAGTTCGCGCACCACGATTCCTCGACACCACGGTCGTACAGCTTCGTCGTCGCTCGGCGTCACGCCGTAGTTGCCAATGTGGGGATAGGTGAAGGTGATGATCTGACCGGCGTAGCTCGGATCGGTAATGACCTCTTGATAGCCACTCGTCGAAGTGTTAAAGACGAACTCGCCAGTCGTTACCCCTGACGAGGGAAGATAGCCCGCTGCGTAGCCCTCGAAGATCGTCCCGTCGCCCAGAACGAGTCTGGCGTCACGACGCCTCACGCGAGGCTCTCCTCGTTCACGACGACCGCGCCACGCACCACCAGAGCGCGAACTCGTCCGTGCATCTCGCGCTGATCGTAAGGGGTGTTCGTGGCGCGGCTCGCGAGAGCGCTGCGATCAACGCGCCAACGTACCGAGGGATCAAAGACCACGACATTGGCGTCTTCACCGGGACGCAGAGCGCCGCCGTGTCCGCTCTGGCCACGTCGTTTGTCCTCGTGACGAAGTTGGGCGATACGTGCGGGCGTTCGGCTGGTGACCGAGAAGAACGTCTGGGCGCTCGGGTTGGTACCCAATGCCTCGTAGGTAAGCGAAGCCGCGTGCTCGAGGTTCAACATTCCCGGAGGCGCCTCGTCAAAGGGCAGGTCCTTGAGCTCACTCGCGTGCGGAGCGTGGTCAGTCGCCACCGCGTCAATGTCACCCGCCACCAGCGCCGCACGAAGTCCCACGACGTCATCGAGTCCCCGAAGCGGAGGGTGGACCTTAAACAGAGGATCGTACGACTCGAGAAGGCTTTCATCGAGGGTCAGGTGATGAGGCGCGACCTCGCACGTAACGGGTAAACCTTCTCGCCGCGCTGCGGAAACGAAGCTGAGCGAACGAGCGGTGGACAAGTGCATAAAGTGCAGCGCACAGCCGGTGAGGCGCACGAGTTCGAGGTCGCGCAGCACCATCAACTCTTCGGCCAGTGCGGGACGACCTACCAGGCCGAGTCGGCTACTGAGTGCTCCTTCGTTCATCGATCCCCCGGCGGCGAGCTGCTCGTCTTCGCAGTGCTGGGCGAGACGCACTCCGAGGGACTTGGCGTAGGCGAGCGCGCGACGCATCAGGGCGGGATTCTGCACACCGATACCGTCGTCGGTGAAAAGACGGACCCCGAGGGCAGCCATTTCGGACATCGGCGCGAGTTTCTCACCCTGTCGACCTTGGGTGATAGCTCCCGCCACCGCGATGTCGAGGGGCGTCGTGGCTCCCCGAGACAACACGTAGGCGACCAGCGCGGCAGTATCGAGCGCGGGCTCGGTGTTGGGCATTGCCACCAAGGCCCCGTACCCACCGAGCGCACCGGCCCGGGCACCCGTTTCGATGGTCTCGGCCTCCTCTCGACCGGGCTCTCTCAGGTGGGAATGCAGGTCAACGAAACTCGGCCCAACCCAGCAACCTTCGGCGTCGATCACCGTAGCCCCCATCGGTACATCGAGCAATGCCCCGACATCGCGAATGCGCCCGTCCACGATGAGTACGTCACCTACGTCACTCGAACTCGGGCTGATGATGAGCCCCCCGCGCAGAAGAATGCTCACGGTCTCTCCTCTTTCGCTCCGGCGATACTCAGATACAACACGGACATTCGCACCGGCACGCCATTCTGAACTTGGCGCTCGATCACCGTGGAGGGCAAATCCGCCACGCTGGAGGCAATCTCAACGCCCCGGTTCATCGGACCTGGATGCATGATGATCGTCTGAGGCGCGAGGGCGCGCGACCGTTCACTCGTGAGGCCGTACGTTGAAGTGAATTCACTCAGTGTTGGTACGAACGAGCCCGATCCCCTTTCGCTTTGCAGGCGTAAAAGCCCCACGACCTCGGCCCAGGCGAGGGCTTCGTCAAAGTCGGGCACGACCGTTACCGGCCACGATTCGACCTCGTCAGGCAGCAACGTGCCAGGTGCCGCCACACGAACGTCTGCGCCGAGAGTCACGTAGGCGTTGACGTCACTGCGCGCGACGCGGCTGTGACGAAGGTCGCCGACGATCAGAACGCGGAGGCCTTCGAAAAGTTCTGCGCCTGACTCTCGCCCGGACGTCCCACGGCGCTCAGCGAGAATCTGGCGAATCGTAAAGGCGTCGAGAAGACCCTGAGTAGGGTGCTGGTGTTGCCCGTCACCAGCGTTGATCACGCGCACGTGAGGAACATAGCGGCTGACTTGCAGGGCGGCTCCGCTGGACTTGTGGCGCATGACGACTGCGTCGATGCTGAGCGCATCGATCGTGGAGATCGTGTCGCGGAGCGACTCTCCCTTCTTCACGCTGCTCGAAGCTATGGCGAGTGAGAGGACGTCGGCACTCAAACGCTTCGCCGCTGTCTCGAAACTAAGTCGAGTACGCGTCGACTCTTCGAAGAAGAGGGACGCCACGACCCGACCTTTTAGGGCGGGCACCTTCTTGATCGTGCGCTGGTTTACCTCAACGAAAGATTCAGCCACATCGAGAATCTCAATGACGGCGTCGCGAGAGAGATCTTCCAGAGAGAGCAGGCTCTGGCCGCGCAGAGTATTCATCATGAGCGAGTGGCGATCCACACACCGTCGAGGGTGGCTCGAATATCTTCGTGGAGCGACGTTGGAAGATTCTTTCCGACGTAGTCCGGTCGGATGGGCAGTTCACGGTGACCGCGATCAACCATGACGCCGAGTTGGACCGAGCGTGGTCGACCCCAGTCGGTAAGTGCATTGAGCGCCGCGCGAATGGTACGACCGGTGAAGAGCACGTCGTCGATGAGGATAACCGCGCGATCGCTCAGATCGTGATCGAT
Organism: Acidimicrobiales bacterium; assembly: GCA_050701895.1. Taxonomy (GTDB): domain Bacteria; phylum Actinomycetota; class Acidimicrobiia; order Acidimicrobiales; family RAAP-2; genus RAAP-2. The sequence continues at coordinate 41,652 of JBOGFT010000053.1, forward strand.
AAAGGTCAGCGAAGAATGTGGCGCAGGATTCGACGAGAGATCGTCGCGGTAGAACGAGACGTCGAGCAGTCCCAGCGCCGGCCCGTCAGCCGCGAGTCCACCCAGAAGTGCCACGAGGTGCCTGGCGAAAGGCTCGCCCCCAGTTTGAAGTCCGATGATCGATACCCGCGCGAGCTCGCGGTTGCGTTCGAAAATCTCGTGCGTCATTCGCGTTAGTGCTCGTTCGACGTCATCACTCGAGAGGAGTTGGCTCTTCACTGTGAAGATCGCATCGCGCGCGGGCCCCGGGCGTTCGTCGTCGGTACTCATTGCTCTCCTGTCGTACGAGCCTCGCAGGACTCATTTCACGACAGATCCTCGGGTGACTCCGAGGAGCTGCTGTCTTGGTGAACCAAGCCAATATTAGCCGTCGAGTGTCAACGCGCGAAACGTCCCTCAGAGCCAAGGTCCAAGGGCCACGATTTGGTGCAAAGGACATCGAAGATTTTCCTCACCGACGATGAACTCACGGCCCGCTCTCTCGGCGCTGAACTTGGCGTCTAGCCTTTGGGATATGGCGACAGGGGTGACGTCGAAGAGCCCGTACGATGCCTCAAGGCCCCGCTCGCGACGTTGGCCGGGTTTTTGTCCTTTCCCGAAACGCAACGACCGGAGAAGTGATTCCTGATGCACCACGTGGAAAGTGCGAGCCAGGGTGGGGATCGGCTGTGACACCCTCAACGAAGAGACTGGCTCTAGCCACGATCCTCTCCTTGGTTGGCTCGCTCGGCGTCTGCGCGTTGCTGGTGTGGGCCGCCACGTCGCTGTACCCGTCATTCAAAAGTTACGGACATTTTCACTTTTGGGACTACGGCACCTTGACAATACTCGGAGTACTCTTGGCCTGTGGCGCTTGGCCCGCCGTCACGCGAATAACGTCCAACCCGCGACGACTCTTCTCGCGCGTGGCGGTGGCGGTGACCTTCGTACTCTGGCTGCCCGACCTCTATCTATTCTTGCGTCACGAGCCCGCGCGAGCCATTATCACGCTCATGGTTATGCATCTTGGGATCGCTCTCGTGACCTACCAACTTTTGGTGCGCGTCGCACCCCCTCGCGACCAGGGCGACGCGTGGGCGATGACGATGGCCCACCTCGGGGAGGCCGATGTCACGCTCACCCCGGTGATCGAAGCGCCCCGAGGATCCCGATGGCGCCGAGCGAAGATTCTGTCAAGCGTATTGGCGGTCACCATGGGAGTCGAGTTTGCGCTCGGCACGGTGGCTTTATTCAAGGTGCCGACAAGTCGACCCAGTGGATGGCTACCTCGTACCGGGGAAACGCTGTACCTGCTACACGGTGTCGTCGGATTCCCATTGGCGCTCGGAGCCGTGGTGCTCCTTGTGGCGACCCGCCGCTCCACTCGCGTTCAAAGATTCGGTGCCTGGAGCGGGGCGGTCGGCGTGGCTGTCGCTGGTGTCGGAGGCCTGCTGACAGAGTCCCATCCGCTTCGCCTCGCCGGTATGGCGATCATGTTGCTCGGGGCGCTCTTGGGCGGTCTCGGCTATCTCATGCCCGCTGTCGAACCAAGCAGCCATGACTCACTGGAGGAACCCCTATCCACCCCGACGGCTCAGTAATGGGCGCGCGAACCTCCTCTGGGCGGTGCGCGAGAACGTGAGAACCGCATCGCCACCCTTACCGGAGCATGTGTCTGACGTGAGCACTCTCGACGCTGGACGACTATCACGCGGAATGGTCGCTTCAGCGATAACGTTTTAACCTATGCCTCCAAATAAACAGGGCCAGTCGAAAGCGGACCGCGCCGTTAGATGGGCCATTCTCGTCGTCGAATACGCCATCGTCGCCAGCTTGCTGATACTGGCGAGCGTGGTCCTCGTGCGGACGGTTGGCGCTTTCATCAACTTTGGCCGGACGCCTTTTGCCGTCGCGGTCGTCGATGGAATTGATGGTGTCTTGGTCGTCATCATTATCCTCGATATTGCCCACACCGTCTTCGGGCACCTTCGATCTTCGGTGTTTCCGGTCCGACCATTTCTAACGATCGGCATATTGGCTGGGGTTCGAGATATTCTCAGTGATTCGGCGCGGCTCACCCTCAGCGGTCATCTCACCCAAAACGCTTTCCGAGACACGTTGCTCTCATTGATCAGCGGCGTCGGAGTCGTTGTCCTGCTGTTATTGGGCCTTCTGATTCTTCAGTACAGCAGCAACGTGCGAGATGATTCGCTGGAGTAGATCTTGAAGGTTCACAGGGCGGCTCCCTTCGAGACGAGCCGCGCGTATCCGTAGCTCGCTCATCCACTCGCCGTCGCGGCATCGGTTGACCAGGTGCGGTCTTAGGCACCCCTACCGCGGGTCATCGTCCGATCCGATAGTCGTGTCGCCCACCGAAATGTCGGACCAACGAAACTCACGCTCGGGAGGTGAGGTAACTCGGCCGAGCATTCGATCAAATCTCTTCACCGGGCCTTGGCCCGAATCGAGGGAACGACGAATGACGTAATACAGGGCTGGGAGAGCCCAAAAGTCTCCGCAGACCCAGAGAATTGCGGCGCCAATCTGTTGATCCGCGAAGGGTGAAAGCGTGACGCCGGGAACGTGGCTATAGACGGCGTACCAACTCGCGGTGGCCAAAATACTCATCGACATGGCGAGGATCGTCATGATGACGTTGGTGCTAAGAATGGCACCTGCTTGCCAGACGGCACTCAGCCTTGGCTTTATCGGGTACGACGGAATGATCTGGAGCCAAAATAAGATACCCGTGACCACGAAACTTCCGTGCATCAACCAGATGTGCACGGTCTGATTACGCTCCGCGAAGTCATACCACGATGGAACGTGCCAGAGGACCATCGCCGCGTTGAATGAGACGACCGCCGTCCATGGACTGCGGAGAAACCGCCCTACCGCGCGGAAAGGTCGAGCTCGTGCGCTCAAGTAGAAAAAACGACCGATCGCCCGTCGAGGACCAACGGGCAACGTAAAAAAGAGCGGTAGCCAAGGCGCGCCCCAAACGATGAAGATTGGCGCAAAGAACATGAGAAGGATGTGCTCGATCATGTGCACGAAGAAATAATCGGACGCCCAGTAATCGATCGGCGAGACAATGGCCAGCAACATCACCGCGAGTCCGCTATAGAAAATAAAGGAGCGACGGCGACGTTTCACAATGCGCTCGATCGTCGAGCGACGGCGAAGACGAGTCAACCCTATTTCGTGCGCGAGCACCGTGAGGCCCGCAATGATGACAAACGGGTCAAAGGACCAGTGCTGCGTGACGTAGTTCACGTCGCCATGACCCGCTCTCGCTCCTCGGCACGTGACTCGCGCCTACGCCCGTGCGTTGTCCGCGACACTCGTGGAACCCTCACGCGCCCTTATTGCTGTCATCAGCGCCGCTCACGTTCGCACATTAGTACGTTGCCCGCAGCGGAATGAATTGGACCTCGGATCTTCGACCCTTTCAACTTTCACTTTGAAGTAGGCCTGACCTTTGTCCACTTTCCTTGCACTTGGTCCCTCCAGGACACGTAGTTCACAAGTCGACCGCTGAACTGGCCCAGATCTCTGGCGTGAATCCGACGCAAATCTCCCAGAAGAAGTAGCTGTTGGAGTCGGCGCTAAGCCTGTTCGAAGGCCGTCACACGAAGTACGACACCCGTCGACGCCGACGAGCTCTACGAGAAGGTCGGCAAGCTCGAGATGGAGCGAGATTTCTCAGTCTCACCGCCAGGGGAAGGGTTCATCTAAAACGAGGAACAAGTGGATGGACTCTGGTGAGTCCAAGGCGGTTCAAATCACCCCAGAACAATATTTTCGGCGTCGAGGCGGCTCTGGTCTTGGAGCCAGTGAATGATATTGCCGAAGATAATCGGCAAAAAGACCGCAGCAGCGATGAGCCAAATCGAAAAGGTAGCCAACTGTTGATCGTTTGCCATAGACAATCGTCTGCCAACGACATTTCGAAAAACGCCGTACCAGGAATGCCCCGACATGCCTTGCAGGTAGGCCATAATCCACGTTGTCCACATGACGACGGCGGCGGTGACGAAACGTTGAACTCGCCCGACCTTTGGTCGAGTCGGCGGCGACTCCACCAGCTCCGAGAAAACCGCCGCCCCGATTATCAAGAAACTAACCGCCTCGGCTCCGTCAAGGACGGGTCGACGAGCCAATAAATCCACCATGGACGCTGTCCGCCAAAAAATGTCCATTGCCACGTATATCGCCGCAAGGGCCAGGGCGCGATTCCGTCCGCCAACGCCGGCACGCCCCTCCGTCTTTTCAACAAAAATATCGAAGAAAAAGGCTACTGCGCGTCGTCCGTTCGAAACATGCTGCGGAGATGGTTTCGAACCAAAAACTCGCCATGGCGCTCCGACCACCAATAAGACTGGCACGACAAACGCGAACGCACAGAACTGCAGAGATTGAATGAATTCATATCTGGAGGCTAAGTGGCCCATTTGAGGTAGCAAAAAAAACACCCACAAGACCACGCTCGCAATACACGACCAATTCTGGAGTTGCGTACGTCGACGTTTGGGGAGCGCCGAAACAACCCCCTCGGTCATTCCGAATGGTGTCGCTGAAAGAATCCCCATAGAACAACGAGAATGAAGGTTCCCAAGAGTACAGCTAACGTCTGAACTTGAGGCCCAATAAAGTTATCTACGCCGAGCATCATTGATACTCACACCTTTCTCGCGAAACCACCCTCACGATCCAATTTCGATCCCGTCTATAGCGAACGGCCTTTACTAGAACCGGTAAAACATCCACAGAAACAACGTACTACTCAAAGCGATGTATCCCCAGAAATAGGTCATAGCACTGACGTTCGCCCTCAGGGAGCGCGCTGTCAATGCGGAAGACATTTCTGGATTCAGTCCGCCAAGTTCTTTGCGCATTCGCAACGAGCGAGCCAGCGTTGTCTCAAGCCAGTATGTGCCGAAAAAGATAGTCCCACAATTGATACCCGCAAAGCCGATGAACATCGATGCGTAGCCACTCGATCCCGGATAAAAGGGAACCTTGGTGAACTCAAAAATCTGGAGAAACAAGGCGAGAAGACCACTGAGTACACCAGCCCACCCAGCAATTTGCCAGTCGTTCACACTTCCCTTGCGAAAACGGGTCTGCCCAAAGATTGCCATCAGCGCGGTGAAGAGCAGCAGGATGTAAATTGCCCAACCGTAAAAGAGCGGTGCACTGATGTTGTCGGGGCGCCACAACTGGGCATTATTGCTCGATCGAAGATAGAAGTAGGCGAAGCACAGTGACGCCAAGAGGAACGTATACATGGCAATGAACAGTCGGCTACCCGACCACAGTGCTCCAATATGAGCTCGAAACTCAAACTCGCGTTCCTCCGGGGTATCAATTGGAAAATTAGATTCGTTAGATGTTTCAGTCATTTCGTTCTCTCCACTCAACTCAACACCGATTCACTTGAAGGAGGCGGCGAATCACTCCTGCCCCCTGACGATCCGTCACCAAAATCCGCCAATTTCGGAGCGCCCTCTTCGCTGTAGTGATAGGGATCAGTCATGATGACAGGAATCCGCTCAAAGTTGTACACCGGAACGGGCTTTGCAGTCTGCCACTCCAATCCGAGCGACTCCCATGGATTGGGCGGCGACTTCTGGGGATTGATGATCAATGAGTACGCCAAAGTCCAAGCGAACAGCAGGAATGAAGCTCCGAGGCAGTAGGCACTGATGGAGGAAAAGTCGTTCAGAGCTGTGAGCCCCTGCGCGTAGGTGAATACTCGGCGCGGTTGACCCAGCAATCCGATGATCAGCATGGGAAAGAACGTCAAGTTAAAGAAGACAAACATGGTCCAGAATTGAATCAAACTCAACTTCTTGTTAATTTTCAAGCCCGTCATCAGTGGAAGCCAGTAGTAAAGACCGCCGAAGAAGGCAAAAACAAGGCCGCCCAAAATGGTGTAATGGAAGTGCGAGAGTACGAAAAAGCCACCATGAACCGTCACGTTAACTGGAACGTCTGACTGAAATACCCCAGAAACCCCACCGATCAAGAAATTGAAGAAGAACGCAAAGCAGAACAGCATCGGCACGGTAAATCGAATTTTCGCTTTATAGAGTGTGCCCATTCCTACGAAAAAAATGAAACCGGTTGGAATGGAGATGAGTTCCGTCGTCAACATATAGAGCGGTCGCATACTCGGGTCGATACCACTCTGAAAGATGTGGTGCTGCCACACGAAGAAGGAGAGAATCGCCACGCCGAGTTCTCCCGCCACCACCACTTTAAACGCGAAGAGCGGTTTTCTCGCAAAGACCGGCAGCAACTCCGCCACAATACCGAATCCCGGCAGCGCCATGATGTAGACCTCGGGATGGCCAAAGAACCAGAAGAGGTTTTCCCAAAGATACGAACTCCCACCGTGTTCGGCAACATAAAACGCCGTAAGCACAGTGTGGTCCAGAAGACCGAAATATCCCGCAATGAAGAGCGATGGTGTTGCTAAGGTCATCAATCCCGCGGTTGCCAAGATGCCCCAAACGAACGCGGGCACACGGCTCCAGGTCATCCCCGGAGCTCTGTAGTTGATGATCGTGCAGGCAATATTGAAGCCGGCCGCCGCCATAGCAATACCAATAATTGCAAAACCGAAAAGGTACGAGACCATGCCCGGGCCCGCTTGGTTTGCAAGAGGCGCGTACCCCGTCCACCCAGTCGGGAATCCGCCATAGGGCAAGGCTGAGAAAATAACCATGTAGCCCGCAGTAAAGAGCCAGAAACTGAAGGCCTCAATGCGCGGATAGGCCATGCGGCGAGATCCAATCATCAAGGGAACCAAGTAATTGCCGAGAGGACCGACGACAATTGAGCTCGCCATCATCATCATCATGGTGCCGTGTTCGCTGACGATCTTGATGTAGGTGTCTGCCGAAAACATGTGGAACGTGGGACTCAACAATTCTGTGCGGATCGCCATCGCCAATAGTCCCGCAGTAAAGAAGAAGAGCAAGACGCTCACGACATACTGAATCCCCACCACTTTATGATTCGAACTCAATCGAACGTAACGAGTCCATCCTTCAACGTCTCGGGCCTCTTTCGCTTCCTTGCCGATAATCTTCGCAAGCGGATAGTTGAGAGCGCCAATGCCTGCTAGCCAGCCCACCACGCCCAGAATTAAAGCGAGCGTGTCCGCAATGGCATTCTGACCCGTGTTGACCACGAAATAGTAATCACTCGAAATGTAGTTCCCGAACCAGTGGCCCAACCAATAACCAAGAGCTGCACCGATAAGTGCCGTTCCCAGGTGTTGACTCAGCCAACCGGGCCGTTGCGTCCAAACTGTTCGCGGGGACTTCGAGGGTGGCACCCTGCTACTCTGCACGACCTCATGTGGAGACTGCACGGGTGGTGCCATGGTACTTTGCGCCACCTCATTAGGCTGTTCAGTGCTGATTGTCATCCCGCAATCCCCATTTCTTCTTGCACACTTACTTCACCTTCGAAATCGTTCGTAACGCTCACGACGCGGACTGCTTTGCTCCGTAAATTTCAGACGGACTGTACGGGGTAACGTTCCCGCCCTCATAGAGCCCTCCAGGGGCTCCATTTGCGCTGGGGGTGTACGTCCACGCGAATGCGGGAAGATCCGCCGTATTTGCCGCGTCGAGCGATTCTGTATGCGTCGCCCACGTCGTGAAGGCAGTCGGTGAAACGACATAACCACTGTTGAACATCGCGCCATGCCAGATTCCGCAAAGTTCGTCGCAACGGACTTCGAATGGACCGGTTTGCTGTGTATCGGCGTACGCCACGTTGTTATATCCGGGGTTGGCGTCGGCCTTCACGCTTAACTGGTAAGCCCAAAAGTCGTGGATGACGTCCAATGACGTAACGTCGAAGACAATTTGAGTGTCGTTGGGAAGTACTAATTGAGAGGTCTCGAAGCCTCCGAACGCAGGGTAGCGGTACGTGAACTTCCACTGCTGAGCGATGACTTGTACCACGAGTACGTCATGACCATTCGCCTGCCATGAGGCCTTGCCCGCGAGCGCAGCGGTATTAGCTTGGACAGTCCCCGGCGGATTCCACACCGGACTTGGGCCCTCACCTCCGCCTGAACCATTGTCACCGACGAGCGCCACGGTGCCGTAAATGGCCAGGATGATGACTGTTATCGAAGAAATCCAGATCCATGCCCATTGTGCTCTTGAGTTGCTCTCCGCCTGCGGTCCCCCAACTGGTTCTGGACACGACTTACGTTTGGCGTTCCACATATATGTGGCGTACGCAAAATAGATCCAGATCATGAAGAGGACTGGAATGCAAAACATCATCAACACGTTGAAGTCAATCTGATTCCAATGGGCCGACTTCGTCATGTCCCCTGGAGCCATATGGGGCCCCAAGAGGAGCCAAAACAAGATATCGCCGACAACCCAACTAACTATCCAGACTGTGATTAGTCGACGGATATGACGCGGCCCCTCGTTCGTTGTCTCACTCGCCATGATCTATGACTCCACATTCAAGAAGCCGCCCATGTATCCCTCCGTCGACATTGGACCCCCGTTTCCGTATAGAAAATCAAGACCGCACGGCACGAAACACTGCCACTCGTAGGACCCGGGCCCGTGTGTCTTGAAACTAAAAGTGATGATGTTGTGTGGCGAACTCAATTGGCACGGAGCTACACCACAAAGCGCCGCGGTGCCGCCGACGCCGACAAACGGAACCGCAATGCCGAGGGCGGGCACGACAAATGTATGGGCAACGCCAGTACCGGTGTACGAGTCGTAGTGAGAATAGGACGTGCCATTAACAGTGGCGATCCCACCCACCGTTCCCGTTATTTGACCCCACACCTGGTTTCGGAGCGGACTCCCCGAATCGAACTGCTCCTCGGTGACATGAATAGTTGAGTTAGCCGGAAGTTCCCACACCGTGGAGTGTTGCCACTGACCATCAGGGTTCTTAACCATGTACGTAACCCATGTGGGGTGTGACCCGAACCCAATGGATCCAACCGTCTGAATCGTTAGGTCCACGGGTGCGCCCTTGGCTTGAGTGTTCGTAAAGTTCACTGCGCCGCCCGGAGTACCGGGAGTGATGAGCGTGGATACCCCCCAGACGACGAGCGCCGCCACGACCACGATGAACCCGAGAACCCCGGCCAGTCGCTTTGCCTTCGACATAAGTGGCCTCCCTGTGACTTCAAATCAAGTAAATGTGAATCTTGTGGCAAGAATAGCGCTGAGTCGGTTGTGCACCGTAAGTGACATCCGCTAACTCTTAGAGAATTCTTCTATTTCAACCTGACAAGCTCTTAGAACCTCGTTTTCGCGCCCCGACTCTCCAATATCTCGCTTACTTCGTGATAGCCTTTCGCGCGTCACGACCGTCCCAGAGCGAGGAGACCGCGGGTGTCCCCACTCGGGTCGTCGCGGGTTCTAGCCCTCGTTACCCTCGTGCCACCCAGCAAAAGCGCCCATTCTTCGGCGAGCACGTCGTGCGCCCGCTCGGCGCACGCATCCATGTGGCGTGGCTCGAGGGCAAGCGTTCACTTCGCTCGTAGGCTCGACGATGGGTTTTTAGGAACGCCAAGGTGAAGGATCTCGGACGACGTCATCTCCGGCCTCACCACATCGTCGCCCCTCACGGGCTGTGACGACATCGAAATTGGACCCCGACTAACTCGACCTCACGAGCGCAATCGCCGTCGGAACTCAGCGGGACGCTGGCATGAGTCGAGCCTTCCACCTGGTCCCAATTTCATCAAAGAGCAAAGGTAACGAAGACCCAGTGCAGGTCACGACGCCCATTCGAGTGAACCTTCTTCGGATCAACTCTTCATCGGACGTGGTACCGGCATGTTCGGTTCGATTATCGCTATCCCAAGAACCCTGGTCGCATCCTTGACGTACATCCGCGCCTGCTGTCTCCCGAGGCGTAGCTCAGTTTCTTGCCTTGCCAGATTCCGCATTATTCGTTGATTCTTCGGTTGTGCGAAGAGCAAGCTAACGTCATCGACAGCTCGAAGAGCGTGGTTGGTAATCCACAGCGTGACCACGTTCACGAGACGATCGATATATTTTCCCGCCTTGGTTTCAGTTACCTGAATGTTGTTGGTCAAATCGTACACAGCTTGGCTCGCAAAAGAGCACGCAGCTCGATCTCCAACGAGTAGACCGGGGACTTGACTCAAGTCTGACTTTGTCAACTGACCTCTTGCGTCTTCCCCAAGAAACGTCAAACTCTCATGTAGTGCGAACACGCACGGGGCGAGATCTGCATTGATTTCCTTCATTGTCGCATTTTGATCACTGGCGTCTTGGGCCTTCGTGATTGTTTTTGGAAAATCAGTGATGATCGAGACGACCACCACGATTGCGATTCCTAAGGTCAGTAATACCCAGGGCCGTTTTAGGCGACGAACTTTGGCGGTCATTAATGCCGAGACCGCCATCGTCGCCGGATTGTAAGGTGGCTCTTCGGGATCCCGTATTTCGTCCGTCATTTGATGAGCGTGCCGACCATCAGTGCAATGCCTTGGGCAAAACGATGAATGTCCGACCCTCCGAGCCTGAAACGTCCCTTACGACTCTCGTTGCCAAAAGGGATGGCGAGTTCCGCGAGCCTTCCCTGGCGAGTAATGAAAAACATCACGTTGTTGTGAGAAATATTGAGCCGAGATCGCACGCCCACGGTGACGCCATAACTAGACCACACCCGGTTCAAAGAGGTCAACGGTCCGTTGAGAAAGTACACGGATTTCACTGTTTCCAATGAAGGAATCGAGAGAGCGGGAGGGTCGGCAAGGGATGCCGTCTCCTCTGGATCGGTGTTGACAATCGCAAATGTCACGTGAGACGCTTCAGCGCCAAGGATGGAGTTCGCTTGCTTGATTTCAGTGCCGAGCACCGGGCAGATGTCTTGGCAATTCTCGTTATAAAAAGTAATGACAACGACCTTGCCCCTGTTCGCCTTGAGGCTCCAGACGCGATTATGTTGATCAGTCAGCGTGAAATTGCGCGCCGCAGTTGCGCCTATTTTCTTCAGCCCCATGTAAGTAAAAAGCGACCGCGCCGAAGCGCTTCGTCCCGTGGCGAGCACTGGCAAACTCGTGGCGGTCGTTGGAGTCGCTGCGAAATTTTTCGATATGCTCCCGTCGCTTACGAATGATTCGGCGAAGCCGCCCACCAGCCCCAGCACCAACAATGTCACAACCGCTACGAAGATGGCGTTGCGTGCAAGAGGGCTCCGCTTCTCGAACGCTGGCAGGTCGAATTGTAATCTGGACGCCGCCAAGAATTCAGCCGCCCTTTGATCTTCAATCTGATCGCTCTCGGGAAGAGGAGCTTCGGGTTGCATCTCTTCTCATTCTCGTTGTAGTCGTTTGATACTGTACTCATCGACAATGATCTCGGAGACCCACTGACAATCAAATTGCCAGCCTACGTGAATCGTGCCACGCCACGCGAGCACCAACTCGGCTCCTCTGGCTAACTCAAAAGCCCACCCGATCAAGGGGATTGATTCCCACGCCGTGGGATATGGTACTACCAAAAGAAATTCGCAGAGTGCCGGTCGCCCCCAACCCTTGATCGTGGCGACGTTGAACGCGAGGTTTGCCGATGGGACGCGAGGAGTGGAGAACCCACCTAGCACTTTTTGCATCACTCGTTATTTGTAGCGCTGGCTTTTGGTTCGAACTAGGGAGGGCCGAGCGCGGAGATCATCTCAGCTGGGCCTACGTATTTGAGTGGCCGTTGCTTGGCATCGTCGCGGTCTACATGTGGTGGAGGTTGTTGCATCCGCGCTCGCCGGAATCCTCAACAAAGAAAGTAGTGCCTCTTGCCCCAGAGTTCGACGGGATGAGAATTGCCTGGCAAGAGCACCAGCGCGAACTGGCCGAGTCTCAGCGTGTTGAATCGTCGCCAGAGGATCCTAGGGAGCAAAAGCTCGAATAACTACTCTCCGATGAGTAATTCAGGTTCTTTGTTCGCGGTCAGCGAACACCTGGCAAGTACTGCAAGCGCTCTCCGCAAGGGTGGGCGCGGTTCTTTTACGGCAACGGGAACTACTGCACGATAACTCGTGGAGCGGACACATCCCTGTAATCCCACGGCTCTCACGTGGGTGGCCACGGTCTTTTCGTTCGCGAGACGACGCGCGTCATCGAAGTCTTTGGTGATCTGCGGTGATCCGTAGATGGCTCGCGATGCGCGCTGGAAGTCCTTGATCCGCGCGTCGATCTCGGCCCGGCGCTGCGCCGAGGGTGATGCGAGGTGGCCAACAAGGGCGGTCACGCAAACCCAAAATGTCGGGCACTCACGTCGAATTCACTCGAAGAAGACGTCCACCTTGGGTAAGTTCTGACTGTGTTCATCACGGTGGGCCGCGGTACTATGAAGGTACGTTGACGCCACGGAAGCGAATCGAATTCAAGGTACATCTCGGCTTGGTATTTGCCGAAATTATCTGCATTCCTGCGTTCGTCATCGAACTCTTGCGTGCCATCAACGGAAACGAACTCTCGTGGGCTTACGTCTTTGAATGGCCCGCCCTCGGGTGCTACGGCGTCTACATGTGGCACAAGATGATTCAGGAGGAGCGTGGACGTCTCAAGGCCAAGGGGACTCGCGACACCCAAGACGTCGATTCGAAACTCGAGGCGTGGAACGAGTATCTGGCCTCGGTACACCAGCCGACTCAACCCACCGCCAAGGGTCGTGACGTCTGACGTTCGAAGGACAATGTAGCGACAACCCTCGCCGGTGAATCGAGGACCCGACCCAATCAAGGCGAAGTAGCGGTCAACGCGAGAGACCTTACTTGACGCCTGATTCGTGAAGCAGCTTCAACAACTCCGATACACTCGATTGCTGTCCGGCGGCATTATCCACTGGATCGTCGGGAATAACCCATTGCACGCGATCGTGCCCGCTGATCACAAACATGAAATCGGAGTGGACGCTCATTCTATCGCCGGGCTCGTTCGTGACCCCTATGCCATAGTGACTCCACACAAATCGCGTCTTCGCCGTGGGTCCGGTCACGAAGTAGAAATTCTTCACGTCACTGAGGTCGTGGATCTTGATGAAGTGACGTACGTCGGCGAGTGACTGGTGAAGTGGATTCGCTGCGACGGCCACCATGTCGATCTTGGCGTTGAGGGGCAAGTCGGCACGCACTTGCTTTAGTTGGGCCGCGAGCAGAGGACAGTCCGTCCAACACACGGGATCGAGAAACGTCAAAAGGGTGTAGTAGCCCTTATCTGATTCCAGGGTGAAGGGTTTGTCGAATTGATCGGTCAAGGTGAATACGGGCGCGATCTCGTGCTGAGCAGTTCCCGGAAGCCCGTTCTGAGCTAAAAAGAGCGTAGGTTCGGCCGCCGAGACCGTCGACACCCCCATCGAAACCACGGAGAAGGCGATCATCCCGGCCGCGAAGGCCGCGACTACAGCACCAGAACTGGAGCGGAGCTCTTCGGGCAGACGACGCGACAGAGGCCTTGCCTGGGCCAGCGCGGGCCTCGCACACCAGGCCAGAGCCGCAAGCGGGATGAGCGAATTAATATCCGTACCCACTCCGCCAAAGATTGCGAGGTCCTCGGTGGTGAACCAGAAGAATACGCAACCGATTAGGAGGGTGACAATGGGCCAGTTAACGTTACGCGTGCTCGCGAGCCACAGACCCCCCGCGCACACCGCGAGCCATATAATGACCACCACGTTGACACCCCCGCCAAGCGTGCCCCCTAGAGTTCCGATGCGCAACACGATCCAGGCAAGCCAGTGCGGCTGGGCCGATCCCGTCATTGTGCGAGACATCGCGGTGAGGGCGTTTTTGTTTCCGCCGTGCCAGAATTGCGCTGAGGGCAGCGCCTGCAGGACGACGGCGACAGCCAACAACAAGGCCGTGAACCGCAACGTGAACTTGGAGAAATACTCGCAGAAGTAACGAGGCGACACGGCGATCCAAATACCGGCTGCGCAGTAAAACAACGCAGCCCCTGGCCAGCCAAAGAGGATCGACGAGGCCGGGGCGAACGCCCCTCCCGCACCCTCGCCGATGAGCCAGATCAAAGCCGCCCAACCCGCCGCCACCACGGCGATGAGCCGACCCACTTTACCGTTGGAGACAACGAGCCCAAGTCCGATGCCGATCTGCAGCCAGGCCGTGCCCGTCGCTAAGGAGATCGGGTGAGCATTCCACAGGTGGATGGCGTTTAACTGAAGGGGCTGAAGCCAACTAGGCGCTCCCGCGACGGTAGGGCGCACGATCTCATTGGCGAGCCCGAGAGGCATGGCTGGCTGGAACTGCAAGATCCCGTCAAAGAGCCAGAAGAATCCGAAGATGATTCGCAGATAGGTTCGACTGCGCGGTTCGTTCTGCCCTTCACTGGAGAGGTTGAAGCCTTGTAGGCGACCAAGAAGCGTCCCGCCCACGATGAGCACCAAGGCAATGGCGATGACCCAGTAGACGGCGGTGACGTACAAGTGGTGGTGAAAAACGGTTGCAACGTAGGGGTTAAAGACTGAGACGTCGCTGTGGGACATGCCGCCCATGGGTTGTCCTTTGACCTACTCGAAGAGTCGCCGAGCGACCGATGACAAGACACCATTTACGAATGAAGAAGACGCCTCAGTGGAATAACTCTTCGCCAACTCGACGGCTTCGTCCAGAATAATCGCGACCGGTGGCCCATCTTCCTTCAGCATTTCTCCCACGGCGAGCGTCATGATTAGCCGATCAACGAGAGCGATTCGCTCGAGGGGCCAATCAATGGAGAACTCACTTATCAGTTCATTCGCCCGAATCTGATGTTCAGTCGCCGACGTCAACAGCTCAACCACGTACGCCTCGGGCCGCGCCCTCAACTCCGTCATGACCGTCGCGACAGGTCGGTCTTTGATTGTTGATTCGTACAGGATCTCCAGCGAGCGTTCGCGGGCGCGATGTCGATTGTGGCCGAGATCGCTCACGCTACGCCCGGGTCATGTACTCGCCAGTGCGCGTGTCGACCTTGATGGACTCACCGGCACTGACGAAGAGTGGCACTTGGACGACGTAACCCGTTTGCAAGGTCGCAGCCTTACGCGCGCCTGAGACTCGATCGCCCTGAACTCCCGGCTCGGTGTCAGTAATCGTGAGTTCCACCGAGGCGGGCAACTCCACGCCAATTATCTCATCGTCGTAGGAGATCAGCATGACTTTACCCGTTTCGACCAGAAAGTTCGTTGCTCCTCCGAGGCTCTTCGAGGAGACGGGGACCTGGTCGAAGTTGTTCTGGTCCATGAAGATATAGTCGTCGCCGTCGCGATAGAGGTACAGCGTGTCGCGCTTGTCAATGATGGCCTGCTCGAGTCGTTCGTCGCCACGGTACGTGCGCTCAATGACGGCGCCGGTGCGGGCGTTACGCAGCTTGGTGCGAACGAACGCGCCGCCCTTGCCCGGCTTGACGTGCTGGAACTCGAGAACCGAAAATAGCCCATCGTCAATCTTCAGTGTGATGCCATTTCGTAGGTCGGAAGTAGAGATTGCGGACATGGGCCCTGGTGCCTTTCGCGATTGGGGGCACAACTACTCTACCGAACGCGCATCCGCTTCGATCTAGCGCGATTCGAGAAGATGAATCAACGCGTCCAGGGCCAGTACGTAACTGAGCGCGCCAAAGCCCGCGATGGTGCCATCCACAACGCCCGCAATCGTGCTGGTGTGGCGGAAGGTTTCACGAGCGGCCGGGTTAGAGAGATGAACTTCGATCTTCACGCCTTCGAAGATCGCCAGCGCGTCCCTCAAAGCCCAGGAAGTGTGCGTCAACGCTCCGGCGTTGATGACGATCGCGACGCTCGTCTCACGAGCCGCGTGGACGGCTTCGATAAGGTCGCCCTCAAAATTACTTTGGACATCGTGAACGCTGAAACCCGCGGCCTCCGCGCGAGAGCGAAACGCGTCGACGTGTTCTCTCAGCGTCGTCGAACCGTAGATCTCGGGACTGCGGGCACCTAGCAAGTCAAGGTTCGGTCCCGATAACAACAGTATGGCGTCGCTCACACTTCTCCTTTGAAACGCTCTAGCGCGTCAGCGATCACCGAGCGCTCAATCCCAGAGACGAGTGAGTAACCTTTGGGGCCGCCGAGAACGAAACTGAGATCGTGACGCGCCTTCTTATCAAAGGTCATCGCTTCAATGAGTTCGTCGAGGTCATAGGGATCGGGCAGGCGACCCTCCAGGCCGAGGGCGTCCAGCACGTCGTCGTGGTAACGAACGAACGTGTCGCCCACTCGATCGAGGGCGCGCGCGAGCCGAGCGGCAAAAGCGAGGCCGATCGCGACCGCCTCACCGTGGCGCAGCTCATCGACCCCGCGACGCAACGCTAACTTTTCGAGCGCGTGAGCCAGAGTGTGGCCGTAGTTCAAGAGGACGCGCCTCCCGCCTTCACGCTCGTCGGCCACCACCATGGCGACCTTGAGACCCACCGCCGTGTCGATCAGGTACGTCAGACCCAGGTCACCCAAGTCACCCAGATCGCCGACGTCTCGCGCCTCGAGCAACCAGCACTTGGCGACCTCACCGAGTCCGCTGCGCCGTTCGCGCTCGGGGAGTGTCGTCAAGACACTCGTGTCGCAGAGCACCCCCAGCGGCTGATAAAAGGCTCCGGCCAGATTCTTTCCCCCCGCCAGATTGATACCAGTCTTGCCACCGACCGCCGCGTCAACTTGTGCCACCAGTGAGGTGGGCACGTGGATGAGAGCCACGCCACGTAGATACACCGCGGCAGCAAAACCCACCAGGTCGGTGATCGCCCCTCCCCCGACGGCGACGACCACGTCGTCGCGCGAGAGTCGTAGTTCGGCGAAACTTTCCAGTAGTTCCTCGAGAGCCGACGCTGTCTTGGCCGACTCGCCCTCCGGCACGAGGAGCGTACATTGATCAAGACCGGTTTTTAGGTCAAACCAGACTTGTTGGGCGAGCGATGGCGAGGTGACCAGCGCAGCGTTCTTGGCTCGCGGCGCGCGCTCGGCGATGAGCGCAGCGAGTTGTTCGCGCGCGCCCTCGCGCACCACGATGTCGTAGGACCGCGCGTCCAGCTCGACCGTGAAGTTCACGACGCGACCTCCCCGAGCGCAAGAAGAATGCGCTCCAGTACTTCATCCAGCGACCCCGCAGTGCTCACTTGGATGCGAGAGCTTTCGCGATACCAGTCTTCGCGTTCGCGCCGCTGGCGTCGCACGCCTTCGGCGCGATCGTGCCCGAGCAGCGGGCGCTCGTCCCCCGCGGCGATGCGTTCTATCAAGGTCTGGTCGTCGGCGTCGAGCCAGACCGTCGTCGCCCCAGAAATAAGCTCTCGCGCCGGTTCCGTCGTGACAATCCCCGCTCCGGTCGCCACCACGCCATCGCTGATGACGGCCGTGCGCAGCGCGTCCAACTCACGCTCTCGAAAGTGAGTTTCGCCGAACTGTCGCAAATACTGAGCGCTGGGCATCGCCACGGCCCGGGACACCAGCTCGTCGGTATCGAGCGCCTCGCAACGCCAGCGCAACGCGAGCGCTTTGGCCAACGTAGTTTTCCCGGTACCGGGCAACCCCACCAACACCAGACGAGCCACGATTACTCCGAGCGGGCGCCCGAGACGACCGAGCCAAGATTTGCTATGTACGAGCGCTGATTGCGAACAAACTCATCTACCGAATCGCCACCAAACTTGCGCACCGACTCATTCGCGAGCACGAGAGCCATCATCGACTCGCTCACCACGCCCATCGCGGGCACGGCCGTAACATCGGTGCGCTCTTTGAATGAGATCGTCGACTCCCCCGTCGCTACGTCGACCGTCTCGAGAACTGGTCGATTCAAGGTGGCGAGTGGCTTCATCGCGACCTTGGCAATGATGGGCGCTCCCGAGGAGACGCCACCTTCGAGGCCGCCAGCGTGATCGCTTCGTCGAATGTATCCACCGCCGCGTTCGAAACTTTCGTCGCGAGCGATGGCGTCGTGGGCCACGCTGCCGCGCTGACTTGCCTGAGTCATCCCGTCGCCGATCTCCACCGCCTTGACCGCCTGGATGCTCATCAGCGCTCCGGCGAGCAGCCCGTCGAGCTTGCGATCCCAATGGACATAGCTACCGAGTCCCACCGGCACCCCATAGGCGATGACTTCGACGATGCCGCCCAAGGAGTCACCCTCCTTGGCGGCGGCTTTTATCTCGCTAATCATCGCCGCCTCACTCGTCGCGTCGAAGCATCGCACTTCGCTCTCATCGATGCTCTCGAGGTCGCTCGCGGAAGGACGAACGCCCTCGGGTACGGTTACTGCGCCGATGCGCACGACGTGGCTAAGAATCTCCACGCCGATGGTGGCGAGCAGCGCTTTCGCAAGGGAGCCCGCTACGACTCGCGCGGCGGTCTCGCGGGCGCTCGCTCGTTCGAGAACGTCGCGCGCGTCGTCGAAACCGTATTTCTGCATTCCCGCCAGGTCAGCGTGTCCCGGTCGAGGTGACGTGAGTCTCTTTTCGGGCGTGCCCGGCGCCGCTGACATCTCGCGCTCCCACTTGGACCACTCGGAGTTCAGGACCTCCACCGATACGGGAGAGCCAAGGGTGCGGCCGTGGCGTATCCCGCCGATCAGTCGTACGACGTCGCGTTCGAAGCGCATGCGAGGACCGCGCCCATACCCCAGACGCCGACGCGCGAGCTCACTCGAGATCGCGTCCTCCTCAATCGCCAGGCCCGCGGGGAGTCCCTCGACGATGACGCTGAGCGACGGACCGTGACTCTCACCGGCGGTCAGGAAGCGCAACATTGTTCGATTCTAGGTTGAAGAATCGAGGAGACTTCTACTCTGCGGTGTAGAAGGGATTGTCACCCGACGCGTGATCGGTGACGTCGAGCACCTTGGTGAGTTCTGGAATCGACTCACGCAGCATCGTCTCGATGCCCTGGGACAACGTCATCCGACTCATCGAACAGCCCTGGCAACCGCCAGAGAGTTTGATGTACGCGATGCCCTTCTCTTCGTCCATGGCTATGAGATCCGCCCGACCGCCGTGCTGGGCGATCGAAGGATTGATCTGCTCTTCGAGTACCACGACCGCGATGGAACCGAGCGATCCTTCTATGCCGAGAGCCAGAATCTCTGGCGGCACACCCGGGTTGATCTCCTCGAGCGAAGGGTTGTTGGGGTTCACTAGCACGAGGCCGCCACCACCCTCGTTCGCGAACTCGAGCCGGCTTCCGCGAAGGCGGTCGACGCTCGCCGCGGGAATGACGATCGTGACGTCGCCATCGCGGCCAATGGCCGCACCCTCTGGCGCGAGGTTCAGTTCAGAAAAATAGAGGTCGTAGGCGTAGCCCGTACCGCGTGTCCCGGTCACCTCCACCCACAGGGCCAACGTCTCACTCGGCGCTTCGCCGTTCATCGCATCGATGACGACGTTACGGGCTTCGTCGGTCATCGTGAGAACGTCAAAGGTATCGATCGAGGTCATGGGCAAAGTCTAGAGGCGCATCGACAAACCTGTCGCGCACTAAGTTTTGTGCGTGACTTTCATTCCCAAAGACGCCCACGAGTGGGTCAGCTTCGAAGACCTCAAGCGCGAGCGAACGTGGATGTTCGACGTGACCTTCCTTGAGAGCAACTGGACCTGCATTTTTGGCAACGGCTGCCAGGGAGTGCTCACCGGCCCGACTCCGGAACTGGTGCAGGGGTGCTGCAGCTACGGCGCCCACTTCGTCGACGAAAAGGATCGTCGACGGGTCGAACGCGCCGCCAAACGCCTCACGGCCGACCAGTGGCAGTTCAAGGCGAAGGGCAAGAACGGCACCACCCGAGTGAAGAAGAATGGCGAGATGGTCACGCGACTGGTCCAAGACGCGTGCATCTTCTTGAACCGACCCGACTTCGCGCGTGGTGCCGGCTGCGCCCTTCACGTGATGGCCATCGACAACAAGGAAAGCTACATACCCCTCAAGCCCGAAGTCTGCTGGCAGCTGCCACTGCGCCGCGACGAAGAGGTCCAAGATGACGGGCACGTCATCACTCGCATCTCGCAGTGGAGCCGTCGCGACTGGGGTCCCGGAGGGGCGGAGTTTCACTGGTGGTGCACCGAGTCAGCGTCCGCCTACGTCGGCAAGACGAGAGTCGTCGATTCCATGAAGGAGGAATTGATCGCCATGGTGAGCCAGCCCGTCTACGACCGGCTCTATGCGTACTTGGACGAGCGAGCATCACAACCCAAGGGAACGCGTCTCGCGCATCCCGTATTGCGCAAAAAGTCTTAGCCTTCGGCCGCCAGCGGGTCTTCCTCGTTGAATGACGCACGGGGCAGAGAACCAAGGATTTCGTCGTACCGATCCTCTTCGGCGAGGCACCATTCGGCGTGAACATCATCGGGGGGGGCGCTGCACTCGGGGCACGTCGTGGCGCGAGGGCCCGTAGACCTCTTTAGTTCTCGGGCTTCGACAAATCGGCGGTGGCGACCCTTTTTCACCTCAACTCCTCACTGGCCGCAGGCCGAGACCTGGGCGGCGGCCATAGCCCGATTTCACCTGGGCTTTGCGTCCATACTACCAACTGGACCCCTCGCTATAACCCCTAGCATTTCGCTTGTGAGCCAAGCCTTTGATCCCCAGGAGATGATCATGCGATTTCGCGAACGTGCCGAGGCCGTGAAGCGGCGCGGACTGCCGCCCGTCGAAGGTCCCGAGCGGGTGCGCTTCATGGAAGCTGCGAAAATCGACTTCCAAGACTTCGCGATGCTCGGTGACGCGACGGCGACGCTCGACGACGGCATCCTGCGGCTCGAGATCGACCTGCGTCCTCCGTCCAGTTAGGACGCGAGGTCACTCGTTATTCGAGCCGACGCCTCGGCGAGTTGAGCGACGCCCTCGGAGAGGTACTTCAGGGCCCGCGCGCGCTTGGCCGAGCTTGCGCCAGACACGTAGCACACGTTGGCGCCGGCCCCGAGGTCGCCGTACGCGTCCGAGAGCAACGCGTTGACCAGGTGATCGGGAGTCGGTAGCGCCGAGTTCGCCTCTTCGGATTCATACAACATCACTCCACAGACCGTGTGGAGATCGTTGCTGGGCTCCGCCGGTATGCGAAGCGCTCGTACGGAGTGCTGCGCGTCACCAATGAGGGTCTTGTTGTTCGCCGCATAGCTGCTCTCTGAGGTCCACGTCTTCATAGCCGTCGACATCGATTGCGTGCCGCAGGCGCTGAGGAGAAGTCCTCCCACGAAAAGAATTGCGATTGCTCGAATCACGAGGCGACGACGAGGTGCAGCTGGCGCGGTCCGCGCCGTACCACGAGGTACCGACCATGCAGCGCGTCGCCCAGGCCGACACGCGCGTCGGCGTCGAGACGCACGTTGTTGAGATACACCCCGCCTTGCTCGAGGAAACGACGTGCCTCCGCCTTGGATTTGGCGAGTTGGCTGGCGACCAGGAGGTCAACCGGGTCAACTCCCGCCGAGAGCTCTTCTCGAGACCACGTCGAGGACGGCGCGTCCGCAACGACTTCCAGCAACGTCGACTCATCGAGTTCGGCGATGGACTCGCCGAAGAGGGCTTCGCTTGCACGTTCGGCCTTGGTGGCAGCCACTTCGCCGTGCACCATGGCGACCACCTCATGGGCCAGCACACGTTGAGCTCGCCGCTCCTGGGGAGCGCTCGCGACTGACTCGTCAAGGTCGCGAATGGCGTCGTGACTGAGAAACGTGAAGTAGCGAAGCAACATCGGTGTGACCACGTCGTCGCTGTTGAGAAGGAACTGGTACATCTTGAACGGAGAGGTGCGCGCGGGATCGAGCCACACCTGCTCACCCCCTTCGGACTTGCCGAACTTCGTTCCGTCACCGCGCAGAAGCAACGGCGACGTCAGGGCGTCTGCGGCTCCGCCGGCGGACTTGCGCACCAGTTCCGCGCCGACCGTGATGTTGCCCCACTGATCTGAGCCGCCGAGCTGTAACGTGCAACCCTGGTCGAGGTAGAGCCGAAGGAAGTCGTACGCCTGCAACAGCATGTACGAGAACTCGGTGAACGACAACCCTACGTCGTCACGATCGAGTCGACTCCTGACCGATTCCTTGGCGATCATCTGATTTACGGTGAAGTGTTTTCCGACGTCGCGTAGAAAATCGGTGAGTCCCACGGTCGTGAGCCAGTCCGCATTGTTCAGCAGCATTGCCCGGGCTTTTCCCGCGCTCGGTTCGAAATCCAAAAACTGTGCCATCTGCCAGTGGATCCCGGTGACATTTTCCTCCAGCGCCTCACGAGTCAGCAGAGGACGCTCTGCATCCTTGAAACTCGGATCTCCGATCAGTCCGGTACCTCCCCCGGCCAAGGCGATTGGACAGTTGCCCGCGATTTGGAGGCGACGCATGTTCAAGAGTGGGATCAAGCTGCCGAGGTGCAACGATGGAGCCGTCGGATCGAAACCCACATAGAACGCGACGATTCCCGCATCCAGACGGTCAAAGACCGCTTCATCGGTGGTCTGGTGTATCAGCCCCCGAAATTGCCAGTCGTCACGTACTTTCATGAATCGCAGTCTACGAGGCGCGTTCGTTAGTACGAAGACGTCGAGGGTAGGTGAGTCTGCAACCACAAGACGAACGTGTGCCACCAACCCGTCACTTCGCACACGCCGATGGCGATGAGGAGGAGCCCGCCAATGATGCCAATGACCTTGGCGTGGCGGCGCAGCCACGTCGATGCGGCGGCCGTCCACTCCGTCGCGAGTGCGGCGATGAGAAAGGGAATGCCCAGGCCCAGGCAGTAGAAGAAGGCGAGGATCGACCCGCGCAACGCTGTCGCTCCCGACGAATCGGCCGCGAGAGCAAGGATGGCCGACAAAGTTGGTCCGATGCACGGCGTCCAGCCGAGTCCGAAGGTAAAGCCGAGGGCCGCCGCTCCGACGACAGTGGCGCGAGGGAGGTGATGGATGCGCCGCTCCCTGTTAAGCCACGACGAGGGCCACCATCCGGCGAAGAAGAGTCCCAGTCCGATCGTGATGACGCCAAAGACGATCTCCAGTGTGCGTAAGTGCTCATTGAGTCGCTGGCCGAGATCGCCAAAGAATGCGCCAAAACTTACGAAGACAATGGTGAAGCCCGCTATGAAGGCGATCGAGCCGATGAAGGCTCGCCCCCGACCGGATCGGCCTTCGAGACGGCCCGCCGAACCAGTGAGAAAGGCGAGATATCCGGGCACAAGAGGAAGAACGCAGGGTGAAGCGAATGAGATCAGACCGGCCGCGATCGCAATCGGAATTGCGGCGAAGAGTGATGCGGGCAGACTTGCGATCACGCGCGCCCCGCGAGTCGTGCGACTTCTGCGTTCAATCTGGCGTGAATCTTCACGTTCTCCTCGCGCGTGGGCACGTTCGCTACCACCACGCTCACACCTTCTCCCGCCAGGCCCTTGTCGATGGCCCGTCTCAACTCGTCGAGCGTGCTCGCTGACGCCGCATTGTGACCGAAGGCCTGAGCAACGGCCTCCAGATCGTGGTCGCGCGGCGTCGCGAATAGCTCTTCGAAGCGCGACGGATCCACCCGTGTCGCCTGGGGCAGGAATGAGAAGATGCCTCCCCCTCGGTTGTTCGCCACAACGAGCACGCACGTCCCTCCCGCGCGGCCGAGGCCGTCGACGAGACCCGACACGTCGTGCAACATGGTCAAGTCACCGACGAGGCCGATCGCCTTGGATCCGGCGGCCACTCCCAGAGTGGTCGAGACCACCCCGTCGATTCCGTTGGCCCCGCGGTTCGCGAAGGTGGCACTCGTTCTCGCCGGGGCCCACCATTCGACGTCGCGTACCGGCATCGATGATCCGACCACGAGAGCTGCCTCGGACTCGATGCTCGCGGTGACGACGGCGCGCGCGACGACTGGCTCGTTCAACTCACCATCGGCGTCGAAGGAATCGAGCCAGCGACCCACCTCGTTCGACGCGTTGCACCAGCTAGTGACGTACGGAGCACTTCCGACGAGCGTCCCAGCCTCAAGTGACGGAAGTCCCGGGAAGTAATCACTGATCAGCCGATCGGGATCAGCCACGAAGCCCGCACCTTCAAAGGCAACGGTCCGCGACGCCCATACGCGCAACTGCTCGCTCAGCACCTTCGATGCGGGCAACCCACCAAGGCGAACCACCACGTCGGGACGAACGCGACCGGTGAACTTGCCAGAGCGCAGGAGCGGGTCGTAATACGGGAGTGTCCCCCGCGACGTCGCATCGCCCAGGACCACCCAGTTGAGAGAACGGCACCACTTGACGGTGTCGCGCGATACGCCACGGCCAACGACGCAGAGCACCGCTAGCCCGCGCAGGTCCAATGGAATGTCGCTCGTGACCATCTCGGTTCGAGCGGGCGACGCCACCGGCGCGGGCAGTTCCAGCACGTCGACGACGAGAGGCTCGACGAATGCCGCATTCAAATGCACCGGACCGGGCCGCACGTCACTCGACGCGTCCCAGAGTTCGTCCGCGCGCGCTCGCCACATTGACGAGGCGTGAAAGTCGATCACGAGGGCGTCATCAAAGCGGCGCACCATAGCGCCGTAGAGATGATCTTGATCAATGGTCTGGGGTGCCCCGACCCCGTGAAGTTCGGGAGGTCGGTCGGCCGTCACGATGATGAGCGGCACGAAGGCCAGGTCTGCTTCTGCAACGCAGGCGTGGAGCTCTGCCGCCGCGGTACCGCTGGTCACTACAACCACGACGGGGCGATCAGTCGCCAGTGCCCTTCCAATCGCAAAAAAGCCCGCGCTGCGCTCGTCCAGACGTACGTGCACGGTGAGACCGTCGCACGCGGCGGCGGCGAGGGCGAGCGGCGTAGAGCGCGATCCGGGGGATACAACGACGTCACGCAGGCCTCGACGTGACCACTGATCAAAGAGCGTGGCGGCGAACGTGGCCTGCGCCTCGCTGGCGCTCGGTACGCTACGTGACAATGTCGCTCCTTGGTCTAGAACGTGACGGCTCCGGGCCTGCCCTGGTGTGGCTCCACGGCTTCACTCAAACGAAACACTCGAGTCGTCAGTTCCGCTCCATTCTGACAGGAACGTACGAAGTGTTGACCATCGACCTTCCCGGACATGGCGAGAACGCCCTGACCACGGCGTCCCTGGGGCAGAGCGCTGACCTTCTCGCCGAGGTGCTACCCGAAGAACCGTTCATCCTTGGGGGTTACTCCTTTGGAGGCCGCGTCGCACTGCACTTCGCCCTTCGCCACTCCGAGCGTCTTTCCGGTCTCGTGCTCCTCAGCGCAACCGCGGGAATCGCCGACGATACCGAGCGCGGGGCCCGACGCGAACGAGACGAAGAGATGGCGGATCGCATCGAGGTGATCGGCGCGGAGAGCTTCCTTGATGAATGGCTCGCCCAACCGATGTTTCGCTCGCTGGCGGACGATTCACTTGAGCGAGCCGCGCGCAGCACCAATGCCTTGGGTCTCGCGAACTCGCTACGCCGCGCCGGCACCGGGACCCAGGCGGACCTGACAGCTCCACTAGGCTCGCTCAGCGTGTCGACCCTCGTTCTTGCGGGCGCCGACGACGCCAAATACGTCAATGAGGCGGCCCGGCTGCGCCGCGCCATTCCTACAGCGACAACTGCGCTGGTCGAGGGCGCGGGACACGCCGCTCATCTCGAACGGCCAAGCGCCGTCGCCGAGCTACTCGGCGCTCTTCAGCCCCAATAGGTGTTCGCCGCCAGCAGCACCGCGAGGAGCGCCCCAATTTGCAACTGGGCGCGCGCCGAGTACTTGAGCATCGGTAAGAGCTCTCGTCCGCTTCGCTTGGAGAAGGAGAATCGCAACGCGGGTACGTAGACGACAACGGCAGCCAACGCGACGGCGAGTTGGCCCGCCACGAGCGCCCCGAGGGTCACGCCCGCGACGCAGATCACGTAGAGCCACGAACCCCTCTGTCGACCCAGCCGCGCGGCCAACGTCCTCTTCCCGGCGGCCCGATCGCCCTCCACATCGCGCAAGTTGTTCGCCTCCAGGAGCGCACAGGCCATGAAGCCAGCGGCCACGCCAAGCCACCACGCCTTCGACGGAACGTTGAGGTGCTGGACGTAGGCGGTGCCCACCGTGGCGACGAGACCGAAGTACACGAAGACAAACAGCTCGCCAAAGCCGTAATACCCGTACGGTCGCGGCCCTCCAGTGTAAAACCAACCAGCCAGCACGGCGGTCGCCCCGATCGCCACGAGCCACCACGAGGTGCGAGACGCGAGCCACAACCCTTCGACGCACGCGAGGGCGAAACCGAGGTAGGCGGCTCGTCGAACCTGTCTCGCGGGCACCAGTCGCGACGCCGTCAATCGAAAAGGGCCGACCCGCTTCTCGTCCGTGCCGCGTACGCCATCGGAGTAGTCATTGGCATAGTTCGTTGCTACCTGCAACGAGAGGGCGATCAGGAGACAGAGGATGGAGTTAAGCCAGTTGATGCTGAGCGGTCGGATGAGCAACGTTCCTACGACAACCGGAACACCAGCCGCGGGCAACGTGCGCGGGCGCGCCGCGAGAACCCACCGCCGAAGCGGACCCGGGGCGGCGGTCATGGACGCTTGGGAAACTTTGAGAAGTCCGGCTTTCGATGCTCGACGAAGGCATTGCGACCTTCTTGACCTTCTTCGGACAGATAGAAGAGCATCGTTGCGTCGCCCGCCAGTTGTTGCACCCCGGCGAGCCCATCTTCGGCCGCGTTGAAGCCCGCCTTCAGCATGCGAAGCGCTATCGGTGAGAGGGTGAGCATCTGTCGACACCACGCCACCGCTTCGCGCTCTAGGTCATCGAGAGGAACGACGGTATTCACCAATCCCCACTCGAGCGCCGTCGTCGCGTCGTACTGGCGACAGAGGAACCACACCTCCTTCGCGCGCTTGACGCCGATCGTGCGCGCGAGCAACGAGGAACCGTATCCGCCGTCGAAGGAGCCAACTCGGGGACCCGTCTGACCGAAACGTGCGTTGTCCGCGGCCAAGGTGAGATCGCACACGAGATGCAAGACGTGCCCTCCGCCGATGGCGTAGCCCGCCACTTGGGCGATAACCGGCTTGGGCAACCGACGAATCTGTATCTGCAGGTCGAGCACATTGAGCCGCCCCACCCCGCTCTGGGCGACGTCGTCGTCTCCCATATATCCATCATTGCCTCGAATCCGCTGGTCGCCTCCGGAGCAGAAGGCGTCGTGGCCCGCGCCAGTGAGGATGATCGCCCCCACCGTCAAGTCATCTCGAGCCTCTTCGAAGGCGCGGGACAGTTCAAAGAGTGTTTGGGGGCGAAAGGCGTTTCGCACTTCGGGACGGTTAATGGTGATGCGCGCGA
This sequence comes from Acidimicrobiales bacterium, assembly GCA_050701895.1. Lineage (GTDB taxonomy): Bacteria > Actinomycetota > Acidimicrobiia > Acidimicrobiales > RAAP-2 > RAAP-2. The sequence goes on from JBOGFT010000053.1 coordinate 68,988, forward strand.
TTCCCTCGGCGACTTCGTAGGTGATGTCGCCATAGTCGCCGCGGCGCTGCCACGCGGGAAGAGCTTGGGATCGAAACGCCTCCAACGGATCATTCGGAGGGCCCTGAATCACTGTTGTTGCCATGGCGACCACGCTACCGGGCGGCGCGGTACTCCTTCGCGCCGCCTCGCTCGGCAAAGGGGATTCCGCGACCTAATCTCTTTTAGTGCAATCATTGTTGGCGATCGACCTGCCGCTCGGTCCGCCATTAGAGATCGCCCTACGCGACTGCGCCGAGCGGCGTCAAGCCTTTTGCGTTCTTGATCAGCGACTCTCACGTCGCCGACGCGAGGAGGAGCTGACAGCGCTAGGCGCCACGTCAATCCTCGATGCGAACGGTCTCACCAGGCGACCCGCCGGTCAGGACGTTGACGACGAGATCGGGCTCGTCATGTTGACCTCTGGGTCGAGTGGCCGAGCCAAAGCGGCCGAGTTGACGTGGGGTGCGCTTCTCGCGAGCGCCGAACTCACGCAGGCGACCCTACGGGCCGGGACTCCGCCGGTATGGTTCCCCTGCTTACCCGCCAGCCACATCGGCGGTCTCGCGGTGCTGCTCCGAGCGGTTCTCTCGGACGCCAGGCTGCTGTGGACCGGCGATGACGACGTCGAACGAGCTGGCGTCGAGGGCGCAACTCACGTGTCGCTGGTGCGCGCTCAACTCGCTCGATTCGACGTGACCGCCTATTACCGCGTGCTGCTGGGAGGCGCCCGTCCACCCGACGCGCTGCCAGCGAACGTGCTCAGGACATGGGGAATGACTGAGACGGGCTCGGGTGTCGTCTACGACGGAGTCCCGTTGGCCGGCGTCGAGTTGATGGCGGCGAATGGAGAACTATGCGTACGAACTCCGACGCTCTTTCGTTCATATCGATTCTCCCCACGACCAGTGTTCGTCGGTCCCGACGGCCGTGAGTGGTTTCCGACCGGCGACGCCGGAGACGTCGTCGACGGTCGAATTCGAGTCCACGGTCGACTTGGCTTCGTCATCAACACGGGTGGAGAAAAACTCTGGCCCGAGGACCTCGAAGCCGCGCTCGCGAGTGTGCCCGGAGTCAAGGATGTCGCGGTTACCGGAATCGACGATCCCGAATGGGGCCAACGGGTCATCGCTCTCGTCGTGAGCGATGACAACAACCCAATGGACGAGGCCTTGTGTGAGGTGGCCACGGAGCGACTTGGTCCGTGGGCGAAGCCCAAGGAGATCCGCTACGTGGTCGCCATTCCTCGCACTGGCAATGGCAAGATCCGACGAGGTGAACTGGCCAACCTTCGATGAGACGCGACGACTAGCCCTGGTTCGTCGTGCCGCGACGAGCGATGGAGTCCACCGTCACCGCGGCGAGCAAAACGATGGCTATCACTATGTACTGGACAGCCGTGCTGATGCTGATGAGCGCCATGCCGTTGTAAATGGTGGCGATGATGAGGCCACCTATGACCGCGTGGATCATCTTGCCGCGACCTCCAAAGAGGCTCGTCCCGCCAATAACGGCGGCGGCGATCCCGTACAGGACATAGATGCCACCGGGCATGGCGTCCGACATTCCGCCCAGGTTCGAGGTGTAGAGAAGGCCGCCAACACCCGCCGTAAAGCCCGCGAAGACGAAGGCGAGGAGGCGGTAGCGATTGACGCTGACCCCAGCGCGTCGAGTCGCCTCGCTGCTTCCACCAATGGCGTAGATGTACCGACCGGTCTTGGTTCGCGAGAGTACGAATGAACCACCGAGCAACATGGCGATGTCAATCGGGATGGCGAACGGCATGCCTTTCACAACGGCGAAAGTGGACCGGTCGGCGTTGAAGATGAGAGAGAGCGCGATGCCGACGACCACCAGCCCGACGATCTTGGCGACGGTGAAATAGATCGACTGGGTGACCAAGCCGCTCGAGCGCCGACGTCGGTACGCGCCGAGCATGAGCGCGGCGGCCACGACGATCAAGATGACGAAGAAAAGCCACGTCCACAGTGGTGTGAAGTTACCGAAGACCAAATTGTAAAGAAAGTGGTTTTGCACCGGCACCGTGCCACCGGAGTTTTCCTTGTCGACCATGTAGATCAAAACACCCTCGTAGCCGATATAACCGGCCAGAGTGACGATAAAGGAGGGCAGTTTCAAGTACACGGTCAGAAGGCCAGAGACGAGGGCTATCAAACTTGTCAAGGCGAGCGCAGCAGCGAAGCCCAGATACCAGGGCCAGTTCCACGCGATGCTCGTCGTAATGGTGGCGACGGCCCCCCCGATGCCCAGTACGTAGCCCAGCGAGAGATCAATGTCTCCGAGGAGCAACAGCCAAATCTCCGCCATACCCAACAAGATGAAGACGGTGGCCTGGATGAAGAGGTTGGTCAGATTCTCGGGATGGAGGAAAACGTGATTGCGAAAATAGAAGTACAGGACGAGCGCTATGAGCCCGAGCACCACGGGAATTATTCCACTGTCGCCCGTCCTCAGGCGCTTGAGCATGGCGCTGAACTCATTGGTGCTCTCGGGCAGAGTCTCGACGTGGAGCGTGGGGTCTTCCTCGAGGGGAGCGGACACTGGGCGACTACCTTTCGACTACTGAGCTGGCGCCAGGGTGGGAGGAACACGCGAAGACGTGCCCGTAGTGATGAGGTCCACGGCACTCCCTGTGTCGTAGTTCCCAATCGGACCACTCGAGACGAGTGATCCAAGATACATGACGGCGATACGGTCGGCAACTTCGAAGACATCGGTCAAGTTGTGCGAGATAACGATGACTGCGACGCCGCGCGACGCGAGTGTTTGGATCAGGTTCACGACCTGGGCGGTCTGGGAGACACCCAAGGCGGCCGTCGGTTCGTCCATGATCACCAGCTTGGAATCTCGCGTTATGGCGCGCGCCACTGCCACCGCTTGGCGCTGACCGCCCGAAAGGGAGCCAACCTTTTGACGAACGGACTTGACTGTCGTGACGGCGAGATCCTTGAGAATCTGGACCGTTGAGAGCTCCATTTTGATCTCGTCGAGAATGCCCAGCTTTGTCGGCTCGTTACCGAGGTAGAGATTTTGGACAATGTCGAGATTGTCACACAGCGCCAGGTCTTGGTACACCGTGGCGATGCCCAGTTCCGCCGACTCGCGTGGCGTGTGAATGTGCACTTCTTTGCCGTTCCAGAAGATCTGCCCACTGTTCGGAGTCCAGATACCGGCGATGGTCTTTATAAGTGTCGATTTCCCGGCGCCGTTGTCTCCGATGACGGCGGTGACTTGGCCGGCCGGTACGTCAAGGGTGACATTCTGTATCGCCTGAACGGGCCCGAATGATTTCGAGATGCCGCGCAAACTCAACAGGGGGCTGCCAAGGGCGCCGTCCACCCCTGAATCGGCTTTGCTGACGTGTCCGTCGCCGGAGCGTGTCGCATCGTCGGGTGATTCAGGGGTGGACGTCACTTTTAATCCTTAGCTAATGCCGTACTTGGTGCAATCAGCAGCGTACGTCGGCTCGGTCGCGCCGGCGACGGTCGGAGCCGTGTTGGTGCAGATGTCAGCAGCCGTCAGCCAGTGCTGCGCGATGATCGTGGATTGGATCGTTGAAGCCGTGACCCATGACGACGTCTCAAGCACCGAAGGCACCGACTTGTACTTGGTGATGTTCTGGTCCGGGTCACTCGTCTTGGCGTTGATCAAACCAGCGGGCGGCTTGACACCGGCACGCAGATAGATTGCCAAGGCGGCAGCGGCCTGAGCTTCCTTGTAAATCGGCTTGTACACGGTGCCGCACTGGTAACCAGAGATGATGTTCTGGAAGCCCTCAGGCGTCGCGTCTTGACCGGTGAACGGAATCGTGTCGGGCTTGACACCCTTTGACTGTAAGTACGTGATGATCGGCCCGGCGTTCTCGTCGTTCGGCGTCAGCACGGCGTTGATGCTCGGGGTCGCGGTGAAAGCACCTTCGAAGTCCGTCAAGGCCTGTGACGGCGTCCACGTTCCTACGCTCTCGTCGGTCGTGTTCGAACTACCAGCGCCACCCTCCGCCGGAGCGTAGCCCGCGCCCGTCAGAACGGCGTTGTAGCCCTTACCGAACAGCGTCGCGTTGTTGTCCGTCGGCGAACCGTACATGACGTACAGGTGAGGCTTGGACACGTTCCACGCGGCGATGCACGCAACAAGTCCTTGACCCAACTGCGTACCGACCGTCACGTTGTTAAAGCTCACGTAGTACGAGCGCTGTCCACCCAATGTCAGGCGGTCGTAGTCAATGACCTTGACCCCGCGCGAAGCGGCGTACGCTTCCACAATCTCGCCTGTCGTCGAGTCCTCCGGATCGATGATCAGCACCTTCGCACCGTTGGCGATGTCAGCGACAGCGTCGGTGTAGAAAAGGTTGTCACTGTCTTCGCCGTTTTGGATGATGAACTGGCTGCTCTTCATCCCGGCCTTTGTAAGCGCCTCTTTCATCATGGGTGCGTCGAAGTCGACGTATCGCGCAGATGACGTAGTGTCGGGCAGAATCTCAGCGATCTTGCCCTTACCCTTGGTGGTGATCGCCTTCAGATACGCCATGGTCGAGAAGTTCTGCTGGAACGTGTTGGCATTGACCGTTGGTCCTGCTGCGCCCGCTCCCCCAGAACTCACCAAGGGCAACGCCAGAGCGGTGAACGACCCCGCCAAAGCAATAGCCGCGAGGGCCCTACTTTTTCTCAATTTCATTATTTTCCCCAACCCTTCAGTGGCACCCCAACGATGCCATCTTTTGTGATTACTACATGAACGTCATGTGACACCAACGTCCGCAGGAGAACGTAGCACGTGAACGAACACAAAAAAGCGCGCAACTGTAATCCACAGGGGTCGAGCGACGGATCGACATGAAAAAGCGAGCCCTGGCGAACCACTCGCAAGCACTTCTTCCGCCTGGGTCTCAGTAAATTCCCGCAGTCTCGCCTCTCGCGACCACGACGGCAGCCATGGTGCGAACCAAGCCCGTGAAGAAACGCACGCGACGCGCTAGAACGCGAGAGCCTTCTCCATCGTCTCCATGATCGAGACTGTTTCGTCGAGTGGCATGACATCACTTTCGAGGCACCCCTCTCGCAGGCAACGAGCCACCTCTTGGACCTGGTAATGCAACCCGCGGCCCTGAGTCTCGAAGCTAAACGTCTCTCGATCGCCGTCCCTCGAGATCAATGTGAACGTGGTCGGCGCATAGAAGTCGCCATCGATCTCGATTCGAGCCGCCGTTCCCGACACGCAGGCGCGCGTCGCCGTTCGCGCGAGTGACGTGCATGTCAAGGTGGACTGCGCGCCGTTCGGGTAGCCCAGGAGCATCGAAACCTGACCGTCGACCCCGGTAAATGCCGGTTCGATCATGGCCGAGACTCGCTCGGGGGCTCCAAGCAGCATGGAGGCGAAAGAGACCGGGTACACCCCGAGGTCTAAGAGGGCTCCTCCGCCCAACTCCGGCGCGAACAGGCGAAAGGTGGGGTCCAATGCGAACCACTTGCCGTGGTCGGCCTCAAAGGACACCAGATCACCCAATCGGCCGCCATTGACAAGCTCGCGTATCGTCACGACGTGGGGCAAGAATCTCGTCCACATGGCTTCCATCATGAAGAGCTTCTTCTGCCTAGCGCGAGCGACGAGATCGCGCGCCTCCTGTGCGGTCATCGTGAAGGCTTTTTCTACGAGCACCGGCTTGCCTGCGTTGAGAGCCAGCAAGGCGTTGGCGAAGTGCATGGGATGAGGCGTGGCGACGTACACCGCGTCGATCTGCTCGTCATGAACGAGTCCCTCATACGAGTCGTATCGTCGCGCCACCGCAAATCGGTCGCCAAAGCCGTCTGCCGAGATCCGCGAGCGAGACCCCACCGCCGCGACGACGCCCTCATCAGTGAACTGCAGGTCGTGTGCGAACGTTTGAGCAATATGCCCAGTGCCGATTATTCCCCATCGAATTGGCTCACTCATCACTGACTTTCTCTCAACGGACCTCCTCAGGTTAGTGAAGGCGCCATAATTCAAGCCCCAGCGCGAGGCGGTAGAAAGTACTGATGGTCCAACTCATCCATTCGATCGGTACTCAACGTCTCATACTTCGACGTTTCGAGCGGCGCGATCTCGCCGATCTCGCCGCCATCTTCCAAGACGAGTCCGTCAACCGCTACCTCTACAGCGATCCTCGCACGCGCGAGCAGACGCTAGAGGCATTGGAGAAGCGACTCGCCGCCGACCAGGCCGCAGGAAGCGACAACGTCTTGAACGTAGCCGTAGAACTCCGAGAGAGTCAGCGGGTCATCGGCGACTTCATGCTTCATTGGCACGACAACGAACATCGACAAGGTGAGATAGGTGGATCGCTCCATCCCGCCTATCACGGCATGGGTTTTGCCACCGAGATCTACGCTGCGCTCCTCGAAATCGCGTTCAATCAGTACGAGTTGCACCGCGTGTTGGGACGATGCGACGCCCGCAACGCGGCGTCGATCCGTTCGCTCGAAAAGGCCGGCCTCCATCAAGAGGCCCACTTCGTGGAGAATGAATATGTCAAGGGCGAATGGACCGACGAGATAGTGCTCGCCGTTCTGCGCCGCGACTGGATTTCGACCAAAGACATCGGATAGCGACCCACGTTCGCAGACAGCCCGTAAGGTTTCAGAGCCATGGCACTGCTGCGCGACGTGAGATCTGAGCTGGGTTCGTCGTATCTGCTCGGCCATGTTGATAATCCCGTGCAGTGGCGGACGTGGGACGACGACGCTCACGAAGAGGCCCGGACCAGCGATCGACCGATTTTTCTGTCGGTCGGCTACGCCGCTTGCCACTGGTGCCACGTCATGGCGCACGAATCTTTTGAAGATGAATCCATCGCCGCTGTGCTCAACGAGTTCTTCGTGCCTATCAAAGTCGACCGCGAGGAGCGTCCTGACGTCGACGCCCTCTACATGGCCGCCACTCAACTGGTGTCCGGTCACGGGGGCTGGCCCATGTCGGTCTTTCTGCTACCCGACGGACGGCCCTTCATGGCCGGCACCTACTACCCGCCCACTGACCGCGCTGGCCAGGTCGGGTTCTTCCGGCTCCTGAGCGCCCTCCGCGAGGCATGGCTGAACCAGCGCGAACTCATTGAGCGACAGGCCGACGAACTGGCGAGCGCGGTATCGCGTGAGGTTCACTTCGTCGATCAGCTGACGCCCTTTCACGACACTCTCGACCTCACGGCGGTGCGCGCGCACCTGCGCGAAGAACTGCTCAGGCAGGCGGACCCCGATGGCGGTTTCGGACGCGCGCCAAAGTTTCCTCGTCCCAGCTACGTGAATGCCCTGCTCGAGTTCGATGATGAAGGTTCGAGAGACGCCGTCGCTCGAACACTCGACGCGATGTCACGTCGAGGCCTCTACGACCATTTGGGCGGCGGCTTCGCTCGCTACAGCGTCGACGACGAATGGCACGTGCCGCACTTTGAGAAGATGCTCAGTGACCAGGCTCTGCTCGCGCGTTGCTATCTGCGCGCCAGTCGAATTAGCGACAACTCCTCATGGCGCCAGGTCGCTCTCGACACCCTCGCCTTCGTCGAGCGATCGCTACGACTCCCCCTAGGCTACGCGACCTCACTCGATGCCGACGCGGGAGGCATAGAGGGCGCACACATCACGTGGACTCCCGCCGAGGTGCACGAGGCTCTCGAGAGTTACCCCGAAGGCGTGGTTCGCGATGTCCTTGCGCGATGGCGCATCGACGACAGCGGCGCGTTCGAAGGTCGCTCCATACCCCGCCTCCGAGATGGCGAGACGTTCTCCACTCCGACCCCGCTGATTGCGGCTCACCAGGCCCTCGTTCAGGCTCGAAAAGAGCGCGTGCAGCCAAGCCGCGACGAGAAAATCATCCTCGAGTGGAACGCCATGCTCGCATCCGCATTCCTCGTAAGTGGCACCGAGGAGTACGAACAGCGCGGAATGGACCTTCTACACTCTCTTCACGCCAGTCACTTTCACGAGAACACCTGGTGGCGAACCGAGCACCACCGTGCGCACGCGACGGCCAGCGACCTCGCCTGGCTCATCGACGCGTCCCTCGACGCATACGAACTCACGGGTGACGATGAGTGGCGCGAGACTGGTCACAAAGTTGCCGAGCATCTGGTTGAGCACTACTGGGACGGCGCGGTGCCCACCGACGTCTATCCCCACGTCGGCGCGGGATTCTTCAGTCAGAGTGACCTGGTAAGTGACCTTTCGACGCGGCCGAAGGAGATTTTCGACGGAGCCACGCCGTCCGCTCACGCGATCTGCGCCCGCTCCCTCGCACGTCTTGGGCTGTGCGACGCGACTACTTCATTGATCGACCTCGCCCAACGTCTCGTTGGACTCGCCGGAACCCTTCTCACGTCTCACCCGAGCGCCGTCGTCGATCTCGTGGAGGCCGCGGGCTACGCCCTTGACGGTGTAGAGGTTGTCGTGCCGGGCGGACCGAACGATCTATCGAACCACGTACGATCGATGGCGATGTCGCGCACCGTTTTGATCACCGGCACGGGAAGGTCCGTCCTTCTCGAGGGTCGAGAGGAAGGTCTGGCCTACGTCTGTCGCCAGAGAGTCTGCGAGTTACCGGTGTCAACCGTCGATGCGCTCGACGCTGATCTGAAACGGGGCGGCGCGTGGCGCTCCTGAGTCGTGACCCCACCGCACGCGCGACGCGCCGCCTCATCACCAGGACACCCCGGCGCGATTCAGTGGACCTCTCGGCGGGAGCCCCCGTCTACGGGCTTGTTCTTGGTTCGACCAACGAGTCGACGACGGTAGTCGATCTCGCGAGTCAGGCCATCGTTCGCTGGCGCATTCCCTGGACTCTCGACATCGAGACCGACCTCGCCGCCTTCGACGTGGTCGAAGGTCAGCTGGCCCAGAACATCGAACGTGACGACCTCGCCCAGCCCGAAGCGGTGACGCTGGGCGACTTGCCACGACGTCTGGGGACGTATCGCGGCCGACGCGTGCGTACGTGGCTCGAACAGTTAGCGAGTCCCGCAGACGGTCCGCTGTTCGGCTTTCGCGGGCCGAGCGCGCCCTACTGGGAGTTTCGCGGAGAGCGTCCGAGTGTTGCGCTCATCGCAGCCGATCGCGGACCTCAACTGCTGCGCCGACCTGACGACGGCTCTACCTGGGTTCGCTTCGGTTGGTTCGGCGATGACGTGTGGCTACTGTGCGAGGACGCCCATGCGATCAGGACTATTGAAGCCACCCGGCGCACGTCACTAGCTGGCAAGGACTTGGCGACGGCTCTGGGCTTTCGCCCGACCTACGTGTTGACGACACTGTCACAGCCCCTCGATGGGCACTGCTACAAGAGCTGCACCGGTCTGTTGCCACGCGGCTGAGTTATTTGGGCAGTTTGCCCGTGGAGAGGGACTCGGCCATCGCCCAACCGAACACCACCAAGCGCTGACCCTTGTCGGGCTTGAGTCCCTTGAAGAAGGTGTCGGCCCCCTCGGGAATGGGACCTTTGGAAGCGACGTAGTCCAGTCCACCCACGGGGCCGGGGCTCACCGTCATAACGAAGGACTTGTCATCGATCGACTTCTCTGAGCCGAATCGCTTCGCGAGTCGGCGACCCCAGGCGCGATCCTCGCCCGTCGGGCGATATCCGAGTCGCGGCACGACGTCATCGAGTCCGGTGAAGGCGCGATACCCATCCGCTGACGTCAGGCGCGTACCGAGCAGAACGTCCTCATCAGGAAAGGCGAGGAGGGCTCGGCGGAACTGGTCGTGGAGTATGGACCTAAGCGTTTGATCGGACTTTGCGTTCCTGTCGACCAGCAACAGTCCCACGAGCAATGAGGGAGTGCCGCCGATTCGCTCCAGCGTGCAGAAAGAGTAGCCTCGCAACTTGTTGCCTTCGCGCGCATGGGTGACGAGCACCCACTCCTCGCGTTGCTTCGAAAGAAAGCCAATGTCAAAGTTGGGCTCCCGGTCGACACAGAGATCGGCCATTTCGGCCAACTCTGCGTCGCTGAGGGCAGTGGTGTCTTTGGTGGTGACCGTCATTGCCATAGGAGACCATTCTACGGCGTTGCGAAGGCCCCACAAACAGACTTACGCCTTAATGACGTTTCGGCCGAATTCTGAGCGAAGATCTGCAACGACACTGGGAATGTTCACGTTAAATGCGGGACCCAAACGAAAGGTCTTTCCGGCGGAACCTGTATCCACAACGACCGGAGACGGTCCGGGATAGCGAGTGAGTATCTCGCGCAACGTCGAAATGGCGTGTTGAGTGAGGTCCTCGGGACGCAGGGAGAGTCGCAGTTCCACGTGGTCTCGATCAATATGAAATCGCTCCACGTCCACTGCGCTAAAGCGAAGCTCTTCGTCGTTGTCGCTCACGCGAACCCTAATGAGGACGACGCTGTCCTTCGCCAGGAACCCGCTGAAGCGCTCGAAGGCCGCGACGGAGAAGTTAATCTCCAGCGACCCTCCCAGATCTTCGAGGACCGCACGCGCATAAGGCTTGTTGGCCTTGGTTTGTCGCAGTTGCACCTCGGCGAGGATGCCGCCCACCGTGACGGCCTTGGCACTGCGGGCGAGCTCCTCGGCGCGTTCGCGGATCGCCACAATCGCACCGTCGGTTTTGGTGCTCAGGCTCTCCATCACGCCGATGAGGGGATGGTCCGAGACGTACGTACCGAGCATCTCACGCTCGAAATCGAGTTTGACGGACTGTTCAAACTCAATGTCACCCAGCACCACCTCAGTTCCCTCCCAGTCCCCTTCACCTTCGGCGTCAAAGGCGGCGAAGAGGGTGGTGATTCCAAGGGAGAGGTCCTTGCGTCGTGCGAGGGTGACGTCAATGACCTCATCGACCTTCAAGAGAAAAGCCAGGCGCGGCACGCCCAAGGAGTCAAAGGCGCCCGCCTTGATGAGCGACTCCATCGTTCTTCGGTTCAAGACCATGGGGTCCACCCGGCGCACGAAGTCGTAGACATCTGAAAAGGGCCCCTTCGCCTCACGCTCGGCGACAATCTTCTCCACGAGCGCCTCACCGACGTTGCGCACGGCCGCCATGCCGAAGAGAATCGAGTGCTCCGAGTTGAGAGACGGCGCGTAGTCGGCAAAGGACTCATTCACATCGGGCACGCCGACCGTGATACCCATTTGCCGGGCCTCGTTGAGATAGACCGCAGCCTTGTCCTTATCGTCACGAAACGAGGTCAGCAGTGCGCACATGTACTCAACGGGATAGTTAGCCTTCAGCCAGGCGTCTTGGTAGCCCAGCAGCGCATACCCGTACGCGTGGCTCTTGGGGAAGGCGTAGTCGGCGAAGGGCTCAATCTTGTCGAAGATCGCGTCCCCGAGTTCACGACCGTATCCTTCGCGCTCGGTGCCGTCGACGAACTTCGTACGCTGGGCGCGAATCATCTCGCGAATCTTCTTGGAGCACGCCTTTCGCAGGTCGTCCGCCTCGGGTAAGGAGAATCCTGCGATGGTTGTCGCCACCGCCATGATGTCCTCCTGATAGATCATCAAGCCGTACGTGGAAGCGAGGACCTCCTTCAAGACCTCGTGGTCGTAGGAGACGTCCTGGCGGTGGTTCTTTCGATCGGCATAGTCGTTGTGCACGTTCTCGCTGAGAGGACCCGGTCGGTACAGAGCGTTTAGCGCAGCGATGTCATCAAAGCTGGTCGGGGCGAGTCGACGCATGAGTTGGCGCATCTTGTCGCCTTCGAGCTGAAAGATCCCAATCGAGTTGCCTAGGCGAAGCATCTCGAAGACCTTCTCGTCATCAAGTGGGACGTGGTCAATATCTACCCTTGTTCCGTGACGACGCTCGATGTGATCGAGCGCCCGCTCGATGATCGCGAGGTTGCGAAGCCCGAGGAAGTCCATCTTCAAAAGACCGAGCTTCTCAATGGCCGTTGCTTCATATTGGGTCACAATGGGCGCGCCGTCGGCCGACCCGTTAGGGCCAGATTTGCGCTGCACGGGCACGTAGTCGAGAACAGGACCTTTGGTGATCACCACGGCCGCCGCGTGAATCCCGTCCTGGCGACGTTTGTCGACGAAGCCCTTCGCCACGTCAACGACGTGCTTCACTTCGGGGTCGACCGCGTAGAGAGTTCGCAACTCACTGGCCTCGCTGTAGCGATTCTCGTATCCGGGCATCGGGCTGAAGCAGGCGTCGAGTGGCAAGTCCTGACCCATGACGAGCGGCGGCATGGCCTTGGCGATCTTGTCGCCGAGTTGCGGTGGGTACCCCAGCACGCGGGCGGAATCGCGCACGGCCGCGCGGGCCTTGATGGTCGAGAAAGTCACGATCTGGGCGACGTGATCCGCGCCGTAGCGCTCGGCGGCGTAGCGAATCATGTCGCCACGAAAACGCTCGTCAAAGTCCATGTCAATGTCGGGCATCGAACGCCGTCCCGGATTGAGGAATCGCTCGAAGAACAGTCCGTAGCGAAGTGGATCGAGGTCGACAATACGCAGGCAGTACGCCACGCAGCATCCCGCCGACGACCCGCGGCCGGGTCCGACACGAATTCCCTCGTCGTGCGCGTGGCGTATGAGGTCCCACACCACGAGAAAGTAATCAGAGAATCCCATGTCGGCGATCACACCCAGTTCGTAATCAAGTCGAGTGCGCACCTCGTCCGAGAACGCCTCGCCGTAGCGCTCTTTCGCCCCGCGGTAGGTGAGGTCGCGCAAGTACCTGGTGGCACCCTCCTTGTGGATGGCACCGAGATAGTCACTCGGCAATGGAAACTCCGGTAGAGCATCGTTGTCGAATTCGATTGAGACGCTGGCGCGTTCGGCGATCACCAGAGTGTTGTCGCATGCCTGGGGCAGCTCGCGAAAGAGATAGCGCATTTCGGCCGCGGACTTAAGGTAGTTCTGGTTGCTCTCGAAGCGAAAGCGCTCAGGATCGGCCACTCGAGAGCCGGTCCCAATGCAGAGCAGGGCGTCGTGCATCTCGGCGTCGTCGTGACGCACGTAGTGCAGGTCGTTGGTCGCCAGTAGGGGCGCTCGCAGATCGTTGGCGATGCGCAGCAGCTGAGGGTTGGTGCGCTGCTGGGCCGCGAGGCCATGGTCTTGGAGCTCGATATAGAAATTCTCGGTGCCAAAGATCGTCTGAAGTCGCCCGGCCAACTCCAGGGCCTTGGCGTAGTCGCCCTGGAGAAGTGCCTGCAGCACGACTCCGCCGAGACAGCCCGACGTCGCGACGATGCCCTCGGCGTAGCGCTCCAGGAGTTCCCAGTCCAGACGGGGCTTGTAGTAGTACCCCTCAAGAAACGCCTGCGAGGACAACTCACGCAGGTTCCTGTAGCCCGCGTTTGACATCGCGAGCAAGGTGAGGTGATGGTAGAGCTTCTGGCCACCTTCGGAGTCGCCGCCGGTGTCATCGATCTTTCCGCGTCGGGTGGGACGATCGAAGCGAGAGTTCGCCGCCATGTACGCTTCCAGGCCAATGATGGGGGTCAGGTCGTGCCGGCGACAGGCTTCGTAAAAGTCGATCACGCCATAGAGGTTGCCGTGGTCAGTGATGGCGATCGCGCTTTGGCCGTCGGCTTTCGCCGCGAGCACCATCTCATCAACACGGGCCGCGCCGTCGAGCATCGAGTACTCGGTGTGGTTGTGCAGATGGACGAAGCCCTCAGCCATCAGCCGAACTCTTTCTCTGGATCTCTTCGAAAACTACACGGATGGGATTTAGAAGGATAGCCTCCCTCACCTACCCTTGTCACGGCCTATAGATAGGTCCCGGCCCGAGGCTCGCTGGCTCCGGGAGGAAGTGACCGATTGCGCATTTTCTCCAGTTGCGCGGCGGCGGCGGCCTGCTGGGCGAACAGCGAGGCTTGAATTCCGTGAAAGAGGCCTTCCAGCCATCCGACGAGTTGAGCTTGGGCGATGCGCAACTCCGACTCGCTGGGCACCTCGGCGCTAAAAGGGATGGCCAAACTGGACAGTTCCTTCGAGAGGTCGGGCGACAAGGCCCCAGAGAGCTCGCTCACCGAGGTCTCGTAGATCTCACGCAGCCTCGTGCGACCGGCCTCGTCAAGGGGGGCGCTTCTCGCTTCGTCGAGCAGTTGCTTCACCATCGAGCCAATGCGCATCACCTTGGCGGGTTGGCTGACGTAGTCCGTCGCGTCGGCTTCGAGATGCTCTTCGCTCTCGCCCGGAGAGAGCACTTGATCGGGATTGACGCTCACATCGTCATTGGTCTCATCTGTCACTACAGCAGTGTGCCAGACAAACGATCGCCTCATGCACAGCCTCAGAAAACGCGACTGTTCGTCGATAGGATGGCGCGGTGAGAGTATCCACTAGGGGGGACTACGCCAGTCGGGCGTTGCTCAGTTTGGCCCTTCGCGACAACTACGGTGCGCCGACCTCAGTGCGCGATCTCGCCGAGCGGACCGGTCTCCCCCAGCCCTATCTGGAGCAGATCCTCCTGAGTCTAAAGGGCGTGGGGCTCGTTCGCTCAAAGCGTGGCGTCGGAGGCGGCTACGTGCTGGCGCGCCCCGCCGAATCCATTACTCTCGCCGAGATCGTCGCAGCGGTCGACGGTCCCATCGCCGCAGGAGACTTTGGCGAACCGCACCAGGACGGGGCGTGTGACCACTAGGGCCAATGCGTGCTGCTGGGAGTCTGGGCTGACGTGGGAAATCACATGCGCGAGCACTTGGCGAGCTTCACTCTGGCCGACATGGTCGTCCAGGCTCGTGGAGGCAAGCCGGTGGCGCGAACCCACGCCGGTTGAACGCCCGTCATCAGGCCACTTGGGAGGACCGGGCCGGTTCTGGGGTCTTGAAAAGCGCTCTACTTCGTGGTAAATTAGTAAGGCGTCCATAGGAGAAATACCCAGACTGAGGACGCATCGACTTTGTGCCCCCCACAGACAAGGAGATGCAGGTGAACACCAGTACAACCCCCCGCCGATCCGCCGTGAATACCAACGACATGTTGGGCCTTCTCATGCGCGACCTCGACCGCTACCCGATGCCCAACTACGACGAGCAGGTCGAGCTCGCCAAGCGCGTCACCGCTGGCGACGAAGAGGCGAAAAAGCAGATGGTCGCGGCAAACTTGCGACTCGTGCTGCACTGGGCCCGCCGGTACCAAGACCGCGGTGTCGAGATGGTCGACCTCGTCCAAGAGGGAACTTTCGGTCTCTTGCGCGCCGTCGAGAAGTTTGACTGGGAGCGCGGCTTTAAGTTCTCGACCTACGCCACGTGGTGGATCCGCCAAGCTCTCCAGCGCGCTGTCCAACAGCACGGTCGCACCATTCGAATACCTCTCGAGGTGGGAGAGCAACTTCAACGTCTCGAAGCCACCACGGCCGAGTTGACGTCGATCCTGGCGCGTAAGCCCACGGACGAAGAGCTGACCGAAGCGACCGGCATGTCCAAGGCCGAACGTGAGAATCTCAAGGGTCTCGCGGGCGTGACGGCCAGCCTCGACCAGCCAGCCAGCTCGGACTCGGCGACCACCTTGGGTGACCTCGTGGCGCCCAGCCAGCACGACTGGGTCAACGACATCGAACAGACGATGATGAATAACGAACTGCACGGTGCGCTCGACAAGTTGACAGATCTTCAGCGCGATGTGTTGACGCTGCGCTTCGGCCTCAACGGCACCACTCCCCTGTCACTGCAGGCGACGGCCACCAAGATGGACATTGGCGTGCGCCGAGTTCGTCGTGCCGAAGACGAAGCGTTGGCGATTCTGCGCGAGGACTCAAGCGTCCTCGCCGCACACGACGTCGCCTAAAGGGCAACGCCGGCGGATACCAACGCGGCCAGATCTACGGGCAGTGGCGCCTGCGTCGTGACCATTTCGTCCGATCGAGGGTGACGGAACGTCAGCGAGCACGAATGCAAGAAGAATCGCTCCTCGTCGAGTCGATTGTCACGTCGCTTGCCATAGCGCAGGTCGTTCAGGACGGGATGACCGATACTCGCCAGGTGCACCCGGATCTGATGGGTGCGACCGGTCTCGAGACGAAGGCGTAGCAGAGTCATGGCGTTGGGCTCACTGAGTCGAGCCACCACTTCGTAACTCGTTCGCGCCGGCCTGCCGTCACTGCGCACGGCCATCAAAGTCGGCGTGCGCGTGGAGCGACCGATGGGCGCGTCAACAACGCCGCGTTCTTCGGCGACGTGGCCTTGCACCATTGCCAGATAGGTGCGACCCATCTCGCGCTCCGCCAGTTGCCGGGTCAACGAGGCGAATCCCTCGGGTGTCTTGGCCACCACCAAGAGTCCCGAGGTCCCCTTATCAAGGCGATGCACGACTCCTGGGCGCGAGGGGTCACCCATTCCCTCAGCGAGACGCTGTATCTGCGGATACCGCGCCAGCAGGCCCGCCACGAGTGTGCCCTCGTGGTGACCCGCGCCGGGGTGCACTATCTGGCCCGGAGCCTTATTCACAACCACGAAGTCGTCGTCATCGAGCGCCACGTCAACCTCGACTGACGGGTCCGCCTCGACCACGTCGCTCGGACGCGGCGCCAACCGTACGACTAGGTGTTGACCGGTTTCGAGCGGTACCGACGCCTTGGCGACCACCCGGCCGTTCACCCGTACGACGCCACTCGCCACCACGTCGACCGACTCAGAGCGCGACAAGCCCGTGAGCATGGACAGAACGCGGTCTATCCGCACTCCCGCCAACGTGCTCGGCACGAGAAGGTCCAACGTCTCCCCGTCAAAGACGTCCTGCTCCTCGGTGTCGCTCATCGAGCCAGCAGTCGCTCACCGCGCAGCGCCGCCACCATCAGTACCACGAAACCCAGAGTTATGGCCACGTCCGCCACGTTAAAGACCGTGAGGGTCGACACGGCGATGAAGTCGGTGACCTCGTGCGGCGAGGCGGCGAGGCGATCGATCACGTTCGCCAGTCCCCCGCCTAGCAAAAGCCCGAAGCCGATCGCCGGCGCTCCGCGATTCGCGTTCACGCCAACCAGTACCACGATGACCGCCACGAGCACTGTCGCAATCGTCGTCACCAGCGGGCCCGATTGATTGATGGAGAACGAGATGCCCGAGTTGTACTGGAGGCGCAGCCACAGGAAGCCCACGAGGTGCTCAGGGTGTCCCGTCAGCGAGTGGCGCGCCCAGTACTTGGTCGCGGCGTCCACCGCGGTGACCGCTAGGGCCACCGCGATCACGGTGTAGTTGAGATGGAAACCTAGACGCTGGCGCGGCACGACACGCAAGTGAAGACCGGCAGCTGCGCGCGAAGCCTTGGTTGCGAGATGGGTTCGTAGCACTCGTCACAGCGCCCGTAGCTCCCGTCGTCGATCCGCGCGAGGGCCACGTCAATTTCGTCCACTTTCAGCCGTAGCGCCGAGGCGAACTCCTTCAACTGGTCGCGCTGGATGTCCGACGCAACACTGCTGCCGTCCTCATCGTCGTACTCGAGACGCTCACGGTCCACCAGCATCTCGTTCGCCTCTGATTCGCTCACGGCGATCTGCGCGGTCGTTGCGTCGCGGGTCTCTAAGAGCAGCCCGCGCAGCTCCTCGAGGAACTCGCGGTCCTCGGCGTAGGGCTTGGAGTGCATCTTGCGCTCCAACGCTTCGAGCCGCTTGAGCTCTTCGGCTTCGCGACGCTCTTGACGCTTGCGCTCTTCGGCCTCGCGACGTTCGATCTCACGCAGCTTGCGCTGCTTCTCCGCCTCGATCGCCTTGCGCTTCGCCTCAATCTCTCGCTGCTTCTTCGCTTCGACGGCGGCCTTCTCACGAGCCTTGCGCGCCACCTCACGCTCTTTGGCCGCGATCTTCGCCCTGGCGTCACGTTCTTTCTTCGCCTTCACGGCAGCGACGGCCCGGGCCTTTTGCTCTAGGGCCTTTTCCCTCGCCAGAGCACGGGCTCTCGCCTCGCGCTCCTTTCTCACCTTCGCTACCTCAAGGGCCTTTTGGCGAGCGAGGGCCTTCTGGGCGGTGGCCTTAGCCTTGGCCTCGCGCTCCTTTTTCGCGTGTGCGGCGGCCAGAGCCTTCTGCTTTTTCGCCGCTGCGGTCTTCTGAGCTGGGGTGAGCGAGGCTGGCTTCTTCACGGCGGACTTCTTCAGAGAAGACTTCTTCACCACGGTCTTCTTCGCCGCTGCGGTCTTGACGGATTTCTTCCCGGCCTTCTTCACGGGGGCCCGAGTAGCGGTCTTTTTCGCGACCGCCCTCCTCACTGGGGCCTTTTTCGTGGTCTTAGCGTTCGACGGCATGCAATTACTCCTCGCGTTCCTCAGAACAGTGCTCGCCGAGGCTAGCAGTTGGCGTCCGAAGTGCTACCGATCGTCGCGCGGGGACTGGTCAAACTTGAGAACTTGACCGATCGTGGGTTGTGAGACGGTGGCCTGGCCGGCACTAGAAGCGGGTGCTGGTGCAGGCGGTGGGACATTCGAAGGCCGCGACCTCGAGGCGACGGCGGCCGGTGCAGGTGGGGTGGGCGTTGGCGGGTCCGAGCGCGCCGTGGCGGGCGTCGCCTTCGAATCCCCCTGCAATGACGTCTCCACCCAGTGGGTAAATTCCGCGAGCACTTGGGCGATGCGCGCGCGCTCGGCTCGCAACTGGTGCGAGAGGGTCTCCACGTCCTCACTCAGGCGCTGTTTCAGACCGTTGAGTCGGTTGACTTCGTCTTCGGCGCGACTACGCGCCTCATTGACGATCTCTCGCGCGCGCTCTTGTGCGCCCGCGGTGAACTCTCGCGCCCTCTCCTCCGCCTCCGACTGAGCCTCTTCGATGAATTTCTGAGCCATGGCAATCATCGAGGTCACCTGTTCCGCACCGGCCGCGCCGCCGGTGCGGATCGCCTGGGCCACGGGAGCCAAGGTGGGCGCCACTGGAGTCGGGCTGGAAGTGACCGGCACCGGGTCTGTCGCACCGCGCGCGTCAAGTTGATTGATGCGCTCGGCGGCTTGGCGTAGCTGCTGGCGCTGTTGTTGGGCGAGGTCCTTGAGTTGGCGAACCTCTACCGACAGTCGTTCGAGAAAATTGTCAACTTCGTCAACGTTGTAGCCTTTGAGTCCGACCTTAAATGCGACGGTATCGATGGTGTCGAGTGCCGAAGTTGCGTTGTCCGTGCTGTCCATGCAGCCACCCTACCGCCCGATGCTCGGCGCGGCCGAACATCAACGTCACGTCAAATGACCGAATTGATCACCAGGAGAAGGATGACGGCGACGATCACCGAAAAGTCGATACCGACGCCGCCCACGCTCGGCCGCGGCAGAATCGAGCGCAGTGGTCGCAGGAGTGGCTCGGTGATATCGGCCAAGATTCGTTTCGTGGTGGCGAGACCGCCTCGAGAGTTCTGCACTGGGAACCAACTGAGCAACGCCGTGATAATAAGAATCCAGATATAGAGAGAGATCAGGTCGTGAACGAGCCTCATGCCTGGTCGAATGAGCGATAGTTCGCGGCGCGAAGACGCTCTTTCATCTCAGGCCCGACAAACATTCCCTGGGGGCTGATCAGATAGACACCACGAATGAGCATCTCAATTTTCGCGTTGAGGGCGTAGGCCGTACCGGCCGTGAAGTCCACCAGCCTTCGAGCGAGTCCCGGGTCTACGTCGAGGGTGCTGAGCACCACGGCCCGGTTCGAACGCAGTAGATCAGTGATTCGCCGCGAGTCGTCGTACGTCTCTGGCGAGACGACCGCCACGTCACGCTCCTGCTGAAAGGGCGACGCGCTTCGAGCGGCGCTCGAGGTGGTCATGGGACGCACCCGGCTCACCCCGTTTGAACCTTCGAGTACCGAGATGGGCGCGGAGCGAGAGGGAGTGCGCGGAGCCGGGCTGCTTTGACGAAAGGGGGACGGGTTGGCGGGTTGGGTGGGAAAGGTTCGAGCAACGGGCACTGGGGTGGGCGTCCATTCGGGTTCAAACTCCTCGGGCTGTTCTGAGAAGGGTCGAGGGGCGTTGGTCGATCCGTACTCGCCGTACTCGTCCTCGACGAGACCGAGAAATCCGAGGAATCCTCGCAACTTTTCTTTCATTCGCCTCTCCTTGGCCGTAACGCCCAGGACTATGTTAGGCCAGGCGGCGCTAGAGGGTTCGTGGACCGAAGAGGGCCCGGCCGAGTCTCACTTCGGTCGATCCCAGCTCGCACGCCATCTCCAGGTCATCACTCATGCCCATAGAGCGCTCCCGTAGCCCCAATGAGTCGGCTAAGACCACCGTGGCGACGAAGGCGTCTCGGGCGGCGGCGGGGTCCCTTGGGGCCACCACCATGAGTCCTCGAACGCTCAAGTTCAACTCTCGAGCGCGACTTACGAGTTGAACCACGTCGCGAGGAGAGGCCCCGTTGCGCTCAGCCCTCCCGGTGAAATCGATTTGAATGTCGAGCAAACGGGGGCTGGCGAGCGAGGCCAGCTTGTCCAGCTCCGCCCCGCGGCTGACGCCGCTCAGCACGTCCGCGCAACCGTTCGCCCGGTTAATCTTGTTCCTCTGCAGCGCTCCGAGAAAGTGCCACGTCGCCTCGGGAACGACATCGCGCTTGTCGCAGAGTTCGTCGACGTAGTTCTCTCCGAAGTGCCGCAGACCGAGTCCCCACGCCGAGCGAACCTCCGGTGCGCCGAAGGTCTTCGTGACAGCCACGATGCGGACACTCTTGGGGTCTCGTCCGGTCGAGGCGATGCGGCCGCGCACCGCGACGAGATTCGCGCCGATGCGATCGTTGAGTTCGCTAGCGGAGGAAGCTGGGAAGATCGTCATCGCCACCGACGTCAAAGAAGTCGTCGCCCGTGGAGGTGAAGATGTCACTGCGCGGCCCTTCGGTCATGGCGGGCTCACTCTGCGCGTTTGTCTTCTGCGCGCCCGCATCGAAGCCGGCCGCAATGACGGTGACGCGAACGGCCTCGCCGATCGAGTCGTCGATCACTGAACCAAAGATGATGTTCGCGTCGGGGTGCGCAACGGAGTGGATGATCTCCGCGGCTTGGGTCACCTCATTCAAGGTCACGTTCGGTCCACCCACGATGTTCATCAGAATGCCGCGCGCGCCGTCGATAGACGCTTCCAGTAACGGAGACGTGATGGCGGCGCGCGCCGCGTTGACAGCACGCCCTTCACCGGTCGAGCTGCCGACTCCCATGATGGCGGTGCCAGCGTTGCGCATCACCGTGTTGACGTCCGCGAAGTCGGTGTTGATGAGACCAGGAACGGTGATGAGATCGGTGACGCCGCGAACGGCCGACAGCAGGACGTCATCGGCGATCTTGAAGGCGTCGAGCATAGAGGTATCGGGCGCCGTCACGGAGAGCAACCGATCGTTCGGGATCACGATCAAGGTGTCCACCTTGTCGCGCAACATCTGGATTCCTTTCTCGGCCTGGGTGGCGCGGCGCTTGCCCTCAAAACCAAAAGGGCGCGTTACGACGCCGATGGTGAGAATCCCGAGCGCCCGGGCGATTTCGGCGACCACGGGTGCCGCGCCCGTCCCCGTGCCACCACCTTCACCGGCGGTGATAAAGACCATGTCGGTGTCCTTCAAAGCCTCTTCGACTTCGGCCCGGTGATCTTCGGCGGCTTGGCGACCGACCTCGGGGTCACTGCCCGCTCCAAGCCCGCGGGTGAGCTGTCGACCGATATCGATTTTCAGATCCGCTTCACTCATGAGAAGTGCTTGAGCGTCCGTGTTGGCCGCGATGAACTCGATGTTCTTCAAACCCGAGGTGATCATCCGGTTCACAGCGTTCGCTCCGCCCCCACCGACGCCAATTACCTTGATAACGGCGTGGTAGTTGCTCTGATTGAGACTCATGGGCTCCCCTTGGTTATCTCTTCTATTGTTACCGCCTCAGCGGGGTCGGCGTGGCGAACAGTCATTGAAGGCTAGTCATCGCCTAGATATGGGTCAAATGCCACCGTTTTACGAGTTCGACGGTGACGTCACCGCAAGCTCGTCGGGAACCGTTACGTCGACCACATCACCGGGAACGAGAGTGCTGTGCGAAATGACCGAGGCGATCGCCACAAACTTGGCGTGCAGGTCGCTGGGTGGTCCCAATACGAAAGTCACGGGCGTCGACATTTGCAACGTGACGGAGCCTTGCGCATCGTCGGTGATGGCGTCGACCTGAGTTGCAAAAGCGCGGGGAAGTCGACTCGCGACATAGGCCGCACCGCGACCAGACTTCGCGTAGGGCCAGCTCGTCGAGGTCGCTTTTAGATACTCCAGCGTCGGCAGATTCTCGTGCAACGGCGCGACTCCCAGAGCACGTCCCGTCGCGTCGACGAACTCCAGCACGTGGCGTGCCGTGAAGGCAACCGCCACGGCAACATTCTCGTGGACCGTGACGATCACCGTATTCGGCCACTTCTTGGTAATGGCCGCGGTATCCACCCACGGGAATGTCTCCAGGCGCTTTTCGAGCTTTCCTGCGTTGAGATCGATCATCGATGGATGCAGAGCCAGGCCCGATCGACCCATTATCGCTGCCACGCTCTCGTGATGAATGCCCACGATGGTGACGTGTTGCACCCGCAGGTACGACTTGTGAAGCATCCACTGGGCGCCCAGCACGGCTAGCGTCGTCACTACCCCCAATGAGACTAACCATTTGGTGAGACGACGCATGCGTCGCCGAGGCGTCGGCGTCGCCGTCGCCTGGGCGGGCACTACCTCGCTACGACCGGGACGCTCGCGCGTGGCCGCATGGCGACTCACGACGTCACGCCAAAGCCGACCAAGCGATTCTCGCTGATCAGCTCCACGCCCGACTCCTCGAGCACCCGCGCCTGAACGAGCTTCATCAGGGAATACACATCAACAGCGAGGCCGCCTGCATCTGCTTGGATGAAATTGGCGTGCTTCTCGCTCACCGCGGCGCTCCCGAGCCGCAAACCCTTGCATCCCGCGGCCTCAATGAGACGTGCCGCATGGTCACCGGGCGGATTACGAAACACACTGCCAGCGTTGGTGCCACCCGGCTGGTTCTCGCGACGCCAACGCACAATCTCGCGCACGCGATCCTGCGCCTCGCCAGCACTCCCGCGGGCGAGGTTGAAACGCGCGCCCAGCACGACATCGCTAGAGTCGATCGCGCTCGTGCGATACCCCAACTGCAACTCGCCTTTGGACCAGACCGTCGTCACGCCCTCGCGCCAGATCGTCGCATCATGAATCGATCCCGCGATGTCGTCGCCGTGTCCACCAGCATTCATGGCCACGGCGCCCCCCACCGTTCCCGGTACACCGACGGCCCACTCGAACCCAACGACACCATCATGCGCGAGTCGACGCGACATCAGCGGAAGATCGAGGCCCGCGCTGGCCTTCACCACCACGCGCTCCTCCCCCTCATGCTCGAGTGTCGCGCGAGAGCGCTCAAAGTGTACGACGAGCACGTCGCGCTCTCCGTCCTCCACGAGCAGATTCGATCCATTGCCGAGACAGACAATCTCGAGACCCGTCTCTCGTATCAATGGTCCGAGTTCGTCGAGATCGCCAATCGTGTCGACGCTGACCACGACACGTGCGCTGCCCCCGACGCGATACGTCGTGCGCGACCCAAAGGGTGCGTGCTCGCTGACTCTGGTGCCGCCCAACTTTACGAGTTCGTCAACCGCGCTCACGTGACTCCTCCGGGCAGCGTCGAGATGATCGAGCCCACGTCACCCGCACCGAGCACGAGGATGACATCGCTATCGTCGGCCAGTTGTTCCAGCAGCGCGCCTACGAGTTGAAGGTCCTCGCAGTACACCGTGTCCAGGGACGGGTCGAATCGTTGCACGGCACGGGCGACCAACTCGCCGGTGACACCCTCTGGGTTCGCTTCACCCGCGCTGTAGAGGTCGGTAATGATCACGTGGCGCGCGCCCGCAAAGGCGCCGGCGAACTGATCGACGAGCGCCAAGGTCCTCGTCACGCGATGGGGCTGAAACACCACCGTCATTCGTTCATAACTCGCGGCTTGGGTCGCGATGAGTGTCGCTGAGATCTCGCCCGGTAGGTGCGCGTAGTCCTCGTACACGTCGACGCCGTGCCACGCTCCGCGGTACTGAAAGCGCCGCGGAGCACCGACGAAATTCGAGAGTCCCCGCACGATCGCCTCGTCAGGCACGCCAAGTTCGTGGGCGAGCGCGGCCACGACAGCGGCGTTGGCGACATTGAGGGCACCGGTGACTCGAAGCTCAATCTCCAGCGAACGAGCACCGCTGAGTCGAAACGACGCACGACGACGCTCCAAGACGACGTCGCTGACGCGCCACGCGTCGCGCGGCGTGGTGCCGACGAGGATCGCGTCATCCCGCGAGGCGACACAGCGTCTCGCTCCGGCGTCGTCGCCCCAGGCCACAACGGGACCGCTGGTGCGTTGAATGAGGTCGGCGAAGGCACCTTCGAGTCTTTCCAGTGAGCCGTAAAAGTCGAGATGATCGCTCTCCACGTTCAAGATGCCTAGGGCAAAGGGGTGAAGTTCGCCAAAGGTGCCGTAGCTCTCGTCAACCTCGAGCAGGAGGTCATCCCCGCCCCAATGTCCTTGAGCGCCGACGCCGAGCACGGGCGCTCCCAGCAACCATCCGTCGTCGCGTCCCGCCGCGAGGGAGACCTGGACCATCATCGAGGTCGCCGTCGTCTTGCCGTGCGTGCCCGTAAGGCCGATGACGCGCTTCATCGATGAGAGCTCCTCAAGCGCCCGGGCGCGGGGAATCATCTGAGCCGCCGTGGCGCGCGCGGTCACGAGTTCGGCGTTGTCAAGGGCCACGGCGGGCGACCACAGGACAATCTGCGCATCACCAACGTGCCTCGCGTCGTGTCCAACGTAGGTGGTCACGTCTCGCGCGTGCAGGTCTTCAAAGACCGCCGAGTCCCTTGCGTCACTGCCGCTGACCGTGGCCCCGAACTCAGCGAGCAGCATGGCGAGCCCGCTCATCCCAGCGCCGCCGATCCCCACCACGTGGACCCGCACGCCGGGCCGAAATGTCGTCATGAGCGAATCTCCAGCACAACGTTCGCGATGGCGTCGGCCGCGTGAGGGTGGGCCAGCCCATGGACGGCGCGACTCATCTCCTCCGTCGTCACCGGCGACATCATGATGTCCAGCGCGTCGGCCAGCGCCTCGCCCGTGCACTGCGCGTCGCCCAGAACCATCGCCCCACCCGCGTCGACCAGCGTGCGCGCGTTCTTACTTTGGTGATCGTGCGGCGCGCCGGGCAGAGGAACGAGCACGGCCGGCACGGCGAGCGTCTCGAGCTCGGCCACCGTGATCGCTCCGGCGCGACACACCGCGACATCGCAGAGGCCCCACAGTTCCACCATGTCGCCAAAGTCGATCACCCGGTAGTCGAGTCCCTCGAGGAGTGGTTTTGTGGCGGCGAACTCGTCGTAGTCGCGACGACCGGTGACGTGCACGAGCGCCCGATCGCCGCGCGACGACCAGATTCGAGCGAGTTCGCGCACGGCGACATTCACGCGATGCGAGCCAAGAGAGCCCGTCATGACGACCACGACGCGCCTCCCCGGTTCAATGGGTGGCGTGATCCGGGCTTTTGCCGCGAGGCGCGCCGCGCTAGAGCGGTCGAGCGATTCGATGGCTCCACGCAGTGGTGCGCCCGTCACTACTACCTTGTCACCTTTCGAGGCAAACGCGGTGCAGCGCACCGCAGCAAAGTGACCGAGCAGTCGGTGCACTGTTCCAGGTACGGCGTCGAAGTCGACCAGCACCAGTGGCACACGCCAGCACACCGCGGCCAGCGCGATCGCGAACGAGGCGTAGCCACCGACCGAGACGACGACCGACGGTCGCCATCGCGCAATGAGGCCCTGCGCCGTCACGAGAGCAAGAATGAGGCCCATCGTCGCGCCGACATTGGCGACGATGTCGCCGACCCGCCATGATCGGCGCAGTCCTCGTCCAGGAAGGACGGTGAGAGCAACATCCCCCCTGAGGATCGATCGCTCCTGTCCCCGTCGACTCCCGACGTAGCGCAATTCCGACGCCTCAAGCCCACGAGCGCGAAGCGACTCAGCTACGGCCTGCATGGGAAACACGTGACCTCCGGTACCGCCCCCGGTGATGACGACGGGGCGAGACACTAGAAGTCCTGTGGACGGTGGGGGCGACGATGGGTGACAGGACGAGCGACCGTGCGGGGCTGGGGGCGCGAACGTGGACGTTCGAAGGTCTCTCGAAAATTCGTCACGCGATCTTGTCGAATCGTGAGATCGCCCGTGCGCGATCGATCGTGGGCGATGTTGTACAGCAGTCCCACCGCCGCCAACTCTGTGATGAGGGCCGTGCCCCCGTAGGAGAAGAACGGCAACGGAACGCCGGTGACCGCCCACCATCCGACCACCGAGGAGATGTTGATGAGAGCTTCAGCGATGATCCACGTCGTAATGCCCACCGCGATGAGCCGATACGCCTGATTCGAACAACGCCGAGCGATGCGCACCGACACCAACAAAAACGCCACAAAGAGCGCGACGACGGCGAGCGTGCCGATGATTCCCAGCTCTTCTCCGACGATGGTGAAGATGAAGTCGGTGTGCGGGTTCGGCAGAAGTCCCCACTTCTCGCGGCTATGACCGAGCCCGAGTCCGGTAATGCCACCCGTGCCTAGTCCAATGCGCGACTGCAGCAGCTGATAGCCGCTCCCGAGCAAGTTCGAGTTGGGGTGCAGGAACGAAAAGAATCGTTTGGCCGAATAGGGCTCGGCGCCTAGGTATGCGCCCACCGCGATGCCGGTGAGAACCAGCACTCCGAACAGGTTCCTGCGCGAGAGCCCCGCCACCGCCAGGATTGACACCGCGATCATCAAGACGACCGACGCGGTGCCGATGTCGGGCTCAAGCACGATGAATGCGCAACCCAGCCAGATCGGTGACGTCCAGATCGCCAACTGCTTCCAATTGTTTAATTCGTCGTGATGATGCTCCACCAACCACGCCAGGAAGAGGACCGTGCACAACTTGAACAGCTCTGATGGCTGCAGGTCGATGAGGCGAAGGTTTAACCATCGTTTGCCGCCG
This sequence comes from Acidimicrobiales bacterium, assembly GCA_050701895.1. Lineage (GTDB taxonomy): Bacteria > Actinomycetota > Acidimicrobiia > Acidimicrobiales > RAAP-2 > RAAP-2. The sequence goes on from JBOGFT010000053.1 coordinate 95,948, forward strand.
TTTGACGTCACGCCCACCGCCTTGACGGCGAGCAGCAAGAACAGTCCCCCCAACACGAGCATCGGCGCCATCTTCACGAGTCGTTCAAGGCGGACGCGAGCCGCGAGGACGAGGGCGAAGATGCCGAGAATGAGGTAGGCCACGTCGTGAACCATGATCGAAAAGGCCGTGCCGCCGTTCGCGGCCGACTGACCCTCGCTCGCGGAGGCCACAAAGATCGTCCCGAAGATGACAAGCGCCATCGTGACAACGATGAGGACGCGCCCCATGTTGTCGCCGCGAGGGAGCGGTTGCAGAAGACCTCGACGGGGAGAAGGCCTTAGCTCGTGACGCTGCGCCGGTTGCGCACGACGACGCTCAGTTGGTCGAGTCGACAACGACACTTAGACCACCTTCGCGATCTTGAGGAAGTCCCCATAAAAGATGCCTAATCCCAGCATCGCGAGCAGTCCCGCCAGGATCCAGAAACGTACAATCACCGTCGTCTCGGGCCACCCGAGTTGCTCGAAGTGATGCTGCAACGGCGTAATTCGGAAAACTCGTCGGCCGAACACTCGAAAACTGATGACTTGGATGATCACCGACAAGGTCACGGCGACGAAGAGTCCTCCGATGATGGGCAGCAGCAGATCCAGGTTCATCAAAAGGCACAACGCCGCTAGTCCGGTACCAATGGCCAGTGAGCCGGTGTCGCCCATAAAAATCTTCGCGGGTGCGGCGTTCCACCACAGAAAGCCGAGGCATGCGCCGACCAGGCCCACCGCCACCAACCCAAGGTCGAGCGCGGCGTGGAGTTGATAGATGTGAAAGTGGCGAAACTGCCAGTAGCCAATGATGGACAGCACGCCGAAGCAGAAAGTCGAAGAGCCGGCCGCGAGCCCATCCAGCCCGTCAGTCAGGTTCACGGCGTTCGAGGTAGCGATGATCACGAAGGCTCCAAGGAAAAACCAACCCGCAGACGTCAGTTGCCACCCCGGCAACGAGAGTCGGGTGAAGGAGAGTTGCGTGGAGGTATGCACCCACGTGAGGGCCAGCAACGCAAAAACGCCCGCAATGACGATCTGACCCACGAGTTTGCCGCGCTTGTTGAGGCCGAGGTTGCGCAGATTGCGTATCCCGAGATAGTCATCAATGAATCCGAGCACCCCCGAGGCAACAATGATGATGACCGCCAGGATCCCCGCACGCGAGAAGCGGATTGACGTTCCAACGTGTCCCATCACGTAGCCGAACACCGCGGCCAGCACGATGATGACGCCACCCATCGTCGGGGTCCCGGCTTTGTGCTGGTGTGAGGGGCCATCCTCACGAATGTGCTGAATGAGCGAACGAGCAGTCAGGAAGCGGATCCACAGGGGCGTGAGAAACAGGGCGCAGAGAAACGCCACTCCGCCCGACTCCATCAAGCTCAACACGGCGCCCTCATCTCAACAGTTCCTTCGCTACTTCGCGATCATCAAAGGGGATCACCGAATCGCCCGTCGTTTGCGTCGCTTCGTGCCCCTTGCCCGCGATCACAATCGCGTTGCCCGCGGTAGCGCCCTCTATCGCAAGGGCGATGGCTCGACGGCGGTCACCCTCTCGAAGGACTTCAGCGTCCGACACGCACCCCGACAACACTTCATCAATAATTGCATCTGGCATCTCTGAACGAGGGTTATCCGAGGTCACAATTGTCAGGTCCGACAGTTGCGAGGCGATCCGACCCATCTCTGGTCGCTTCGCGCGATCGCGATCTCCGCCCGCACCAAAGACCGTGATGAGTCGACCGTAAGGCTGGAGCGTTCGAACGTCGCGCAGCAGTCGCTCGAGCCCCTCGGGCGTGTGGGCGTAGTCCACGATCACGGTGATGCCGCGGCCGTAAATGACGTCGAAGCGGCCGGGCACCGACGCGACATCGGCCATCGACGCGGCGACCCGATCATCTTCGGCTCCGAGAGCGCTCATGATCGACATCGCCATCAACGCGTTGTCGACGTTGTAGTCGCCGACCAGCGGTGAGTTGACGAGATGGTCCCTCCAGAAGAACGTCGAACCTCGCAGCGAGTTGACGACGTCGTGCGCGTCACTGCGGCTCACGCGGATAGTGGGCAAGGTGGTCATCATCGTCAGTCGTTCGCCGTAGGGGTCGTCGACCCAGATCACCGCCCGCTTGGCGAACTCGCTCGTGAAGAGCGACGCCTTCGCCTCGAAGTAGCGCTCCATCGTGCCGTGATAGTCGAGGTGGTCGTGACTCAAGTTCGTAAAGGCGGCGACACAGAATCGAAGACCGTCCGCACGATGCTGGTCGAGAGCGTGACTTGAGACCTCGAGCGCGATCAGAGAATGAGCGCGCGCGGGATCAAAGTTCTCCACCATCGACGCCAACGTTCGATACAGCTCGGGCGGAGCGGGCGTCGTTCGTTCATTGGTCAACGTTCCAATGCTTGCGGCATTCCACTCGAGAGCTTGAGCAAGCGACGCGAGAATCGTGGTCACGCTGGTCTTGCCGTTTGTACCGGTGACTCCCGCGAGCGTTGTGCGAGTCTCGGGGTGACCGGTGATCGTGGCGCTGGCGTGTGAGAGGAGCAAGGGGAGCTGCGACGCGGGAACAACCACGACGGGTGCATCGAGGGCGAGGGAGACATCTCCCACCACACATTCGGCCCCAAGTGCCACCGCCTCGCGTGCGTAGGCAACCCCGTGCTGATTCGTTCCCGGCATAGCGAAAAAAAGAGCGCCGGGCCCGCAGATCCGCGAATCGATCTCCACCCGGTCGATCTCGAGGCTACTCGTCGCCACATCCAGCGACACGTCCTCCAAGATGTCGCCCAACTGCATCACGTCACATCCGACGAAATGGCCGCGGCCCCCGTAAGGGGCTTCTGGACGGCTCCGCTGGAGGGTATCCCGTAGTGGTGCAACGCGTACGACATGATCTCTTGAAAGACCGGAGCCGAAACTGATCCGCCGTATATGTCGTTGAGAGGCCGTTCAATCACAACAATCATGGACAGTATGGGGTCATTGGCGGGAGCGAACCCAACGAACGTCGCGTTGTAGTCATTGGTTAACTTGGCCCGTCCGGGATAGGGCATCGTTGCGGTTCCCGTTTTGCCCGCCACTTCGTAGCCCGGAATGATGGCCTCGGTGCCAGTTCCATCCAGCACCACCTGTTCGAGCATCTTGATCATCGTGGCGTCCACGTTTTTTGATAACACGACCCGTTTGACGCTAGGAGGAGTTGATTTCAACGTGCCGTTGGGATAGACGTACGCGCGAACCAACTCTGGTTCCACGAACACACCCCCATTGGCGATGGCGTTGTAGGCATCTAGCACCTGGATGGCCGGCACCGCATCGACCTGTCCGATGGGCAGTGCGGCTTGGTCGCTGGCGTACCAGTCCGCCGCGTTCACGAGCAGTCCGCTGGTCTCATCGGGAAAGTTGATCGAGGTGGTCTGGCCAAAGCCAAGGCGCTCAACTTGGGCCAGGATGCCGGCCTCGCCGACGCGCCGGCCGATCTCGTAGGTCCCGATGTTGGACGATTGGGCGAGCACTTGAGTCGCGCTCAGGTGCTCGAGTCCATGATTCTCGGCGTCGTGGAAGTACCGTCCTCCTACGACGATGGAGTTCGGCACGGTCAGTACGGTACTCGGGGTGATCAAGCCGGCTTGGAGTGCGGCGGAGAAAGTCACGACTTTGAAGACGGAGCCTGGCTCGTACGCTTGGGAGAACGGCAGATTGTTGATCGTCTGGTCGATGCCGGGATAGCCCACGCTCTTTCCCCAGGCGGGAATCGATCCGAACGCTCCCGCCGGCGATTTCGTGTTCACGAGGGAGGCGTCGGCCAGGATCTGGCCGGTCTTTACGTCCATGACCACCGCAAGTCCGGTCAATCCATCTTCAGCCTTAAGTTGCGCTGCGAGGTCGCGTTCGGCGACGTACTGCAACGAGGAGTCAATCGTCAGTTCGAGGCCAACCCCTGGCTTGGCCGGACGAATAACGGTCGAATGAGATGCCGGCAGATTCACCCCCGACGCCGACACGAACTCGCGCGTCACTCCGGTCTGTCCGGCGAGCATCTTCTGGTACTCATATTCGAGCCCCGTCGTTCCTGCGCCCGCAGCGTTCACTCCGCCCAATAGTGAAGTGGCGAGAGTACCGTCGGGATACGTGCGTACCGAGGAATCCTGGACCACGATTCCCGGAAAGGTGTGCGCCGAGACGCGTCGACCATCCGTGAGATCAAGGGCGTTGTTTACCACGACGTAGCCACTGTGACGCGATAACAAGGCCGTCAACTTGGCGGCGGGAACGTGGACGAGAGGCGACATCGCCTCAGCCTCGCGCGCGGGCTCGCTGATCTGAAAATCGTCAGCCACCACCAGCGAGGTGGGGCGAGAGATCGCGAGTGTCTGACCGTCGCGGTCGTAGACCCCACCGCGCAAGGCCGTCGTGGTCAAGTCCTCGCGGACCTGCTCGACCGACAACTTGGCGTAGTGCGTGTGATCGACCACCTGGAGAAAGAAGAGTCGCACTCCGAGTGCGCAAAACGCCGCCGCCAAGAGCGCACGGATGAGTAAGAGCCGCCTCGGACCCGGGGAACGCGTCGTTGGGCCTCTAGGCGCTCTGGTGCGGGCGTGGGTAGATGTCTGGTGAACGCTCACCGAGTCGTCCTTGATGTAGCCGGTGCGTAACCTGAGAACTTCGGTAGAGGCAGGGGCACATCAAGAGACGTTGACGGTATTTGAGTGACCGAGGTGGGATCCACCAGATGCAACGCTCCGGCCTGTGTGGCGATCTGACTGGGCGCAGACAGATCGGTCAGGGAACCTACTTGCTCGGCGTAGGTCGATTGCAGTTGAAGAAGCTGACTCTGCAGTTGGTGAATTTCGATTTGCCGGTTCGCCTCGAACATCGATCCGGCCAGCGCAATCGTCAGAGCGACGATGACCACCACCGCCGCCCTACGCGCCGACGACGTGGAACGCCAGCGTTGGGCTACTTCGGTACGCCGTGGAGCACTGTGAGCGTGGGTCGGACGAGTGGCGGGACGGCCCGACGGACGTCGCGTGTCGACACGACGTGGAAAGCTGATGACACTCACGGCGCGACCTTTCGCGCCGCGCGCAGACGCGCCGAGCGGGCGCGCGGGTTGAGAGCGATTTCTCCGACGCTAGCCAACTGGGCGCTGGCTTTGAACACCCGGACACGAGGGATTGCGCCGCAGACACAACCGAGCTCGAGAGAGCAATGACATCCACCACTCTGTTGTTCGGCGAAGAATGCCTTCACCACGCGGTCTTCACCCGAGTGATAAGAGATGACGGCGAAGAGCCCCCCGACGATCAGCGCGTCTAAACCCGCGTCGAGTCCGTCGGAGAGCTGCCCTTCTTCGCCGTTCACTGCGATGCGCAGTGCCTGAAAGACCCTCGTGGCCACGTGTCCACGTCGACGCGCGGCCATGGGTACCGCGCGCTCCACCGCGTCACTGAGTTCGCCGGTCGTGCGGGGCTGGCGATCGACCACCGACTTCGCGATGGCGCCCGCGAAACGCCCTTCTCCGTTATTGCGAAGCAGTCGGGCCAACTCGTGAACATCGACGTGGGAGAGATAGTCCGCCGCCGACTCGCCCGACGTGGGATCCATGCGCATATCGAGCTGGGCATCCGCTCGAAAGGAGAAACCACGACTCGCTTCATCCAACTGGTGCGACGACACTCCCAAATCCATCAGCACGCCGACGACGGGATCACCCTGGAGGAACTCGGCCTGACGATCAATGACTTCACTCAGCTCACCAAAGTTGGCCTTCACAACGAGGGCGCGCGAGTCGAATGGAGCGAGGCGGGCGCGCGCTTCGTCTACGGCGGCAGGGTCACGGTCAATGCCAAGGATGCGAAGGTGAGTCGCGGCGTTGAGGATCTCCTCCGCATGACCCGCGCCCCCCAACGTGGCGTCAATGATCACCCCCGCCGGCAAGGCGGCAAACAGCTCGACGACTTCTTCGACCAGCACTGGTGCGTGAAAACGGTCGGGGGCCATCCGCAGCCTTTCAATCGCGACGGCGGGCGAGAGGGCGGAGGAGGAATCCCGCCTCGCAGTCGCGATTGCCAGGCTGCGCGTGGTCCGCGGCCGGTACTGCTCCGAGATACTGGTCACTAGTCACTGCCCTGCTTAAAGATCTCTTCGGCCGCATTCACTTGCTCCAAATAGATGGTGGGGTTCCACAGCTCAACATGGTCGATCGCTCCCATGATGAGTACGTCGCCGCTTAGTTGTCCGTAGTCGCGGATCGATGACGGCAGTGCGAAGCGACCTTGCTTGTCGAACTCCGCTTCGGAGGAGTTCGCCGACCAATAACGCGCCAGGCGGCGCTCTGTCGAGCCGCCGACTCGACTCTGCAGGAGGCGCTCGTCCATCTGACGCGAAAACTCTCCCGGTGTCCAGAGCGCCACGCACCCCTCGGTGTTAGGGCTCAGATGGCCGCCACGTTCGAACTCGCCGCGAAACTTCGCGGGCAAAATTAAACGGCCTTTGGCGTCCAGCGAGTGCTGAAACTGACCAACAAAGCCGAGCATTTTCGTCCTCCCGTGGGATCACCACTTTCCCCCACTTCGTGACACATTACACCACCACCCGCCACCCAACACCAAATCTTTTCCCTTTTGACCAAAAAGAGTGACGAGATACATCGCGGTGGTCACAAACAAGTGTTCGTGTGATTGTGCGTCAGATGACTAGATGGGAATCGACGTTCCAACGACCGCTGACGTCAACAAGTCGCGTTATCACGTCCTCGTGCTCACTGAGTTTCAGTGAGCTGAGCGTGTGATGTTCAAGGACTTCGTTGAGGCCGAGAGGAATTTCAGTGAGAAACTCCAAGACGTCTGCGGTCGGACCGGCATGCAGGACGGTGGAGATGAAGACCCCTTCGCGCACCCGCCACTGCGTGAGGCCAACGGCCTTTCGGGTACGGACGAACACCTCGCCCGGTCCCCGACCGGCGAAGCACACGAGGCGAAATGCGGGGTCGCCCTCGAGAGCCCCCTCGTGCACGCGTACGTCGTCCTTCGTGTGCTCCTTCAATACTTCAGCCCACCACGTGCCGACTTGAATCGAACTCTCCCGCACGTCGTGAGTCCAGCGCGGATCGCCGTGAGGTATCCACCAGTCAATCCAAAGGTCATCGGGGCGTAGCAGGACGAGCCCTCCCCCGCCGCGCCGACGTCGAATCCCCACTGAAGGATCAGGGGAGAGGTCGAGGATGTCACTCGACTGATTGCCGCCAAGAACAAGCGTCGCACGCCGAACCCGAGCGACGAAGAGGGTGGCGACGTCTAAGCGGCGAACTCGGTCGTAGTCGTAGAGATCCTCAACCCTCACGAAGCGCGCGGAAGATACGGCGCCCACAAGGGATCGGGATCGGGAACGTGTCGCCAGCGCCACCACGGACCATCGGGCACCCTCGGCTCAAAGTGCATGCGCCACCCAATCTCCTCGAGTAAGCGGTCACCTTTTTGCATGTTGTGACGTCGGCAGGCCGCGACGACGTTGGTCCACTCGTGACGACCTCCGCGTGATCGAGGTACCACGTGATCAATCGTGTCGGCGTGCTCCAAGCAGTACGCGCAGCGATAACTGTCGCGTAGTAAGAGAGATCGTCGTGTGAGAGGAGGCGTGCGAATTTTGCTCGGCAGTCTCACCATGTCGTGCAAGCGAACTATCGCGGGGATTTCGACCACGATCGAGGCCGATCGACACACGTCAGGCGCCTCGGGCATGGCAATCGCTTCGGCTCGCCCGGCAAGCATGAGAACAACAGCCCGTCTCTCTGACACCAACTGCAGCGGCTCAAAGGTGGCGTTCAAGAGGAGCACTCGGGACATCGAAAAGACCTACCGCCTCATCCGTTGCTGGTCCGACCATCGGGCGTACTCGACTACTTCTTTGACGTTCGTCATTCCATCTGGTGAGCCCGTCGCGGTCGCGAGTCGAAACTGCCAGTAGCCGCGACCGGGAAGTGGGAGGAAGGGTGCCCGACGCCACCACTCCCGACGGCGCAGGCGCCACGCTGCCCGTGCCATCACCGGGCCCTCGGCGGGGTGGCGCAGCACGTACGTCGCGAGCGAGCGAGCGTCAAGACCCCTCACGCGATACCCCTCCAACCAACGAGTGCCGCGCCGAGCAGGGGGCCGTCGCTACCAAGTTGCGATGGACGAACTTCGACGTCGTGGGAATACGACATCATGGCCAGTGACCGAGCCGCCTTGTTCGCGGCGTCGAAGAACTCGTCGCCGTAGCCCAGCGCCACTGAACCTGCCACGTAGCAGTGGCGAAAGTCGAGGACCGAACTCAGCGTTCCCACCGCGCGTCCGACGAGCTCGCCTGTGCGCTGGCGGGTTGCGACATCCGCATCGATGGCCGGCCGGCCCGTACGCACCTCGATAGCTCGTCCCGAGACTTCCGCTTCGAGACAACCAAAGGCCCCACATGAACACAGCGCACCGTCGGTCACCACGTTGAGGTGACCGACATGACCGGCGTTACCCGTCTCGCCATCGAGCAGACGCCCGTTCAAAACGAACCCTCCGCCGACTCCCGTCGAAACAACCATCGAGAGAAATGACGTCTGACCCTTCGCCGCGCCGAAGGCGCCCTCGGCGAGCGCCAACGACCGGGCGTCGCCTTCGATGAACACGTCAGCGCCCAGCGCATCGCGCAGCGACCGACGTAGCGGAAAGTCGCGCCACGTCGCAATGTTGAGCGGCGAAACGGTCTCTCCCCCGCGCGTCATGGGTCCCGCGCATCCGACGCCGACCACGGAGAACTCGCGACCAGCGACAATGTGGCGCGCTTCCTTGACAATGGCTTCAAGGAGATCGGGTCGGTGGGCCGTGACGTCAACTCGAGCGCGCGAGACAATCGCGCCGTCACGACAGACCACTGCCACGTCCACCTTGGACGCACCTATGTCAAGAGCTAGGCACGGAGACGCGTCGCGCGCGCCTCCGGTATCGCTCATTCGCTTTTATGGCGATGACGCGACAACCAGTCGCGGAGCGAACTGGTTCGTGGACCGTAGTTCGCGTGGGCGTCGTCGCCCTGGCCTTGGGTGATGTCCCGCCAGGACGCGCGACCCAAAAGTCGAGCGTTTCGCTCTACAACAACTGCCGAAACGAACATCAAGGCGACCCCTGCAAGTCCGACGAGGACCGAGTGGGAAAAAAAGAGCACCAGGATGGCGAGACCGGCAATGAAACCGGCTACGCCCCAACGCACCCGCCGACCGCTGTGGGAGTAGATATTAGTCTCACGGACGTTTTTTGCGAATCGAGGATCCTGCTTGGACAGGGACTCCTCCAATTCGGCCAGGATTCGCTGCTCATGCTCTGACAGGGGCATCGCGACTCCTTCCGTTACTCCCAAAGGTACTTTATCTTTCTTCCCCTAATATTCGCACGTCGCTCCTCGCGATTCCACCAACTCCCCGCTAAGAATTCCTAGGAGATATGTGCCCTCAACAGACCTGAGTGTCGCCGCGATCTGCACGGGAAATATCTGCCGCTCCCCCATGGCCGAGGTCATCCTAAAACACCTCATTGCCGACGACCCGGTACTGGACGGTCACGTACACGTCACGAGCGCGGGCATCGCGAGGTGGCACGTCGGCAGCGCCATGGACCCTCGGGCGCGTGGAGCGCTCGACCGGGCTGGGTATCGAATTGCCGGGTCGCCCGGCACCTACGCGAGTAGCGACTTCTTGGACGCCCAGGACGTGCTCGCGGTCATGACCCGCGAGCATCTCAACGAGGTGCGCAAGCGACTCACGAGTCCCCAGACCGAAGTCCTGCTCTGGCGAAACCTGACCGACCCCGCGAAAGATCTCGACGTGGCCGACCCCTATTACGGCGACCAAGGGGAGTTTGACGAGTGCCTGGCCGTCATCAGGTCGGGCGGCGAGCGACTCACCCAGATGCTCCGATCTCGCCTAGCTCACCAGTGACAGGCGGCCCAGACCGCGCGAGTGCACAAATGTAAGTTGATCGATGATGAAGACCCGTCTCACCAAACTTCTCGGTATCGATCACCCCGTCATGTTGGCCGGTATGGGCGGCGTGTCGTACAGCGCCTTGGTGGCGGCGGTCTCCAACGCGGGGGGATATGGGTGCTTGGGCGCATCGACCATGTCGGGCACCCAGATGGCGAACGAGATCGCTGCCACCCGGGCCTTGACGTCAGCGCCCTTCGGCGTCGATCTACTCACCGCGTTTCCCGAATCTCTCATCACGAATGTGAAGTTACTCATCGATGGCGGCGCGAGCGCCTTCGTCGCGGGCCTGGGCGTCCCGGCGCACGTCGTCGACCTCTGTCACGATCACGACGTGCTCGTCATCTCCATGTGCGGCAAAGTCGAGCACGCCGTTCGGGCCCTCGATGCGGGATGTGACGTCGTCGTGGCTCAGGGCACCGAGGCGGGTGGTCACACCGGGACCGTCGCGACTTTCCCATTGGTGCCGCTGATCGTTGACGCGATCCACGGAGCGATCCCTGTGGTCGCCGCTGGCGGTATCTTCGACGGGCGTGGCCTGGCGGCGGCGCTCACTCTTGGCGCCGACGGCGTGTGGGTCGGCACTCGATTTATCGCGACCGCCGAGGCTCGTACTCTCCCCGGTTACCACGACCGCCTCCTCGAAGCGCACGAAGACGGCACCGTCATCTCGCGCGCCTTCAGCGGCAAAACCATGCGAGTCATAAGAAACGACACCACCGATCGTTACGAAGCCGATCCTTCACTGCTGCACGCTTTTCCAGACCAACTCGCTACGTCCCATCGCGAGGGGACCTTTCACCTCGGCGGCGATGACGCCACGATCGGGGTCGACCCGCGCCGTGAGGGATACCCGGCCGGACAAGCCGTCGGCGGCATTCACGAGATACTTTCGGCTGGAGAGATAGTCACGCGAATGGTTCACGACGCCGAGGGCATTCTGCACCGCCTCGCTCAATAGCGTCGACCTCTTGGCCGTCTCTCTTTGCTTTGCGCGACGGCCAACGTGAGGTGTAGATCAACCTAAGTAGATTCTCTTGAGGTACCCATGATCAAGATCGAACATCTTACGAAGCGGTACCACGACACGACGGCGATCGACGACCTGGACTTCGAGGTTCGCCCGGGGGTCGTCACGGGTTTCCTGGGGCCCAACGGATCGGGCAAGTCGACGACGATGCGCATCATTCTCGGCCTTGATCATCCAAGCAAGGGCAACGCAACGGTCAACGGCAAGCGCTACGCGGAGCTGCGCGACCCCCTGCACCAGGTCGGAGCTCTCCTCGACGCAATGTCGATGCACCCGGGGCGTTCGGCTCGCAATCACCTGCGCTCGCTCGCCGTGTCGAACCGGATTCCCTACTCACGCGTTGACGAGGTCTTGGAGTTCACCGGAATTGGCTCAGTCGCTCATAAGAAGATAGGCAGCTTCTCGCTGGGCATGAGGCAGCGCCTGGGCATCGCAGGCGCCCTGCTCGGCGACCCCGAGGTCCTCCTCTTCGACGAACCCGTGAACGGGCTCGACCCCGAGGGCATTCGATGGATACGTGACTTCTTCCGTTCTCTCGCGAACGAGGGCCGCACAGTATTCGTCTCGTCCCACCTCATGAGCGAAATGGCCGTCAGCGCCGACCAGATCATCGTGATAGGTCGAGGAAGGATGATCACCCAAGGCTCGATTGATGAGTTGACGGCGACGGCAAAGGTCACGGTGTTCGTGCGCGCATCCAACCTCGGGGCGCTGCTCAGCAAACTCTTGAGCCATGGTGGCAAGACGGCGAGCGCAAACGATGATGGTCTCACCGTGACGAACCTGAGTGCCGAGCAAGTGGGCCAGATCGCGTTTGACGCCGGGGTGGTCCTGTATGAGCTAACTCCCCAACGAGCGTCGCTGGAGGAGGTCTTCATGGAACTGACCTCCGACGCGGTCGAGTACGGGTCGTCGGGAGTTCGCCATGAATCGTGACGTCTCACTCGGCTCGGTCATTCGATCCGAGTGGTTGAAGTTCCGCAGCGTGCGCTCGTCGCTCACCGGAGTCATCCTGACGTTCGTGTTGACGATAGGGCTCGCCGCGCTCATTACCATCCTGGTTCGCACGCACTGGTCGAGCACCAGTACCGCTGCTCAATTGACATTCGATCCCGTGTCGTCAAGCCTCGTCGGAGTCATCCTCGCCCAGTTCGCCATAGGGGTGATCGGTGCACTCTTCGTCACGAACGAATACGCCTCGGGCTCTATGCGCACCACGCTCATGGCGGTGCCGAGGCGAGTGCAGCTAACTCTCGGCAAGCTCGCGGTGCTGGTCAGCGCGGTGCTCATCGTGGGCGAAGTGGCCTGCTTCGCCTCCTTTCTGCTCGGCCAGTCGATCTACTCAGGAGTGGTGCCCACAGCGTCACTCTCCGACGGAGCCACGCTTCGCGCAGTCATCATGGCCGGCGCGTATCTGGTGCTCATGGCGGCAATTGCCTTCGGGCTCGGTCTGATCATTCGCCACAGCGCCGCCTGCATCAGCGTGTTCGTCGGAATTGTCTTGATCGTTCCCCTCATCTTCGCATTTCTCCCGCAGAGTTGGCAGAACGCTGGCGCGAAGTATCTACCTTCGGAGTTGGGCCACGCGATGGCCTCGCCGTCGGTCATCGCCCACGACTTCGACCCCTGGACGTCTTTTGTCGTGTTGGTTGTCTACGCCACAGTGCTGGTCACGATCGGCACCACGCTCTTCACCCGTCGCGACGCCTAAGCGCTCTCTTGGACCACCTTCTATGGTGGAAAAGTGGAACTTCGTGACGCCCTACGCACCACGGCGTCGATCCGAGAATTCAGCTCCCGTTCGGTAGACGACGCCGTCTTGTTCGCCGTTCTCGACGACGCGCGCTTCGCGCCCTCGGGCGGCAACCGCCAAGCCTGGCGGGTCATCGTGGTCAAGGACATCGCTCAACGTCGGGCCGTCGCGGCCGCGTATCTCGACGCGTGGCACGACTATGTGGGATCACTCCTCGCCGGCGTTGCCCCCTTTTCGCCCATCGCGAGCGAGGACGATCGCCGCGCCGCGTGCGAGCAGCGGGAGGCGGCGCGGATGCGCTCGAACCCCGAAGGTTTCGCCGAGACGCTGGCCAGCGTGCCAGTGTTACTGGTGGTCGTCGCCGACCTGGGAGCGCTCGCAGCGACCGATCGAGACCTCGATCGATACCAACTCGTGGGGGGTGCGTCGGTCTATCCATTCGTCTGGAGCGTTCTGCTCGCGGCGCATGAACGCGATCTCGGCGGGGTCCTGACAACGGTGGCCATTAAGAACGAGGAGTCGCTGCGCCAGATATTGCGCCTCCCCGACGACTTCGCCGTGGCCACCGTCATGGCCCTCGGCTATCCGCGGCAACCGATCACCAAGCTGAAGCGCCGCGAGGTGAGCGAGTTCACCGCCGTCGATGGTTTTGACGGGACGCCCTTCGAAGCGCCCACGCGTCGATGAACTGCTCGAGACGTTACGAAACGGCCTTCGCCAACGAATCATCTCGAATCCCGCTGGGCCAGCGTCCGCGACGTTCGGGCCCCGCCGTGAGGGTGCGAACAAGCGAGTGACCGGCCGCGCCGTAGGCGTCGCCACGAAACTGATCGAGGGTAACGAACGGGATGTTCACGGAGTGACGGTGACGAGGCGCTGCAGATGAGAGGCTAGGTCGTCGACTATTTCGAGCGCTTCGGGAACGACGCCACCCATCTCAAGGAACCCGTGCACCATGCCCTCGGCCTCGAGGATCTCCACGGGAACGTCGAAATGGCCGAGCAGGCCCGCATACGCGATGCCCTCATCGCGCAGAGGATCGCACTCGGCGACCACGACGACGGCTGGGGCGACGCGCGCGAGATCGTTGGAGAGCAACGGAGTCACGCGCGGGTCCGTATGGTCACCGAACTCGCCGAGGTACTGGCGATAGTCGTAGCGCAAGTAGTCGAGGTTCAAGAGGTAGCCCGTGGCGAAGCGGTGCGCCGACTCGGTCACGAGCTCTGGACCGAGTGTGGGATAGATCAGAACCTGAGCCGCGAGCCCGAGATCCTCATCACGCAGCAGAGTCGAGGCCACCGTCACCAGATTGGCGCCCGCGGAGTCGCCCATCGCGATCAGACGGGCTTGGTCAGATGCGAAGTCGGCTCGATGAGCCGCCACGTAGCGCAACGTGTCGACTGCGTCGTTCAGTCCGGCGGGAAAGGGATGTTCGGGCGCGAGCCGGTAGTCCACAGCGAGAAAACGAAGGTTGGTGTCGTATGCGAGGCGACGACAGAGCCAGTCGTGCGTCTCGAGGTCGCCGACCACGAAGCTGCCGCCGTGGAAGTACACGACCAGCGCTCGTCCCTCGCTGCCCTCGGGAATGTACAGCCGCGCCGGCAACTCTCGACCGTCGAGAGCGAGCTCGAAGTTGCGCGTATGGACCTCGGCCGGAATGTCGCCACGAAGTGCGAGCGCTTCGTTTCGAAACGCGCGCCGGCGCTCTTCGGTGCTGACACTCAAGGGAGAGGGCTCGGGGTTCTCGCGAGCGAGTCGCAGGTACGGTTCGAATGCTGGGTTAATCACGGGCCTCCCGTCCCACACACTAGGCAACGCGGAACACTTATCTGCTCGGAGAAGGCCGCTCGGCGGGGATCGCGAGTAACGACTCGCGCCTTGGATGATGATTAACTTCACGGTGGTGGGGATACGTAGGAGCACAACCACAGCCAAGTAGGAGCACAACCACAGCCAATATGTCGATCTTCAATGTAGCGGTGGCGAGACGGGTACCGATCGAGCCGCCGCGGACTTTGCTGGCCAATGGGGCTCAGTACCGCATAGCGCCTGGGCCGAGGACTTGCGCGAATCAGCGGGTCCTTGCTCGCTGACCAATTTGGTCCCACGCAGTCCACTGGTCTCGCGGTGAGAACGACTCTCAACGTCCGCGACCCAACTCTTTACCCCTGCGCGCCCCAGACCTCTCTCGGAGCTACTTGATAATTCGCACGAGGGAGCCGTCGGACGCGTTGAGCTCCGTGACCGAATCGGAGGGGCCGTTGGTCACCCACACGTGGCCGCTTGAGCACGCGATACCGCCGGGCTGTTTGAACCACGATCCGATGACTCGTACGACTTTGCCGCTCGATCTCGAAAACTCCGTCACCGTACTCCCGAAGTAGTTCGCGGCCCACACGTCTGACCCGCATACGGCCAGGGAGACGGGCTGGTTGAGGCTGGTCGACGTGATGAAGCGCACGAGCGTCCCGGTAGCCGCGTTCAGCTCCACAATCGAACTGAAGTACAGGTTGGCTACCCACAAGTCGGGTCCACTCAGCACCATCGCCGTGGGAACGTCGAACTGAGCGGCGTTCGTGCCGATGACGCGTACGACCGCCCCAGTCAAAGAGTTCAACTCAGTGACGGAGCCCTGGTCTTTGCCGCTCCCTTCTGCGTTATTTCCTCCACTGCTCGCTACCCACACGTCATCGCCCCTGGCCACGATCGCCACCGGACCGTCAAAGTCGTCCGACGCCGAGTGAAGATTGCGACTGACCGCGCCGCTCGAAGAGCTGAGCACCGTTACCGAGCCGTCGTTGGCCGATCTATGCTGATTGGTGATCCAGATATTGGAACCGTTCGCGGTGGCGGCGCTGGGATTGTCGAGTTGGTCGGAAACGACGCTCACGAGTGACCCGTTGGCCGCGCTCAACTCGGTTAGTGACCCCGTGCCGGTTCGCGAGCCGCGCACACCGTCGTTGACGATCCAGACGTTCGTCCCTGTCACGGTGAGGGCGACAGGCGTCGTGATGCCGTCGGCGTTGGCGTCGACCACTCTGACCATTTTTCCCGACGCGGCGTTGAGCTCGGTCACCGAGTTCCCCCCGACGTTGGCCACCCAGACGTACCCGCCACTCGCCGCGATCGCTACCGGCTCGTCGAACACCGACGTCGTCTTGGTTCCGGCGAGTCCGGCGGGCGTATCGATGATTTGGGTGACCGCGACCACCAGCACGCTTAGGACGAGCCCACTGGTGCTACGGCCTCGCCTCTGATGCATAGGCCACCCACGGTAGTTACTCCTCGACGCGGCCGACGTCGAGCCCGGCAAACCCGGTGAAAGAAAGGGAGATTCCATTTGGACAGACGATGGCCACGATCGATCCTTGGAGCGGACGACCGGGCTCGAACCGGCGACCTCGACCTTGGCAAGGTCGCGCTCTACCAACTGAGCTACGTCCGCGTGGTACATCGATTGTAGCCGAATTGGGTGCAGCGGCACGCCCCTACGAAGGCGTGGACTCGATGAACGCCACCGCCCCCGCGTAAATGAAATCACGCAAACGATCAAGGTCTTCCATACGCTCGGCGCAGCCGAGCATGCCAAATTCAAGGTTCTCCTCGATTCCAAGAACGGTGATGTTTAAGGAGATAGATCCGACGAGAGGACCGTACGGCGCTGCGGACATCACCCGACGGCCGCTCAGCCACAGAGGTATCGGCGGGCCTGGCACCGAAGAAATCATCACGTTCGCCATCGGTAGGTGGTCAAACAGTCCGAAGGCGGTGATGAGCTTGCCACCAAAGGACAACAACGTCGGTCCAAGTACTCGTGGCATGTCTTGAAATATTCGCGCGCGATGCGCTCGCTGCTCGTCCACCGTCTTTGATGAGTCGTGTGAGATGGCCCGAAGTCGCTCTTCGGGGTCCGCGATGTCCGTGTGAAGGGCCACCAGCATCCCAGATATCTGGTTGCCAAGATCAGAGGTATCGCCTTCGGCACGCACGTTGATCGGGACGAACGCAATGAGATCCTTCTTCAGCGTCTCGCCTCGGGCGTCCAGTAGTTGCTTTAGAGCCCCGCTTGTGGTCGCCATGACGAAGTCTGTGACGCTCACTCCGCGCGCTTTCGCGGCGCGCTTCACGTCGGCGAGTGGAACTCTCGTACGTAGATACGACTTCTCGATGCCGGCGGAGCCGTTCAGCGATGTGCGGCGGGCTTCGAAGATTGACGGTTGGCCCGGCGCCGCGTGACGTCGACCCCGTTCGGAGAGAACGCTCGCGAGCGCCCGCACGATTTCATACAAACGGCTCCCCCACGAAGCCAGGCTCTCCAGCAGCATCTGCGGTCGCTGGCGAATTCGACGAACCCCTTGACGCAGCAGACCAAGGGAGGTCGTGACGGTCGCTTCTGGGTCGTCGGCATCGATGGGTTTCGTAGGCGGACGAACCTGCGGCGAGATATCAAACAGGTTTGCGACCGTTTCCGCGAAGGAGACTCCGTCGGCGAGGGCGTGATGCATTTTCAAGACGAGCACCGCGCGACCATCTCCGAGTCCTTCGATGACGAGGAGTTGCCACAGCGGGCGCTGTGGCGAGAGCGGCCGGGAGAGAGAGTCTGAGACAAACTCATCGAGCTGATTCTCGGTCCCGGGCGCGGGCAAGGCGACGCGAAGGACGTGGCGGTCCAGTTCGAATCGATCATCCTCGACCAAGATGGGCCACGTCATATCGAATGGTGCGCGCACCAGGCGCTGGGTCAGTACGGGAATCTCGTGAATACGTGCCGCGATGTTCGATTTGAGGTCCTCGAAGCGTTCCGCTGGGTCCTCACGTCGCGATTCGAGTTCAACGACCGCTCCGATGTTCATCGACGTGCCCGGATTCTCGAGCAGGATGAAGGCGCTGTCGAGTGGATCGAGGAACTTGGTCATCGCCCAGTGCTCCCAAAGCCACCCTCGCCTCGAATCGCGGGAGGCAGATCGTCCACGACGCGAAACTCGCTTCTCGAGAGCGCGAGGACCACCAGTTGAGCAATGCGATCGCCCTTGTGAACCTGGTAGTCGTGCTCGGGGTCAAGATTCACGAGCGACACTTTTACTTCGCCCCGATACCCAGGGTCGATGAGTCCCGGCGCATTGGCGCACGTCACGCCATGTCGTGACGCCAAGCCACTGCGCGGAAGAACGAATCCCCCGTGACCTTCGGGTATGGCGACCGCGAGTCCGGTAGCGACAAGCGCGCGGCCCCCGCCCGCACGGAGTATGTGAGACCCGACCGCCACCAGATCGCAGCCCGCGTCGCCGTCGTTGGCGTACAGCGGTATGACCGCGTCAGGGTGGAGCCTTTTGGTGAGAATTTCCATAGCGGGAAGGCTACACAGCCGAAGCCGCGCCTTTAATTAAGTAGTGTCGATTCGTGCTCGCGTGGATGGATTTGGAGATGACCGGTCTCGAGCCCCAACGACACGTCATCGTCGAGATCGCCACACTGCTCACCGACGACCACCTCGACGTCATCGCAGAGGGACCGGACCTTGTGATTCATGCGACGCCCGACCAGTTGGCCCAGATGGGGGACTTCGTCACAGAAATGCACACAAAGTCCGGCCTCTTGCCTTGGATCGTTGCCTCCACCGTCACCGTTGAGGAAGCCCAAAATCAGACGCTGGAGTTCCTCAGGTCCCACATCAGCGAAGTGCGCTCCATTCCTTTGTGCGGAAACTCCATTGGCACCGATCGCCGTTTTCTCGAGGAGTACATGCCCGAGCTTGAGGCGTTCTTCCATTACCGTAACGTTGACGTCTCAACCATCAAGGAGTTGGCTCGCCGCTGGAATCCCGACGTCCTCGCCGCCATCCCCGAGAAGGAGTCGACACATCGGGCATTAGATGACATAAAAGAGTCGATCAACGAACTCATCCACTACCGGGACAACCTTTTCCAGCCCTTGGATCAGCCGAAATAACTTCGTATGGGTCACGACGCACTGACGCTTCGCGAGGCAGGTGAACGACTGACGTCGCCGGGCCAGTTCTTCGAAACAGAACGCGCCCTGGTCAAGGGCATCGAAATGACGTTGTGGAAGAACGCTCCGCAGACCCTTCGCCAGATGCTCGACATGTCACGGAGCCACGGCGACTTGGAGTTTCTCGTCTACGAGGGCGAGCGCTACACGTTTCAAGAGCATTACTCGATCGTCGCGACTCTCGCCCATCGCCTCACCGAGAGCGTCGCCAAGGGCGACCGCGTGGCCATTGCCGCGCGCAACCTGCCGCAGTGGCCTATGGCATTCTGGGCGTCGGTCGCTGCAGGCGCCATTGTCACGCCGCTTAACGCGTGGTGGATGTCAGACGAGCTCTCCTATGGGTTGCGCGACTCGGGGTCGTCATTGCTGTTCGTTGATGCGGAGAGACTGGAGCGCGTACGTGAGCTAATTGACGATCTACCCGACTTGAAAACGATCGTCGTGCTAGACGGTCTTCAGCGACCCGGCACTTCTCGTTCCCACTCACGCGTCGCCGTCCTCACCTTCGAGGAGTTCCTCGGCAGGATTGACCGCTCCACGCCGCCTGACCTGGAGCTCTCCACTGACGACGACGCCACCATGTTCTATACGTCGGGCACTACCGGTCACCCCAAGGGCGCCGTCGGTTCGCACCGCAACATCATCACCAATTTCATGAACCTCTCCTTCTCCGCCCAACGTTCGGCCCTTCGCGCGGGCGTCGCTCCCGGTTCGTCAACTCCCTCCACCCAGACCACCGTGCTGCTCAACGTCCCCTTCTTTCACGCGACCGGGTGTTACGCGGTACTGGTGCCTAGTACGGCCGCGGGTTCGAAGATCGTCCTCATGCACCACTTCGACGCGGGTCGAGCACTCGAGATCATCGAACGCGAGCGCGTCTCAATGATTGGCGGCGTGCCCACGATCGCGATGCAGATCATCGATCATCCAGAGTTCGACAAGTACGACACGTCGAGCATCACCAGCATCGCCTACGGTGGCGCCCCAGCGCCTCCGGAACTGGTCGTGCGCCTGAAGGCGCACTTTCCTATGGGCCAACCGAGCAACGGATACGGACTGACCGAAACGTCAGCGGCACTGGCCTCGAATCCCGGGGCCGACTACCTTGCCAAGCCCGCAAGTTGCGGCCCGTGCTACCCCGTGAACGAGGCGGCCGTGCTGCCCGAAGAGTACGAAGGCGAAGAGCCGGGAGACGATTTGACGCGAGGACCCGATGTATTAGGCGAACTATGGGTGAAGGGCCCCAACGTGATCCGCGGCTACTGGAACCAACCCGAGGCCACCGCGAAGGCCTTCACGAAGTCTGGATGGCTGCGAACCGGCGACATCGCCAAGATTGACGACGACGGGTTCATATATATTGTCGACCGCGCCAAGGACATGATCATCCGAGGTGGCGAGAACGTCTACTCAGTGATCGTCGAGGCGGCAATCTTCGAGCATCCCGACGTGCAGGACTGCGCCGTCGTCGGCACGCCACATCCCACTCTGGGCGAGGAGGTGACCGCGGTCGTGGTGCTGCGCCCGGGACGAGTGATCGAGGCTGAGGAGATCAGTCGGCACGTTGCTGCGCGCCTCGCGAAGTTCGAGGTTCCCACCAAGGTCTTCTTTCGTTCCGGGGCCCTTCCCCGCAATCCTCAGGGCAAAGTCCTCAAGCGCGAACTGCGCGACTCTCTCGTGTAGCAAAAGCCGCGGCCGCCTGAGAGCGATCCGGGGCTTCACAGATCGAACAGCTTCTTGTTGGGAGATGAGAAGAGACGGCAATTTCGATGAGATATGCGGCACCGGACTTTACGGCGGATTTGTAGGGTATTGACTCTGCCCGCAGAACGTCGCCTGTGAGACTGGACGCGTGACGAACTCTTCGGGGGCGACGGTGGCTGCGTTCGATCTCGACGGGACGTTGAGCGAAGGGGGCAGCGTCTTCAAGTGGCTTCGCTTCCTACGGGGCGATCGAGCCACTTTCTTTGCGGCCGCCACCCTGGCGCTTCCCCTACTGGTCGGGGCACTTCGCAGCGGGCACTGGGCCGATCGCGCAAAGGAGCGACTCTTTCGAAAGCTCTTGCTCGGCGAGGAATCTGACGATGTGCGTGCGGCGTCGCGGATTTTTGCTATCTCCCATTTCGAGAAACACGGACGCAGTTGGGTGATTGAGCGTCTGAAGTGGCATCTTGACCAGGGTCACGACGTGGTGATCGTCTCGGCGTCGCCTCAGATCTACGTCGACGTCGTGATTGACCTGTTCCACACGACAGGTGGTCTCGGCACGCGGCTCGCCGTGGACGCACGCGGCAAACTCACTGGAAGCTATCTGGGTAAAAACTGCCGCGGTAAGGAGAAGCTTCGTCGTCTCAACGAGTGGATAGTCGAGCGTCACGGCGAGATTACCCCCGTGCTATACGCCTACGGGAACTCGCGTGGCGATCGGCGCATGCTGCAAGGTGCGACGTTCCCCTTCGACGCAGGTCGGCTGGGCCCCCTGGGCGCCCTGCGCCACTTTCCTCGATTGAAGAGATCACTCGTCGAGGCGGAGCTTACTCCTGGCGAATAGTGGGATCGAGCTCAACGATGCCACCCTCGCGCCCGTCGTAGGTCACCTGGATGGTGGCGGCCCGCTCGCTCCAGGCGATCACGTTGTTCCCACGAGGATCGACGATGCCCACGTTCAAGGCGTACACGCCATCGAGCAGAGGCAGTTGGCCGAGATCGACCGACACGCGATTATGCCCGGGTAGCAAGTTGACGGGCGCACCCCGAGCGTCGCTGCGGCTAACGAGGGTCCCACTGTGAGTGAAGAGTTCCATGACGAAGTTGCCACCGTAAGCGCCTTGGGAGACGACACTCACGTCAAAATGCAGCCCGGCTCCGCTCTTCACTTCGAATGAACCAGTCGGCGTTGATACCGACTCGATACGCACCGTCCCGAGCAAGTGGGCGGGATCGTGCTCGACCGCGTCTTCCATCAGGTGCTCACGAAAGATGCGCAGCGAATCGCGGGTGGGGCCGTCGGCAATCATGTCACCGCCGTTGAGCACGATCGCCCGATCGCACAGCGCGCGCACCTGATCGGCGTTATGGGTCACCAGCAAGATCGTGCGCCCCTCTTCTTGGAATCGTCTGATCCGATCAACGCACTTGGCCTGGAACCGTTCGTCACCGACGGCCAATACCTCGTCGACAACCAGGATGTCGGGATCGACATTCACCGCCACTGCGAAGGCCAGGCGCACGTACATGCCGCTCGAGTAGAACTTGACCTGCGTATCGATGAACTGCTCGATCTCGCTAAAGGCCACCACGTCGTCGAAGATGGCGTCCACCATTTTTCGCGAAAAGCCCAGCATCGCGCCGTAGAGATACACGTTGTCGCGCCCCGAGAGCTCCGTCTGGAAACCTGCCCCAAGCTCCAACAGTGCGGCCAGACTGCCGCGCAGTCGGATCTCGCCGGTCGTGGGCTTCAAGACGCCACAAATGCACTTTAAGAGCGTCGACTTGCCCGACCCGTTATGACCGACGATGCCCAACGTCTCGCCCTCACCCACCGTGAAGTTGATATCAGTCAGAGCGTCAAAGACCTCCGTTGTTCCCGAGCGCGGGTGCAGCAAGCGCTCCTTCAGCGACTGGTGGCGCTCGTGGTGAATCTTGAATTTCTTGGAGACGCCCTCGACCTCGATGACGTTCGCCATTTACAACTCCGACTCGAATTCGCCCTCGAGTCGCCCAAAGATCGCCTCTCCGACAAAAAAAGCCACGATGGCGACACCGAGCAGCACGACGTTCAAGAAGAGGAATTTATCAAACGACCAGGTGGGCAATACGTCGATGATGGGATGCGGGGCAATCGTCGAGTGGACGGCGGTATTGACGTAAAAGACGCGCTGAAACGTCAAGACGATCAGTGTGATGGGATTCAAGAAGTAGACCCACGTGAGGCCGCGAATCGTAAGGTGCGGCGCAATGGCGTGCGAGTACGAGTACACGATCGGGGTCATCCAGAACCACAGCTGCAACAGCACCTCCATGAGGTGCCTCATGTCGCGCAGATACACGTTCACGGCCGACATCACCACTGACAACGCCGCGGAAATCAAGTAGAGCGACAGGAAGGAGATGGGAAGAATCAGTATGAACTTCCAGGCTGGAGCGTGCTGCACCGCACTCACGAAAATGACCAGGACGACGAGTTGGACCAGGAAGTACACGACCGACGCACCAACATTCGACAGAGCCAGTATCTCGCGCGGGAATGACACCTTCTTGACCAGGGCCGCGCGGTCAACGATGACGCCCGTCGCGGTGTTCAACGAACTCTGAAAGAGATTCCAGACCACGAGACCCGAGAAGAGAAAGATGACGAAGTTGGGGTAGCCATTCTTTAAGAAGACGGAGAACACGAGATAGTAGACGCCCAGTGTGAAGGCCGGCGAGACCATCGACCAAAAGAGGCCGAGTGTCGAATTCTTGTACTTGATGCGAATGTCGGACGTAATGAGGCTGAGCAGAAGCTCACGGCGCGCCCAAAGATTGACCAGTCTGGTCCCCAGCGGGACGCGCGCGCTAACGATACGTACCGGAGTGTTCTCTAGGGAACGACTACGTTGGCCCTCCAACGGGGCGTGACTCACTAGACCCCTTGACGGAGGGCCGAACGTTCGATGACCGCGTCGATGAAGCCGTATTCCAGCGCTTCGTGCGCTGTGAACCAACGGTCGCGGTCCGAATCGGTCTCTATTCTCTCTACCGGCTGGCCCGTGTGAAAGGCGATGCGCTCAGCCAACGTCTTTTTCATGTAGATAATCTGCTCAGCTTGGATGGCGATGTCTGACGCTTGACCCTGCATGCCGCCAATGGAGGGCTGATGCATCAGAATTCGGCTGTGCGGCAAGGAAAATCGCTTGCCCGGCGCGCCGGCGCACAGGAGAAACTGGCCCATCGAAGCCGCCATCCCAATGCAGATGGTGCGCACGTCGCAGTTGACGTATTGCATCGTGTCATAGATCGCGAGTCCGTCGTAGACCGAGCCCCCGGGTGAGTTGATATAGAGACTTATGTCCTTATCGCGATCTTCGGCCTCGAGGAGAAGAAGTTCGGCACAGATGCGGTTGGCGGTGCTCTGGTCCACTTGGGAGCCCAAAAACACGATGCGCTCCCTCAACAGGCGCTGATTGAGGTCGTTTGCGCTGAAACCTTCTGCTATCGAGGAGTTAATCATGGTGACCAATCTACCGTGCGAGACCCGATTCTCCCTCTCTTCGCGGCGTAGAGTGGAGTCGCTCGCGGGCGTGGCGGAATTGGCAGACGCGCTGGTTTTAGGTACCAGTTCTTCGGAGTGTGGGTTCGAGTCCCTCCGCCCGCACGTTTTGCCGTTGACCCATTGGGACCACAAGTCGGTAAAACCCTGCTCGCTCGTTGGAGCGTCATGACCATCGAGTGGCGTCTGCTAGGATGGAAAACGCTGTTTCGTCGCATCTCGCGATAGAGACCGATTCGACATTTCCTTTCGAGTTGGGCTCATCTCAACTCGTAGGAGTTCCATGTCCATGTCCTTTGCCGACCTCGGCGTGCCGTCACGCCTCGTCGAACGCCTGAACGCGCGCGGAATTACTGAGGCGTTCCCGATCCAAGAGGCGGCCATCCCTGACGCCTTACGGGGGCGCGACGTCGTGGGTAAGGCCATCACCGGCTCGGGTAAGACCCTTGCTTTTGCCCTCCCCTTGCTGGCGCGTCTGCGCAAGGCCCAGCCCCGCAAGCCCGTCGCCCTGGTGCTCGTACCCACGCGAGAACTGGCCGCACAGGTCCAAAAAGAGATCGCTCAGTTGACTGACGACCGCGGTCGTCGCGTCATCTGCATCTACGGCGGGACCTCATACAACGTTGCGCGCAAGGCACTCAACCACGGTGTCGACGTGGTCGTCGCCTGTCCCGGACGTCTCGAAGACATGCTCGAGCAGCGAGCACTCGACCTCGGATCCGTGATGACGGTCGTAGTGGACGAAGCTGACCGCATGGCGGACATGGGCTTCTTGCCCGCAGTGCGTCGCATCGTCGCCGCTACGTCTCCCGAGCGCCACGTCATGTTGTTTTCTGCCACGATGGGGCCAGACGTGTCATCGTTGGTGCGCGAGTTCACTCACGATGCCGCGATTCACGACGTCGTCGGCGACGAGGCTCCCAGCGACGTCGATCACTACTTTTGGCGGGTGCCGCGCGACCGCCGCCCCGAGATAACAGCCGACATCATCGAGCAATACGAGCGAGCCATTATCTTCACGCGCACCAAGCACGGCGCCGACCGATTGGCCCGACAGTTGGGCGAACGAGGCATCTCAGCGGTGCCGCTGCATGGTGATCGCTCCCAGGCCCAGCGCGAGCGTGCCCTGCGCAGTGTGAAGAACGGTCAGGTTCAGGTACTCGTTGCGACCGACGTCGCGGCGCGAGGGATCCACATTGACCTCCTGCCCGTTGTTATTCACTACGATCCACCCGCGCAAGCGACCGACTACCTCCACCGTTCTGGGCGCACCGGCCGCGCCGGGGCCACGGGTGCCGTTATCTCGCTCGTCGGCGAGGACGTGATCGGCCACGTGAAGCGCCTCCAGCGCGCACTCGGCGTAGCACCGTCCATCGAGGCGCGCGAAGTCGCCCCCGCGATTCGCCTCGGTGCAGTCGATGACGTCGTCGCCGCCGAACGACTCGACGATCGCTCTCCCAACGGTCGTAGCGAACCATTTCGCGAACGCTCGCGTAGTTACGAGCCGCGCGAGCGTGAGCGCCCTCGCAGCTTCGAGCAGCGCGCGCGCGGCACGAGTACCCGACGCGAGCAACGCCCGACGGAGAGCGATTCACGGCCCTCCCGCGGTTTCGAGCGTCAGTCGTCGTCTCGACGAGACGCGACACGTCCTGAGACGCGTCGCTTTGAAGCTTCCCGCACTCGCGGCAAAGAGGCCGTCGTCAGTTTCTTTAACGACACCAAGGGCTTCGGCTTTGCGAGCGACGACAAAGGTGACGACCTGTTCATTCACTTCTCGAGCATTGTGGGAGACGGTTTCAGATCTCTCAGTCAGGGCCAAAAGATCACCTTCGAAGAAGCTCATGGCCCCAAGGGCCGCGAGGCGAAGAACGTCCGTGTTGTGGGCGCGGGTGGGTCGCGTCGCCACTAAAGTCTTCGACCATGTCAGACAAGCCCTTCGTTGAGCCACACCTCGGTCCACCCCCGGACGATCTGTTGATTGAGGACATCGTCATGGGTGGCGGTGCCGAGGCGACGGACGGCCAGCGCGCCGTTGTGCACTACGTCGGCGTTGGCGCCAGCAGTGGAGAAGAGTTTGATGCGTCGTGGAATCGCGACGAGCCTTTCGACTTCGAGCTTGGAGCGGGTCAGGTCATCCGTGGCTGGGATCAGGGCGTCGTGGGAATG
Source organism: Acidimicrobiales bacterium (assembly GCA_050701895.1). Lineage (GTDB taxonomy): Bacteria > Actinomycetota > Acidimicrobiia > Acidimicrobiales > RAAP-2 > RAAP-2. The sequence goes on from JBOGFT010000053.1 coordinate 122,190, forward strand.
CGCATCGGCGGGCGCCGCCGGCTCGTAATTCCCGCGCACCTCGCCTACGGTGAGCGCGGCGCTAGCGGCGTCATCGCGCCCAACGAGACGCTGATCTTCGTTGTCGACCTTCTCGAGCTCGATTAGTTCATTGGAGCGCGCAGTTCGTCGACCGCGAGCATGCGCTGATAATCGCCATAACGTTCACAGCAGATCTCGGCGACGAGGCGCAAGCGCTCGTTGGGATTGCTCAAACTCAGCACCTTGAACTGGTCAAGCAGGGACATCGGCGTCAGGGCGCACAACTGCCAACTTCGCACGCGAACGTCATCATCCATGGCGCAGTTTCGCTGCAAGCACTCGTCGGCGAAGATCTCGCTCTGCAGCGTCCGCAAGGCGCGAACGGCTGACTCCGTCGATTTGAGAAGTGCAGTCTCGATCGGCACGTCATCGCAACATCGTTGGCCAACCACCGCGCGAGGATAGGGCTCGTCGCTCAGCCACTCAACAACCTCGAAGCACTCGACGCCCTCGACGACCACCAGAATCTGCCCGTTCGTCAGTCGATGGGTGCCAAGAATCTCCAGCACCGAGCCGACGTAAGTGCGCTGTTCGCCACCACCCACGTCAGACCCCCGCTCAATAAGACAGGTACCGAAGAGACGCTCACTCTCGACATCTGCGAGCAGTCGGTGGTAGCGCGGCTCGAAAACGCAAAGACCAACTGTCTGATGCGGAAAGACCACCATCCCCAACGGGAACATCGCGAGCTCGCGGTTCATCACTCTCCCACCCTACGGGTGAAGAATAGCCAAGCATGCTACGAACCGCCAAGCTTTTCGGCGAAGGCTCGCAGCGCTTGACCTCGATGCGAGATCGCGTTCTTTTGTTCCGGCGCAAGTTGAGCCAAGGACAACCCACCATTGTTCGACGGGGCAAAGATGACGTCGTAACCGAATCCCCCCGCGCCAACGGGCTCGCGAAGAATCGCCCCTTCCAACTCTCCTTGCACCCACCACGACGTGCCATCAGGGTACGCCACCGCGACCACCGAACGAAATCGCGCACTTCGATGTGCATCGTCGACACCATCGAGCTCGCGAAGCGCCTTTTGGACGTTGTCAGCGAAGGTTGCGCTCTCTCCGGCATAGCGCGCGCTGTACACCCCGGGGCGCCCCTCGAGAGCGTCGATGAAGAGGCCCGTGTCGTCAGCTATCGCGGGAAGCCCGGTCGCGTCAGTGAGAGCCCGTGCCTTGAGGAGCGCGTTTCCCTCGAGCGTATCCTCAGTTTCGCCAACGTCACCGACCTCGCTCGGGCGCGCGAGAAGTTCGACGGCGTAGGGTTCGAGGACCTGGCGAATCTCCTCTGCTTTGTGCACGTTGGCGGTAGCCAGGACGAAGGTGACCACTACCGCGGCACAGGCGGGGTCGCCAGAGTCGCGCGCTGGGCGTCGTGGATGCGACCGATGCCGACCGTCGCTAGGTCCAAGAGCGCATTGAGCTCGTCGCGATCGAAGGCGGTCTGCTCGGCGGTTCCTTGCACCTCGACGAATCGACCAGACCCAGTCATGACAACGTTCATATCCGTGTCGGCGCGCACGTCTTCCTCATAGGGCAAGTCCAACATGGGAACGCCCCCGACGATGCCGACCGATATCGCGGCCACGAGATCGCTCAGCGCGTGCTCGGCAATCTCCCCAGCCAGGACGAGCCGCGTGACCGCGTCATGCAGCGCTACGTATCCCCCACATATGGACGCGGTACGGGTACCTCCGTCAGCTTGAAGGACATCACAGTCGACCAGAATCTGCACGTCGGCCAGCAACTCAAGGCGCGTCACACTGCGCAGCGAGCGCCCGATGAGGCGCTGAATCTCCTGAGTCCTTCCGGACTGCTTGCCCTTGGCGGCCTCTCGGTTCGCGCGCTCGGGGGTGGAACCGGGCAGCATCGAGTATTCGGCGCTCACCCATCCTCGACCCTTGCCCTTCAACCAACGAGGAATGTCACTCTCAATTGACGCGGTGCACAACACCCGGGTCCTCCCGAAACTGACGAGCACTGACCCCGCGGCCATTTCGGTGAAGTCCCGTTGGAACGCGAGGGGCCGAGACTCGTCGAATGCGCGACCATCACTACGTAGTTCGGACATATCTCTCCTCGACTCGCACACGGAGTGCCGTTCTACGGTATCGGATAACTCTGCGAGCGACTTAGAAGTAGATCGTTGACTTGGCCCTCTCGACGACCTCGTCCAGATCGTTGCTCCAGGCCCCCGTCGACAAATACTTCCACCCGTCATCGGCGATGATCACGACAATCGTCGCCCTCTCATCGTCGGGGATGGTCAAAGCGCACTTCACGGCGCCCGCCATCGCGGCGCCCGATGAGATGCCGACAAAGAGCCCGAGTTCACTCAGCCGACGCGTCCACTCGATCGACTCGCGCGGTCGAACAATGACCTTGCGATCGAGCAACTCTTCACCGTGATTTTGGATGAATATTGGTGGCACGTATCCGTCGTCGAGACTGCGCAAGCCATCGACGATTTCGCCACTGGGCGGTTCCACGGCCCACACCTGAACGCCGCTCAGTCGTTCCTTCAAGAATCGACCAACGCCCATCAGCGTTCCCGAAGTGCCGAGTCCCGCGACAAAGTGCGTAATCTCTGGAACGTCGGCCAGAATCTCCGGCGCGGTCGAGTGATAGTGCGCCAATGGATTCGCGGGATTCGCGTACTGATAGAGAAAGACCCACTCGGGATTCTCAGCACTGAGGGACTGAGCAAGGCGTACGGCCCCGTTCGAACCTTCGTTTCCCGGTGAGTCGATGATCTCCGCACCGAAGACTTCGAGTAACTGGCGACGCTCAGGCGAGACGTTCGTGGGTAATACGACCTTGAGGTGATAGCCGCGCAGACGACACACGAGCGCGAGCGCGATGCCCGTGTTTCCCGAGGATGGCTCGATCAGCGTCTGACCGGGCTGGCCCGGGGTGAGACGGCCTTCGCGCTCGGCCGCTTCGATGAGGGACAGCGCAACACGATCCTTCACCGACCCCGCGGGATTACGGCCTTCAAGTTTGGCCCAAATGGCCACGTTGGCCTTGGGTGAAAGGGCACTGACATCGACAACAGGCGTCGAGCCGATGAGTTCAAGAACCGACGCGTAGCGCGTCACTACCAGGCGCCACCCGCGACGGCAGGAAGCAACGTGATCTCGTCGTCGTTGGTGATCGACGCCTCAACACCACCGAGATAGCGAACGTCATCATCATTGACGTACACGTTGAGGAAACGGTGCAAGGTTCCGTCGTCATTGAGAAGCTGACCCTTGATCGCGGGATACGTGGTCGTCAGGCGCAGCAGGACTTCTCCGACGGTGTCACCCTCCACGGCGATCACGCTCTCGCCGCCCATGGCGGGTCGCAACACGGTTGGGATTCTTAGCACTGCCGCCATAGCGCCCACTTTCAACTGATCGATACATGACCTGCTGAGTCAACATTAGCGGGTTCTCGTCCTTCCGTGTCAAGAAAAGATCGGGTCCCATCAGGGACGAATTCAAGTCTGCACTTGGTCAGTCCGAGACGTGGAACGCCTCGGAGTCGACTTTCCCATCGATGATGCGAAAACTTCGCAGGTGAGCTGGCGCATCCATCAGCGAGATCAAAACGTAATGCCACGAAGGGTCTGGGGCCTGGTCAACGTCGGTCGGACTGGGGTACGCCTGGCTGTGGGTGTGCGAGTGAAAGGCGCCGATGACCTCGATACCCTCGGCGTCGGCGCGACGAGACGCCTCCAACATGATCGCCGAGTCGATCTCGTACACCTTGGCCGAATCGGCGACATTGGGGCTGGCGACCACCTCATGCACCACGCCCTCGGCGGTCCCCAGCAGTAGTCCACATCCCTCATTTGGCAACGCGCGGACGCAGGTCGCCACGATCGCGTCTCGTTGGAAGTCACGCAGAGTCAGCACCTGGACACACTAGTGACCACCCCGCCCCCTGGGCTGCGTCACTACGCTGGCGTCGTGGCAAGAGCCAAGCAGATCAAAGAGCGTCGCGCGAAGGGGCGTGACGAAGCCGCAAAGGGGGACCGCGTGGTCGCCACCAATCGTCGCGCCCGTCACGACTACGAGATCCTCGAGGCCATTGAGTGCGGGATTGTCCTCCTAGGTTCTGAGGTGAAGTCCCTTCGCGAGGGCCGCGCGCAGATCGCCGAGAGCTACGCGCGCGTGGATAATGACGAACTCTGGCTCTTCCAGGCCCACATTCCTCCATGGGTGTACGCGGTGGGTTTTGGGAGTCATGATCCAGATCGCAGGCGAAAGTTGCTCGTACATCGACATCAACTCGATCAGTTGAAGAGAGAAGCAGCCACCCAATCGCTCACCATCATCCCCTTGCAGGTCTACTTCAAAGACGGACGTGCCAAAGTCGAGCTTGCTCTCGCGAGAGGGCGCAAGCAGCAAGATCGACGCCAAGCGCTCGCCAAGCGCGATGCAGAGCGCGATATGGCCCGCGCCGCGCGCAACCTCGAAAAACTCTCCTAACGGGGCTGAAGAGCCCGAGCGAGTCGCCGCCAGTAGAATCCTTTGGCGGTCATCGCGACCGTGCAGTGTCCATGGGGGTGAATTGTTTCGACGTGAGTCGTCCTGGTGAAAGAAGCGAGCCGTGGTCTCCGGAGCCACGTTAAAGAGCCGGAAACAATAAATAAACGCCAAGCCTCAGCTTGCGTTTGCTGCTTAGGTAGCAACATCCGCCTAGACCCGGCCTTGCGGTTTAGAAAACGGGTGTCATAAAAGTAAGGCTTACCCGCATGGTTCGTTGGTGATCGTGCGGGGACACTTCAGCCATCTACGGAACACCGCCGACGCTGACATTGGCGACGTTCCCGACAATCAGATGCCAGCTGCGCTCGGAGAATGTTCACTTAGATGCTGACGGACGGGGGTTCGTAGCCCCCCACCTCCACGAATTACGATTCACCGATCCACTAACGCAGGCCGTCAGTGGATCGGTCTCGGTACCGAACGCGCTTACCGCGGGCAATCGCTTTCAGGAGCCGTCGTTGTTACGAAGCGATGTCGCCACAATTCTCAATCAACGATCGCCCCGCTCCACTTTTGCGAGCAAATATTCGTCGGCACGCATAAAAACTCGCCAAAGACTAAGGCTCTGGATTCAGCGATCGCGTGGCCGGCGCGATCACGGCGACATCGTGGTCGTGTCGTTCGACGCGCCAACCGAGACGCTCCCGAGTCAAGAACGCGGAGACCCCCTCGCGAACAACGGCTCGAGCGAGCTCACCCTTCACGGCCTTTGCGTCGTGTCCAATGGCGCGCGACTTATCAGCGGCCACGAATCTCACGTCGATGACTGTGCGCTGCGCCTGGAGCAGTGCCATATCGATGCTCGCGGCGTGTTCTTGCGGCAAGAAGTTTACAATCGTCACGCTGCGGGTCGCCTCCAGTAGTGCCTCAGTCACCTTGGGGCGCCAGAAGAGTGCGAGCGAGGGCATCGAGTTCAGGCGCGCGTTCATCTTGAGCCGATAGTCGACAATCTGATCGTCACTCGCGAGCAGTCCGTACAAGCCAGAAGGAACCAGAACTCGCCGACGTTGCGCGGGTGTGAGTGAGATTGGATTGAGGTACGTCCAGACCACGCCCTGGTACCGGCGCCACGCGGCGAGCGTCGGAGGCGTACCGTCGACCAATTCTTTTGTGGACTCGAGAGCACGTTCCAGGAGGGGACCTCGAGCGCTCAGAGCCGCTTCGAGTTGAGTGAGCGTGGCGCTGGCCACCAAGCAGCGCAGGGCGTCAACGACCTGGTAACGAGCCTCAGCGAGGGTGGCGTCGAACCTTCCCGACGTGATCTGTCGCCGTCCTCCAGGGGCCTTGCCCTGAGACGGCGGGACCAACACGTAGAGTCACTCCGCCACGACTGATTACGGTAGCGGCTCAGGCAGCGGTGAGCGTCTGTTTCGTCAGTCCAAAGGAACGAAGAAAGTTTCGAACTCTCACCACCTGGTCTTCGGTGAGCTCGCGTGTGCGAGTCGAACCGAAGGAGACAGTTTCGCCGTCAACCGTGACGGCCCAGTTACCGCGGTGAGTCTCGTGGACTTCACCAAACCGAGCCAGCAGTGAGCACACGTCATGCCACTGAATGTTGTGGTTCAACGGGTGACAAAACAGTTTCTGGGCGGTAACGCGATGGTGATGATCTAACTTGATCGACATACTCATCCCCCTTAACGGGTCTAGGTTTTTCGTCCCTCCATCAGCACTATCCATCATTTAGGTGGGGCTGTCAAGGAGCGCTACGACTTCGACGTGCTCGGTCATGGGAAAGAGGTCAAATACTCGCAGGTCACTCAGCGAAAATCCGTGGCCCACGAAAACCTTAAGGTCGCGAGCGAACGTCGCCGCGTCGCAGGAAACATAAACCACCCGGCGAGGACGTTGACGTGCTATAGCGCTGGCCACGCCCTTCGCGAGTCCCTGGCGCGGCGGGTCCAGCACTACAACGCTCCCGTCGCGAACTGTGTCGTTGATTGATCGCGGCGTCACCGACCACTCACGGACCTTCAGATTCGACGATCCCATCGCGTTCTCGCGCGCATCGCGCACCGCGTAGGGCGAGGATTCGACCGCCGTCACCCGGCCCCTCGAACCAACACGCTTGGCCAGCGGGACGCTGAACAGGCCTACGCCGCTGTAGAGATCGGTCACTTCATCTCCGCTCTCAACATCGGCCACCTCGAGGACGGCCTCAAGCAGAACCTGCGGAGCGTCGCGGTGCGACTGCCAAAAGGAAACGGGATCCACGCGATAAACGTGCCCGCCCGCCGATACCCGCGAGTGGGTCGAAGGATCGAGCGCCGCGCCCGACATCGATCGCACTTCAAAAGTGGGACCGCGCTCGCTCCGACGAACAACCGCGAAGGGCTCGCCAGCTCCGATCGCTCGCAGTTCGACCTCGCCGGCCTCGCGCCAGGGGTGAGAGAACGCTTCATCGAACTTTCGCGACGCGATCCAACACGTCTCGATCGGCACGAGTTTGTGCGACCTCGCCTCGCGAAGGCCGAGACGTCCATCCTCGTCAACGCCACAGCGCAGGCGCGTCCGCGTTGACTCAACCATCGGCAGCTCGACCATCGTGACATCGCACTCGACTCCCGCAATGCGGTGCAAATGCTCTTCCACGACTGAGGCTTTCCAGTTCGCCTGGGCCTCACTCGACGCGTCTTGAAGATCGCATCCACCGCAACCGCCAGGATGCGCGTACGGGCACGGCGGGGTAACTCGCTCAGCACTCGCTTCAATGACGTGGACGGCGTCGCCGCGGTAGAAACTGGACGTCGTCTCGGTAACGGCCACCCGCACGAGTTCACCAGGCAGCGAGTGTCGCACGAAGATGACCCGCCCGTCGTTTGCGCGGCCAACGCCGCCCCCCGTAGCAGGGCGTTCGATACGAACCGTCAACAGCTGGTCTTGATTTACCACTGCCTAGCCAGCACGACGCAGAAACAAATCCACGAGCTCTCGAGCGCGAACTCGCGCCGCGGGCGTCTCGCGCGCCGTCTGTTCCACCAACGCCTCAAGGTCGAGACCCAAGTCACGCACTTCGTCGTCCGCCGCCAGCCACTCCTTGAGCTGAGCGTCATCGACTTCGGGATGAAACTGGACTCCGACGTGCGGCCCAATTGCGAAGGCCTGCACGGCGCGCGCCGACGTTGCCCAGAGCTCTGCCTCATGGGGCAGGAGGCATTCGTCGAAGTGAAACTCAAACCATGGTCCCGACGGCAGTTCCACCGTGGCGAGAACGTCAATGTCGAACCATCCGATCTCTTCGCTTCGTGCTCGCCGTACGGTGCCCCCAAATTGTCGACATAGCGCCTGGGCGCCAAAGCAGATTCCGAGTATGGGAATCCGGCGAGCGTCGGCGTCGGCGATCAGAGCCAATTCGCGCCGAAACCAGGGCGACTCTTCCTCGAGGTCGTAGACCGCGCATTTTGATCCCAAGATCACTAGCGCGTCGTAATCCTCGAGAGACGGTCCAACATTGGACTCGTCGATGAGGGCAACGTCGATCTCGTAGCCGCGGGCTTCGAAGCCTTCGCCGACCAGTCCGGGGCTGTCTTCCAGGTGATGGCGTAAGACGAGCGCGCGATCCATAGTGCAGAAGAGCCTAACGGCTCGGCAATTCGTCACCGAGAACGATGAGTGCTACCTGTCGGGCAAAGACCACCCCAACCCTGTGGCGATCTCCTTGCAGGTGGGACAGAGAGGGTACCTCGCGGGATCGCGACCCGGTACCCACACCTTGCCGCACAGGGCGCGCACGGGCGTCGCGTTCACCATTCCGTCGACCACGGAGTTCTCGAGTGCGACGAATTTTCCACTCTTTTTGGTGTAACCCTCCAGTACCAAATGGGTAAAGCGCTCGTGGTCTCCCTCATCGGTTTCGATCGTCGATTCAACAACGACGTCAGGCTGAGTTTGAATACTCACGCTCTAAATTTACCCACAGACCCATAACCTTTGTCGTCTATGAAGCGCCGCCGTCGCCAAACTCGCGTTGCCACGCGCCCACAGGGTCGCGTCTCCTCACACTTCACGCGCGACGGATCGGCGAAGACCCCCTACCGCACGGAGCGCGAAGCCAAGAGCGCGGCCCAGCTCGCCTGGACGCTGAACGGCGCGGAACTCAACTCATACCGGTGCGACTTCTGCCACCAGTGGCATATGGGAAACTCAGCGCGAGACGATTAGCGTCACCGTAAAAAAGCAGGCAGTATGGGAGAACTCGAAGAGAAAGGCTTCCTATGACGGTGCAGGCGTACATCCTGATTCAGTCGGAAATTGGTTCAAGCGAAAAGGTCGTCCTCGCCACCCGCGCCGTACCTGGGGTGCTGGAGTCTTTTGAGGTCACGGGGCCTTACGACGTCATCGTTCGATGCGAGGCGGGCAGCGTCGATGACCTGGGAAAGTTCATAGTTGGCGCCATCCAAAAGGTTCCCGGCATTACTCGCACGCTGACGTGTCCCGTGGTCAATATCTAAGAACCATCGGTCAGTTCCACCACAGATCGTGGTGCATCACGCCGCGCCCGATGAGATCCAATTGAATCTGACTGGTTCCTTCGACGATCGTGAGCTGCTTGGCGTCACGGTAGAACTGTTCGACGGGATGGTCGCGCATGTAGCCGGCGGCTCCGAGCAGTTGCACGGCTAGACCCGAAGCCTTCACGGCTACCTCGGTGGCGTAGTACTTGGCCATCGACAACATCGGCACGTGATCCTTGGAGAACTTGCCCTGGTCGGCCAGCCACGCACCGCGGTAGGTCAAGAGCCGAGCGGCCTCGATCTCGGTGGCGCATTTGGCGATCTCCCATCGAATCCCCTGGAAGTCGGCGATTGTTTTGCCGAACGCTTCGCGCTGTTTGACGTACTCGGTGGCGTACATGAGAGCACCCTCGGCCAGACCGATTCCCCTCGCCGCGACGATGGGGCGCATCGCGTTGAGTGACTCCATCGCCAAGAGGAATCCTCCGCCAATGACGTGTCGAGGTGCGACGGCGACGTTGTCGAAGACAATCTCGGTCGTGTCGATGCCCTTCACCCCCATCTTGTCGTCCACGCGAGGCCGCGTAACACCGGGTGAGCGAGAGTCGACGATGAAACCGTAGATATTCGTGCGTTGCCGGAGAGAGGGGTCGCCGATCTTCGCGAAGACCACGAACCAGTCCGCTTGCATGCCGCCCGAGATCCAACACTTCGTTCCGTTGATGAGGTATCCGTCCTCGACGTCGGGGTCGGGGGTTGCGTGCGTGCGCATCCCCGCAACGTCCGAACCGGCGCCAGGTTCACTGAGACAGAACGCAGCGCGCGACGTTCCATCTGCTATACCGGGCAGATATGTCTGCTTTTGCTCCTCGTTCCCCGCGATCATGATCGGGCCGGTCGGGAGCCGAGTCAACAAGAGCATCAGGCCGATCACGTTGGAGTACTTGGTGACCTCCTCAATAGCGATCGTGAGACCCATGATGCCCGCGCCCGAGCCGCCGTACTTCTCGGGGATGCACAGGCCCAGCAAATCGGCCCTGCGAAGTTCTTCGAAGATGTCCTGAGGGTATTCGCCACTGACATCGATTTCGTGCGCGCGCGGCTTGATCTTGGTTTCAGCTAATCGGCGGACGCTGTGGCGCAACTCTTGCAGCTCGAGGGGGAGTTCGTAATCCATACAAGGAAAGTTACTGCGGGGCGTGTGTCAACATGGCGGGGTGACGACTTTCCAGCGCGCAGAGGCGTTGCGCGCGATGTCAACCTCGAGCTACGACGTTCTGGTCATAGGCGCCGGAATGACTGGCGCAGGCGTCGCGCTTGACGCGGCGTCCCGGGGCCTCCGCGTCGCTCTCATCGACCGAGGCGACATCGCTTCTGGGACGAGTTCGAAATCGTCAAAGATGGTTCACGGCGGACTTCGCTATCTGCGGCAAAAGGAATTCCGACTCGTGTACGAGAATCTGCGTGAGCGCCAGCGACTCTTGAACAACGCGCCCTACCTCGTCGAGCCACTGCCCTTTCTCATACCTCTCTTCGGTTCCAACGGAGCCGCCGCAAAAACCCTCGCGCGGGGATACGCCACCGCCCTGTGGATCTATGACCTGAGCGGCGGCTGGCGCATCGGTCACCGCTACCAGCGCATCTCCCGCGAGGAAGCGCTGGAGCACTTACCCACGTTGCGCACCGATCGGCTCGTCGCCGGGTTTCTCTACTACGACGCCCGCGCAGATGACGCTCGGGTTGCGCTCACCATCGCCAAGACCGCGGCACTCACCTTCAATTCGAGCGTCGCCACGTATGTTCGCGCACTCAGTGTTACCAAAAATGCCAAGGGCCGTGTAGCGGCAGTTCGCTGCCGAGATGAACTGTTCGGAGACGAGTTCAACATCGCGACCGTGTCGGTGGTGAACGCCACAGGCGTGTGGGCCGATGACATATTCACCATGACCGAACGCGAATCATCGCACCGCATCACCCCCGCGAAGGGCGTTCATGTCAGCGTCTCGAGCGATCGACTCCCCGCGCACGCGGCGGCAGTCTTCAATGTTCCCAACGATCGCCGCAGCGTCTTCGTCGTGCCCTTTCAAGATGCCCCGTACACCTACATAGGCACCACCGACACGGCCTACGAAGGTCCCCTGGACGACCCTCGTTGCTCGCCCGACGACGTCTCGTACCTCCTGGCGGCAGTCAACGCCTCCACGTCGTCTGATCTCGTCACCGACGACGTGACGGGCGTGTGGGCCGGTCTGCGACCCTTGCTCGCACCCGCCAAGGGTCAACAGCTAAAGGAGCGAACCGCCGACCTATCGCGTCGCCACCGCGTTACGGACACCCGTGACGGAGTCATCCACATCACGGGCGGGAAGTGGACCACGTATCGTCAGATGGCCCAGGATGCCGTGAGCGCTCTATCACCGTATGTTTCGCCACTTCGAGGCGTACGGACGAAATCTCTTCGGCTCTACGGTGTAGGCGACTGGCGGCCAACGAACGAACGTGAGAAGCACCTGTATCGTCGTTTTGGCGAGGAGACGAACGAGATACTGGCGATGTTGCGCGACGATCCCTCGCTCGCGACCACGCCCATCGCCGATCAGCCATATCTGGCGGCCGAGTTCGTCTTCAGCGCACAACACGAGATGGTGACGTCTCTCACGGACCTCCTGAGCCGACGAAGCCGCGCGCACTTGCAGAACGCGCGGACGACTTTCGACGCGGCCGAGAACGTCGCGCGCCTGGTCGCCGCAACACTGAATTGGGGCGAGGAGGACATCCGCCGTCAAGTCGACGCTTACCGCTCGCTTGTCGAAGGGGAGCTCAGCGCGGCGGGACTGCGCTCGCCGTGACTCAGCCGACCGTGCCCAACCGCTACCTCGAGAGTCTCGACGCGCCGCCACCACTTTCAGCAACGGTGCTCGAAGAGTTGGTGCGGTCCCCATGAATCCGGGCGCGCTAGGCCTTGGAGCGTCCTCGTGGTGAGGGCGCTCTCGATCGACGTTGGATCCTCGTCTCTTCGCACCGCTCTCGTCGATGACTTGGGAGTAGTCACCAGCGTCCACCAACGTCCACTTACGGTGCGAAGTCCCCTCCCCGGAGAAGTCGAGCTCGACGCGATGGAGATCGTCAATCTCGCCCTCGAGCTCGCCGAAACCACTCTGCGAGAAGGGGGCGGCTGTGATGCGGTGGGCATCACCAATCAACGTGCCACCACCGTCGTCTTCGACCGGGCAACGTCCAAGCCGGTGGGACCAGCTCTGAGTTGGCAGGATCTACGAACCGTGATCGACTGCCTGACCCTCCAGGGCGACGGACTCTATCTCGCGCCCAATCAGTCCGCCACCAAGATCAAATGGCTGGTCGACTCCGCCGGGCGAGCCGGCGGCGATCTGCGATTCGCCACCCTCGAAACGTGGATCGCCTGGCACCTCAGTAAGGGAGAGACCTTCGTCTCGGACCGCTCGAACGCGAGCGTGAGTGGACTCGTTGACACGTCGCTCGCGAGTTGGGACATGGGCGTGGTCGCCACACTTGGTCTCGATTCGGTGATGCTGCCCACCCTGGTTGACACGATGGACTCTCTCGGCTCAGCGACAGCCCTTCAGGGATCGCCGCCTCTGACGGCGCTCGTCGGCGACCAGCCGGCGTCTCTCTTTGGCCAGTCGTGCGTTCGCTCTGGCGCGAAGATCACCTTTGGCACTGGCGCGATGCTCGACATGGTTCACGGCCTGAGTGGACCCGCCACCATGAGGCGCTACGATTCGGGTTGCTACCCGACGGTGCTGCGCAGTCGCAATCGCGAGGTCACGTGGGGTGTTGAGGGCATCGTTTTTAGCGCTGGATCGTGCGTGCAGTGGCTGCGCGATCTCGGTCTCGTGAAGAGCGTTTCTGAGAGCGAGGGCCTCGCTTCGTCGGTCGAGTCCACCAACGGAGTCGACTTTGTGCCGGCCTTCTCAGGACTCGGGACGCCACGTTGGGACTTTGGCGCCCGAGGGGGATTTTTTGGCCTCACGCGGGGCTCCAGCGCCGCCCACCTCGTTCGCGCCGTCCTCGAAGGAGTGGCTCAGCGCGGTGCGGACCTTATTGAGGCCGCCGAAAGCGAAGTGGGAGATCGGCTCGAGGAGGTTCGCGTCGATGGAGGAATGAGTGCCAATCGATTCTTTGTTCAACGCCTCGCCGACTTTTCGGGCCACGTGACCGCCGTCTCCTCAGAGCGGGAGGCCACGACGCGCGGGGTCGGCCTGATGGCGCTCGTGAGCGGCGGTCACCTCGATCTCGCGGACGTGGAGGCGGTGTGGTCGCCAGGGTACGTGGCGACTCCCTCGATTGACGCCGATGCGCGCGAGGAGTCTCGAGCACACTGGATCGCGACCATGGCTCGCGCTGGCGAAACGATTCCGGAACTCTCGGGCGTCTCCTTCTAACTCGCCCACGGGGCGAGAGCCCGTGCGTCGTCAATGGTGCTGACGCTGTCGAGAAGAACCTTCGCCGTCGCCAGTCCCCGGGGATTGGCGAGTGTCACGATGCCCGTCACGACGTTCGCACGCACGTAGAGCGCCAGCCACTTCAAATCGTCTACGCCGCCCGAAACCATGATGACCTCGTCGTCAAGGTGAGGGTGTCCCAGCAACTGAATCTTCTTGCCGTACTGATCGGACCAGAAGTACGGCACGGCGGGAGTTACCTGCTCCCCCATCCACCGATGAGCCAAGTGCCACGCGTGATCGGCCGCAACTTGCCAATGCTCGACGCGGATGTGCTCCTGGTCGAGTCCGCTCGTGTGCACGAAACGCGCTACGTCGCCAATCGCCGCGACTCGCGGCGCCGCTTCAAGGTTCTCATCAACGACGATGCCCTCTTGCAGCCGGAGTCCCGAGCCCTGGAGCCACTCCAGATCCAGAGTTGAGCCCACCGCGGCGACAACGGCCTTGGCCGCGAGAGCGGGCCCATCGTCAAAATGAATCGTCACATCGTGTTGGTTCGTCACGTCACGCACGCGCTGACGAGTTCGAACCTCCACTCCCCCCGCCGGGCCGAGGCGTTGCAGCCAGGTTGAGGCTTCCTCCCCGACCGCCCCGATCAGCGGCCGATCGGCCATTTCGAGCACCACGGGGCGCAGACCTCTCGCCAAGAGCGACGTTGCGACCTCGGCGCCGACAAACCCTCCCCCAATTACCGCGACAACGCTGTTCGAATCGAGCGCCGCCGCCATCACGTCGAGACGACGGGCGTCGTCCAAGGTTCGCAGCGTCATCAACGAGCCCGACGAGTGATAGCGAAGGGGTCTCGCCTTCGCGCCGGTGGCCAGTACAACGTGCGTGCCCCGAACCATCGTGTCGTTATCCAGGCGTACGCTCGTCGCACCCACGTCGAGCTCGATCGCCCTTCGGCCAAGGAGAAGTGTGGCGCCCGCCCGTTCGAGTTTCTCGGGTGTAGCGAGAGTGGCCTTCTCGAGACCCCACTTGCCCGAGAGGATCTGCTTCGACAGAGGTGGCCGATCATAGGGGGGGTGAACTTCGTCGCCGATCAGCGTGACGGTACCTTCGAAGCCGAGCTGACGGAGAATCTCGACGAATCGCCAGCCGGCGAGTCCTGCGCCGACCACGACGACGTGGTCGCCTGCATCCAAGTGGCTCACGAGTTGAACATGGCGAGCCACTGGTCGAGACCCGTCGCGGCGAACACGTGGTTGCGTGCTCGGACCTCTCCCATCGCCAACGACGGCTCGCGCGAATACAGATGCCCGGGAAATAAGATCGTGTCGTCGCTCACCGGCGCCAGTCGCTCATTGAGAGATCGGTACAGCTCCGCGGAGTCTCCCCCGGGAAAGTCGGTTCGCCCGCAGCCGTCGATGAATAGGGTGTCGCCACTGAGAAGGCAACCCTCGACGAGTAGGCACTGGCTGCCCGGCGTGTGACCGGGGGTGTGCAGCAGCGTTATCTCGACGTCGCCCACGCGCACCTGCTCGCCGTCCTCGTGAGCGAGAAGTGCGTTCGGGTTCACGCCGGTTCGCTCGAGTATCCAAGAGACCTCGTCCACGTGGACGTGAACCGGCACGTCCTTCATCTCCAGTATCTCCACGATCCCCGCAAGGTGTTGCTGGCCGATCAGCGTCCCGCCGATGTGGTCGGGATGGTAATGCGTTGCGACGATTCCCGCGAGAGTCATCTCGTCGGCGCTCAACATGTCCAGCAGTTCACGCGGTCGATAGGCGGGGTCGACGAGCACGGCCTCGCCGCTCTGGCGGTCGCCGATCGCGTAGGTGAAGTTGCGCATGGAAAGGGCCACCGCGTCGCCCACCGCGAAATCCCGCCCCGAGAGAACTTGACGAAAGTAGAGGTTCTCGTTCATTCGTCGTCGGCAACTCGAGAGATGCGCGGCATCAACTCGTCCACCTTGGCCTTGGTCAGAGCGAGACGGGCCTCGAGCGCCTCAATGATCGTGGTGGCGCGCTCGAGCTTCGAGAACAGCTCATCCACGGATACTTCGCCTTCATCAAATGAAGCGACGATCGCATTTAACTCTTCGGCCGCTTCGTTCCAATCGCTCACGCTCATGTGGATGAGTCCTCCTTTTCTCCGACCCGCGCCACGAACGAGCCATCACGCACGCGTACGTGAACATCGTCGCCGGTCGAGATATCCCTTAGCGACTTTACGACAGCACCCTCGGCCGTCGTCACCACCGACCATCCTTGGGCGAGCCGTCGCGCGGGATCATAGGCGACGAGAAGTTGGCGATTGCTCTGGAGCATCAACGTGGCTGATGTCAGGAGCTGGCGGCTCTGCACCGCAAGGCGTTCGCGTGTCATCGCCAAATGGCGCTCTTCGCCGCGCAGGCGATCGCGCACCGCAAAGATCATCGTCCGGCGACGCTCTCCAAGGTACGCGGTCGCTTCATTGAGCACATCGATGGAGTAGTCGAGGAGGCGCCCGGACGGCCCTTGGACGTTCACGGCGAACCAGCGCGCTACGAGTCCCACCACCTCTTCTCCCAGCTTTGTGGGTGTAATCGCTCGAGTGTGGGCCACTAGGTCCGCCACCGACTCATCGCCCGTGTGACCGATACCGGTAAAGACTGGCGTCGTCGAGGCGGCGATGGAGCGCGCCACTCTCTCGTCGTCAAAGGCCGCGAGGTCTCCTTTGGAGCCTCCCCCGCGCACCACGCAGATCAGGTCCACCCCGTGCCCATCAAGGGCCGCGATGGCCGCCGCGATCTGAGCGGGGGCTCCTTCTCCTTGGACGAGAGTTTTCACCAGGGTGATGGCGAAGCTAAAAGTGGAGTTCACCAGTTGGCCCGTGAAGTCGTTATACCCCTCAGTGCCTGGACTCGCCACAAGGCCGACGCGCAGCGGCACGGAGGAGAGGAGCGTCGTCTTGTTTTTCTCTAGCAGCCCCTCGATGGCCAGACGCGCGATGAGTTCCTGACGACGGCGCGCCACGTCCCCTAAGAGGCCCACCACGTCGATGTCGGTGATCGAAAAGCCGATCTTGCCCTGAGGTGCATAGAGATCGACGTACCCGTAGAAGCTGACCACCATCCCGGCCTGCAGAACCACGCCCTCAGCGCCCAGACGTCTCTTGAGCGGTCCCCAGGGCGTCGCCCAGCAATGCGCGTTGAGCACGGGCC
Source organism: Acidimicrobiales bacterium (assembly GCA_050701895.1). Taxonomy (GTDB): domain Bacteria; phylum Actinomycetota; class Acidimicrobiia; order Acidimicrobiales; family RAAP-2; genus RAAP-2. The sequence goes on from JBOGFT010000053.1 coordinate 138,864, forward strand.
GCTTGGTGTCACTGTGGGATCCGGCGTCGACGAGGTCGACGTAGACGTGCCCATTTTCGTAGACCTTTGCTATCTCACCGCGCACCCAGTGCGGTCGGCGACGACCGAAACCCGCCTCCAGGTGCGCGGTGAGCAACTGGTAGAACTCTCCGACCTCCAAGACCGGCTCGTCGATGTCTGACTCCATCACCACGAGGCGAGGCTATCGCCCCGTTTGTAACACAAATGACGCTTGTTGGGCCAAAAGACTTGTGTCAGACTATTTGCGGATGGTGAGTCGACTGGGTGGCCGCACCGCTCGGTAACGGGTGGTGAGGAAAGTCGGGGCTCCACAGGGCAGGGTGCTCACGAAACGTGAGTCGCGGCGACGTGCAGGAAAGTGCCACAGAAAATAGACCGCCGATGGCTTGGGCAACCAAGCACAGGTAAGGGTGAAACGGTGCGGTAAAAGCGCACCAGCATCTTGGGCAACCCAGATGGCTTGGTAAACCCCACCCGGAGCAAGATCAAACACGGGAGGCGGCCCGCGCGCCTCGTAACAGAGGCACTCCCGAGGTAGATCGCTGAGATGGATGGCCGCCCAGCCCTCGTTAGAGGGTGGACAGAACCCCGCTTACAGGTCGACTCACCATCCGTCAGTCGACCCTCGAACTCGAAAGGATGAACGGTGCTGCATCTGCCCTACCGCGAACTGCCGGTAGACGACCCCGGCACGCCCGACACCAGTTCACCCCTTCGCTACCTGGGATGGCTGGCCCGTCACCAGCGCTGGCTCTTGAGCCTGAACGCCCTCTTTGGTATCGGCTGGATGGTCTCTCAGGCGCTTCTTTGGTTCGCCGTCGGCGCGGCAATCGATAACGGCGTGGAACGCCACAACGACGCACAGCTCTGGAAGTGGGTCGCCGCCGTCGTGGTCCTAGGCGTCATTCAGGCGGTCTGTGGGTCGCTTCGCCATCAGTTAGCCGTCACCAACTGGATGAACGCGACCTATCGCACGATTCAAGTCGTGGGGCGCCACATCACGACTACCGGTCCGGCGCTGACCGATGAGATCCCCTCGGGTGACGTGGTCAATACCGTCGCCGCCGACGCGGTGCGCATTGGCAGCGCCTACGACAGCTTCGCCCGATTCTCCGGCGCCGTCGTGGCCTGGATCGTCGTGTCCTTCATCTTGTTATCCACGTCGGTGGAGCTGGGGCTCGTGGTTCTGCTGGGCGTGCCGATTCTTGGCTCCCTGACCATCCCGTTGATGAAGCCGTTGCACCGAACCCAGGCCGCTCAGCGCGAGGCCGCTGGCCGTCTCGCCGCGCTCGCCTCGGACACCGTGGCGGGACTGCGCATCCTGCGCGGCGTCGGCGGCGAGGATGTCTTCTTCGAGAACTACCGTGCTCAAAGCCAAAGGGTTCGCGTCGCGGGCACGCGCATCGCCTCCCCCCAGGCGGGACTCGAGTCGGGTCAGGTGTTGCTCCCCGCGATTCTGACCGGCATCGTGACTTTTCTGGGGGCGCACGACGTCATGAACGGCACCCTGCAGGCCGGTCAGTTGGTCGCATTCTTCGGATATTCGATGTTCTTGACAACCCCTTTGCGCACGGCCATCGACTACGTGATCATGTCCACGCGGGCCTATGTCGGAGCGGGAAAAGTTCTGCGAGTCCTGGCGATCCGACCAACTATCAACGACCCAGACAACCCGATCCCATGGGCCCTTCGCGTGACTCGACTAGAAGATCGGCGCAGCGGCCTCGTGCTCACTCGCGGCCAACTCGGTGCGCTGGTCACCGACCTTCCTGAAGAAGCTGCCCTGCAGGCCGACCGGCTTGGTCGATTCAGCGAAGATGACGCCGACGTCTTTGTCAATGGCGTCGCGATCGCCAACTACGCACTCGATGACGTTCGCTCGCACATCATCGTGAGCGAGATCGAACCGCGGCTATTTTCTGGCGAGTTGCGCTTTGAGCTCATGCCTCACGGGCTCGTCGACGATGAGCGCATCTACGAAGTTCTTCAAGCGACGAGCTCCCTCGACGTGATGGAGGCTCTCGAAGACGGACTCTCTACGACCGTCGAAGAGCGGGGACGGGGCTTCTCGGGCGGGCAGCGCCAACGCTTGAGCCTCGCGCGCGCCATTCTCACGAACGCAGAAGTCCTCGTCCTGGTGGAGCCGACCTCGGCTGTCGACACCCACACCGAAGGGCGGATCGCCGAGCGACTGCGCGAGATCCGGGATGGTCACACGACCCTGGTGGCCACCACGAGCCCGCTCCTGCTCGAGAAGATGGACGTTGTCTACCTCGTACTTAATGGGCACGTCGTTGATCAGGGCACGCACGACGAACTGGTCACCCGCTCGGCGCGCTACCGCCAGATTGTGTTGCGAGAGGACAGCTAGTGAGTGATACGCCCAACCGCCCTCGCCTCAACCAACTGCCGACCGCGACCTCGGCCGTCGTGATGGCCTACGCGCGGGTTCTCATGCGTCAACACCGCCGCCCGATGGCGGGCATGCTCTCGCTGTACGCCTTGGCCGCCATCATGGCATTGATCCCGGCCTGGGTGATCGGCGAGATCACGGATTTCGCCTCGGATCGCCAGTTGAACGCGCAGAAGATCTCTCTCTACGTGGGCGTGCTGGTCGTAGCTTCTCTCGGCTCCGCGGTATTGACGTTCCTCGCGCGTCGACGCAGCTACGTCTTGGGTGAGGTCGTCTTCGCGCAACTCCGTGAGGAGTTTCTTCAGAGCGTGCTGGCGCTACCGCTGGTGGAGGTCGAGCGCGCGGGCACCGGCGACCTGCTCAGTCGAACGACGAACGATATGGAGGCACTCTCACGGACGGTGCGCTTCGCGGTACCTGAGTGGCTGGTCGCCATTCTCCAAGCAATCCTCACCCTTGGGGCCATGTTGTTGGTGAGTCCTGTGGCGAGCGTGGCGAGTCTCGTCTCGTTGCCCGTGCTCTTCTTCTCAACACGCTGGTACTTGCGTTACGCCACGCCTGGCTACCGTCGCGAGCGCATCAGCTATGCCTCGATGTCGGGAACGGTCGCCGAAACGGCCGAGGGGGCGCGCACCATCGACGCCCATCGTTTGGGACCTCGCCAGGCCATGCGGATCGAGAGCAATGTTCGCGAGTCGTTCTACTCCGAGATGTACACCCTCTTGATGCGGATGGTGTGGTTCCCGACGGTCGAAGGAGCGTTCGCCGTAGCCGTCGCCGCGACGTTGGCCTGGAGCGGCTGGCTGGCCATTCGCGGCGTCATCACCATTGGCGCCGCCACGACGGTGACCCTCTACGTGGTGCAAATCAATGACCCCCTCGATCGCATCGTGTCCTGGCTCGACGAGATACAGATCGGCCAGACGTCACTCGCGCGACTGGTGGGCGTGTCTGTCGTGAAGGACGACCGGCCGCTGAGCGGACCCGAACCGAGCGACGAGACCATTGTGATGGACGACGTCCACTATGCCTACCGCGAGGGCCACGACGTCTTGAGGGGCATCACCCTTACGGTGCGTCCCGGCGAACGTCTGGCCATTGTCGGTCCCTCCGGTGCGGGCAAATCCACTATCGGTCGACTGCTCGCCGGCATCGACGCGCCGCGCAGCGGCTCGGTGCGCCTGGGCGGCGTAGACATCGCTCAGATGCCCCTCGCGAGCCTGCGCCGCCACGTCTCTCTCGTCACCCAGGAGCATCACATATTCATTGGATCGGTACGAGACAATCTCGCCCTCGCTCGGCCCGACGCCAGTGACCACGAGATCGAACACGCCTTGAGTGCCGTGGACGCCCTCGATTGGGTGGAACACCTCCCCGACGGACTCCAGACCGAACTAGGCACCACGGGTTATCTCATTACGCCCGGCCAAGCTCAACAACTCGCCCTCGCGCGACTCGTCCTCAGCAACCCTCATACTTTGGTACTCGACGAGGCCACCGCGCTACTCGACCCGCGAGCCGCTCGTCACCTTGAGCGCTCGCTCAGTGCCGTCCTTCACGGCCGCACCGTCATCGCCATCGCCCATCGTCTGCACACCGCGCACGATGCCGATCGCGTGTGCGTGGTTATCGACGGCGTGGTGGCCGAGCTGGGTACGCACGACGAACTCGTGGCGCTGAATGGGAAGTACGCCGCGCTGTGGAGCAGTTGGCGACATGAGAAGCCAGCCGCCTCGTAGGCTTGGCCCGTGGCCGGGTATCTCCGAAGTGACGAAATACTCGCCTGCGTTCATCGAATCGCTCTCACCCGCGGAGCGCCGTTCGCCTACGTGGAGTCCGCACCGGGCCCCGAAATGGAGCGCCGCCGCCGCAGTGCGAGCGAGCACCGCCACCAGGTTCTAGAGCGCCTCATCGAACTTCATCCCCAAGCGATGCGCTCGCGCGGTGAGGTCGAGACGGCGAGAATGTTGACCGAGGGAGCACCTCTCATCGTTCATCCGCGCCTGGCCCGTGACGGCCTAGGCCGCCGCGACGCGTCCGTCCATGCCCTGATACGCGTCGGGCGGGTCGATGAGAGCTTCACGTACGCACCGCTGTTGATCAAGAACCACGAGGTGATCGAGGCGGCGAGCACGCGGCGAACCCTACAGGGAACACTCGAACAACTTCGCCCGACAGAGGCCGTCTTCGTCGACGGCGTCGGCACGCGCTCTGCGCCACCCATGACTCGAAGCGGTCTCTCCCTCGCCCACGCCACGCGGGTACTCCAGTCGCAGGGCCACGGCGACCCGAACGCACGGGGCGCGATCATCGATCGCCAGAGTCGCCTGTGGTGGTTCGACCTTGCCGGTAACAGCTATCCGCGCTTCAATCTCGCGGCGTATGACCGCCTCTATCAAGAGCGACTCGGCGTGCTCTTGGCCCACGACGCGTGGGCAGCGGGAAAGAGCCCCTTCCCCACCATTCCCTACTGGCACCGCGACTGTCCCGAGTGCCCCTACCGCGACTACTGCGAGGATCAGCTGGAGAAACTCGATGACGTCTCACTCGTGCGATTCACGTCGTTTGACCAACAACTCTTGCTACGTGAGCACGGCGTCGAGACACGCACCCAGTTGGCCCACCTCGATCCTGAACTCGCGCAACGCGCTCGCCACACCACGATCAATCCCTTGGAGCCGCACCAACCCGAAGAGGTCCTCGGGCGAAGCATCGACAAGCTCGACGACTTGATCTATCGCGCTCGAGCTCACGAACGCGGCACCTCGTTGCGAATTGTCGACGCGAGCGAGGTCGGCTGTCCCACCGCCGACGTCGAAGTTGACATTGACATGGAGAGTTACGACGACGCCACATATCTCTGGGGCGCGTCAGTGACACTGAACCGTCCCACCGACGGTGTGAAAAGCGGATATCGCGCGTTCGTCGAGTGGGGCGAGCTCACCCGAGATGCCGAGACTCAGATCTTTGCTGATTTTTGGGCGTGGCTCAGCGGTATTCGAGACAGTTGCCGTCAGCAAGGCCGAACATTCGTGGCGTACTGCTTTTGGGCCGCCGCCGAAGACGGCGCGATGAATCGCGCGGTGGCGAACCCACGAGTCAACGGCCCGCGCATTGAGGATCTGATCGACTTTCGTCGCGCCGATCCCTGCGCGTGGGTCGACGTGCACGAGATAGTCAAGCGACAGATACAGACCGAAGGTCCTCTCGGACTCAAGCAACTGGCCGTCACGGCGGGATTTCGGTGGCGCGATGCGAACCCCAGCGGAGAAGCGTCAATGGTCTGGTACGAGACGGCCAGTCGCGACAACTCGGCGCAGGCCCAGGCCTCTCGCGAGCGCATCATCGCCTACAACGAAGACGACTGTCGCGCGACGGGGGCTCTTCGTAAGTGGCTCAACGGCCCCGCACGAGCGCTCGCCCACCGCGACGACAATCTCTAGCCTTTCACGCGATCATTAGCATTGCACGGTGGCTCCCGCTCGTTCTGACTTGACGCCCGGAGCCAGCCTGGCGTTCGCCCGCGCCCTCGGCGCGCTCACCAGCCTCGTGGCGCTAACGCTCGCGGGGCTGGCCGCCTACGCCCTCAGCGATCTGGCCCAGCGCCGTTACAGCCACGGCATCCTCCTGTTGATGGCCGTGGTGATCGTCCGCTGGGCGTCCTCGAGTGCGCTTGATGAGTGGGGTGACGCGTCAGCGGCTCACCTGCGAGCACGCTGGCGAGACACCATCGTCGCTCACCTGCGCATACCTCGGCGAGAAGGGGAACGGGCCCGCGGCGACCTCTCCCTTGCGATAGACCATGCGGCCGAGGCGCCGTCGCTCGAGCGCTTGCGCGCCAGTGCGGCCTGTTCGCTCCTGGGCGTGCTGGTGATCTTCTGGGCGGCGGGATGGCTGGGGCTGGTGATCACGCTGGGGCTGCTCGCCATCGCGGCGCCCCTTTATCAGCGCGCGGGACGTCGCAGCGAAGTCATGGCCCAGCAATATCAAGTTCGACGCGCGATCCTGGAATCTCGACAACTCGAGATACTCCAGCACGCGCCTGAACTGCGCGCGCTCGGCGCGGTGACCTACGGCGCGAATGAGATCGCGGCGATCTCTGACAGCGAGCACGCCTTCGCGCTGCGCGCCATACGTGTCGCCCTCCAGTCCTCCCTGGTGACGGAGTTTCTCAGCGGTGTCAGCGTCGGACTGGTGGCCATGGTCGTCGGCTTCGGTCTGCTAGAGGGCCACCTGAGCCTGTTGCGCGCCCTGGTGGCAGTGCTGATGACCGCTGAGCTGTTCACTCAAGTTCGTCGCTACGGCGTCGAGTTCCACCGACGCGAAGACGCCGATCGAGCGCTGGCGGCGCTCGACGCTGCAGCGAGTGACTCCTCGCAACGCCTCGACGAGCTCCTCGTGGCCGATGATCTTGTCACCAACGCTCATCCGAAAAGCATCTCTCTCCACGTTCGCGGTGGTGATCGCATCATCATCACCGGGCCGTCGGGTATCGGCAAGACCACTTTGTTGCACACGCTCCTAGGCTGGCGACAACCACTGCAAGGCTCCGCGAACCTCGGCGGTCATCCCGTGGGCTACGTGAGCGTGGAAAGCGCGCTGCTGTCGGGCTCACTTCGTGACAACCTGGTGCTGGATGCCGTCATTGCCGACGCGACGGTGTTCGAATACTTGCGAGTGCTCGGACTCACCGGGCCAAGGTTCGAGAATCTCGACGCGGAACTCCTGAACGACGGCCGCGGCCTGAGTTCGGGAGAGAGGGTTCGACTTATTCTGGCTCGAGCCCTCCTCGCACACGTCAGCCTCCTGGTGCTGGACGATGTCGCGGGCGTTCTCGACGCCAGAGCGCGCGATCTCGTGCGCATCACCCTCGAGCGGTATACAAACCTCGCGATCATTGAGGCGACGGTCGACACCCCGCTGGTGGTGACGCCAACTCAGAGAATCGAGCTACGAGCGTGAGTGAGGATCTCGCTCGACTCAGACGTTGGCTGCGTCGAGCGCAGCCGCCACGAACCGAGCTCCTTCGCGCGCTGGTTGCCGGATTCATCGCCGCCGCGACCAACGTGGCCCTGCTCGTTGGTGCCGTTGCCCTACTCGTCGACAGCGCCACTCGCCCGGGCCTTCGCGCGGTCGGCGTAGCGCTCGTCGTCATAGAGCTCTTCGCCTTTCTTCGCTCGCCGCTTCGATTCACCGAGCGCCTTGCCGCGCACCGTCTCGGCTTTCGTGCGGTGTCACGATGGCGCCGCTGGCTCGTCCTCGTCGTAGGCCAACTCAACTACTCGCAGTGGCGCGCCTACGCGTCCGGAGATCTTCTCGAGCGGGCGCTCAGTGACACGGACGAGCTCCAAGATCTATGGCTTCGATTCGTCATACCCTTCGTCGATGTCGTTGCCGTCATGATATTGGGTGACATCGTCGTCGCCCTCCTGCCACCACACGGTCATTGGTGGGTTTACGCCGTCAATCTCGCCGTCCTGCAACTTCTCGGCGTCGTGGGACTCTGTGCGCTGGCGCGCGGCGCCCTGGCGTCGGACCGCGCATTGCGCCACGCGCGCGGCGCCTACCGCGCCCAACTGGTCGAACTCAGCGCGGCAACCCCCGAACTCGCGTTGCTTGGCCGACGCGACCTGGCAGAGCGTCGCGCTGCGCTCGCGGCCCGGCAACTCACTCTCGCCGAGACCGCAGTCACCCGTCGGCGTCGTCTGACGGGCGCGCTGGTCGGCGCGGTCTCGGTGCTCGCCCTCGCCGCGCTCGCAAGTCATCCCGTCTCATCGGGTGTGTGGATCGTGGTCGCGGGGGTCATCGGCCTCTCCACCTTCGACGCTCTCACCACCATTCGCCTCGCACTGCGCGCCGCCGTCGAGGTCAATGGCGGAGGTGAACGACTGGAAGCGTTGGCCGCCGCACCCCGCGCGGGAACGGCAGCGTGGGTTGGGGCTACGTTGCAACTTGATCATGTCAGCATCGAGGAAGACGGACGAACCCTCGTAACCGACGCCAGCGTCGTCATCGAAGTGGGAACTCGCGTGGCCATCATGGGCGAATCGGGTGTCGGCAAGTCTACGCTGTTGCGCGCGCTCGCGAAGCTTGATGACGTTCGCGGCGGAACCGTCACATTGGGCGGTGTCGCGCTATCGGAGCTGCGCGAAGACGAACTTCGCCGCCACGTCGCCTATGTCGCGAGCGAGCCAGGGCTCACGCGAGGATTCGCCCACGACGTGGTCCGGCTCGGACGCGATGGTACTCGCGACCCCTACCTCGACCTCGCGGCGCTCGGTGTGGTCGCCGAACTCGCGACGAGATTTGAGGATCTGTCGCGGGGTGAGCGCGTGCGTGTCGCTCTCGCTCGGGCGCTCGTCTCAAGTCCCGACCTCCTTCTTTTGGACGAGCCCACGGCCGGTCTGGGTCGAAACGAGACCCGCGACGCACTTTCGTTCCTCGCGGCCAGCGGCGCTACCGTCGTGGTCGCCACCCACGACGCCGACGTGATCGCCTGGTGCGACAGAGTCCTCGAACTACGCGAAGGGCAACTCGTTATCCGTTAAGGGTCGTCATGCTCGACGCCTGATAACGATCACCGTCGACGGCTCCACGCGGTACCGCGGCCTCCAGCGCGGCGGCGTCGTCGACGCTGAGATCTATCGCGAGGGCGGCGATGTTCTCGCGAAGCCACTTTCGACGCTTGGTCCCGGGGATGGGGACGACGTCCTTGCCCCGTGACAGGACCCACGCCAAGGAGAGTTGGGCGACGGTGCAGCCCTTGCTACGCGCTATCTGTTCGAGATTCTTGACGAGTTCGAGGTTGTGCTGGCGCGCCGCACCCAAAAAGCGGGGGTGGCGCGAGCGAAAGTCACCATCGCCCGTGGCACTGGTCGCCGCCTCGTCCGTGAGGAATCCGCGGCCGAGAGGACTGTAGGCGACAAAGCCAATGCCGAGTCGCCGACACGTCTCGAGCGTCCCATCTTCTGGTTCGCGCGACCACAGCGAATACTCACTCTGCAGGGCCGACAAGGGGTAGACGGCGTGCGCTCTTTCGATGGTGGCCGACGACGCCTCCGAGATGCCCAGGTGACGCACTTTCCCCGCTTCCACGAGCGCTTTCATGGCCCCGAAGGTCTCCTCGATGGGCACAGTTCGGTCCACGCGATGCTGGTAGTAGAGGTCGATAACGTCGACGCCCAGACGAGCGAGCGACGCGTCACACGCAGCCAGCACATAGTCGGGGGTTCCATTGACACGAATGTAGGTGCCGTCCTCGGCGCGTTGATTGCCAAACTTCGTGGCGAGAACCACCTCACTGCGACGCCCTTTGATGGCCCGGCCCACCAGGCGCTCGTTCGAAAAGGGACCGTACATATCGGCGGTGTCGAGGAAATTGACACCGCTGTCGAGAGCCTCGTGAATGGTGGCGACGGATTCGTTGTCATCGCCGACTCCATAGAACTCGGACATTCCCATGCACCCAAGTCCCTCAGACGAGACCTCGAGTCCTTGACCCAACGTTCGATGATCCACAATATACCCCCATGTGAAATTGCTCACAACGCTTTAAATAAAGGCGTTGGCGAGCATAGTAGTGGTCGTAGACGAACTAATTTTTTGGCATTGGCTGGGGGGGCCAAACATCGAGCGCCCGCCTGTTCCGTTCAGGAGCAGGCGGGCTCCGTTGTCTCTGTCGAGATTCACTTCATGGCCGCGATGCGCCGAAGCCAGACCGACCCGGCGTCAAAGAAGCTCGGGCACCACGTTGTAGCAGATGAGCTGCGCCGTCTGGCCCCTCGCGCCAACCATGGTCAGCGAACCGTTGTCCAAGCGCATGCGCCAGGCGATCGATCCCGGCACGCCCAGCACCCAGGCGACGGCTGACTTGATCGGCGATACGTGACTCACGATCGCCAGATGCTCACTCTGGCTGTGAAGCAGGCTCGACTCGTCCGCGAAGAGGGTCCCCAGCTCCGCCCTCACCCGCTCGTCCACCGCGGCCAGGGACTCGCCGCCACCGAAGCGACTATCGTGTGCCGACGCCATCGCCTGGCCACGATCTCCCGACAAGGCGGCGGACGACTGCCCCTCAAGGGCGCCATAATCCAGTTCGATGAATGAGTCCTTCACAACGACAAGACGACCGGGCATCGCGAGTGCTGCGGTTTCGCGAGCGCGCGCGAGCGGTGATGCCCACACTTCTGCGACGTCCTCTAACCACGGCGCGAGAGCCCGCGCCTGGCGCTGGCCTAGTTCGGTCAAGTGGGGATCACCGCGGCCCACCAAAAGGCCCTCGGCGTTGGTCGTTGACTGGCCGTGACGCACGAGCGCGATCACCCGTGCAACAGTCGCCCACACTCGGGACAGTCCATGAACGTGTCGGGGGGACGGGCGCGAAAATGGTCGTAGTCAAGCGGAGAGAGGGCGATTCGACAGCCGTCGCATCGACCCTCGACCACCTGGGCCGCCCCCGAGGTGCCGACGCGCCCCATCGCGGCGTCGTATCGCGCCAGCAACGAACCCGATAGTGCTACTGCGCGTTCGTCGCGATCGCGCAGTAGCGACGTGAGTTCGTCGTCAAGCGACACCTGAAGTTGGGCGATGGTCTCAATCAGCTCGGCGCGTCGGCTCACCCCGGGCTGGGCGAGTTGCTTCACCGATGCGATCTGATGCTCCAAGGGCTCAAGCGCTTCGAGAAGCTCCAACTCTCGATCCTCACTGCGTCCAAGGAGCACGCGCACGTGAGTTAGCTCCCCCTGGATGGCGCTCAACTCGCGCGCACTGGCCGTCGAGGAGCTCAGCGCGTCATCGAGGTCTCTGGCACGGGTGCCGAGGCGCTGAGACTCTCTGGCCACGGTGTCATAATCAGCCGTCACCGGCTTCAGAGCGCCTTCGGCGTCGTGCAGGTCCTTCAATAGTCCCCGCAGCTCCGTCTCGAGTTGCCCCAATTCAGCGATCTCGGGCAAGTGAGTCTTTTGGGATCGGACTCGGTCGATCCAGCGATCGGCTTCCATCAGGGCGCGCAGCGCGTCGGTCTCACTCATCGCCGTAGTTTCTCACTCCCCGCGTATCGAGAGACTCGGCCAACTTTCTCAGCGCCGGGGCCAGCGCGCCCTCGGCCTTATCGATCGCGGCGGCGAAGTCGAACCAGTACACCTCTGGACTCTCGCCAGTAGGAGGCGAGGGATCGAGAGGCTCGCTCACCACTACGTAGCGAAGGTCGTAGTGAGTGTGCGCGGCGGGACCGGGGTGCACGTCGACGTGAAAGAGCGACACCGGATCAAGGTGAAGGGCGACGAGTCCCGTCTCTTCGCGCGTCTCACGAACGCAGGCCTCCTCGGGCGACTCCCCGAGGTCAACGTGACCCCCGGGCTGGACCCAGATGCCGAGGCGCTTGTGGCGATGAAGCACAACACCGCGTGACGAGATGACGAACGCCGACGCGGTGAGGTGATGGTCGTGCGCGTATTCGTCGAAGGGATTACCCGGCCAGGCGAGTCGTTCCAGCGTCCTCTCGATCGAGTCCGCCTCGCGCCCGTTGACCGGGGTAATCGCTTCGATGTCAGTTCGCAGCGCCGCTAGGTTCACTCACCCTCCAGCAACGCCCGCACCGACGCGGGAATGTCGATGCCCCCTCGGGCCATGGCGCCATAGGGGTCGGGTATGGGCTCATCGAAGACGAGCCGCGCGGGAACGGTGCCCGCCCAAATCTGCAGTTCTTGATCGTCCTCGTCGTCGTCGGTCGGCCCGGTGGAGATCTTCGCCGACGCCTCGTCCATCGACACCGCGACGACCAGCGTCAAACGCTGCTCTTGATCGGTCATCGGTCGGACCTCACTCGCCCGTCCCGCGGCGACCCGGTCCACGAACTTATTGAGCACGCGAACTTTCTCAGCATCGTCGGTGACTTCGCGTGCGCCACCAACCACCGCGACGGAGCGATACGCAATCGACGATTCGAAGCCGCTGCGCGCGAGTCGAATGCCATCGAAGATGGTGACCGTCAGAAAGGCTTCGCCCTGGCGCACGACGGACTTCATGAACTCATTTGAAGGGCTTCCGTGCAGGAAAATGGTCTTGCCCTCTCGCAGGTGCAACGTCGGTAGCGCCACGGGCTTATCGCGTACCGTGGCCGCAACGTGACAGACCCAGGCCTCGTCCAGGATCTGATTGATCACCTCTGGGTCGTACGAGGCCTTTTTGGGGAGGCGGCGCACGCGGGTGCGCTCTCTAGGTCCGAGGACGTCGCTCACGCGTAGATCTCACCGCTGAAGAACGTCCGCGCCAGGCCCGCCACTTCGACGTTGAGTTCGAAGAGCCGGGCGTACATCAGCCCACCTCGGGCGCTCGCCTGGCGCACGGTGACCGTGGGCGAGCCCGTCGTCTCCGCCCACCAGGGCGCCACCGCGCACAGCGCACTGCCGGTCACGGGATCTTCTGCCAGACCGAGCCGCGGCGCGAACACGCGGATCGACACGTCCACGTCGGGGCCGCCGACGCAGGCGACGATGACCAACGAGCTCGGCACCAAAAAGAGGTCGAGGGGATCAATGCTCAGATCGCACAGCGTTTCGTGGTCCTTCACGATGGCGAGCACGCTCGAGGGACCCGCCTGGTACGCCTCGATCACCTCACCGAGCGCGCCGTTGAGGACCGCGAGGTCGATGGGCTCAAGGTTGGCCCGGGGCAGGTCGATGCCCACGAGCCCATCGGGCAGTCGACTCCCCGACAGAGTCCCCGCACGCGTCGCGAAGAAGAACCTGCTCCCCGGCGCGTCTAGCTCGTTCAACAGCACGTGCACGGTCGCCAGCGTGGCGTGCCCGCAGAGCTCCACTTCCACCGTAGGAGTGAACCATCGAAGCGACCACTGATCACCGACGCGTCGCACGAAGGCGGTCTCTGAAACCCCAAGCTCGAACGCGATCTGTTGGAGTTCGTCGTCGGGCAGAGCGTGTTCCAAGAGAACGACCACGGCCGGATTGCCACGCTCCCCCTCGCCGATGAACGCGTCAACCCACCACAGTCGATGCCCGAAGGTCACGTCGACGGATTCCACCTTTAGAGACTGCCACATGGCGTTGGGCGACCCCGATAGTGTTTAGCAGTGCGTGTCGCGACTTTTAACCTTCACGCCGGTGTCGACGGTTGGGGTCGGCCCTCGCGAGTCCTCGAAGTGGTGAAGGACCTTGACGCCGACGTCATGATCCTGCCCGAACTGTGGCGTGGCGACGAAGGCCCCGACTTCTATGAAGACCTCAGCGAGTCACTGAACGTGACGGGCGGCTTCGCGCCGCTCGCTCGGGGGGAGCGGGTAACGTCGGGTGTCGGAGGACGCTCATGGCAGCCGCTTCTCGCGCACTTCGTCGGCGAACGAGGACTCTACTTCTATGAGCACCGCACGCTCTCGAAAGAACAGTTGGCCACGCGTGCTGGCGTCAACTACTTCGAAAAAGGCACCTGGGGCCTAGGGCTCCTCACACGACTCCAGGTTGAGACTTTCCAGGTGATTGGGCTAGGACGACTCCCGCGAGAACGAGTGACCCGCGCGCTGCTCGTGGCGCGACTCAACGACCGCGGACGATCCTTCTACGTGCTCGCGGTTCACGGTGCTCACATCAGCCACGGCTCCTATCAGCAGTACCACCGGATCAACGAGATCGCTGAGAGCCTCGATCCCGGGGTGCCGCTCTTGATCGCGGGCGACTTCAACTGTTGGCGTCCGCTACTACGCGTGCTACTGCCGGGATGGCGCACGCTCGCCCGAGGACGCACGTGGCCCGCTCGTCGACCCCACTCCCAGATCGATCACATCCTCGCTCGCGGCCCGTGGGTGTCGACGCGAAGCTTCACCCGCGATGGGGGCAGCGACCACCTCGCGCTCGTCGCCGATATCGTCCTGCGCTAGGTCAACTCCATCCTGGAGCTCTCCGGTAGCCGGTATAAGAGCCCGAGGAGCGGCAGCAGTGGTACGAACGTCAACAGCGCAGGAAGTCGCAATGAGCCGGCACCGGTCACGTGCACACTGTCACCGATGAGGCCAAAGATGATCAGGCCCACTATTGCGCCGAGCACCCCGGCGACCACGATCCATCCGGCTGCCGTCGCTCGTGAGGAGTGCGGGAAGAGTTCCGTCGAGAGCGCCGCCAGCGCCGGCGCAAGGAGACCGCCCGCGGCGACGCCGCCCATGTAGCCAATCACGAACGCCACTTTCCCGCCCCCATACGCCAGGCAGGCCAAGGCGGCGGTAGCGACCGTACCGATGATGATCGTGCCGCGACGCCCGATGGCCGTCGCGAAGTAGCGACTGAGAAGTAGTCCTCCGAGACCCGTGAGTGCGCTTAATGCAACCACCAGAGACACCACCGGGGAGCTGATTTTTAGGATGCCCTCGCCATAGACGAAGGTGAATCCGCTCGCCGGACCCGAGATGACCCCGACCACGAAGATGATGACGCCAACGGAGACGACGCGAGCGCGAAGACGATGCGGGACCGCGCCGATGCGCGCGAGTGGCCCCGCGGCTCCCTTGAAGGTGGGCTCGGGCACCGATCGCAGGAGCGGTCTAAGAAAGAACACCGGCACGAGCGCGAGAGCGAAGAGGTAGCGAAACGAGTCGGGCCCGCGAAGAAGTCCCGCGAAGATTGCGGCGAGTCCCGCACCGATACCTGCCCCCGCCGAGACGATCACCAGTCGATCGATCCGAGCCCTCGTGCTCGAAAGCTCCACGGTCACGACTTGAACGAGAGTGGCGGTCGAGCTGAGAAGAGGGCGAGCCAGGGCGAAGCACGCAACGAAGAACCAGTATGAAGGGCTGAGCGCAGCGCAGGCCGTGATGAGAAGGCCCACGAAGAGCGTGCGACGCATCATGCTCACTCGACCCCAGCGGTCAGCGAGAGAAGCCAGCGGCAGTGCCCCCAGGGAGGCGAAGCGCAGAATCGCGAGGCCGATGCCGAGTTGCGAGCCCGAGAGCCCCACCACGCTCTGTATGGACTTCGCCGAACTGTGGTGACCGAAGTAGTTGGCCACCTTGTCGAGAGCCGCCACGGCACCAAAAGGGGCGAACCCGGCGACGAGAGCAATCAGAAATAGCGAGATCGTCACGCGCTGCCAGTTTCGACGCACCATGGCGACGAGAGTGTCAGCCAAGTTGCAGACTCTCATCCACGGCAACCAGGGTCTTGCCGCGATTCCCTCCGCTAAAGAGGAGATTCAGCGCCTCAGTCGCATGCTCAAGCCCGACGACCACATGCTCTTGGTGGCGCAGCTGCCCCGAGAGCACCATGGTGGCGAGAGCCCCCTGCGCCTCCCCGAATCGCTTCGCGTAGTCGAGGACGAGGAAGCCCTCCATGCGCGCGCGTCGAGGTATGAGCGCGGAGGTGTGTTGGATTCCGCGACCTGGGCCACTCACGTTGTACTGCGATATTGCCCCGCACAGGACCACCCGAGCGCGCAATGCGAGCGTCGCCAGGACAGTATCGAGTATCTCGCCCCCAACGTTGTCGAAGTACAGGTCGATTCCCTCTGGGCAAGCCTTACGCAGACGCGAGAGCAGATGCTCTTCTCGGTAGTCCAGGCAATCGTCGAAGCCGTAGCGCTCGACGACTTCGGCGCACTTATCTGGTCCCCCGGCGATGCCGATCACCCGGGCTCCGTGGGCCTTGGCGATTTGCCCGGCGACAGACCCAGTCGCCCCCGCGGCCCCCGACACCACAACGACGTCTCCCTCTTGCACCCCACCGACTTCGATGATGCCGAAGTAGGCGGTGATGCCCGTGATCCCCAATACGTTCATGACCGTCGAGAGGTCCAATCCGAGTCCTCCAGGTATGACCGAGAAACTACGTTCATCGCTGGCGAGGGCCCACTCCTGCCAACCAGTCAGACCAAAGACGAAGTCACCATCGTGGTAGCGGTCGCTACGCGACTCCACCACGACGCCCGCTCCGCTACCTCTAATGACGTCGCCGATCTGAATCGGTGGCATGTAGCCCGGCGCGTCGTCCATCCAGGTCCGAATCGTTGGGTCGATGCTGAGCATCGCCACCTTGATAAGGGCCTCACCCTCGCCGCAAGTGGGCCGAGGGGTCACGACGAGCGTCGTCGTTGCGTCGTTGACGGCACCGACGGGGCGTTCAGCCAGCACGATCTGACGGTTGTCCATGAGGTCTCCTTCGTGGCGACGAGCACCGCCACTCACAGACTAAGTCGTGGCGCACTGGGCCAGATTGACTGGATTCTTCTCTCGACCTAGCGCGCCTCGCACACCCTTCGTATAACTTCATCGACGACGTCACTCGTCGACGCGTCACCACCGAGATCGAAAGTTCGAATGCCCTCCCTCGCCGCTGACAACGTCGCGTCGCGCAGGGCGAGTGAGGCACGGAGGCATTCGGGGTGGTCGCGATACCCGGCGTGCTCGAGAACGGCCGCGCAGGCGAGCAGCATGGCCATAGGGTTGGCGACGTTCTTGCCTTCGAGCGATGGCGCCGTACCGTGAGGAGCCTCAGCCATCGCTACCGTTGTCTCGAGGTTCTCGTTCAGCGATAACAGCACGGACTCAGCGCCCGCGATCGAACCGAACATCGCGAGCACCAAGTCGCTCAAGCAGTCCCCGTCCCGGTTCAGCGCCGGAATCACGACCGGCAAATGCCAGCCTTCGGTCATGAGTCCGGCGTACGCCGCGTCGATCAGCATGGGATGGTAGATCACCTCGGGGTGGCGCGCGGCGGCGGCGTCCATCTCCTCTTTCAGCATGCCCTCGTAGGTCGCCGACACGGTCCACTTCGGACCGCCATACACCAGGCCACCGAGCGACAAGGCAAAGCGAAACGAGAATTCGGCGACCGCTCGGCACGTCGAGCGCTCGATGCGCTCGGTGCGCCACGCGGACTCGGTTCCCGCTCCGGGCGCACCGTCACGTCCTTCATCGGCGCCGTACGCGTCACCCACCGCCATGCGCACCACAACCACTGGTTGACCGAGAGCAACGATCGGCGTCACGCCGGGTATGCGCCGGCCGGTACGTACGATGACCTTGCCATCGACGCCCTCTCGAAGAATGCGATTCGGCGAACCGACACTTCCCCGCTCGGTGGGGGTTATGGTGGCCGCTTTCAGCCCGAGCCCCGTCTCACGCATCGCGGCGGCGGCCTCGTACACGACACCGTTCGCGGTCGCTTCGCGATTGGCGAGTGACAGGTCGAAGCGAACGAGGTCTAGCTCGACGCCCACAACCGACGCGTCGAAAACGCGCAGAGCCTCATCGAGAAGCTCCTGACCCGTCTGATCACCCTCACAGACGACAATCGTGGGCCGAGACATTCCAACTCCTTCGTAGTTCCCTCGACCACCTTAGAGACCCGCGAACGACGCTTGGTCTGTCGTTCCCGGTCGCGATCGAGTCCGGCTCTGGCCCCGCTAGAACGGGTGACGGCGCAGCGTCATCCGTACAGATTGAAGGAGTCGTCATGGAATACGTGTCTCTCGGCACCACGGGGCTACAGGTCTCTCGAATCTGCCTCGGTTGCATGAGCTACGGAGAGCCCGATCGAGGAAATCAACCGTGGTCCCTCGATCGCGACGCGGCGCAGCCCTTCTTTCGCCAAGCGCTCGACCTCGGCATCAACTTCTTCGATACCGCCAATGTGTATTCGTTGGGCAGCAGCGAAGAGATCACCGGATCGACTCTTCTGTCAATGACGTCTCGCGACGAGTTGGTCATCGCGACCAAGGTGCGCGGACGCATGCGACCCGGCCCTAACGGTGAGGGACTATCGCGCAAAGCCATCATGACCGAGATCGACCACAGCCTGCGTCGCCTCGGTACCGACTACGTCGATCTCTACCAGATTCACCGATGGGACTACCACACACCCATCGAAGAGACAATGGAGGCGCTGCACGACGTCGTCAAAGCGGGCAAGGCTCGCTACATCGGCGCCTCCTCGATGTACGCCTGGCAGTTCGCCAAGGCGCTCCATACCTCCGACCTCAACGGTTGGACTCGCTTCGTGAGCATGCAGAACTACTACAACCTGCTCTACCGAGAAGAAGAGCGAGAGATGTTCTCCCTCCTTGACGACCAGGGTGTCGGCTCAGTCCCGTGGAGCCCTCTAGCGCGCGGACGACTCACGCGTCCCTGGGATGCGCAAACCAACCGATCTGAGCACGACGAGTTTGGTCGCAGTCTCTACAGTGACGCCGATCGCCCCGTTGTCGAGGCCACCCTCGGTGTCGCCGCGAAACGCGCCGTTGCGCCCGCGCAAGTGGCCTTGGCCTGGGTTCTCACCAACCCCGTCGTCACAAGTCCGATCGTCGGCGCCACCAAACCAGAGCACCTGACCGACGCCGCTGCCGCCATAGACCTCCGACTGGACGATGACGAGATCACCGCGCTTGAGGGGAATTATCAGCCCCACCAAATCGAAGGCTTTTAGTAACGCCACTCAGTGGCAGTGGTCTCAGCCGATGAACGCTTTCACGTCTGTGATGAGCTTGTCTTCTACCTCAAGACTCCAGAGCGAGTCCGCGACGTCAACCACTAAGAACAACTCAGAGATCACAAGTGTTTCAATGGCCGCGACACCGAGGTGCTCGAGCCACTTGCCCACACCGAATCGCACGGTGAAG
This sequence comes from Acidimicrobiales bacterium, assembly GCA_050701895.1. Taxonomy (GTDB): domain Bacteria; phylum Actinomycetota; class Acidimicrobiia; order Acidimicrobiales; family RAAP-2; genus RAAP-2. The sequence goes on from JBOGFT010000053.1 coordinate 157,912, forward strand.
TCGCTCGCGTTTCCCTTGATCGAAATGGTGAGCGAGCGATCAGCCGCCACGACCTCGCGCCAGAAGCCAGCCTTTCGAGCCTGAATGACGGTGCCTTGGTCGCTCGGTGGCGTGGTCTGAACGGTGAAGCCATTGGTCTTCAAGTACTCCTCGATGTGTGAGCCCAACGCACCCAGGTCGGTACCCTTGCCTACGAAATGCTCTTCCTTATCTCCCAGCACAATGTCCTCCTAGATATGTCACGTCCTCGAACCTTACAGGAGGCCAATGAGGCCACCGCTTGCGCAGTGGTCGTGGGTTGGGGAACGATGATCAAAACGGTTGGAGCCAATAGGCAAAGGCGATATTAGCCATGATGTCTCTCCTGGGTACATTGTTGAGTGCCCGAAATGCCCGAGATGCACGCATTATCCGAGCGGCTCGACGCGCTCTTGGAATGACGTTGCGCCGGTCCGACCTGCTCGGAGTCTCCTCGCTCAAGACCTACGCCCCAGCGCCCGAATCCGCTGTGAACCACCGGCTCGTCTCGGTCCACCGCCGGGCGAAGTACCTAGTGTGGACGTTCGACGTGGGACGCGCATTGTTCTGCACCTGTCTCAGGCGGGTCGCCTCGACATCGAGTCGCCACCCAAGAACACGAAGCCCCGTGGCTCGGTGGCTCGCTTCGTATTCGGTCGCGATGAGGCCGGGCTCGACGGGAATGGTGTAGGCATTCTGGTGCGCGAGTACGGCACCAAGCGAAAGGCCTCGTGGTGGGTATTGACTCCCGGCGACGACGGTCCGCTGGCTGGGCTCGGACCCGAAGCAGGGAGCGAGTCGTTCGCCGAGTTCATCTCTAGGAGCGACTCCAGGCGCCGACTGACGACCGAACTGCGTGACCAGCATGTCGTGTCGGGCATCGGTCGGGGGTGGGGAGACGATATCTTGCACCGGGCAAAGCTGTCACCCTTCGCTTCGCTGCACTCCTTGAGCCCCGAGCAGAGAGAAGCCCTGCTGGTTGCCACCACCGATGTGCTGAGTGACGCGCTCGAGATCGAGCGCACGCGCAAGGGTGGATTGTCGGAGGCCATACTCGCCAGCCGCTTCAAGGTGCACGGTCGGGCCGAAGAGACGTGCCCGACGTCGTGCGGTGACACGTTGCACAGAGTCTCCTTTGAGTCCTACGAGATGACATATTGCCCCACGTGCCAGACCGCCGGCAAGGTATTGGCGGATCGCCGCTTGTCTCGCTTACTCAAGTAGGCGTGGCGATCCTGCGTATTCCGACGAAGTTGCACAGCCGTTCCGACGTTGTTGAACACCGGTCATGATGCCGTGCTGGCGAGTGCTCTTCCCTAGTTCACCCCCTTTCGAGTCATCGTAGAGCGGATCATTCGGTCGCGGGCGTCATTGATTTCTTCGAGCCCGAGGTCGAGTCCGAAGGGATCAGACCGAGACCAGGGAGAGGACCGCCCGTCGGACCTCGCCGTGGATCTGGCGTCGCAGGTAGTCCTCGTCTCTTGTCCGCACTGGCGAGTTTCCGCTCGATGTTCCGTTGATTCCCGTGGTCGTCGAGGCCAGCGATCGTTGACCCAGCCTGCCCGATTTTTGCCACGCCACCTCCACCGATCCCAAGGCCAAAGAAAGCCGCACTGAGCCGCCCGCAAGCAACTCGAGCGTCGCCCGCTCGATGAGGTCCCCCAACCAACCATCGATTTCGAGAGCGGCGAGATCGCCCGGCGCCGCCGACAACGTCTCCATTCTGTCGTCGAGGAGGACTCGATCTATCAACTCCGCTGAACCTCCCACGTACGTCCATTGCAGGTCAATCTCGCTGGCGACGCACCAGGTTCGATCCGACGGCCACCAAAGATTTGCCATAACTCCGGGCCAGTTGCTGACCCCTGCGACCGACATGGCGCCCGACAGAGGACCCTCGAAGAGGACGTACTCTCGCCACGGGAAAGTCACCAGTCTTGAAGGACGAGGTGGTGCAGGCACTCGCTCTGACACTCGCGAAGATCCGTACCGCACCGCTCCGCCAAGGTGTCCCGTCCAGACGCAGAAATAACACGACTCAGGCGTCGATGTTGCGGATGCGAGGTTCTCGATCAACGCGTGAACATCGTCACGGAAGGGCGCCCCTGCTCGAGGTCCTTGACCACGTCAGGGCGGCGGCGTGGGCCGCGACTCCCGTGGCAGAGCGATCTGGTGCCACTGCACACAGTCATCGATCTCGACGCCACTCCAGCGCGATGCGTCAATCCAGCGGACAAGTTCATGTCGGTCATCGGGCAGTTGCGCGGGATGCAGCAACCTGGCGTACGCCTCGAAGCCCGCCGGGAAGATCGACGTGACGCAGCGCTGTTCGGGCGGACGAAGACGGTCCCGAATCCATTCAGCGGCTTCGACGTCATTGCTCATGGCGAGTCGATCCGGTGGTTGCATCCAGTGATGCTCCCACAACATCTTGTGGCGTTGGCTAGAAAAACGATGCGACTACGTACTGATGATCATTTCTGCACAGGACGGTTTAGAGACCGCGTATAGAAAACCACGAAGACGACAACGATTCCGATGTTCGTAACCAGCCGTTCCCAGATCACGTGTCGGAAAAACTGTACGTCTACGCCGACAACAATGGCTACCATCGCCAAGAGATACAGCACGATTACCGTCGATCTTCGCATCTCAATTCTCTCTTCTTGACGCGGTGAGTTCCGCTACCTACCGCCCATGACAGGGCAGCCCAAAGCGCGGAGCCACCAGGCAATGTAGCGCTCGAGATACCACCCCCGCGGTCGTGGAATGCGTTTTCCATCTCACGTGCCGGTCGTAATGTCCGAGGGCGATCACTGGTTGCGGACGCGTAAACGCGCCAACTCGTGGGGCGACCGAGTGAAGACACTTTTACTTCCATCAGGCCCGCGGGTGATTTATAGGCCGATCCAATGGCCTGGTGGACACTCACCAAGTCGCCCGGTACCCATGCGCCGTACCAATTGCGGCCCCAAACCAAGTGACGTCAACCTCGTTCGTTAGGCCATCGGAGCAGTGGGCGCCTACATAAGTGTTTGTTCGGCCGGCACCGTCATCTGTGGTTTCGATGAGGAGCTTTTCCACCGACGGAGGCAAATCACACTATTCGCCATATGCGGCGAACGTCTCTCCTATGGTTAAACGGTGCCGTGGCTCGCTCTCTATCCTGGCCGTCCGCGCAATCAACGCCAAGAACTCACCGTTCGGGAATAGTCGAAAGTAGAAGTGATCGTGTCAACCCAGAAGTACTACGTGCCCTCACTCGTGATAGTCGTGCTGGCCGTCGCCGTGCTGTTGCTGAGTCACGGAGACCCACCCACGGCAGGCGCGTCGTCGACCACACCGGCCAAATTCACCTCTTACTACCTCGACATCGGAGCTTCGGAGTCGTTGGGAGTCCAACCGACTGGCATACCTGGGCATAACGCCGAGCAAACTGACGTGGGCTACGCGAACGATCTCGTCCTGCGAGAGTCCCTGAAGGGCGTGGCGCTCACGCTCGTAGAGATTGGCTGTGGGGGGGACGACGTTCAGACTCTGCTCGACACCACAACCAGATCCGACGTTTGCAATCAACCACCCACCACTCAGCTCACCAGGGCCACGGCCTTTCTCGCCACGCACAAGTCCGATCCGGTTCTGGTGACGGTGGACCTTGGCTTTAACGACGTGCGAGACTGCTTGGAGGCCGACCCCGTCAGCGAAACCTGCGTCGGTCAAGGAATTACCGCGATTCAACACGATCTTCCCATCATTATGAACGACCTCAAAGCGGCGTCGGGCGGCCAGACACGCTTTGTGGGCGTCGAGTACTCCGACTCGTTCCTCGGCTACTACTTCGACGGCACCGGCGGTCCAGCCAGGGCGAGCGCAACACTCCTGGGAACGGACCAGTTGGACAACGTTCTTGGGGCCATCTATTCGAAAGCCGGCGCCTATGTCGCCAACGTTCCGTCGCTGTTTGCGATGAATGACGCTACCTTGACAAAACTAGGCAACGTCGGCTCCATTCCACTCAACGTGAAAGAGGCGTGCGCGCTCACGTGGTTCTGTGAAGCTGCGCCCTTTGGGCCTGACGACCACCCCAACAGTGCCGGCTACTCGCTGATCGCCCAAGCGATAGAAGACGTGCTGCCAAAGACATGGTAAGGACGCCACCGTGAGGTTCCGCCCCTGTGGGATGAATCGCTCGATGAAGCGCCACAGCGAATCTCAACGCCGTGTCATATAGAACAGAGCTTTTATTTCCTAACCCGGCGCAGGCGAATCGCCGTTATCCACGGTCAGTCCTGGATGAGTCCATTTCCGGCCAGTCGCAGCGCCGACGCCTTGAGAAGTTTCCTGGCGATTGAGGGTGAACTGTCGACAAGGCGGCGAAATTCGCGCGCGTCTAGAACCAGTACTTCGAGTTGCTCACTAGCGACAACAGTCGCCGTACGAGGTATTGCCCCTAACAGCGATAGTTCCCCAAAAAAGCCCGCGGGCCCGAAGATACCGATCCGGTCACCATCTTTGAAACAGGTCGCCGTGCCCGCGCTGACAATCATGAACTCGGAGCCCGACGCACCTTGCTTGGCGACTATCCCATTTTCTGGGATCGTCACTTTCACGCCCAGTTCTGCGATGAGTCGGAGTTCTGACCTCGAACACGCGGCGAACAAGGGAACGCTCGCCAATCTCTCGATCAGCTGCTTCGGAATACCTCGAGACACGAGACTTCACCCTTCAACGAAGCAGAGGTCGTATAAGTGGCACTTCGGATATGAGCGGGGTCTAGAGGAATCTGCTTCGGAAGGCGGTGGTTCAAAGAAAAGGCGGAGGCTCTGCAATTCTGTTGGTAGTTGACACCTGCAGATTGGAAGAACCCCCGTGGAAACAGACCTACCCGCATGTGCGAGATGATGGTCGACCTACTCGACGTGAACATCCTCGGCGTCGACAGCCGACATCGTGAATCCGTGACCGTTCACTTCGAATGCCAGCGCGAAGCGGTGGGGTGCGCCGAGTGCGGAGTACTCGCCCAGGTGAAGGATCGCCACAAGGTGACCTTGGTGGATTTACCCATGAACGGACGAGCGACGAAGGTCGTGTGGCATAAGCGCCGATTCTTCTGCCCCGACGCGTTGTGTCCCACCGGATCCTGGAG
>JBOGFT010000054.1:0-4059 GCA_050701895.1 Acidimicrobiales bacterium
GGAGAGTGCGTACATCTCGTCCAGGTAACGCTCGCCACCAAGACCGAAAAGGTCCGCCTCGGTGGTGGCGTAGAGAAAGAGTGGTGAGACCGGTTGCGTCCCCAGTCCCTCAGACTCAGCGCTCAACCAGAACCGCTCGATCGCCGCACCACTGCGCACATACCAACTCGGGTCGGCTTTGGGCACCGTGATAAGTGCCAACGCCGAACTGGACGAAACCATCGCTTGAGTGCGCAGCCCGAGCGAGCGCCCCCCCCGCCAGTCGCTCAGTTGGGCCACGACATCTGGGCGCGCGAGCAGCTCAAGCGCGCTCATACCCGCAGGATCCATCTCGAGTGTGCGCACATCCATCCCCTCTTCGAGGGGATCGCGGCCGGGCCAGCGCAACTCCGAGAGCATCTCCTGGTGGATGGTGGGAATCAAGAATCGGAGTCGATCAGACTCGCCGAGCAACTTCGCGAACTCCTCGATGCGATCTCGCTCGGTGGTGAAGCGCAGCGTTGCCCCTTCGCGCTGGACTCCCCGCTCAAGGAGCGCGATGGTCGACTTGTCGATCTCTTCGGGTCGGCCCACGCGACGATTGGCCGCTCTCATAGGCACCGAGGGATGAAGTTGAGCGATGGCCGCGTCCACTTGATTACCGAGCTGCAACGTCGCCACATGTTCGGAGTTCACGCCGCCAGGGAACAGTTGAACGGACCCCAGCCTCTTGATGGACGCGGCGGCGACACGCGCGTTGAACAGTGCCGCACCGACAGCGACGTAGCTTCCACGGAGGCTCACATCCATCGATGAGCTGCTTCGCTCGGGCACCACGAAGAAGCGAATCTCGTCGTGTTCAGCCTCGAAGCGCCATGGTTGCACGTTGCCGCCCGAAGGCGCACGACGCGCGGCGTCGACGATGAACTCGATGGGGTCGTCACTCGATTTCGGAGGGTCTTCGGGTGGAGGGAGGAGGAGTTGGTCTTGTGCCTCGCTCGACACGTCAACGGGAGCGATGCCCGAGAGGATTTCCTCCACGTCGAAGCGCACACGACCAGAGGGCAGATCGCCGCCGAGTCCGAAGCGACGAACTGCGACAGCTACCGTGACGGCACCGAGCGTCACTTCGCTGGCCAGCTGTGGCCACCCGGTGACCGTCGAACCAAGTTCGAACATTGACGCCGCACCTCGCGCTGAGACGTCGCTCGCGCCCAGCAATCGAATGACGAACGGACTCTTCTCCGCGGTGGAGAGCCCGGCTAGGCGCGTCGAGTCCATGTCGCCGAGCAGACCATGGAAGAGTGGCCGATCCGGCTCGAGGTCGAAGCGCTCGACGTCGAGCACTCCGCGGTCGCTCGTCTCCATGATCACCGGTATCCCGAGCCGACGGGCACCCTCTCTGACGAGGAATTTCATGTCCAACGAATCGCACTCTTCAATCACCAGATCAAGGCCTTCGAGGAACAGTCCGAGGTTGTCCTCGGTAATGCCGTCAGGTTGGACGACGACGCGAAGATACGGGTCAATCTCAGCGATGCGACGAGCGGCGACGACCGCCTTGTTCACCCCGAGATCCACGACGCTCGCGGGCACTCGGTTGAGGTTCGAGAGTTCGAGAGTGTCCAAGTCGGCGAGGCGAAGCTCGCCGACCAGGCCCTCCATCGCCAGCACGTGCGCGATCGAGTGACCGGCACTCACGCCGACGACGCCCACGCTGAGTGTGCGAAGTCGAGCCTGCTCGTCGCGCGTCAACTTGTTGTGGTTGCGATCCAGGCGCAACGCGCTGAAAGCGCGCGGGCCGAGCAGCCGCACCAGTGCGCGGCGCCACGGGTAGTACACCCAGCGTTGACCTTCCTCGAGTAGCGATCGTGATGGCGCAGGGCGAATCTCGTTCAACTGCGCCACCTGCTCATCGAAGCGGTCGAGTATCTGCAGTGACGGATCTTCGCGGAGCACGCGCAAGACCTCGCGCTGACTGCGGTCACTCAGGTCGAGCATCATCGGGCGACGAGAGCGCATCGCGATCGAGTCGCTGGCAACGACACCTGGTCCCACTTCGGAAGGGCCGCGCGACAGTTGCTCGCCTTCGAGGCGCAACGCCTGCTTGTTAGTCTCGGTACTCAGCTCGTAACTGAGCGTGCGACGAAACGCCACGGCGACGGTGCGATACCGCTCGTCGGGAAAGGGCACCCACGAGGTGCCGACTTGCACTCCACCCGTGACCGCGCCCACGGCTAGCAACCGGTCAGAGACGGCCGCGATAGAGAACTCCGCGCCCAGCCAGTTCATGGCGTGCACCCAGCAGCGCGCCATCGCGGTGGCCAGTCGTTGTCCTACCGCCGCTTCTCCCTTGGACCACGCTCCTTTGGCTTCCAGCGCGCCAAAGCGGACTTCGCCGTCAATGAGCGCCGCGATCTCATCAATGTCGGGCGACGCCGCCATCTCCTCGACCATGCTTGCCTGGTGGCTACTCTCGAGCGGGCCATGAAAGCGCACCCCCGCCACCACTTCTCCATCGGGGGTGAAGCCCAAGAAGAAGAGAGGAATGCCGGTGCCGTCTTCGAAGTCGCGGCGGTGCAGCGTCTCTTCGAATCCGTAGCTGCGATAGACGCCCTCAGCGCCGTCGAGGTACTTGCGCCACAGGTCGGGTCTCTCGAGGGGGTGATGACCCTCGAAGCGAACTCCCGACGCCTGATCGACGAAACTTGCGCCGTAGCGGTACCTACGGCCGACGACGTTTCCCACTGGAGATCCTCTCAAACCCAACGAACTAGTTGTGATCGATTGCAAAGCCATTGATGCACTTCAAACTATAATTTGTTGAGTTGCTAAATCTAGGGAGGGATCGCGTTCGTACTCGCGACGGATAGGTGACATGCAAAGTAGACACCGTCGCGGCGCGGATCGCTTCTGCACGAATAGCAATAATCCGGCCTCAACAGTGAGGGATTATCCGTTCGACCGTGGAATCGCTCATCGACGATTCGCCAGAACGATGCGCCCGACTTTCGATCAATGTTGACTGTCCTCATCGTGGCCTGCGCGTTGTTTGGCCTCGCCATAGGGTCATTCCTTAACGTCGTCATCTGTCGGGTCCCGCGCCACGAGTCAGTAATAAGTCCTCGATCGCGCTGCCCATCGTGTGGAGCGTTCATCAGGGGATATGACAACATTCCCGTTGTTTCATGGCTGGTCCTGCGAGGTCGGTGTCGAAACTGCCGGAAACCAATATCAGTCCGTTACCTCGTGGTCGAACTCGCCACCACGGCCATATTTGCCGGTCTCGCGGCGCGACTCGGCTACAACTGGGATCTTCCGGCGTTCCTTGTCTTGTTTGCCGGCCTTCTCGCGCTGGCGTGCATCGACGCCGAACTATTGATACTCCCCAAAAACATTGTCTATCCAGTGTTGATTCTGGTTACGTTGCTCTTGATAGCGGCATCGGCACACTCGGGAAACTGGCACCAGCTGACACTTGCAGCAATCAGCGCCGTTGCATGGTACGCGCTGTTTTTTATTATCAATCTCGCGAGTCCTCGAGTACTCGGCTTCGGCGATGTTCGCCTGGCCCTTCTCCTTGGACTCGGACTCGGCTGGTTCGGTTGGCGCTTCGTCGTCATCGGATTCTTCGCGGCAAACCTCATCGGCGCCTTAATCGGATTGTCACTGATCGCGACCAAGCGACTATCCCACGACCAGCCGATTCCCTACGCCGTATTCCTCGCTCTGGGAACGGCGGTCGCCGTGTATGCGGGACCCGAAATCGCTCCGCTGTTTTCGAGGATCCATTGATCGCCATCCCATCGAGACGGGTCGCCGTACTGCCAGAATTGCAACGTGTCCAGATTCGAGTCATGAGCGAGTGAAATTCTTCTGATGCCGAACTCCGGTGATTTCTCACTTCTGGGCGCGCGTATTCGTGCGGCCCTGAGCCGACCGATCCCACAGATGTGGTGCATAATCGGTTGGTTCGGCGCGTCCGTGGTCTTCTACGGTCTCCTTGCTCTCCTCGGCGGGCCCGCTGAGGGCGACGCGTCAGAGACCGTGTATTCGACGTGGTCCCTCGCTCACGGCGAC
>JBOGFT010000055.1:0-67332 GCA_050701895.1 Acidimicrobiales bacterium
GCGTGAAGCGTGTTGCCTTCGGGTTCCGGTCATTTCGAAACTACAGGATCAGGTCGCTACTTTATGCCGGCAAGCCCACCTGGTCACTGCTCGCCACCATCACACCTCGCTGATTTCCGATGCGCCAGTTCAACTCGGTCGCGTCGTTCTGGCACTCACATCGTGACGCGAGACAATTACCGCGGCGCTATCGTCTCGATCGTGTCAGTCCCCGAGAGCCCTCGCATCTTCTCTCGGGTTGGCGTCGTGGGCGCGGGGCAACTCGCTCACATGATGGGCGAAGCCGCCGACGGCCTCGGCCTGACGCTCTCGGTGCTAGCGAGTAGCGCCGACGACTCCGCCACGAGGACGATCAATGATGTCGTGCTCGGTACCGCGAGCGACATCAACGCAATTCGGACGTTGGCCGAGCGAGTCGACGTCATCACCTTTGACCACGAACTCGTGGACCTGGAGGCACTCGAAACTCTCGAAGCAGAGGGTCTCGTGCTGCGGCCGAGCGCCCAGGCGCTTCGTTTTGCGGTCGACAAGGCGTTTCAGCGCCGGGCCTTTCACCATCACCACCTACCCGTGCCCCGATTTCTCGTGGTGCGCTCATCGCGCGACGAGCGCCTCGCCGCCTTTCTCGACGAGGTCGGTTCAGCACCAGTCGTGAAGGCCGCCCGGGGAGGCTACGACGGGCGCGGAGTCACCTTCGCGAAGAATCGCGAGGACTCCCTCGCGCTGATCGAAGAACTCGCGAGGAACGGCGACGTCGTCGTCGAAGAGCGCCTGGAGCTGCGTAGCGAAGTCGCTCAGCTGGTCGCGCGAAGCGCAGACGGCGAACTGCGTTTCTTCCCCGTCGTGACGACCGTCCAGCGCGACGGGATGTGCGTCGAGGTACGCCACCCCAGTGAGCTCGACGACGAGACTCGCGCCGAAGCCGAACGGCTCAGTGGAGAAGTCGCGTCCCTGGTGCGAGGGGTGGGGATCATGGCGATCGAATACTTCGTGACGCCCGAAGGACTCATCATCAACGAGGTAGCGCTGCGACCCCACAACAGCGGCCACTGGTCGATCGAGGGCGCCGCGACGAGCCAGTTCGCCCAGCACCTGCGCTGCGTCAGCGGCCTCCCTCTCGGGGAGGTCGATGCTACGAGCGACTACGCGGTCATGGTGAACGTGATCGGCGCCCTGGCGCCGGGTTCACTCGAGGCGGCGCGTTCGGTAGGGGGTGTCTACGTGCACGACTACGGCAAATCGTGGCGGCCCGGCCGCAAGCTCGGCCACGTGACGGCCCTGGGTGATGAACCGTGCGAAGCCCACGTGAGAGCATGGGAGAGTGCCCGCGCGTACGGCACCGTCACCTGGGAGGCGTAGTGCAACCAGTCGTGGGTATCGTGATGGGCTCGTCGTCCGACCTCGAGGTGATGGGCGAAGCCGCCGTGATCCTCCAGCGCTTTGACGTGGAGCACGAGGTGCGCGTGGTCTCGGCGCACCGAACCCCCGACACCATGTTGGACTACGCCCACGAGGCGATGGATCGAGGTCTCCGGGTGCTCATCGCGGGCGCGGGCGGCGCGGCGCACCTGCCCGGCATGCTCGCCTCGGCCACCACTCTCCCCGTCATCGGCGTGCCCGTGGCGCTCGCGCGCTTAGATGGGCTCGATTCGCTGTTGTCCATCGTCCAGATGCCCCGGGGGGTTCCCGTGGCAACGGTGGCCATCAACGGAGCGACCAACGCCGGTCTGTTGGCGATGCGCATCCTTGCTATCTCAGATGACGCTCTCGCCGATCGACTTGAGACTTACCGACTCGAGCTCGGCGCCGAAGCGCTGGCCCAGGACACAGATTTACCGAGATCTTAAGATTGGCGATGTGGCGCGTGCTCGCGCGTCGAACTCCTCGCGTCAGTTGGCTCTAGTCTGGTCGAGTAACAAAAGGAGGCCCCGGTGGGCATTTTGAAGCGAACACAGACACTCTTTCAGGCCAAGGCCAACGCCGCCCTCGATAAGGCTGAGGACCCTCGCCAAACACTCGATCTCTCGTACGAGCAGCAGCTGGAGAACCTGACCAAGGTGAAGCGCGCCGTGGCCGATGTCGCCACGGCGAAGAAGCGCATCGAGATCCAAGCGGAGCAGCTGAAGAGCCAGGGCGACAAGCTGGCCGAACAGGCGAAGGCCGCCCTCGGCCAGGGCAACGAGGACCTGGCGCGCGAGGCCTTGACACGCCGCGAGGCCATCGCCGGTCAGCTGAAGGACCTTGAAGTCCAGCACGCCTCAGTCGACGACCAGCTCCAGAAGCTCGAGGCCACGGCCACCAAGCTGCAGAGCGAGATCGAGGCGTTCCGGACGAGGAAAGAGACGATTAAGGCCTCCTACACCGCGGCCGAAGCGTCCGCGCACGTCAACGAAGCAGTCAGTGGCATCTCGACCTCGATGGGTGACGCGGGCGCGGCGATGCAGCGGGCCCAGGACAAGGTCGCCCAAATGCAGGCCCGTAGCGGCGCTCTCGATGAGCTGCTGGCCTCGGGTGCCCTCACCGACCTCACCAGCACGAACGACGACATCCAGGCCCAGCTCGACAAGGCCTCCGCGCAGTCCGACATCGACGCGCAGCTCGCGGCTCTGAAGGCGACGGGCGCTACCACCCAACTACCCGCGGGCACGAGCGACGCTCCCGCAGAAGCGCCGACGACCGAAGGTAACTAGCCGTGGCCAACACCAAGATTGAGACGGACCATAAGCTAAACGTCCGCATGTTCATCACGGGCCTGGCGCTCGTGGCCCTCTACGCCATCATCGTGTCGGTCATGATCAGCGTGGGGGTCTCGCTCGTGCTGGTGATCATCATTGCGGGCGGACTGCTTTTTTCCCAGTACTACTTCTCGGACAAGATCGCGATGTTCTCGATGCACGCGCACGAGGTCACGCCCCAACAAGAGCCCAAGCTGCACGAGATCGTCGATCGGCTGTGCCTGCTCGCCGACATGCAAAAGCCCCAGGTGGGCGTGTCGGAGATGGACCTGCCCAACGCCTTCGCCACCGGACGCAGCCCCAGCCACGCCGTCATCTGCGCCACGCGCGGTTTGATGCAGCGCCTCAACGACGAGGAGCTCGAAGCCGTCTTGGCCCACGAGCTCTCCCACGTGGCCCACCGCGACGTGGCCATCATGACCATCGCCTCGGGCGTCGGTATGCTGGCCGGTCTCATCAGCCGCATCGCCCTCTTTGGCGCCATGTTCGGTGGTGGCGGGCGTGGGGGACGCGGAGGTCAGAACATCGTCCTGCTCGAGATGGCCACCCTGTTGATCTCGATCGTTGTTTACATCATCGCGTTCCTGCTGACTATGGCTCTCTCGCGGTACCGGGAACTGGCGGCCGACCGTTCGGGCGCCATCTTGATCGGAAAGCCGAGCGTGCTGGCGAGCGCTCTGGTGCACGTGACGGGCGACATGGGACGGATCCCGCGCAACGACCTGCGCAAGACCGAGGGAATGAACGCCTTCTTCTTCGCCCCCGCCCTCGCCGGTGGCACCGCCGCGACACTCTTCTCAACGCACCCCTCTCTCGAGGTTCGCCTCAACCAGCTAGCGAAGCTCGAAAAAGAACTCAACGGCTAGTGGGCCTGCGCGACACGATCTTTGGGCGAACCAAGCAGGCCGCTCCCAACCTCGACAACTTGTTCGCGCTCTCCACGGCAGCGCTCACTCTGCAGAGCGAGCTCGATCTCGTCCCCTCGGGCCACGCGGGCCTGTGCTTCAAGGCCGGCAGCGGGGAAGGCACCATCACGACCGACGCGGACATCAAGGAGCTCTTGGACTTCGACGAGACCAACGGCAAGGTGACCCTCGCCAAGGACGACCTGGGCTTCGAGTGGCTTCTCGTCACTGACCCCGACCTCGAGTCCTTGGTGACGCGCATCCACGCCGCCGACACCTCAATGGTGGAGCACGGCCTGGGACCGCGGCTCCTATGCGCGGTCTTCGGCTTTGTGCCCAAGACTCCTCCGGGCGAGGGGGATCTGCGACTCGTGTATCTCATGAAGCAAGGAACCTTCTATCCGTTTGCTCCGACAGGCCCGTCGCAGAGGAACAACGAGCTGGAGTTGCGCGTGCGATCCTTTCTTGACACTGACCTGCCGATCGAGAAGGACCTCGCGCGGTGGATGGCTCTTTGGAACGTGCCGGTGGTCTAATCGAGCAGGGCGTGCCGGGGACCGCGACCCACCCGGGCGCGCGCACGGCAGTGGTGTTACTCTGCCCTCGAATTCGATCAGGACGCCTAGGGCATCATGTCGGGCCGTTGTGCTCATGGCGGCGCGATTGTGGGCGCTGGCGGGTAGGTTGGGTGAGGGAGTTTTCGCGAGGAGTTCCGTGTACGGCGTCGAGCCCACAAAAGATGTGACCTCTGGAGGACCCGCCGTGAGCGACGACGAGCTCACTGCGCTGGCTCTGGCGGCTGATCCCAACGCGCCCATCGATCTTGACGTGCCACCGTGGCTCTTCTCCCAGGGATTTTCAGGAACTCTTCTGCCCGAGTGGTACATGCCGACCCCGATGGCTCGCGGTCGCGGTCGAATCGCGCAAATCGCAGCGGTGTCGGTCGTCGTCGGCATGATCGTGGTTTGCGCCTTCGGACTTTGCGTGACCTCAGGTTTTCTCCAACTCGCCTAACTCTACGGGTGGGTCATCTCCTCGGGCACGACGGCCGCGTCGAACTCCTCCCCCGTCAAGAAGCCCAGGGCGATCGTCGCTTCACGTAGCGTCATGCGCTCCTTATGCGCCTTCTTCGCCACCAGGGCCGCCTTGTCGTAGCCGATGATCGGGTTGAGGGCAGTCACCAGCATCAAGGAGTTGTTGAGGTGGTTCTGGATCTGCTCATAGTTGGGCTGAAGGCCCTCGACACTGAACTCCCGGAATCGGTCGCACGCGTCACTCAAGAGGTCGACGGAGTTGCAGAAGTTGTAGATGATGACCGGTTTGCACACGTTGAGCTCGAAATTGCCCCGCGAGCCACCGATGGCGACGGCGACATCGTTCGCGAACACCTGGACGCCGACCATGATCATGGCCTCACTCTGGGTGGGGTTCACCTTGCCCGGCATGATGGAGCTACCGGGCTCGTTCTCTGGGAGTTGCAGCTCGCCCAGCCCCGAACGAGGCCCTGAGCCCAGCCATCGCAAGTCCTCAGCAATCTTGGTGAGACTCGTCGCGAGGGTCTTGATCGCTCCGTGAGCGAAGACGAGGGCGTCATGGGCCGCCAACGCGGCGAACTTGTTGGGCGCAGTCACGAACGGCTCATGTGTGAGGGCGGCGATCTCGGCAGCGACTCGTTCACCGAACTCGGGATGAGTGTTGAGGCCCGTGCCTACGGCCGTGCCACCGGCGGCCAGCTCGTACAGACCCGGAAGCACGAGAGTGAGTCGATCAAGGTCGGCGTCCAATTGGGCAACGTAGCCTGAGAACTCCTGGCCCAGCGTCAATGGCACCGCGTCCATCAGATGGGTTCGGCCAATCTTGGTCACGTCGGCGTAAGCCTTGGCCTTGACGTCGAGCGCGTCGCGCAGTCGCTGCACCGAGGGAACGAGGCGACCGGTGATCTCCATGACCGCGGCGATGTGCATAGCGGTAGGGAATGTGTCGTTCGACGACTGCGACATGTTGACGTCGTCGTTGGGGTGAACGGGGACCTTCGAGCCCATCACGCCACCCGCCAGTTCGATGGCGCGATTGGAGATCACCTCATTCACATTCATGTTCGTCTGGGTACCCGAACCCGTCTGCCAGATTCGAAGCGGGAACTCATTCGCCAGTCGTCCGTCGACGACCTCGCTGGCCGCACGTTCGATGAGAGAGGTCTTTTCATCGTCCAACTTTCCCAAGTCGTTGTTCACCTTGGCGGACGCGAGTTTCAAGACTCCAAAGGCCGTGATAACTGCTACGGGCATCGTCTCGCCGCCGATGGCGAAATGATGAAGACTCCGCTCGGTCTGTGCGCCCCAGTAGTGATCCGCGGGCACGTCAATTGAGCCCATCGAGTCGGTCTCGGCGCGCACTTTACCCATTACCTCTCCTACTTCTTCGCCGACTTCTTCGTCGACCTGTTCTTTGTGGCCTTTTTCGCTAGCTTCTTGGCCGACCCCTTGGCCCTGGACGTCGACTTCTTCAATGTCTTTTTCGCCGTGGTCTTTGACGACTTGTCGGCTTTGGTGGCCAACTTCTTAGCCGACTTCCTCGCCGCCCTCTCGGTGGGCTTGGAAGTTGCCTTCTTCAACGATTTCACGGCGGCCTTTTTCGCCACCTTCTTCGAGATCTTCTTCGCGGACTTTTTCACTGCCGCGCCTTTCTTCGTTCCCTTCTTCAACGATTTCGCCGACCGCGTTGCCGCCTTCAACGACTTCGCGGCGGCCTTTTTCGCCGCCTTCTTCGAGATCTTCTTCGCGGACTTTTTCACTCCCGCGCCCTTCTTCGTCGTGGACGCCGTCTTCTTCGGGGCCTTCTTCGCCGCGGGAGCCGCCTTCTTTGCGGCCTTCGTCGTCGTGGACGCCGTCTTCTTCGCGGCCTTCCTCACCGGCGCGGCGCTCGGCGCGGCCGTCGGCGCAATCGCGGGAAGAATCTCCACCCACAGGTCCGAGCCGTCGTATAGCGCGATTCCTGCGCGCATGACCTCCTTGGCCACCGTGACGTCCTCGGCCCGCGGGCCGTCGCCCGATCCAGGCACTTCCAGGATCATCGGAACATCGCGGAATCGAGGGTGTCCGATGATCGCCGCCAGCCCTCGAGTCCCAATCGTGCCCTCACCGATGTTGGCGTGGCGGTCACGATTGCCGCCGAGTTCGATCTTCGAGTCGTTCAAGTGGAAGCAACGCAGGCGATCCATGCCCACGGTCGTCTCGATCTCCAGGATCAGACGCTCGGTCCCGGCCTCACTCGCGTAGTCGAAGCCGCTCGCCCACAGGTGCTGGGTGTCGATGCACATGCCCAGGCGATCATCGCTATTGCACGCGTCAATCAGAAGGTGAATCTCCTCGAATGTGCGCCCGATTGGCCCGTCGGCGCCGGCCGCATTCTCAATGAGTATCGGGCAATCGGCTGCGCCGTCAGGAGCCGGATCCGCCTCCGCGAGCGCACGCTCAAAGGCGTCAGCTATCTGTCGCACCACGTCGTCGAAGCCCGCGCCGTGGTGCGAGCCCACGTGCAGGACCAGGCCTGATGACGCGATCCCGCGCGCCACCGAGAGATTGTGAGTGAGACACGCCACCGACTTCTCGTAGAGCTCGAGATCGGCCGTAGCCAGGTTGATGAGATACGTCGCATGGCAGAACGTATCGGTGATGACGGGATTGAGCGCCGCCGCGTCGCGATACGCGGCCAACACCTCGGGCGCGTACTGGGATGGCTTCCACATTCGCGGGCTCTGGGTGAAGATCTGGATCGACGTCGCCCCCATGTCCACCCCGAGTTCGAGGGAGGGAACGAGCTTGCCACCACCGCGTACATGCGCACCTATGTTCATTACAGTAAAACTAGTAGCCCTTCCTCGATCGAATCACAGGAGTTTCGTGACTGACACTTTCACCCCCGCCTCACGGGCCATCTTCGACAAGAAAGTCCTCGCACACGTGGCCAGCCTCGACCCCGACGGCGCGCCGAACGTCTCACCCGTCTGGGTCACTCTCGACGGTGACGACATCGTGATCAACACCGCACTGGGACGCGCCAAGGCTCGCAACCTCGCATCGGACTCGCGGGTGGGGGTGTCCTTGAGCGATCCGGACGATCCCTCGACCAGCATCACGGTGCGCGGCACGGTGGTCACGTTCACCACCGACGGCGCCGACGCCACGATCGACGCCCTGGCCAAGAAGTACACGGGGCTCGACTCCTACCCGTGGCGCACCCCGGGTCAGGTGCGAGTGAACGTCAAGATTCGACCCGACCGGATCTCGCGCCAGCCCGCCTAGCACTCGAAGAACCCGAGCTCGGCGTCGTCGTTCGCGACCTGGACCATTCGCAGCGTCTGTCGTGGGTCGGACAGCTCCTCATCGGTAGGGCCGGCCGGCTGAAGGCGAAGCGCGGCGTGGCCACCGAGTTAGAAACGCCAGGACAATGGCGGGTGTCGTCGTCGCTGCAGCGAAAGAGGGGCTCGCTGAACGCAACTGAAGGCGCAACTCGAATCGCGTGATGCGAAGAAGCGAACAAGCCGCATCTCAGGGCTGGAGGTCTTCTTTGGGAAGGCGCTCGATGTTCACATCGCGAAACGTCAGTATCCGTACCGACGGCACGAAGCGCGCGGCGCGGTACATGTCCCAGACCCACGCGTCGTGCAACGTGATCTCCAGCAGCGTGGGGGTCGCGTTGGACTTGACTTCTACCGCCACGTCGTTGGCCAGATAGAAGCGGCGATCGGTCTCGACCGCGAAATCGAACATGCCCACTACGGCTTTGTACTCCTGGACCAACGCGAGTTCGAGGGTCGACTCGTAGTCGTCGAGCTCTTCTTCGCCCACCAGCGACTACGCGCGCTCGTTGACGCGAAGTTCCTTAATCTTGGCGGCGCGGCCGCGCAGATCACGCAGGTAGTACAGCTTCGCGCGCCGCACGTCACCGTACGACTCGACTTCGATCTTGGCGATCGTCGGGGTGTGGAGCGGGAACGTGCGCTCCACGCCTACGCCAAAGCTGATCTTGCGCACCGTGAAGGTCTCCTGCACGCCCGCGCCCTGGCGACGAATCACCACGCCCTGGAAGACCTGGACACGCTGACGGGTTCCCTCTACCACGCGCACGTGCACCTTGACGGTGTCGCCGGGGCGAAATGACGGTATGTCGTCGCGAAGCGAGTCGCGGTCGACGAGGTCAGTGGGGTTCATGGAAGCGGTCCCTTTCGGATCACAGGCTGTAGAAGTTTAGCCGCTTCCGTCGAGATCATCCATTTCGCGATATTCCGCGAGTAGGGCGCGGTCGTGCTCGCTCAGTCCTCCACGCCTCGCGATCAGGTCGGGCCGACGCGCCAGGGTGAGGCGCAGCGCCTGCGCCCGGCGCCAGCGCGCGATGCGCTCGTGGTTGCCCGAGAGCAGGATCTCGGGTACCGCGCACCCTCGAACGTCAGCTGGCTTGGTGTACTGGGGATACTCCAAGAGACCGTCACCAAAGGACTCATCATCGCTGGACGTGTCGTTGCCGAGCCCGCCGGGCATCAACCGCACGACCGATTCAAGAACGCACAGCGCCGCGAGCTCTCCTCCGGCCAGCACGAAGTCACCGAGGGAGATCTCGTCGTCGGCGACCAGATCGAGTGCGCGCTGGTCGAATCCTTCGTAGCGACCACAGAGCATGGTAAAGCCGGCGAGGGCGCTCAGTTCGAGGGCGACTTCGTGGTTGAAGACACGGCCCGACGGGGTAAGGGCGATCACGGGCCGCGCCAGCTCGGGAATCGACTCGACGGTCGCGATGATGGGCTCGGCGCGAATAACCATGCCCGCCCCACCCCCAAAGGGCGTGTCGTCAACGCTGCGGTGAGGGTCAGAGGTGGCGTCGCGAAAGTCATGCAGGTGCAGTTCGAAGACGCCGCGCTCACCAGCGCGCCCGAGTACTGAGGTAGTGACGTAGTCCGACAGGGCCTCGGGAAAGAGCGTCAGCACATCCACGCGCAGCGTCATTCGAAGAGCCCTTCGGGCGGATCGATCTCCACGCGCCGATTGGCCTCGACGGCGGTCACGAACGTCAGGGGCACGAGTGCACCCGAGTCGAGCACCATCAGATCGCTCGCAGGATTCGCCTCGACGTCCACCACCACGCCGCGGCGCACGCCCCGGGCGTCGACGACCTCTGCGCCAAATAATTGATCGATCCAGATGACGCTGGTGTCATCAATGGGCGGAGCCAGCAGGACGACCCCGCGCCAGCGCTCGGCTTCCTCGCGCGTGCCGATGCGATCAAAGGTGACGATGAATCGCGCCTGGTGCGCCGCGGCGGCCACGACGACGAGCGGTCCACGCTCGCTGTAGAGGGTATTGCCCGCGTCGAGTCGCTCCACTCGATCGCTCCACAGATCGACCAGCACTTGGCCGCGCAGTCCGTGGGCTTTGACGATGCGCCCGACCTCGAGCGTGGAACGCTCGCCGGACACGGTTAGTCGACGATGTCGACGGAGGTGGTCACGCCCTCACGAGCGCCCGCGGCGCCCACCAGCGCGCGGATGGCCTGGGCGGTGCGTCCGCGACGTCCGATGACCCGACCCATGTCGTTGGGACCGACGCTGAGCGACAGGATTACCTTGCCCTGGCGCTCGCTGACTTCGATCTCCACCGCGTTGGGGTCCTCGGCGAGGGACTTCGCAATGAAGTCGAGCACGGCGGTCGCGGTGGCGGCTTTGTCGGCCCCAACATCGTTGGCGTCGTGCTCAGTGTCGTCCAACACGCCCGCGTCCTCAATCGTGTTGATATCGCCCGCTACGTAGTCGTCCTGGGCGTCGCTCACTGCGCGGCTTTCGCGGCGTCGAACGCCTCCAGGGCGCCGCTCACTTTCAGGAGCTTGGCGACACGCTCGGTCGGCTGGGCTCCCTGGCTCAGCCAACGCACGACCTTGTCATTATCGATATTGAGCACCATTTCGGGCTCGGCCACCGAGAGCCCGCGTGGCTGGTACGTGCCGACGATCTCCAGGAAAGCCCCAGATCGGGCGCGGCGGCTCTCTGCTGCGACGACCCGATAGGTGGGCTGCTTCTTCTTACCCATGCGCACCAAACGTAGTTTTACAGCCACAGCGATAATCCCTTCGAACCTTTTTCGTCCCCAGGCGGGACAGGGCGATATACCCGAGCGTCAAAGTTTAGCGTTGTTTGGGAGGGGTAACTCTCCCGCCCTTCTTCTTCTTATTTTTTCCACCACGAGACGCGGCGGCGCTCGCCATCCCCGTACCCAATGCCTCAAAGCCCGCGGGCAGCGTCTCGCCGCTGCTCTTCGCACCGCGCGCGGCCATGGAGGCCATGCGCCCCAGACCTCCCGGCATCGAGGGCGCCGAACCATTACCCATCTGGCGCATCATCTTGCGCATCTCGCTGAACTGCTTCAGCAGTTGGTTGACCGCGGCCACACTCGTCGCCGATCCGCGTGCGATGCGCGTGCGGCGCGACCCGTCAATGATGGTGGGGTCACGTCGCTCCTGGGGAGTCATGGAGCGGACTATGGCCTCCACTTTGTTGACCTCCCCGTCGTCGATGTTGTTCGCGGCCGAGCGCATCTCCTTGGTCACGCCGGGCATTAACTTCATGATTCCGCCCAGCGACCCCATGCGACGGACCTGAGTGAGCTGGGCGAGAAAATCATCCAGGGTAAACGTGCCGCTCATCATGCGCCCGGCGGACTCCGCGACGACGTCGGCGTCCATGGTGCGTTCGGCCTGCTCGATGAGAGAGAGAACGTCGCCCATTCCGAGAATGCGCGAGGCCATCCGCTCGGGATAGAAGAGGTCGAAGTCGGCCATCTTCTCGCCACTGGACGCGAACACCACGGGTCGACCGACGACGCCTCGCGCGGACAGCACCGCTCCCCCGCGCGCGTCGTAGTCGAGTTTGGTGACGACGAGACCCGATAGTTCGAGCACGTCATGGAAGCTTCTCGCGGTGTGCACTGCGTCTTGACCGGTCACCGCGTCAATCACAAGGAACGTGTAGTGCGGCGACGTGGCGTCTGAGATCGCGCGCACCTCATTCATGAGCTCCTGATCGATCGCCAAGCGTCCAGCGGTGTCGATGATGACGACGTCGCGACCGAGGCGACTCGCCTCGGCGAGCCCCTTACGGGCGACCTCGACGGGCGAACTCGGCTCTGAGAACACGTCCACGCCCACTTGAGCGCCCAAAACGCGCAGTTGCTCGACCGCCGCTGGACGTTGAAGGTCGGCCGCGATCAGGTAAGGCTGGCGACCCTGCTGCTTGAACCAGTTGGCCAACTTGGCCGCGGTGGTCGTTTTACCGGCGCCCTGGAGTCCGGCCAGGAGGACGACTGTCGGAGGTCTCGAGGCGTAGGTGACCTTGAGCGGCGTGCCGCCCAGCACTTCAGTCAGCTGCTCGTTGACGGCCTTGATGACTTGCTGACCCGGAGAGAGGCTCTGGCTGAGGAGCTCACCACTCAGGCGATCGCGCACCGCGTCGAGAAACGCGCGCACCACCCCGAGTTCCACGTCGGCCTCGAGCAGAGCCGAACGCACGTCGGCGAGGGCGTCTTCGAGATCCGCGTCGCTCAGTCGACCCCTGGAGCGCAGCGTCGAACTAAGCCGATCGAGGCGTTCACTGAGGGCGTCAAACATCAAATGCAGGCTAGCGTCAGGGCTTCAAAAGCGAGTCCACGAAGTCTTCGGGCTCAAAGACGATCACGTCGTCCACCCCTTCCCCGACGCCGACGAACTTCACCGGTATGCCGAGGTCTCGCTCGATAGCGATGACGATTCCCCCGCGCGCGGTGCCATCGAGTTTGGTCAGGACGATTCCGCTCACGTTCGCGGCCTGCAAGAACTCGCGGGCCTGGCTCAGAGCGTTCTGCCCCGTCGTCGCGTCCAGCACCAGCAACGTCTCGACGACCTCACCTGGATCTCGGTCGGCGACGCGTCGCACTTTGGCCAACTCATCCAGCAGATTCGAGCTGTTGGCGCGACGCCCGGCGGTGTCGGCAAGCACGAGGTCAATGCCCCGCGCCTTCGCGCGGCCGATCGCGTCGTGCACCACCGAGCCGGGATCGGCGCCTTCGGTCGCGCGGACAATCTCTGCGCCGCCGCGCGTGGCCCACTCCTCGAGTTGATCGGCCGCCGCCGCGCGAAAGGTGTCGCCAGCCGCGAGCAGCACGCTGCGACCCTCGTCGTGCTGACGCTTGGCCAACTTGCCGATCGTCGTGGTCTTACCGACTCCATTGACGCCAACGAAGAGCCACACCGGTACGCGACCTTCGTCGGCCTGCGTCGTCGCGGTGCGGTCGCCGCCAAAGGCGTGCAGCAGGATGTCCCGCAGCGCGGCCGGCACACCCTCGGGCGCACCATTCGCTTTCAGTTCCTCCAGTACCGACGTCGTCATCGCGACGCCCACGTCACTGCGCAACAGCACCTCTTCGACGATATCCAGCTGCTCGGAGCTGACCTCTCCTGTGCCAGTGAGCGAACGCACGCGATCAAAGACGCTCCGCGAGGACGCGAGGCGCGACTCCAGCGTCGCGTCGTCGAGCGCGGGCATCGGGGCCGCTTCGGTGACCAGCACCTCGGGCATCGCCATGCGTGGTGGCGCGACCAGGGGCGCGAGACGACGTGGGCGGCGACGGCGCACGACGAGAGTCGCTCCCGCGAGGACGACGACCGCCAGCACTACGTAGAGCGCAATCACGCCGTCTCAACTTCCTTTGGTCGGTTGACGCGCTGACTGACGACCTTGGATGACGCGCCCGGCACCATCGTGACCCCGTAGAGCGCGTCGGCCGACTCCATCGTTCGCTTCTGGTGCGTCACGATGAGCAGTTGCGCCTCGTTTCGGAACTCGTCGACCAGATTGAGGAAGCGCTGCAAGTTGACGTCGTCGAGAGCCGCCTCCACCTCGTCCATCAGATAGAAGGGCGACGGGCGCGAGCGAAAGACCGCGAACAAGAAGGCCAGCGCGGCCATCGAGCGCTCGCCGCCCGACAGTAACGAGATCCTTCGTACGTTGCGACCCATCGGGCGAACTTCGATTTCGACGCCGGTGTTCAAGGGGTCCTCGGGTTCACTCATGTTGAGCCGTCCCTGCCCACCAGGAAAGAGCATGGCGATGAGCGAGGAGAAATGCTCGTTCACGTCAGCGAAGGCGGTCGTGAATGTCTCCATGATCTCTTCATCCAGGGCGCGCAGCACCTCTTGCAGCTCGCGGCGGGCGTGACGCACGTCACTGACCTGAGCGTCGAGCTCCTTGTAGCGATCCTCGAGCGCCGAGAGCTCTTCCAGGGCGAGCGGATTGATCGGACCCAAAGACGTGATGCGCGCTTCCAGTTCACCGACGCGCGTCTCGAGCGTGACGCCCTCGGCCAGCTCCAAGTGAGGTGCCGGGCCCATCTCGTGGGGTTCCACGCCGAGATCGCGCAGAATGACCTCATGAACGTTGGAGACCTTGACGACGAGCTCGGCCTGTTCGATTTCGTGGCGACGCATGACCTCGCTGAGCTCGCTCAGTCGCGAGTCGGCGCTGTGGCGAGCTTGGCGCACTTCTTCCAAGAGTTCGGCACTGGCGCGCGTGGCCTCGAGCTGTTCGCGATAGGTGGAGTCCATCGCCTCCTGGGCCACGCGGATCTCGTCGGCGGCGCGCTCCACGAGGATCGCCAGCCGGCGCAAGGCTTGGACGTCGAACTCGAGCAACTGACGTTTCGCGGCGGCTTCTTCGCGCTCCCCCGTGCGCCCCTCGAGGCGCGCTTCGATCTCACCTTGACGTTGTTCGATGAGTCGACGTCGTTCGCCGTAGCGGGCCTCACGTTGCGAGAGCGTGGTGGCTGCCTCATCGACGTCTCCTCGGCGAGCTTCGAACTCGCTCTGAGCCGCGATCAACTCCTGCGCGCGTTGCGCACTCTCACTCACGGTCAACTCCAACGCGGGCAGGGCGTCTCGCACCGCACCCAGTCCCTCGAGGAGACCGTCACGCTCAGAGACCAGCACGCCGGCGTCATTGCGCAGCGTCGCGAGCACGGCTACGAGATCGTCGCGCTCAATCTTGAGCCGGTCGACGTCTTCACGGCGCCTCTCGATCTCTCCTCGCACGTGCACGACCGCGGCGTTCGCCGCCTGCTGCTGCTCGAGGGCGTGGGTCAAGGTCTGTTCGCAGCGCTCGCGGCGCTCGCGCAGGCCGCTCAGTCCCTCGGACGCAGCACTGGCCGCCGCACTGGCCTCCTCGACCGTGACGCGGGTGATCACCGCGCGCCCCGACGCGACACGCCAGCCAGCAGAGGAGAACCGGTCGCCCTCGAGCGTCACGATCGTGAGGTCAGGGTTGGCGAGGGCGACTTCCATCCCAGACTCCCAGTCACTGGCGATGAACGCGCGAGACAAGAGCGCATCGAGCACCCGCGTCACGTGATCGGGAGCGTTGCTGCGAGCGTGCACCAGGTCGCGTAGAGCCCGCGTGCCCTTGGGCGTCGAGGCGCGAGTGACCTCGGACTCGCCGACCGCCAAGATGAGCCCGACGCCCCCTTCGCGACGTAACGCCGCAAGCGCCGCGCGCGCTGAACGCCTCCCATCGACAACCATCGCGCCGACCGACCCTCCTGCAGCCGACTCGACCGCACGCTCGCATCCCGTGTCCACTTCGATCAGTTCGAGGAACGAGCCGAGCACGCCTTCAAGTCCGCCAATGATCGCCCGGCCCTCAGCTCCCGAGAGCTCTTCGAGGGCGCGCGCGAGCGTCTCAGCGCGAGCCTGGGCGCGCGAGGCGAGATCGGCCCCCAAGGTGAAGGCGTCGTCAGCCTCGTGCCGCTCCTGCTGGGCCGTTCCCTCACACGCGACGGCGTCGTCAAGGATCGCCGCGGCGTCGTTGAGCGCGCTGAGTGCTTCGCTGAGCTCGTCCTGGGCGGTCGCGCGCGCGTCACGAAGCATGTCTGCTCTACGCTCCGCATCCTCCAGGCGACTGCGGGCTCGACGCTCGCCGTCCTCAGTCGAGGCGAGAGAACGTTCGAGGAGCGCCATCTGCTCTTTGGCCGCGCGCAACGCCGCTTCGTCCTGCTCGAGCGTCGAGCCGCCAATGTCATTGACCAACGCTTCGGCGCCGGAGAAACGCTGGCGCGACTCTGAGAGACGATCGCGCAGTTCTCCCAGCGAGAGCTCCTCCGTGCGAAGGGCTTCAAGATCGGTGACCAGGCGCGCGGCGTCGGCTTCGAGGGTGGCGATGACGTTCTCATCGGCCGAAGCGATCAGCGCCTGTCGAAGAGAACGTTCACGCTCGTGGATCACCGACAACGTTCCTCGGGCTCGCTCCGCCAGTCCCTGCAGAGTGCCCAGAGTCGAGGCCATCACCTCTTCCTTGCGCGAGGCCATCTCCGCGGCGGCGGCCGCCGCCTTCGCGTCCAGCGTCACCAGTTCGTGGCGCAGTTCGCGCTCGCGCACCCCCGCCTCCTCGAGCGAGTGCTCAAGGTCGCGACGGCGCTGCTCGAAGTGGTGCAGGCGCGAGGCGAACAAGGCGTGACGCGCGTCGCGAAGCTCGCTCTCCACATCGGAGTAGCTGCGCGCAGAGGCTGCTTGGCGTTCGAGCGGGCGCATCTGGCGGCGCACTTCGCGCACGAGGTCCCCGAGACGCTCCAAGTTCTCCTGAGTCTGAGCGAGTCGTCGCTCGGAACGCTCCTTGCGTCGACGGTGCTTCAAGACGCCGGCCGCCTCTTCGATCACCGCGCGACGATTTTCGGTATTGGAGGAGAGGATCGAGTCGAGTTGGCCCTGGCCGATGATCATGTGCTGTTGACGGCCGACACCTGAGTCGCCGAGCAGCTCTTGGACGTCGAGCAGTCGGCACGTGGTGCCGTTGATCGCGTAGTCCGAGTCGCCGTTTCGAAAGAGCGTGCGAGAAATGGTCACTTCCGCCCCGTCGATCGCTAGGCGACCCGAGGAGTTGTCGATGGTGAGGGCCACTTCGGCCCGACCGAGCGCTGCGCGATTGGCCGTGCCCATGAAGATCACGTCGTCCATACGCGAACTGCGCAACGCCCTAGTGCTCTGAGCGCCCAGTACCCAGGTGACGGCGTCGACCACGTTGGACTTGCCCGAGCCGTTGGGCCCAACGACCGCCGTGACGCCCGGCTCGAACTCTAAAACGGTGGTGTCGGCGAAGGACTTGAACCCCTTCATGGTCAATCGCTTAAGAAACACGCAATGACGCTAGCAACCTTCTGGTCGCGAGCCTGGGGTTACGCCTGGCACTTCTCGCAGTAGTAGGTGGAGCGTCCGCGCACGCTCTCGCGGCGAATCGACTGGCGGCACTGCGGGCAAGGTTGTCCCTCGCGGTTGTAGACCTGATGGAACTGCTGGAAGCTTCCGGGCTTGCCGTCGGGGTCGACAAACTGCTCGTCATCGAGGGTCGAGCCCTCATGCTTGATGGCGTCGGTGAGCACTTCACTGATCGCGCGGTGCAGGCGTCGGATCTCGATGGTAGAGAGCGATTCCGCCGGACGATCAAAGCGCAGTCCCGCGCCAAAGAGGATCTCGTCGGAGTAGATATTGCCAATTCCCGCGATGATGTCCTGATCAGTCAACACCGCCTTCAGTGGCGTCGAACGGCTGCGCAGAATGGCGGCGAGCCGATCCCAGCCGATCTGGTCTTCAAAGGGATCGAGGCCGAGGTGGGCCAGTTCGGGCACGGCTCGCCGCAGAGCCAGCCCGTCTCCCCCGATGGAGAGGCGCGCAAACTTCGAGATCTCTACGGGCGGATCGTCGTCGCTTGGAGCCTTGGAGACGTAGAGCTCCCCGAAGGTTCGCGGATCGACGTAACGCAGCTCGCCGCCTTGGGTGAAGGTGAAGACAACGTGGGTGTGCTTGGGCTTGAGATCCTTTGGACCCTTCGCGCGCAGCAGTTGTCCGCTCATGCCGAGGTGCACCACGAGGTGCGACCCGTTGTCGAGTCCCACCACCAGATTCTTTCCGAGACGCTGGACCGAACGCACGCTGTGACCCTCGAGCATGGCGCGAAAGTCCTTGGCTGTTTTGTGCCGGCGCACGACGCGTCCATTGGTTACCGAGACGGACTTGAACTTCTTGCCCGGCAGATCGCGCGAAAGCGAGGCGCGCACGGTCTCCACCTCAGCGAGTTCAGGCATCGTCGTGACCAAGCCACGCCGCAAGAGCGGCCCGACCCTCGGCGCTCTTCTTCGAGCGGCCCTCGCCGACTCCGGTGAGCTCACCCACGTGCACCGTGGCGAAGTAGGTCACCGAGTGCGAGGGACCCTCGGACCGGACGTCGTAGCGCGGCGCACCAAGGCCTCGCGACTCCGCCCACTGTCGCAGTCGCGTCTTGGGATCGACGTCGCCGGGGGCGATCGCCGCCTCGGCGACGTCGCGCGCGAGCGCCTGTTGAACGAACTCCTTGGCGGCGTCGTATCCGCGTTCCAGGTAGAGGGCGGCGACCACCGCCTCGAAGGCGTCAGCGAGCAAGGACGGGCGCTCGGCACCGTTCTCTTTTTTGACGCCACGGCCGACGCGTAGGACCGCGCCGAGCTCCAACGCTCGCGCGGCGCTCGCGAGCGCGCCTTCGTTCACCACGCGACTACGAACGAGAGAACCCGATCCTTCGTCAAGCTCGGGGTAGCGCGTCACGATGAGATCAGCAACGGCCAGGTCGACGACGGCGTCACCCAGAAATTCCAGGCGCTCGTTCGATTCGACGTCATGCTCCGCGGCGAAGCTGGAATGGGTTAGCGCTGTCAATAGCACTGGGCTCGCTGGGTCGAGCCCAAGGCGCTCCGCGACCGTGTCGAGAGACGTATCCATGAGGCTCACGCGCCTCGTTACGCCACCTGCAGTTTGAGCGCAACGTAGTCGACGGCGTCTCGGACCGAGGTCAGGCCCTCTAAGTCCTCGTCGTCGATGTGAAAGCCGGCTGAGTACGATGAAAGGCTCTCTTCGAGCGCCTCGACGAGTTCAATGAGCGCGAGCGAGTCGGCGCCCATGTCCTCGAAGGAGACGTCTTCGGTGATGTCGCCAGGACTCTTTTCGAGTATTACGGCCAGTTGGTCGCGAACCAGTTCCACGATGCCGTCTCGATTCAACGGTGCGGCGCTGTCAGCGCTCATGACGCCTCCTTATAAACGTGTCCCAACACTAGTGATTGCCGTTGTTCGATCGGCTGGTTAGGCCGTCTTATCAGGTCTTATGGTGGCAGCCAATTTCGCCACCACCTGGGCATCGTCTACTTCGGCCGCGACGCGCAGGGCGTTCATGATGGCCGTGGCGTTGGAGGAGCCGTGCGAGATGACACATATTCCCCGCACCCCGAGCAACATGGCCCCGCCCTGGCTCTCGGGGGTGAGCTGGCTCGCCACCGGCCACAGATGCTCGAAGAGCACGTCGCCGGCCGCTTTCGTCGCTTCGTTGATGCCCACGGCATCCAGCACCGCCGAGAAGACGTACTTGAGCCCACCTTCGAGGGTTTTCAGCGCCACGTTCCCGGTGAAGCCGTCGGTGACGATGACGTCCACCGGGGAAGGGATGAAGTCACGTCCCTCGACGTTGCCCACGAAGTTGAGGGTCGTCATCTCTGCCAGGAGCTGACGGGTGGCCTTTACGAGTGAATTGCCCTTGGACGCCTCTTCGCCAATGGACAACAGGCCGATCTTGGGCGAGATGACTCCGTAGCGCGCCGAGACGTACGTCGACGCCATCTGGGCGAACTGCACGAGCATCTCCGGCGTGCACTCAGCGTTGGCTCCCGCGTCCGCGAGCACGACCGGAGTGCGATTGGGATTGGGAATCGGCGTCACGATGCACGGACGCTGCACCCCAGGCAGGCGACCCATGCGCAAAAGTGCCGAGGCCATGGTCGCTCCGGTGTTGCCGGCCGACACCATCGCCGAGGCTTTGCCATCTCGCACGAGTTCCGCGGCCCTCACCAGCGACGAGTCCTTTTTTTTTCGCACGCTGGCGCCCGGGTCCTCGTCCATGGCGATGATCTCGCTCACGGCAACGACCTCAAGGCCGAGCGAGTCGCCCATCAGTTCAGGCACGCCGACCAGGATGACTGAGAGCCCCAGCTCATCGACGGCGCGACGGGCACCCGCGATGATCTCTTTGGGAGCGAGGTCACCACCCATCGCGTCCACGGCGATGGGGAGGCTCAACTCAGTTGACCTCTACGGCGACGCGACCCTTGTACCAACCGCAGTTTGGGCACACCACGTGGGGCAACTTCGAGGTCGAGCACTGGGGGCAGATGCTGCGGGCTGGCCGCTCCAACGTCCAGTTGGCCGCACGGCGGCTGCGGGTCTTGGCTTTGCTGGTCTTGCGCTTGGGTACGGCCATCGATCTTCTCTTTCACCAGAAACGGGCGCACCCGCCACTCTTTAGGATCCCTCGGACTCAGGGTCCGCAAATTGGAGTCCGTCCAGTGTAGCCCAACGAGGATCGCGTGGGGCCTGGCACTCACAGGTGCCCTCATTGCGATCGATCCCGCAGTAGGGGCAGAGTCCCGCGCAGTCAGGCCGACAGAGCGGCGCGAGTGGCAGGTCTAGCAAGATCGCGTCGTGCGCCAAGGGTGCCAGATCGACAAAGCCATGCTCGATCGGATAGGTCAGTTCGTCGCTGGCGTCGGGATCCTCGACGAATCGCTCGTTCACCGCGACGTTGGTCACCCCCAGCACCGCAGCGGAGCATCGCCGACAGATCCCGTGCCAGGGCGCCTCCACCCGACCTCGGGCGCGGATGCCCCCGCTGAAGCTCTCGAGGCGCAAAGTGGCGTGAACCGTCGCTTCGGGAAAGACGTCGGTCTCGGCCGGCCGCCGAGGACCGAACTCGTGCGGTTCGTCAAAGGGCGCCTCGAAGTCAACCGACATGGAGGAGGGAACGTCGCGCAGCAGAGCCGCGACGGGAACGAGGTACGGCGAGGCCATCTCTCTAGAAGGAGTCCTGATCAAAGAAGGAGCCTTCACCCGTTTCGGACTCGGCGGACGCGGGCGCTGACGAGAGGAAATCATCGGCACGGGGCTCAGGACTCAGCATCGAACTGGGAAGTCCCTGGGCGCTCAGGCGCTCACGACCGGAGTGCGCCGTCTTGAGGAGCCGTTCGAGCACGATCTCAAATCCGCCGAGCTTGCCGTCAATGAAGTCTTCGGACTCGTTGATCATCTGGCGCGCCTGGGCGTGAGCATCGGCGACGATCTGCTCGGCCTTGAGGCGTGACTGGCGGACGATCTCGGTCTTGTCGACCATGCGCGCGGCCTCCGCGCGGACCTGGTTCATCAACTGCTCGGCCTTTTGCACCTCGGCCGCCATCAGCTCCTCGCGATCGCGCAGCGCCCAACGCGCTTCGCGAATCTCGTCGGGCAGGCTGTGCAGGGCCTGCTCCAACAGCGAGAGGACCTCGTCGCGCGTGATCAGGGCCGAGTTCGACAGGGGCATCTGCTTGGCGCTCGCGACGATGTCGATCAGGTCGCGCAGATCGGCCTCGATGTCGCGGCGCACATGGCGCGCGGGCTCGTCGAACGCTTCGGGGTCGTAGCCGTCGAAGGAGGTCATTGGGGGGTCACCGGGAACTTCTCGATCAGGCGCTTGGCGACCGGCTCGGGCACGAAGGACGTGACGTCACCGCCGTAGCGCGCGACTTCGCGCAGTAGGCGCGAGGCGATGAAGGAGTGGTGCGAGCTGGAGGGGAGAAAGAGGGTCTCCACCCCCGAGAGCGATCGATTCATTTGGGCCATCTGCAGCTCACTTTCGAAGTCCGAGACGGCCCGCAGTCCCTTGACGATGGCCGTCGCGTTGACGTCGCGAGCGACATTGACCAGCAGCGTCGAGATCGAGACGATGCGCACGTTGTGCACGTGGGTCAAGGAGTCCGCGATCATCTCGCGTCGCTCATCCAGATCGAACAGCACCTCGGACTTCTGGGGGTTGCGAATGGCGGCGACGACGACCTCGTCGAAGATCTGCGACGCGCGCTCCACGATCTCCAGGTGCCCGTTGTGGAACGGGTCAAAGGAACCGGGAATCAGACCGACCGTCACTCTTTGTCCCCTTTGCTGGGTTCCAACATCGTTACGAGCGTAGTGCCGTATCGCTTGGTTTTCGTCACGAGCCATCCGGACGGCGCGTCCATGTGGCGATCGTTTTCAACGATGACACGACCCGCCGCCACGTCGTGCAGAACGCTCGCCAGATCAAGCGGGCCATACGGCGGATCGGCCAGGACGAGGTCGAGGTCGCGCGGGGGGTTCCACACCGGCAGATTCGAGCGCACGAACACCGCCTCGCCGTGGAGCTTGAGGGGCTCGAGATTGCTCTTCGCGGCGGCGAGACAGGCCGGATCAGTGTCGATGAAGTAGACCTTGGCGGCACCGCGCGAGAGGGCCTCAATGCCCATGGCGCCCGAGCCACTGTAGAGATCCGCGACCACGAGGTCACCCAGTCCCCCACGGCTCTCGAGCATGGAGAAGATCGCCTCGCGCGCGTAGTCGGTCGTGGGGCGAACTGTGGCCGGCAGCTTCGCCTTGAGCTGACGCCCGCGGGCCGTACCACCAATAACTCGCACCCTTTCAGAGTAGGGGCTGCGACTACGACTTAAAGAGATAGGCCGCGTCATCCTCGTCCACGAAGAGGCGCAGCTCGTCCTCCATCGCGACCAGCGACTCGTCGCCGCGCTCGACCATCGAAGTGGCCAGTGCTCGGGCTCCTATAAGGAGATCTTCGTCCGTCGTTAGATTGGCGAGCTTCAGATCGCTTCGACCGCGCTGACGTGATCCAAGCAGCGTGCCTTCGCCGCGCATCTCGAGATCCACCTCGGCGAGCACGAACCCGTCATTGGAGGCGACGAGCGCGTTCAGACGCGTCTCACCGTCCTCACTTGGGGGTGTGCCGAGCAGGTAGCAGTAGCTCTGGATGTCCGAGCGGCCCACTCGCCCGCGCAACTGGTGAAGTTGCGCTAGCCCGAAGCGCCAGGCGTCCTCGATCACGATCACGCTCGCCTCGGGTACGTCGACCCCCACCTCGATGACGACGGTGGCGACCAGCACGTCAATCTCGCCCGCCCGGAACTGATTCATTACATCCTCTTTTTCGGCGCTCTTCATCTGGCCGTGCAGCAGGCCCACCGCGAGGCCGCGCAACTCGTGCAGCGCGAGGCGAGTGCGCTCCTCGACCGCGCTCGCCGCCTCGACTCGCTCCGATCCCTCGACGAGCGGACAGA
Organism: Acidimicrobiales bacterium; assembly: GCA_050701895.1. Lineage (GTDB taxonomy): Bacteria > Actinomycetota > Acidimicrobiia > Acidimicrobiales > RAAP-2 > RAAP-2. The sequence continues at coordinate 22,857 of JBOGFT010000055.1, forward strand.
TCACGTAGGCGCGCCGACCGTCTTTCACCTCGTCGCGTACGCGCTGCCAGCCGGCCGCGATCTCGTCGGCGTCACGCGCCCAGGTCGTGCGGATCGCCCGGCGCCCCGAGGGCAGCTCATCGAGCACCGAGACGTCGAGGTCGCCAAAGAGGACCATGGCCGCGGTGCGGGGAATCGGCGTCGCCGTCATCACCAAGAGATCGGGGTCAGCACCCTCGTTCGACCTCTCGCGGCCCTGATCGCGCAGTCGCGAGCGCTGTTCGACGCCGAAGCGATGCTGCTCGTCAATGACGATCAGCCCAAGAGAGCGAAAACACACGTCATCGCTGAGCAGGGCGTGCGTGCCCACGACGATGTCGATCGACCCACTGGCGAGACCGCTCACCACGCCCTGGCGCTCCTTGGCGCGAACTCGACCGGTGAGCAGTTGCACCGACACTTCGCGCTCTCCTCCGAGCACCGCGTCGTCGTAGACCAGCAGGCCCTCGAGATCCCGGCGAAGCGACCCGAGGTGCTGCTCAGCGAGCACCTCGGTCGGTGCCATCAACACGCTCTGGCGTGAACCGTCCAGCACGGCCAGCATGGCCGTCAGGGCGACGAGCGTCTTCCCCGAGCCCACGTCACCCTGCAAGAGACGGTGCATCGGTAGCGGTCCCGCCAAGTCGAGCGCGACTTCTTCGAGCACGCGTCGCTGGGCGCCGGTGAGGGCAAAGCGGTGTCCGCCCAGAAAGCGGCGCACGAGTGATTCCTCGCGAGTTACCAGAGCGCCAGGCGCGACGTCGAGGTCCATCGCGCTCACGTGGTGTCGTATACCTGCGGCCGACTCCTCGAGGCGGCGTCGGCGCAGCGCCAAGATCAACTGGAGCCGAAGGAACTCGTCAAAGGCCAGACGGCGCCGAGAGGGCGGAACGTCACTCAGTTCCCCGGGGAGATGGATGCCCCAGAATGCCCGCGTTCGATCGACGAGATCCCAGGGTGCGCGTTGCACCTCGCTGAGCGGATCAAAGAGAAGGCCCGCGCGACGAAGTGACTCTTCTATGAAGCCGCCCATCTCCCAACTAGTGAGTCCCGCCTTGCCCGAGGCGGGATAGATCGCCACGACCCGGCCCACTTTGGAGGCGTCGCGCTCGTCGCCCGCGGCGCCGACAATGACGTCCACCACAGGATTGGCCATTTGACGCTGCCCCCGGTAATCGCCCACTTTGCCAAAGAAGAGCGCCTGGACTCCCACCAGAAGCTGGCGCTCGCGCCAGGCCTGATTGAAGAAGACGATCTTGATCGACTCACCCCCATTACTCACCGCGACCTCGACCATGGCCTTGCCGTGGCGGGTGCGGCGACTGGAGACTCTCGTTACTTCGGCGAAGATCGCGGCTTCGTCCCCGACCGAGAGGTCGCTGAGATCCACCCGTCGCGTGCGATCGATGTATCGACGGGGATAGACGGTGATGAGGTCAAAGACGTTGGTTATCCCCATCGTCTCGAGAGCCGCCGTGCGCTTCTCGCCGACGTGGCGCAGCTGACTGACCGACACGTCGCCCAGCTGGCGAAGTCGCCGCGCCGGCGCGTCACTCACTCGAGGCCGAAGTAGTAGGGGTAGAGAGGCTGCCCGCCGTGGTGGACCTCGACCATGATCTGCGGATAGGTCTCGGCGAGAAAATCAGTGATTCGTCGCGTGTTGGCCGGCGTCGACCCGTCACCCTCGATGATGGTGAGCAGTTCGTGCTCGGGACGAATCAGCGTAGTCAGAAGTTGGTTGCTGGCCGCCGCGATGGAGTCGGCGATGGCAAGAACGCCCGACGATCCAAGGCCAATCCAATCTCCCTCGTGCACGTCTCCTGCGTCAGTGGCGCTGTCGCGCACGGCGCGTGTCACCTCACCCGCTACCACGTTGCACGCCGAGGCGCGCATGGCCGTGGCATTCGCCTCGAGCGAAGCGTCGGGGTCGTAGGCGAGGAGTGCCGCGAAACCTTCGACGATGGAACTCGTCGCGACGACGGCGACGTGCTCGTGCACCAGTGCGCCCACTTCGTTGGCGACCGGCGTGATGTTCTTGTTGTTCGGAAGGACAATGACTTGGCTCGAGCCGGTCGCGCGCACGGCGTCGGCCAGCTCGCTCGTCGAAGGATTCATGGACTGGCCGCCATACACCATCTGTCGCACGCCGAGTGAACGAAAGATTCTCCCCACCCCGTCGCCGACAACGACGGCGACGACCGAGGTGGTGGGCGCTTCGCTGACCGGCGCCGCTTGCATCGCCTGGGTCGCCTCGCGCACCCAGCGCTCTTCGATGACTTGATCGTCGAGGTCGGTCACGCGGATCTCGTGCGGTCGGCCGACATCGAGCGACGCCTCCACGGCGGCTCCGACATCGTCAGTGTGAATGTGGCAGTTGTAGAGGCCGTCGCCTCCAACGATGACGATAGAGTCGCCGAGACCGGCCCACACCTCGCCAAAGCCAGCCATCTTGGCGTCATCGGCGTCCAGGAGGTACATCACCTCATAGCGCGGCTGAGACAGCGAGTGCTCGCTGGGGTCTTCGTGCACGTGCACCTTGATTGAGTCGAGGCGCGGTGGCGTAGGGAGTTCATCGCGGGCGAATTCGTATGCCAGCGCGTCGAACAACAGCACGAGTCCGCTGCCGCCGCTGTCGACGACGCCAGCCTGCTTCAAGACGGCGAGTTGTTCCGGAGTTTTGGCCAGCGCCTGTTTCGCCGCGTCACGCGCACCGCGGGCGAGATCCACCAGGGAGCCTTTGTGCGCGAGGGCGCCCTCGGCGCCGGCCCGGGCAATGCTCAAAATCGTTCCCTCGACTGGGCGCACCACGGCTTGGCGAGCGAGCTCGTCAGCGTGGTGAAGCGCGTCAGCGAGTTCGAGAGCGCTGACTTCGCCCTGGGCCGGGAACGAGGCGACCAGGCCGCGCAGCAGTTGCGACAAGATCACCCCCGAGTTTCCTCGGGCACCCATCAGCGAGCCCTTGGCGATGGCCTGACTTACCTCGCCCAGCGGAGCGTCGTCGTCGAGTGCGCTGAGGGCGACGACCACCGATTCGATCGTCCGGGCCATATTTGTCCCCGTGTCGCCATCGGGAACGGGGTAGACATTCAGTCGATTAATGACCTCCCGGTGCGAGTGCAGGAGCTCCCCATAGGTGATGATCGACGCGCGAAGGCCCTTGGCCGACAGCGTTGAGGGAGAGTTCATCGCTAGCGATGCTACAATGGTCATTCGGTTTAATCCCCCGGCGCAATCGGCCCGGACCTAAGGAGAAAGTTCATCATGGCGTCAGTCTGCGAAATCTGCGGCAAGAAGCCGTCCTTCGGTATGAACGTCTCGCACTCGCATCGTCGCACCAAACGTCGTTGGAACCCGAACATTCAGCGCGTCCGCGCGCTGATCAACGGCACGCCCACGCGCGTGAACGTCTGCACGGGTTGCCTGCGGGCCGGCAAGATCGTCAAGCCCTCGCGCTCGACCCTGCGCGCGTAGCTCTTTTTACAGTCGGTGCTCAAACCCCCGGCGAACTAGCTCTTCCCCGCGAAACGTTCGCGCCGCTGGATCTTGCACCACTCGGCCAATCGTGATCGGTGCACGCAGACCGCGGTCAAAGAACATCATCTTGAGTCGAGCGGCGTCATTCGTCGCAATCAGCAGCTCGTAGTCCTCTCCCCCGCTAATCGCCTCTTCTTCGCTCGCGCCGTCCGCCACGGGCAGATCGAAGAGTTCGAAACCCACTTGCGACGCGTCGGCGAGCCGGTGAAGGTCCAACGCGATGCCGTCACTGAGGTCCATCATGGCGTGAACGTGGGCGCCACGAGCAGCCATCCCTTCGGCGAGGCGCGGCCACGGTCGCCGATGAGACTCGACGAGTGCATCATGCAAGTCCGCGCCGTCGCGTCGTCGACGCAGTCCCGCGGCCGCTCGTCCGAGGGGTCCACTCACCAGAAGTTCGTCGCCCGCCCGCGCCCCACTTCGCAGCACCGCGCCGCGTCCGGGACACTCGCCCAAGACCGTCACCGCGACGGTCACATCGCGTCCGCCCGACAGGTCTCCCCCGACGATCACCGTGCCGGTTGCGGCCGCCGCTTCTGCGGCCCCCGCGTGAATCTCCTCGAGGTCGCTGCCCGGTGGAGCGCTGACGGCGAGCACGACCGCGCGAGGAAGCGCGCCCATCGCCGCGAGATCGGACAACGCGCTCGTCACGGCCTTGTAGCCCAAGTCGCGAAGCGGGAATAGTTCGCCGTCTAAGTGAATTCCCAGAACCGCCACGTCAGTGGAGATAATTGCCTCACCGACAAAGGGTTTTAGCACCGCCGCGTCATCGCCAACGTAGTGCTCGCCGACGCCAACGCTGTCCGTGGCCACAATTTTGGCTATACGCTCTAGGACGTCATCTTCGCGCTGGCTCCGTTCTTTGGTTGGGTCGGTCGGCGCGCTCATGACTGCGGTAGTTGCTTCACGTCGTAACCCCACGACGTGACGAGCGTAGATGAGGACGACGTGACGTACCCAACCAAGAATAAACAGTTGATCGAATGGGTCGAGGAAGTCGCGCGGCTCACAACCCCTGATCGTATCCACTGGTGCGACGGATCGGCCGAAGAGTACGACGAGTTATGCCAGTTGCTCATCGACGCGGGCACCTTCACCAAGCTCTCCGACGCCAAGCGCCCGAACAGCTACTACGCCGCGTCGGACCCGGGTGATGTCGCGCGCGTGGAAGACCGCACGTTCATCTGCTCCAAGGACGAGGCTGACGCCGGCCCGACCAACAATTGGCGCGATCCCGCCGAGATGCGCGAAACATTGAACGCTCTCTTTACCGGATCAATGACGGGCCGCGCGATGTACGTCGTACCCTTCTCCATGGGGCCCCTCGGCTCCAACATCTCTCATATCGGCGTCGAGATCACCGATTCGCCCTACGTGGCGGTTTCGATGCGCATCATGACCCGCATGGGACGCGGTGCACTGGAAGTACTGGGCGACACTGGCGAGTTCGTGCCGTGTCTGCACTCGGTGGGCGCACCGCTCGCCGAGGGCGAGGCCGACGTTCCTTGGCCCTGCGACGCGGAGAACAAGTACATCGTCCACTTCCCTGAGACTCGCGAGATCATCTCGTTCGGCTCGGGCTACGGTGGCAACGCGCTGCTCGGAAAGAAGTGCTTCGCGCTGCGCATCGCATCAGTACTCGCGCGCGACAATGGGTGGCTGGCTGAGCACATGCTGGTCTTGAAGTTGACGAGCCCCGCGGGAGAATCGCGCTACGTCACGGGCGCTTTTCCCAGCGCGTGCGGCAAGACCAATCTCGCCATGCTCGTCCCGACTCTTCCCGGCTGGAAGGTCGAAACCATCGGCGACGACATCTGCTGGATGAAGCCGGGTCCCGACGGTCGGCTCTACGCGATCAATCCCGAGGCCGGATTCTTCGGGGTCGCGCCGGGCACCAATATGGAGACCAATCCCAACGCCATGTTCTCGGTCGAGGCGAACACCATCTTCACCAATACCGCTCTCACCGCTGATGGCGACATCTGGTGGGAGGGCATGGGTGAGCCACCCGAGGGTCTCACTGATTGGACGGGCAAGCCGTGGTCAAAGGCGCTCGGCACTCCCGCGGCGCACCCCAATTCGCGCTTCACGACGCCGGCCGACCAGGACCCCGCCATCGCGCCTGAGTGGCAGGACCCCGCCGGCGTACCCATCGACGCCATCCTCTTTGGCGGTCGCCGCGCCAGCGTGATTCCCCTCGTCTTTCAGTCACTCGGCTGGGACCACGGAGTCTTCTTGGGGTCGATCATGGCCTCAGAGACGACCGCGGCCGCGACGGGTGCCGTCGGGAATCTACGACGCGACCCCTTCGCGATGCTGCCGTTCTGCGGGTACAACATGGGCGACTACTTCGGTCATTGGCTCACCTTCTCCGAGCGGTTCGACCAGGAGAAGCTGCCAAAGATCTTCTACGTCAACTGGTTTCGCAAGAGCGCCGACGGTCGTTGGCTGTGGCCGGGATTTGGGGAGAACTCGCGAGTGCTGGAGTGGATCTTCGAGCGCACTGCGGGGCGCGGAGAAGCGGTCGAGACGGCCATTGGCTACGTCCCTGCGCCCGGCGCCATCAACGTCGAAGGACTGAACGTCACACCTGAGGACATGGATGAGTTGCTGCGCGTCGACTACTCGGAGTGGCGCGAGGAGGTGCCGCACATTCGCCACCACTTCGCTCAGTTCAACGAGCAGCTACCGGGCAAGCTCGATGAACTCGTCAGCCAACTCGAAGAGCGACTCGGCTGAACTACTTCGCCGTCTCGGCGTCGGCCACGATCAAGCGGGGGCCCGAGGGCCAGTCGAAGTAGCGCCACGTCCAGTTGATGAACACGCGGATGCGATTGCGGAATCCCACGAGGTAAAAGAGGTGCAGTGCGAGCCACGCCCACCACCCGAGGGTGCCCTTGATGACCGGAAAGTGGGGAATCTTGGCGACCGCCGCGCGGCGGCCGATGGTCGCCATGATGCCCTTGTCCACATAGTGAAAGTCCTCAGTCGTCTCGCCGTCAAGCAGTCGCAGGATCTGTCGCGACGCGTGTCGACCAGACTGCATGGCCACGGGCGCGAGCTGCGGGCAATGCGTGCTGGGGTCATCGCGCTCGGGAATAGCGGCGGCGTCACCGACGCACCACACGTTGTCGCTGCCGATGATGCGCAGATCCCCCTTCACGAGTGCTCGTCCGCTAGGTCCACTCGTCATGTCGAGTTGACTGGCGATCGTGCCCATCGCGGTAATGCCTCCAGCCCAGACGACGACGTCAGTCTCCAGGCGCTGGCCGTCGCTGAAGCCAATAGCGTGAGACTCAATCTCAACGACCGATCGATCGAGTTGGACCTCGACACCCATCGATTCAAGCTGGCGGTAGGCGTAGTCGCTGGCCGCACGGGGAAACGCCGTGAGCAGGCGCGGCGCGACATCCACGAGGCGAATCGTCACATTCTTTCGCTCAATCTTCATGCCGTCGCGACGGATGGCGATTTCGATGAGCTCCGAGAGTGCGCCCGCCGTCTCGACTCCCGTGGGTCCTCCCCCGACGACCACGTAGGACAACTCCTGCGGCGCCGTCTCCGAGGCGACCTCGGCGTCTTCGAGCGAGCGCAGCAGTCGGTTGCGCAGGCGACGCGCGTTGGCCAACGTGTAGAGGGGTATTGAATATTGCTTCGCGCCGGGAATGTCGAAGTAGGCAGCGACCGAACCCGACGCCACGATCAGGAAGTCGTAGGCGATCTCCGTGCCGTCATCGAGGGCGACGGCGTTGCGCTCGCGATCAACGCCATTGACGCGAGCGTGTCGCACGCGGACGTTCTTCGCGTGTCCGAATATCGTGCGAATCGGATAGGCCACGTCCGCCGGTTCGAGGCCGGCCGTCGCGACTTGATAGAGCAGCGGCATGAAGGTGTGGAAATTGTGACGGTCGATCAGGGTCACTCTCACCGCCTGGTTGGCGAGGGCCTTTACCGCCGACACCCCCGCGAAGCCTCCCCCGACCACGACCACATGAGGCACTGACGAAAGGTCAACCGGGCTCACTTGGGGCGTTTCCATATCAACACCTAAGCAGCCGGCTCATCACGCGAAACGCGCCGTCCGATGGGGTAGGCCAAACTCGCGAGGATCAACAGAACCGCGAGGAGTCGGTCCCCAACAGCGAAGCTGAGCACGATGGCGACGGGTATCAGCGCGCCCACGACCCAGAGCAGTTGCTGGCGCACCGCGAAGCGGGCGAAGGTGCGGCCCTGCGCCCCGGGCGCCACGTCTCGTTGAGTGATCGCATCGAAGCTGGGCTGTGCCACGGCGCCGCAGACACCGAGCCAGCCCGCCAGCAAGACCTGCACGAACAGAACTGGATCCAAAGACGCCAGTGCGGCGCCCACCCCGGTGGCGAACAGGGCGATCGTGAGCAGCATCCACTCCCTCAACACATTGCGCATGCGCGTCACAAACGCCAACCCGCCAAGGGATCCCATGCCACTGAGACCAAGCGCGAAGGCGTACCACCCGAGCCCGGCGGAGTCGCGCCGAAGACCGAAGGCCAGCAGGAATACCGTGAAGCCGGCCGCGAATCGCATCAAGGACGCGGCGCCCAGACCCCACGCCAGCTCTGTATTGCCGAGGGGGTTGAGGGCGTTGCGATCACGCTCCTCTTGGGTGAGACCGGCGACCTCGTCGCGCACAACTTTCGTGGGGCGTTGCAGCCGCGCGCTCGCGACCGTCGCACCGATGTAGACGAACGAGGCGACCACGAGCACGCTGGTCCCCCCGAGGCCCTTCAATATTCCCGCGCCTACGGAGCCCGCAAGGAGTCCCGCGAGCGTGCCGAGCAACGTGAGTTGGGCATTGAACCCAGCGAAGCCTTTCTCGTCGCCCGCCTGCTGATTCGGCCAGCCGGCGTCGCCCACGCGCTGCGCGTGTTCGCGGAACTGATCGGTGCGCGCCATCTCGGGCACGAGGGCGCCGCGCGTGACGACGTAGAGCTTGGAGGACACCAGAAGAAGAAACGCGAGCGGGAAGAGCCAGAGCGAGTTGAGGTGCTGGGCCATCAGAATGCAGAGCAACGCGCGCACGCACGCCGAGAAGGCGACGAGCAGTCTGCGACCGTTCGCCGAACGGTCGATCAAGGGTCCAAGTAGAGGAGAGACCACGGCAAAGGGCGCGATCGTGAGGAGAAGGTACAACAGGACCTTGCCCTTGGCCTCGGTCGGCGAGACGGAGAAGAAGAGCGAACCGGCGAGCGAGACGGTGACCAGAGTGTCGCCCGCCATCATGATCACGTGCACCAGCGCGAGACGACCGAAGGCCGTTTGCTGGTCAAAGAGATCTTGCGCCGAAGCCTTGGCTAGGGTGACAAATCCTCGCGCTCGCACGCACCGAGCGTAGGGGATGGTCGCGAGGTGTTTTCCCGCGTCAGTTCGAGTTGCAGCCCCAGTACTGCACATAGGACGGCAAGCGGTCCTTCGTGCAGTACTCCAGACGCGAGGCGTTGTGCCAACTCGACGCGGCGAGATCGTAGTGCACGACCTCCGTTACACCGATCTCACCCTCTTCTTTGCCCACCGTCGCCCACAGGTACGCCCACGGCCCCACGCACCCAAAGCTCTGCACGCTGTCGACGTCGTGATAGGCCGCCGAAATCGCCGATGCGTTACACGCGACGCGCGCAGGAAACGTACTCAACGTGCAGTAGGCGTGGTTCGCAACGAGTGCCAGGGCCGCAAGGAGTACCAGACCGCCGGCCGCGCGCAACCACTTCATTACCGCATTTCAGCACATCGGCCGCTCGGCCCAGGCGTTATGGCTTGTGCAGGAGCTCCAGGAACAGTACGCCGATCATGTGTTCCCACTCGGCCTCGTTGACCGGCTCAATCGACACGTCATCCAGCGCTCGACCAAAGACCAAGATCTCAAAGAGCACTGATAGGGCCTGGGCAGAGACGTCGTCGCGCAGCCACTTCTTCGACTGGGCGAACACGGTGAGCTCAGCCAAGTCGTTGGTGAGTCGCGCCTGCGACCTACCGATGAGTTCCTTGAGGCGCGGTCGCGTCGACGCCGCCGCCACGATGCGAAAACGCATGGCGCGACGAGCCTTTCGCTCCTCTCCCGAGGAGAGTTTCGACACGATGGGACTCATAATTTCGATGTATTCGTCCAGTGTTTCGACGGACTCATTCACGTTGCGAAACAGGCGAATATCCTCTTCGACCAGGCGAGTAAAGATCATGTCGTAGGCGGCGTCGATGACCCCTTCGCGAGAACCGAAGTGGTGGTACACCGAGCCGTAGTTGACGCCGGTCGCCTCACAGATCTCCGGGATGCGAATCAGGAGCTCATCCCCCGCCATCAGGCGATCTGCCACGGCGTCCAACACCGCCTGCATGACGGGTACTGATCGGCTTTGTTTCGCCACCAAGGTATTTTAAGCAGTTCGACTTGTACTTGTACGTCCGAACACTAGACAGATTGTCCGTTTTGCCAAGGAAAAAGATTACTCTCAGATGACATTTAGCGAGTCGACCCGTCGGAAAGTGTCCTTGCCCCAATAGTTAGTCTCGCTTGCTGCTCACCGCGCCTTTCGCGAAACTGCACGACGGCGCGAAGCAGACTGACGTTACGCCACTAGTCATCGGCCCCATTGGCGTCAAGCAGTTCTCCAATCCGGGGCCGCCAGTCAACGCCTTCGGTGCTCTCCCCGCTGTCGTGCATTTGTCGTCGCTCCGTGCGCAGCGTGATCGTCACCTCCGCCAGATTGCTCGGAAGCGACTCCGCGACGAGCGAACGAACGGCCTGGGCGAGCGCAGGCGCTGCGCCGTCCGTCGATACGGCGACCGTGACGTCGCCCTGACGGTGCAGCGCCATGAAGTAGAAACTCGACCGATCGGGATCATCCACCACGTTCAGCCAGAGGCGCTCCTCTCGCGCTTCCTCAACGATCGCGTCATTCACCGACGTGTCTCCCGTCGCCGAGACGACCAGCAAGTACCCTCGCAGGTCGCCACGCGCGTACCTGCGCCGCTCAAGACGGGCCACCCCCTTGGGCAGCGGCGACAGAACGTCTTCGCTGATCACGGTCACTCTGGCGCCCGCTTCGATGAGCTGCGCCGCCTTTCGTGCTCCAATCTCCCCCGCACCGATGACGAGAACCTCGACGTCGTGCACTTTGAATGCGAGGGGCAGCACGTCAGAGCAGCGCGACGTTGAAGCGCTCGAGCGAGCGCAGATCGAAGCTCGCCACGCTCCCAACGACGATGATCGCGGGCGGGCGAACGTCAAAGGATCCAAGGTCACTCAGCGCTCCGCGCGTGGTGCGCTGCTGAGCGGACCACGCGTGCTCGACAACGGCGACGGGAGTTGTAGCGTCCAGCCCACCCTCGATCAGATGCTGTGCAATGAACCCGCGGTGCTCGACGCCCATCAAGATCACCAAGGTCAGCTCCGGGTGCGCTAGGGAGCGAAAGTCCGTGACCTCGCCGCGCGCGCCGCGCGCGCTCACGATCGTCACCCCGCGACTTACGCCCCGGTGCGTAACGGGAATGCCCGCGGCCAGTGGCCCGGCCAAGGCGGAGCTGAGCCCAGGCACCACGACGCAGGGCACGCCCGCGTCGCGTAGCGCAAGGACCTCCTCACCACCTCGACCAAAGACGAACGGATCACCACCCTTTAGTCGAACCACGGTCTCGTGAGTCTGGGCGAGTTCAACCAGCAAATCGTTGATGCTCGACTGACTCGACGAGGTACCGGAGGCCTTTCCGACATCGAAGACGGCTGCGAGCGGATTCACGTATTCCATCACGGACTCGTCGATGAGCCGGTCGCGAACCACCACGTCGGCCTCACCGAGCAGCCGCGCCGCGCGAACAGTCAGCAAATCGCCTTCACCGGGTCCCGCCCCCACGAGGTAGACGCTCACGCCGCACCCACTCGGGTCACGAAGTCACCGAACGTTTCGTCAACGTCGGCCTCCAGGGCCCACCGGTCGAACAAGGGTCCAAGAATGTCGGGAATGTCTTCAAGCTTCACCTTCTCGCGATAGACGCTCGCGAGACGGTTACCGCGCGTGCCGCCGCCCAACAAGAGGTCGTACGTCGATTTCGTTCGTCCCACGACGCCGATTTCGGCGAGCGCCGGTCGCGCGCAACCATTCGGGCACCCGGTCATGCGCAGTTGCAGCGAGCGACGACCGAGTGAGCGGCGAGCCAGTGCCTCTTCGAGTCCGCTCACCAACTCGGGCAGACGACGCTCCGCCTCGGTAAGCGCCTGACCGCACGTGGGTAGCGCAGGGCACGCCAGGGCATGTCGCTCCACGGTGCCCAACTCTGCGTCCAGGCGAACGTGGTGAGCGACCAACAACTGCGTGATCGCGTCACGATCATCGCCCACGATGCCGCTCACGATGAGATCTTGTTGGGGCGTAATGAAAAAGGTCACGCCAAAGCGCGTTGCGATCTGTCGAAGGGCACTTCGCAGTGATGCGCCGCCCTCGATGTCGCGCACTCGGCCCGCGCCGACGCGAAGGCCCACTTGCCAGCTGCCGTCGGGCAACGGGCGCCATCCAAGATGGTCGTCGGCATCAAAGCCCGCGGGTAGCGCAAGTGGCGGTCGAAGCGTCCGACCGAGTCGCACCTCTACTTCGCCGCGAAAGGCGTCGAGCCCGAGGTCGGCGACCACGTACTTCAAACGAGCGCGCTTGCGATCGGAGCGATTCCCTAGATCGCGATAGGTGGCAATCACCGCTGCGATCACCTCTTCGACCTCGCTGTTGGTGACAAAAGTGAGCGGCTCGGCCAAACGGGCGAACGTGTCGTCGTTGGCGTACGAGCGACCAAGTCCTCCTCCGACGAGCAACGTGAAGCCCGCCCCGAGTTCCTCGTGCTCAGTCGGAATGAGTCCGACGTCTTGAGCGAACACGTCCACGCAGTTGTCGCGCGGATGCGAGACGGCGATCTTGAACTTTCGCGGCAGATACGTGTCACCGTAGAAGGGGCGCTCTTCGACCTCTTCGCGCGATGCGGCGCGTTCTCCATTGATGAAGATCTCCCAGTGGGCCTCTGAGGTGGAGCGAAAGGACTGACGCAGTTGATGGGCGATGCCCTCCAGATGGCCGTGACAATTTTCGAGGTGCAGCCTGGGACAGGTGACGACGTTGCGCACTACGTCACCGCAGGCACCAAAGGTAGAAAGGAACTGACGGTCGAGCGATTGAGCGAGGTCGCGAAGATCTCCCTTCACCACACCGTGAAACTGCACCGCCTGGCGCGTCGTTAGGCGAAGGGACCCGTCGGCCAGAGTCGTGGCGATGTCGTCCATGCTTAGCCACTGATCGCACGACAACCGCCCCCCCGGCACGACGACGCGGATCATGAAGATGTAATCGAGTTCTTCGCCGGCCAAGGAGCGCGCGCGGCGCTCGTCACGATTGTCCTGAGAGTAGATACCGTGAAATTTCAGGAGTTGCTCGCTGTCCCCAGAGACGCTGGGCGCACCGTCGCCCAGATCGTTGGCTAGATCGCCGCGCAAATAGTTACTGGAACGCTTGATGACCTCGACGCTCGATTCGCTCTTGGTGTCCGTCTCAGTCGACAAAATTCGCTCCTCGCGCCGCTATAGATGACAATTCTTATCTATTTAGTCATCTATTCGCAAGGCAAATTTCCCTTTCTTGGATCGATTCTCATCACTCCTGATCGAATCGCCTTATTTTCAGGGAATCGTATCGAAGTGGCCACCTCGGGAGCCATCGACGAGACCTACCAGGGTGCCGTCAATTGGCTTTCGATGGCCTCCGCGATCACCAGGTACCCCGCGTCGTTGGGATGCAAGTTAGGCCCAAAGGGCTTGGGCGCACACATCCACGTGAGCTCGCACGCGTGAGCGACGTTCTCGGGCACCAGCCCGAACCCTTCTAAGTGCACGCGCCAGCGGTCCTCGGTGTCGAAGTAATTACTCACCGTAGCCATGGGAATGTTGGCGGCGGCGTAAATCGCCGAGAGCGTCCCATTGAGTTGATCCGTGACGCCCTCGCTGTGCGTGGCGAAACGAGCGCCCCATCGGCCCGAGATCGCGTCGGCCAAATAGGGGTCATCGAAGCCGACGCCCACGAAACTCACGCCGGGCCCGGCGACGCCCTCCAGGCTCTGCAATATATATGGCAGTTGCTCTTGCAATAGGGAGATTTGTCCGTCCACGCAGGACTGCCTCGCCGGTCCCAGGTGGAAACAGTGGCGTAGGTCGTTGAACCCGAGGTCGATCGTCACGATTCCTTCTTCGCCATCATGCGCGCGCAGAAAGGCCATCGCGTCACCCAGCTGGCTGCCGTCTTCGTGGTAGCAGCGATCCTCACCGTTGATCATGGTGATCGTTGTCTCGCCCGGGCATCCCAGCTCGGTGAGGTCCAGGGTCACTCCGCGCTGCGCCTCGTGGTCCACGACGTCGTTGGCGTACCCGTCGGTGGTCCGCTCCCCCCGAGGATTGGTCCCGGTTGGTTGGAAACCGACCGAGGCCGAAGCGCCAAGATCAAGGTAGAACCCGGTCAGCGAAGTCTCGGCCCCCGCGGGCGTGCCTGCGATCCCGAGGGCAAGTACGAGTGCCGTGGCGCTCGACAGAACGAGTGTGACGAGGAGCCGCGATCTAGCGCGCCAACTCATCATTGATCTCACCCCCTCGCGCGACCGACAGATCGACGCGCCAACATTCGCACGACCGCGTTTGTGATTCACGCTACCGCCAGATACGCGCATCTCGAAGAATCGAAACCGATTCTTAACCAAATTCATGCAATAACGTCTCGACGTGACTGAACCCTCTACTCGACGTGAGTTCCTGCGCCACGCCGCCGGGGGTGGCGTCATCGCGACGGCCGCACTGGCGGCATCGCTGGCCCTGGATGGTTGCGCCAGCGAGGAGTCAAAGGGCGCTGAACAGACCACCACGACCTCGCTGGGCCCGCCCCAATCACGCGATTGGGCCGCCCTCGCGGCCTCATTGACGGGATCGCTCGTTCTCCCGTCGAGCGGCTCGTACGACAGCGATCGCCTGCTCTACAACTCCAAGTTCACTGACCTGCATCCCCAAGGCATCGCTTACTGCGACGGCCCCGACGATGTGGCGCGGTGCGTCGACTTCGCGACGGGTCACGAAATCGCCACGAGCGCTCGCTCGGGTGGGCACAGCTACGCGGGCTATTCGAGTTGTGACGGGCTGGTGATCGACGTGAGCCGTCTTTCGAGCATCACGGTCGATACGAGCGCCAACACTGCGACGATCGGCGCGGGAGCGTTGCTCATCGACGTGTACAACGAGGTGGGGGCGCGCGGTCGACTACTCCCTGGAGGTTCGTGCCCGACAGTGGGCATCGCGGGACTGACCCTCGGCGGCGGAATCGGCGTCTTCGCCAGAAAGTACGGACTGACGCTCGACCTGCGCTCGCTCGACGTAGTCACCGCCGACACGATGCTGCGCCGGGCCAGCGATCACCACCACGCCGATCTCTACTGGGCGTGCCGGGGAGGAGGCGGTGGCAACTTCGGGATCGCCACGTCGTTCACCTTTGACGTGCACCCCATGCCCGAACTGACGCTCTTCACTTTGCAGTACCCCTGGGCTGCCGCGACGACCATGCTCGAGGCCTGGCAGCGGTGGCTCGCCACGACGCCCGACGAACTCTGGTCGAACTGCCAACTGCTCTCACAAGGCACGTACGGATTCCTTGGGCAAGTGGGCGGCGTGTACTGCGGCTCACCGGCTGCGCTCGCCTCATACCTCGCGCCCCTGCAGTCAGCCATCGACACCGCTCCGACCTACAGCTTCAACGCCTCGAACGCGTACCTAGATGCGATGGAGATCGAGTCGGGCTGCTCAGGGCTCAGCGTGGCGGCCTGCCATCTCTCCTCAGAGAATCCCCACGGCGAGCTCAGCCGCTCCTCGTACTCGGCCAAGTCGAGCTACGTCGACACCGCCCTTTCGTCTCGGCGTTGCGCCAGCATGGTCGAGGCGGTCGAACATCTCGCCGATCTCGCGCCGACTCTCGGTGGAGGTCTGGCCTTTGACGCCTACGGCGGCGCGATCAACCGCATGGCGCGTGACGCCACCGCCTTCGTGCATCGCGACAAGCTCGCCTGCATTCAGGCCACCTACTCGTGGTCCGCCTACACCTCAGCGTCGGTCATCAACGACGGTCGCGCATGGCTGGACTGGCTCGGTAAGCACGTCTTCAACGCCCAAACCGGTGCGTACCAGAACTACATCGATCCGACCCTCGAGGATTGGCGGTCTGCCTACTACGGCTCCAACCTTGATCGTTTGGTCAAGATCAAGCGTCGCTATGACCCCGAGAACCACTTCTCGTTTGCTCAGTCGATTCCGCTCCACCTTCCCTCGTAAGATTCGCGAGCACAACGTCGCCCAAGACGTGTGCACACAGAAATTACGTTGCTTCACTTTCTCAGTGCGGCACTCTCCGAGGATGCGTTCCCTGGCGGGTCCGCCGCGTTCATGTGAACGTAAGGATCTGCTGCCTACCATCACCTAAATGGCATCAACGAGTCCGTTCCCCCACTCCCCCTCGCCACGAACCCTCGCAGCGCAGCAGAAAGGCCGGCGCGCCGCAAATACACGTGGTGGTGTCGCGGTCAGACCCGAGGGGGCTCCGGCGTTAAAAGTCAACCGAGGAGCCAATGGGGTCATTGGCAACGCGCGCCTTACGGTGTCGGTCGCGGTCGTCCTTCTAGTGCTCCTGGCCATTGAGGGCTACACAGTGCTGAACGTGGGCTCCCTGCTCACTCTGCACGTGTTTCTCGGCCTGGTCCTCATCGCGCCCATCATTTTGAAGATCTCGAGCACCACCTACCGATTCGCCCGCTACTACATGGGCTCCCCGGCGTATCGACACAAGGGTTCGCCCACTCCCGTGCTCCGACTCCTTGGGCCCTTGGTCGTGTTGCTCACGGTCGTGCTCTTCGCCTCAGGCGTGGCACTCCTGTTCACAGACTCAAGCCTTCGCTCAACGCTTCTCACGCTCCATCAAGTGAGCTTTGTCTTCTGGTTCGCCGTGATGACCATCCACGTCCTTGGTCACATCCGCGAAACGGCCAGCCTCGCCCCGGACGATTTCTTTCGACGCACGCGAGGTCAGGTCTATGGAGCGGGACTTCGCCAATGGACGCTCGTCATCAGCCTGGTACTCGGGGTTGCTCTCGCGACACTGCTCGTGGGCCATACGAGTCATTTTTTAGCTGGGTAACTCGCATCGCGACCGACGGGTGAACCCGCGACCAGGGAATCCTCAGTAAAGGGAAACCGCGACGTGTGCTTCCATGATCCATCCCTCTCGATGACGAATCCCTCGTAACCCTCGATCCCCTCGAGAGATTCCAAGAACTCTCGTCCCGCTACAGCAAGGGCTGTCGCTAGGGCGTCGACCAGTCCAAGATCGGGGCCGGTAACACTCGCTGACTCAGCCCTGGAAACGGGTTGGCCCGAATGCGGATCAATCAGATGATGGCCACGCTCGTAGGTTCCCGATGTCGCAATGGCCCCGTCGACGTCGACCACGCCCGCGAGGTGCCCACGCACCCGCGGATCGGCGATGCCAATCCTGAACGATGCCCCTTTTCCAGGGACTCCCCATGTGGCGATATCACCGGCCGCGTTGACCATGGCACCGACGACCCCGTCATGTGCGAGCTCGAGCAACGCGCGTTGAGTCGCCCAGCCCTTCACGTACCCCGTGGGGTCAAAGCCGCCGGGCATGGCCCACGGATCGAACCAACCCCCCGAGATCTCGCGAGCGCGAGTGCACAGGGTCAGTATCTCGAGCACGTCGTCGGGCATCTCGCTTAGAGTGGCGTCCCCCCGGCGCAGTCGCGAGATGGGACTATCCGTTTTCCATGTACTAAAGAGATCGTCCGCGCGATGAAGAGCGGCGCACGAGGCATTCACGAGTGAGTCGATGACTTCTCGGCGGAGCGATGACTCCACGTACAGGTCGAAGACGAACACCGTGCCCATCACCTCTTCGAGGAAATAGAGGACCCGGGTCGATGACTTATCCGGTGAAGACGTCACGCCTTGCGCAGCTTCATCAATGCTGACTGCAGCGACTGCTCGAATCCAACGCTGGTGTAACTGGCGCCAGATACTCCCTGAATGTTGGCGCTTTGGGCAGTCAAGGCCTGTGACTCGAGAATGGGTATGGCGTACTCGTCGATGGATACCGAGCGCGAATCTCCCCCGTCGCTGATGGAGGCGATGTCCACTTTGGTGACGTGCGAACTGGAGCCGGTCACTGAGACAGATAGCGTTCCGTACCCGTAGTTCTCCAGCGAGCCCGTCACAGTCCTGGTGATCGCCGCCGGCGCGGTCGTGGTGGTGGTTGGGGGGACGGATGTAGTAGTGGTGGAGGGGACCGATGTACCCGAAGTAGTGCTGGGCGTCGTTGGTGCTTTGACCTGTGCAGTCGTAGTGGTGCTCCCGGCTGCTCCGCGCCCGGAGCGGGACGACGTCGCGCCGTCCGTCGTCGTCGTCGTCGCGAGGCTCGAGGACGTGGCCCCCAAGCCACTGAGCGACAGAGTCGCCGGCTTGGTGTGATAGATCATCAGCGCGGCCAGCCCAGCCACGGTGATCACCGCCACAACTCCCGATCGTCTCATACATCACCTCCTTCTGAGTTTGGACACATCGCTAGAACGAGAACGCTTCTTCGTGAATTTGATGGGGGGCCATCCCAAGACTTTGGGCTGACCAAACAACTGCTTTGCTGAACCCCTCGGGACCGCAGACGTAGACGTCGCTGCCTTGAATACCCGGGGCCAGTCGGCGAAGATCGTTGGCGCCAAATTGCACGCCACCGCGCGCTCCGACAACCTCGTGATACTGGCCACCTCTGCGCGCCACGAGCGCGATCATTTCATCGCGATGAACTATGTCACTCAGTTGCCTAGCTCGAATGATGACCGTCACCTCAACGTGGGTGGGCAAGTCCTCTAGGAGCGCGCGAAGTGGCGTGATGCCGACGCCCGCGCCAATCAGCACCACGCGATCGCGCGATCGCGCGTGATGAGTGAAGGCGCCATAAGGCCCCTCGATGCCCACACGGGTACCCGGCTTCAAGGAGGCAACCGCTCGACTCTGATCGCCTAGCCCTTTGACAGTGACCCTCAGGTACGGCGGCCGCGGCAACGCCGAGAGCGAGTAGGGGTGGGCATGCCACCAGAGCTCGCGAGTGAGGAACCGCCACTTGAAGAACTGCCCGCCCGACACGGCCAAACGGTCGAGATGTCGTCCCGAGACGATAACGGAGAAGACCCCGGGCGCCTCTTCGCGTACTTCTCTGACGCGAAGTTGGTGGCGCAGACTTCGCCACAGCGGCAGCGCGACCCGAAAGATCAGAACGACGCCGGCCGTCGAGGCCCAGATCCCCGACCAGATCGCTCGCGCCAGAGGGTGACCGATGAAGGAACCGCCCGTGTCGATCTGATGAGCGAAGGCGAGGGCCAGGGCCAGGTAGAAGTAGAGGTGGACGACCCACCAGTTTTCGTACTTCATGCGCCGACGCGCGATCTTGATCGACGTCAACGCCGACATAACGAGCAACGCGAATCCGACCATCGCCGCAAGAATGTTCGGGTACGTCGAGAGGAATGTCCAGAGCTGGTGCAGCACACCAGTTCGAGCGAGCGCGGCGTAGCCCAGCGTGATGAGCACGACGTGACACGCGATGAGCACGACGGGCCAACCCCCGATTCGGCGATGCCACGCAAGCAGTCGATGCTGACCCGCCGCTCGTTCAAGCCAGGGCATGCGTGCGATCAATAGGAGCATGACGAGAATCAGATACGTTCCCGCAAAGGCCGCCAGCCGTCCTCCCGCGATCAACCATCCCCCCGGCGCCGAGAGTGAGCCGCGCGTCTCGCCGCTGACGTCCAACACCACAACGCCGACCAATCCGAGCACGATGAGCCACGCGAAGGCCGAGCCCACCCACGGTCGAGGCGCGTGTCCTGGTCGTCGGCGTGCGTGACGCGCCGAGGAGGTGTTGCGAGGACCACTACCGCCCACGCGAGACGCCTGTGCACGCACGGGTTGCCGAGAGTTGGCACTCATACAAAACCTCACCAAGAATTGGCGCGCCGGGGGAAGCGCGTCGTGATGAGGCTACGAATCGCACCTTACGACGACATGAAGGAAGGATAAATATTGTCTGGAGCAAGTGACTCGAAACCACAACGGGCGGACTATTGAAGAACCGCGCCGTGGTGGCGAGCCTCATGAGTCGAGGCGCCTTCGGGTTTGCCGCGAAAACGAGGCCAGGAGACTTTGACGCTCGCGCCACCGAGTGACGCCACGCCGAGCGTGATACGCCCGTCCGTCGCGGTCACCACTGCTTGAGCGATCGCCAGGCCCAGTCCGGCGCCACCGGGCACATCGCTCGTTCGATGAAAACGCTGGAGCACCGCATCGCGATCGCGGCTGTCAAACCCCGGTCCGTCGTCGTCCACATGGAGAGTCACCAGGTCGTCCGTGGCGCCGACGCGAATCTCAACTCGTCCTTCGTCGTTCGCGTAGCGACAGGCGTTGTCCAGAAGAACGGCGAGCAACTGGTCGACCCACTCAACGGGCGCGACAATCAGGGGGACCGGCGAGGCGCGTTCGTCGAGAGACAAGGTGATGCCCCGCTCGCCCGCCAGCGCGCGGAAGCGTTCTGCACAGTCCTCAGCCACAGCCGCCACGTCGGTTGGATCGTGGCGCGGACCTGACGGCAACGCGTCGAGGCGCGCCAGCCACAAGAGGTCTTGGACGATGCGGCGAAGCCTTTTCGATTCACTTGCTACGCGCTCGAGCGTGCCTCGATACTCTCTCGCCGTGCGCGGCGCGCCCAGCGCCAGACTTACTTCTGCTTCAATCACACTCAACGGTGTTCGCAATTCGTGCGACGCGTCCGCAGTGAATTCGAGCTGTCGCAGCCTCGCCTGGTCGATGGGCGCGGCGGCGCGTCTAGCGATGAGCGTCGCCGCCGCGAAGAGTCCGAACAGGGCGAGCGGGGCGAGCACGCCTTGGATCACGAGCAAGGTCGAGAGCACGCTACCGATCTGAGCGGTGCTCATGCCTACAATGAATCGTCCAAGTTTGCTGTTGGACCCTTCGAGGCGTATTGCGCGGCCACCCAACCGGACACCGACGAGACTATCGACCCGGAAATCGCTTGACGATAGTTTTGGCGTGTCGGCGTTCAGTCGCAGAGGGC
Organism: Acidimicrobiales bacterium; assembly: GCA_050701895.1. GTDB lineage: Bacteria > Actinomycetota > Acidimicrobiia > Acidimicrobiales > RAAP-2 > RAAP-2. Next base: position 43,637 of record JBOGFT010000055.1, read on the forward strand.
GCGTCGAGCCTCGTGGAATGAACCAGATGAGGATCGGCACATCGTCGGGATCGGTCGAAACTGCGCTCCTCGAGGTCGTTTGGGCGTGCACACGGCTCGACGGTTCATGAACCAACAGCGACAGCTCGCTCTCCAGACGGTGGTCGATGGATCCCGAGATCCCATTGACGACGACCAAATCGGCGATGGCGCACACCAAGACGCCCCCCGTCAACGCGATCAAGGTCGCCCGTATAGCTACGCGAAGAGACAGGCTACGCAGACGTCGAGTCAGTTTCTCTCGACCCCAGAACCTTCGGATCACCGGGCCACCAGTCGATAGCCCGCTCCGCGGACGGTCTCGATCCGCACGCCCGCATTGACGATCTTGCTCCGCAGCCGCGCCACGTGAACTTCAATGGTGTTCGATCCGACGGCGTCGGCTTCCTCTGACCACGCTTGAAGAGCGATAGCTCGTCGTTGCACGACGGCGGGGCTTTTGCGCATGAGCAGTTCCAAAATGGCGTACTCGCGCGGTGTCAACTTGGCGGGCACATCACCCACGTTCGCTTGGCGCGTCGACGGGTCCAAGCTCAGGCGTCCACGCACCAGCATGGGGCTGCGCTCGCCCTGCGGACGCCGCTGGAGCGCGCGCAGTCGCGCGAGAAGTTCTCCAAAGTCGAAAGGCTTCACGAGATAGTCATCAGCTCCCTCGTCGAGGGCGCCGATGCGATCAACGGCCGCGTCGCGGGCCGTGAGGATCAGTATGGGCGCTTGGACTCGCTGTCCGCGTGCCCAGGTCACCACCTCGAGGCCCGACAGTCCGGGCATCCGCCAGTCCAGCACCACGGCTCCGTACTCGAATTCACGAAGATACCGACACGCTTGGACTCCGTCTGATACGGCGTCGACGACATAACCCGCTTCAAGGAGTCCTCGATGGAGGACACCTCTAAGTCCCGCGTCGTCTTCAGCGATGAGTACGCGCACGTGATGAACGTACCAGCACCTCGATAACGACCGTCGCGGCGTTCATCTATCCTTCAGGCTCGCTCCATAAGTTGACGCACGTGGCTATGCCTTCAATGCCTGGATGGGCGCGTGCCTGGTGACAATTCACACTCGCGATGGCGAAGAGCAGCTCACTACCGTCTCGGCAGGTGACGTTCGAGCGCGCCGGCGAAAAGGCCCTCGAAGGTGGCGAGAGAGATCTCAACTTCGCTCGCGGCGCCGCCGACGCCGAGCGATGCGGCGCGCGCAGCGAAGGACGGCCATTGGTCGCCACCCCGTGAGAAGCGCCTCGATACTCGTGGTGTTCGCGCTCACGCCTGTGTGGGTCTCGTTGGGCCAGGCCTTGACGAATCCCGGGTACGGAAGTTCGTTCGGCACCCGACTCGCCGAATGGACTCGTCTCAATGGCGGAGGGTCGATCGTCTCATTGGGCGAGAACCTCTGGTACTCCCACCACCAGCCCCCCATCGGCGGACGCCCCGCTCCGGGAGCCATCCCGGCGCCGCCAGCGAAAGCGGCCCCGCCGGTCGCCCATTCGGCGCTGACCCTGGCGGCGCCCGCGCCCGTAACACCTTTCGCGAGCCCGTCAATCTCGGGAGAGGGCGACTGGCATTCCGTGGGGCGAAAGGTAGACGGGCAAACGGCCATCTACGAAACGTTCATGCGACCCGACGCGGTTCACACCAGCACCGTTGTCGGGATTGCCTGGATGGACACCAAGCTTTTGCGGGCTTCGCTCTACTCGGGGAGTCAGATACCGGGGGGTGGGCCCTACCCGCTCACGGCGCCCGTCCAGCCGGGCGCGGCAAGGACCTTGGTCGCGGCGTTCAACGCCGGCTTTCTCATGTCCGATGCAAACGGCGGTTACTACACCGGCGGGCACGTTATCTTCCCGCTTCGCACCGGCGCGGGCTCTTTCATCATCTATCGAAACGGCACGGCTACGGTCGGCGCGTGGCGGGGCAGCAGCGAACTGACCTCCAATGTGGTCGCGGTACGGCAGAATCTCGATCTACTTGTGAGGAACGCCCATCCAGTCCCGGGCTTGCAGGCCAACGACACTTCAAAGTGGGGGGCGACGCTCGAAAACCAGATCTACGTCTGGCGCTCGGGCATCGGCGTGACTGCTGACGGCGCCCTCGTCTACGTCGGAGGTCCAGGTCTCAATATCACGTCACTCGCGCATCTTCTCGTGCGAGTCGGTGCGGTCACGGCGATCGAGTTCGACATCAATACCGACTGGGTCGACTTCGCCAGCTTTCGACCCTCCACCGCCAACGGCCTGGCCTCCGCCGCGAATGGGACCGACCTGCTCTCTTCGATGGCGTCGCCCGGACGATATTTTGCCTCATGGTGGGTCCGAGACTTCATCACCATGTCGGCAAGAAACCCCCGAGGCTAGCGACGTGACGCGGCCACCCCCCGTAAGGGACCGTCGCCAGACGATCCGCGAGGGAGATCGACCCGCCCTTTTAGCGAAGCGGCACGGGCGGCCCGTGACTCCGCCCTTCGTCGAGTCGTCGTCGTCAAAGCGCTGGACCAGATCACGAGCCCTCTTCGTGGCTACTCGCCCCCGTCAGTGGATAAAGAATGTTCTGGTTTTCGCCGCCCCAGGGACCGCGGGACTTCTGGGCCACACCCACGTTCTCGAGCGCACCGCGATGACTTTTGGCGTCTTCTTGGTGGCGTCGGCGGGCGCGTATCTTTTCAATGACTCCATCGACGCCGCCGCCGACCGGCTGCACCCTCAAAAGTCGGCCCGCCCGATCGCCTCGGGTGATCTCAGTGCGAGACTGGCTACGAGCCTCGGTGTCGGGTTGATGGCGGGCTCGATCGCGCTGGCCGGTCTTCTCGCCGGGTGGGAGCTTGCTGCGGTGCTGGGCTCGTACGTGCTCATCAACATCGCATACTCACTCGCCCTCAAACGGATTCCCGTCATCGAGTTCGCCTGCGTCGCCTCCGGTTTTGTCCTGCGTGCAGTGGCGGGCGGGGTGAGTGTCCACGTCCCGATCTCGGCGTGGTTTCTCATCGTGACGTCCTCGGCGGCGCTCCTTGTTGTCGCGGGCAAGCGAAGCGCCGAGATCGAACTACACGAGCGCACGGGGGTTCTCCATCGAGATGTGCTCAGCAGTTACACCCCGTCATACCTGCACAGCGTCCGCCTAGTGGCGTCGTCCATAACGATCATGAGTTTTTGCCTGTGGGCGTTTCAGCGCGCCAGCGAGATGGACGTCCTTCCCGGCGACGCGAGCCGCATCTTCTTCGAGCTCGCGATCGTTCCCTACGTGCTCGGCGTCCTCTGCGTCGAGCGGTCTATGGAAAAAGGCGAGGGTGGCGCGCCGGAGGACCTGGTTCTGCACAGCGCATTGCTCCAGGTGCTCGGGGTGTGCTGTCTTCTTCTGGTATCGCTGGGGATCTATACGTGAGTCATTCGCGCCAACAACTCATGAGTGGATGGGGCCGTAGTCCTGGTTCGGCGTCTCACCTGCTGCGAATAGGCAGCGAAGACGACCTGGTGAGTGCCGTATCCGCGAGTTCCCACGCGAAGACGCCATTGCTGGCGCGAGGCCTTGGTCGCGCATACGGAGACGCGGCCCAGTGTGGGGGTGGGACGGTGCTAGATATGACCGGCCTCGATCGAGTGATCTCCTTTGACCCAGATACCGGCGTTTTGCGATGCGAAGCGGGAATTTCCCTGGACTCCCTCTTGTGTTACCTTGTCCCGCACGGTTGGTTTCTCCCGGTGACGCCAGGCACTCGCCAGGTCACCATTGGTGGCGCCGTCGCGGCGGACGTGCACGGGAAGAATCACCACCGAGACGGGTCCTTCGCTCGATACGTGAGGGGCCTGACTCTCGTGAACACGCTCGGAACGCTGAAGGTCAGCCCGGTGGACGACCCGGAAATATTTTGGGCGACGGTGGGCGGCATGGGACTCACGGGCGTCATCGCGGACGTCACGCTCTCCCTACAACGGATCGCCTCGACCATGATGTCCGTGGACACCCGGCGCACGTGTGATCTGGAAGAAACGATGACGCTGCTGTCGGACAGTGATGAGAACTACCATTACTCGGTCGCATGGGTCGACGGGGTGGCCCGGGGGCGTCACCTGGGCCGGTCGGTGATCACGCAGGCAGAACACGTCTCGCGCGTAAAGGGTGCTCGCCAAGGTCTCGATGCGTATCGTCCCCAAAGGGCCGTCAACGTTCGCGTGGATCCACCGGTCAACGTCGTCGTTCCCAGCGCGGTCGAGTTCGCGAATCGCCTTTTCTTTCGAAGAGCCTCGGTCCAACGACAAGAGGAACTCCAGACCCTCGGTAGATTCTTCTACCCTTTGGACGCCGTCCAGAATTGGAATCGCCTCTATGGCCAACGAGGATTCACCCAGTATCAGTTTGCGGTGTCCTTTGGCGAAGAGGAGACCGTGCGCAAAGTGCTCGAGTCTCTGCACCGAGCGCGTGTCACCCCGACTCTCGTCGTCCTCAAACGATTTGGACCCTCAAACGAGGCGCCCCTGTCGTTCCCGATGCCCGGTTGGACCCTGGCCCTGGACCTGGCCCTCGGTGCGAGAGAGGTTGCACCGGCGCTTGACGAGCTTGACGAACTGATCGCAACAGCGCTCGGTCGCGTCTATCTCGCCAAGGACGGTCGACTTCGCCCCGAAATGCTCGAGGTGATGTATCCCCGTGTCGGAGCCTGGCGCAAAGTTCGACGGCGCGTCGATCCCGAGGGGATCTTCGTGTCGGACTTGTCGCGGCGACTGGGACTCCACGGTGACTAAGGAAGGCGCGAAGCTCGGTGGCTCGGGGACCACGTTGGCGAGCTTCACCGATGGAGCGCACTGATGAACGACGTCACCGGTATGCCCCAGTCGGCCGTTGTGCTCGGCGCAAACTCCGACATCGCCAACGCCATTGTCGACCGACTGGCATCTCGCCGGCTGCGTAGAGCGGTGCTCGGCGCGCGTGACCCCGAGATGCTCGACCTCGCTGCGGGCAATCTGCGCCATCGCGGCGTTGAGGTGATGACCGCGCACTTTGACGTCTGCGAGGACGCGCACCGGGCTTTTGCCCGACAGGCCGCTGAGCGTCTCGGTTGCATCGACCTCCTCCTCGTGACCGCCGGCGCATTGGGGGACAACACGCTGGATCGTCTGAGCGGAGAGGACGCCGCAAAGTTGATCGCGACGAATTTCAGCGGCCCCGCGGCGGCCATCATTGAGTTCGCCCGAGTGATGCGAGACCAAGGTTTCGGCCGCATTGTCGTACTCTCTTCGGTCGCCGGAGTGCGCGTGCGGAGGGCGAACTTCGTCTACGGATCGGCCAAAGCAGGACTTGACGGATTTTGTCAGGGACTCAGCGACGCCCTGAGCGGCACCGGGGTCACGGTGATGATCGTGCGACCGGGGTTCGTGCGAACCAAGATGACCGAGAGGCTAAGGCCCGCTCCCTTCGCGACGAGCGCTGGGGCGGTCGCTCGCCGGGTTCTTGAAGGCCTCGAGCGCAACGCTCGGGTTGTCTGGGTACCTCGATATCTTGGGGTCATCTCGATGGGCCTGCGCTGGCTTCCCGCTCCCGTGTGGCGACGACTACCTGGTTGAGGACCGAGCCCCCACCATCCAGGTTCCGACGAAGCCTGACCCCCACTCTACTACGTATGACGTAGTAGAGTGGGGGTCATGAGGTCTCCGAACGGACTACGCCGAGCGAACGATCCCCCCGTCCTGATCTTGACCAGTTTGGCCGGCGGCGCCAAGCACGGGCACGCGCTGCTCAAGGACATCGAATCCTTCGCGGGAGTACGACTGGGCGCTGGAGCGCTCTACGGCGCGATCACTCGCCTCGAGGAGCGTGGACTCATCGAGGCGCTCGAAAGCGACGATCGACGACGTCCGTATCGAATCACGGTGGCCGGTACCCGAGCGCTGGCGAGCGTGGTCGCGGATATGCGAGATCTCGCCAGCATTGGCGAGACCCGCCTCAAGCTCAATTGGGGAACATCATGACGGTGGAGCGCAGAGACCATGGGCGGCTGCTTTCCTGGTACCCCGCGTCGTGGCGTGAGCGCTATGGCGACGAATTTCTTGCCCTGGTGCATGACGAGTTCGGCGACGTGACGCCGCCTCTGGCCTATCGAGCCGCGGTCGCTCGCGCCGGCCTTCGCGAAAGAATCCACTCGACGGGCCTCCTCGGCCGACATGTCGACGCAGCGACACGGCTCCGATCGGGCTCTCTGTTGGTGCTTTCTACGTGGACCCTCTTCGCCCTGGGGGGGGGATCAGCTTGCAAAAGACCTCTGAGCACTTCGCTCGCGCGATGCCGCCGGGGTCGCGCGCGTCCAGCCAAGACGCGTTCCACACCGTGGTGACCTTCGCTGTCGTCTCGTTCGTCGCCGTCGGTGTCGGCGCGCTAGCGACCATCCCGGCGATCTCTGGCTTTGTCCGGTCGGGCGGCTGGTCTCGAGTGCGCCGACACGTGCTGCACTCCGCGGTCGCCAGCGTGGTAATTCTTTTGTCCCTCGTGCCACTGTCGTTGTGGGCTCATCGACTAGATGAGTTTCAACGCAACGGCGGCGACGGGCTGTACTCGTTGGCAATCGCCGTCTGGGCGCTCCTCGTGGCATTCACCCTGGCGTCGTGGACGACTACGGCGATCGCGATTGTCAAAAGGTTGAACTTATCTAGCTTGGTCTTGAGACTCGAAGGTGCGCTGTCGCTCATCGTCACCGCGTGCATGGCGGCGGTAACGCTGGCCACAGCGTGGTAGTGGAGCGTGCTGGCGAAGCACGCTTCGTGGTTTTTCCAAGGTTCGCCCATCGGAACCAGATCTTCTGCCATCAGTCTGAACATGGTGGTCACCGTCTCCATCATGGTGATTGCGGTCCTTTGCGCATCTTTGGGTGCCGCCCGAATCATTGGCTCGTGGCGCCCGGGTCCCTTGAGCTCGCCGTCGTCGATCAATAGCCCGTAGGGATTCAGCCCGCAATGGGTCGGCCTCGCTGGCCGAATCGATTCAGGGCGACTTCACCAAACCGTCAGGTTTTTAGGCCACAGTTGTGGTGGGCTTTGGGCCTCACGCACCCGCTCGAGCGGCTCCTCGATACCAATGACGATTCATGAGATGAGACAGGACAGATGGAACACCTCCTGGCAAGTTGGGGCTACCTTGCGCTCTTCGTAATCAGTCTTCTGGCGGCGCTCGGCATCCCGGTTGGCTCAGAGTTGGCGATCGGATACGGGGGCGTGCTGGCCAGCGGGCAACTCGTCTCGGGCCATCACCACCACCTACAGCTCGCGATCGTCATCATCGTGGCCACGGTCGGAGAGCTTTCGGGATCGCTGATCGGCTACGCGATTGGTCGCTTTGGAGGCCGCGCGCTGGTCGAAAGCGTCGGTAAATACGTCCTACTGACGAAGAAAGATCTCGATCGAGCCGACGCATGGTTCGCACGACGTGGCGAGCCCGTGGTCTTCTTCGGACGCTTCATTCCCTTCGTGCGTTCCTTCGTCTCCATCGCGGCGGGAGTCGGCGAGATGGCCCTGTGGAAGTTCGTTGCGTTTACGGTAGCCGCCTGCGCAATCTGGTGCGGCGGTCTCGCCTCGATCGGATACGGACTGGGATCCAGTTGGCACCGAATCCTGGCGTACTTCAGTGACGCCGGCTATGTGGCAGCTGCACTGGCCGTAATTTTCATAGGGGCGTTCATCGTGCATCGTCTTCGCCAACTGCGAACAGAGCGGGCATAGCCGCGCGATCAAGTCCGCCAACGGAAGTGAGCGGATAAACGACTTGCGATTCAAACTCCGGCTCGGAATTCTTGGCAGACCTACTCGCCCGAACGACGTGTTGGCGTGAGCAATGGAAGGTTTGTGGATGTAGGGAAGCGCGGCTCTGCACGAATGAGTGGCGCCCTAAGTGATTCCCCTTAGGGGACGTCCGGATGAGATCCGTGGACAAGGTACTTTTAGCATCACCGTCGTCAAACCGAATGCGAGACCGGTGACTGGCACTTCGATGAAACCGCATTCAGTCGCGTGGGGCGAGCGTCGTCGCTGGTACGTGCACCTCGCGCTTCTCGCTGCGCTCGCCGGGTCGCTGGTGACGCTCATCTACCTGAGCCACAGCATCACGATCCACGTAATCTTCGGCCTTGCCTTTATCGTCTTCGTCGCCTTTCATCTCTACTAGCGCCGACGCACCGTCGGGTCGCTTACCAAGCAACTCGTGGGCAAGGGCCGATCGCGATTACCGAGTCGCCTGGCTATCTCCGACGCCATCTTGGAGTTACTGGGGCCAACGTGCTCTTCTCGCGAATCGTGGACGCTATGGATCGCCACGCGACCGTACTTCCCTTCGCGTCAGCCATCGGACTACCACCGGGTCTTGACCAGGGGCACAAATTGGCGGCATCTTCCTCGCGCTGTACCTCATCTTCCATGTCACCCGGCGCCGAAAGCGACTTCGCCGCTCGCACATTCGATAGGCCGGTCCGTCGCACCGCGCTCGCTTCGAGCCTCTTACCTTCGACGAAAATCCTTGGCACGCTCCGATACGACCATCGGACCTCTTTAAGGCTTCGACGTCGGGGGGCGAGAGATCATCTGCCGCGAAAGGCCACGACTCGAGTGGCTGAGGGCGCGAGCAAGAGAGAGTCGCCCACGCTCGGCGTCGGGAAGTGGTTGGCGACCGCACCTATCGACGCCTGTTGGCGCACCGCGCCGGTCGCCGGGTTCAGTCCGTAGAGCACGCCGTCTTGCCCGATGGTCCAGACAAGTCCAGCTGCGTAGATGGGCGGACCCCCACCCACGCTGGCGTTCCAGAGCACCCGAATCGACGGCGGCGATGCGGTGACGCGCACTGCGACAGGGCCGTTCAAACACGGTAGGTACACGGTCATTCCGACCACGGCGCTTCCCCCGTCGATCACGTTCGAGCACACTCCGGTGGCGATCGATTCTGGGTGGCCGATCCCGCCGAGGTGACCTGCCTTCAAGAGGTACGTGCGCGGAGACTTGCCCGCCAGAATCACCTGACCATCTGCGAGCAGTACCGGAGCGGTCGTCATGTCGTAGTCCGCAGCGTTGTCTTGCGCCCATACCGAGGGGGCAAAGAACTGTCGAAGTTGCATGTCCGGCGTCAGCTGCAGCACCGAGTCACTATCGTCGTAGGGCTGCGTGGAGCTGTGAACAGATCCATTGCCCACACTGACCCACACGTCGCCGTGCGCGTCGATCGCGGGAGCCGCTCCACCCATCCAGATGGCGCCCTGTGAGTTGCCAGCACCAGAGTCGACTGAGAATACCTTGGGCGTCGAGCCAGTCTGGGCCACTGAGATCACCCGGCCCTTGTAGTTGGAGCAGTCTCCGTAGTTGCCGCCCATAGCGAACACCACGCGCCCATCAGTGAGATTCAACCCTGTGCGCTGAAGTTGTGCGACCGGGTCGGAGCCGGGCGGATCGACTCGCTCGGAGAGCTCGACGGCGCCGGTGGAGGTGTTCAATCCCACGAGCTTGTGTTGCGAGGCGCCGTCGACATATTCGTCGGCGACAACGAAGACCTCACTTCGCGCGGGATCGATGACCGGCGTTCCGGTGATGCCCACGGTCGGTGTGATGTCGCCGCACGGCAGCACCGACGACGGCACGGGCGTGGCGAGACGGTGAGACCAAACGACGCGCCCGTTGGTGGACGACAGCGCGTAGACAACGTTCTGCTCGGTCGCGACGTACACCAGTGAGCCAAAGACCAGCGGTTCGCCGTACAACTCGCCATCCAGCGCCGGGGAGGTCCACGCGGGCCTCGCTGTATCGACGGACCGTAGGGCGTTCGACTCCCCCAGCCCAGCCGCATCGCCGTGGTAGACGGTCCACGACGTGGTGGTCGCACTGGTACCCCACGCCGAAGCCGTAGAGAGGCCCGCCCCCACGAGGGCCATCGCCGCACCAAGGGCGAAGGCGCGCGCGGCTGAGATGGTCCCTGCCGGCCCGAGCAAGAGTCGATGCGCTTCCCTCACGGGTCCATTGTGGCGGACGAGAGCATCGATGTACAGGGTTCGCCTCTAACAAAAGCTCCGCGCGCACGTGATATTTGCTCGCATAGTTGAACTTTTCGCCAGCAGCATCCCCTGTTTTGAACAGGGGTTCCCTTAAAATGGGCCGGTATTGGCGTCAGGTTGATCCATTTTTGATGACGATTCGAAAGACTTATGCGAAATATCGAAAGTCTCGAACCTGTGAACGGTGGTACGTGACAAATGAGTGAGCCATGTCTGTAGTGGAACGACGCCGAGGGAGTCGGACGCGCTCAGGTGTGCGTTCCCCGATACCTGACTCAATGACTGCCACGACCGCCGTCGAGCTTCCCGAGCTCGCCAGCGCCGGAGAGTCCGCTTCCTTCCTGCGTCGCCGCGAACGGGTGTGGGTCATCTACGCACTGCTTGGCGTTCTATTGGTCGCATACCTCATCTCACTTGGGTTGCGTACTCCCGCCCAGCAATGGACGTGGCTCGACGGATTTGGGCTCACTGGCTTGGAGTTCATCGCTGCGTTGATGTGCATCTACCGGGGCCTTGACCGGAAAATTGGTCGTGCCGTGCCGCTGCTTCTTGGGTTCGCCCTCTTGTCGTGGACCATCGGGGACTTCACTTTGGCCACAGAATCGCTGGGCGGGGCGACACCGCCCAATCCCTCATACTCGGACATCTTCTACGTGGCCTTTTATCCGTTGGCGTACGCCGCTACGTTCATGCTGCTCCAACGCGGCCTGAGCCGTCTCGCCCGTCCTAACTGGCTTGACGGGGTGGTCGCCGGACTTGGCGCGGCCGCGCTGTGCGCTGCCTTCGCCTTTCACAGCATCGAACACGTCGCTGGACTGGGCGCCCTCGGGACGGCCGTGAACCTCGCCTACCCCGTTGGGGACCTGCTGCTCTTGCTCCTCGTGATCGGCGGGACGGTACTGCTCTCGGGCCGAGGCTCGTCGCCCTGGTATCTCATGGCGTTTGGCTTTATGGTCATCGTCACCGGCGACACCTTTAATCTCTTCCAGAACTCTGCGCAACTATCGTCGCACTTCGGAAACGACTTCAACGACATCGCGTGGCCCACCGCGATCTTTTTGATGTCTCTTTCGGTGTGGCTACCGGCACGCCACCAAGATCCGCTTCGGCCACAAAAGACGTCGGGCTTTTTCCTGCCTGGGCTCGCCTCCGCGGCGGGCCTCTTCATCTTGGTCTACGGGGCGACCAGCGGCATCAGCCGCGTGGCGCTCTGGCTGGCGGTCGTGACGCTTCTAACCGTCGGGGTGCGGCTTCTCCTTTCCGCGAGAAGCCTACGAATTCTGACCGAAGAGCGAAACCGTCAAGCTCACACTGACGAACTGACCGGCCTTGGCAACAGACGACAGCTGTCGATGGTTCTGGACCTCTTCTTCGCCGATCAGGCCAACGAGGACTCCTCGCTGCGCGAGTTGGCGTTCCTCTTCGTCGACCTCAACCACTTCAAGGAGATCAACGACTCCTTCGGCCACCCGGCCGGTGACGAACTGCTGCGCCAACTGGGTCCTCGGTTGACCCGAGCAGTGGGCAACTCAGGATCGGTCGTGCGACTCGGTGGCGACGAACTGGCGGTTGTATTGATGGACGCGGACGCGGACGATGCCATCACCGTCGCGCGGCGCATCCTCGAGGAGATCGAAGAGCCCTTCGTCTTGCACAAGATCAAGGCCAGCGTTGGTGCCAGCATCGGGATCGCGCTCGTGCCACACAACGCCACCGACGGACCGGCGCTCATGTGGTGTGCCGACGTGGCGATGTATCGCGCCAAGCTCGGCCAAATGCCCTACGTCTTCTACGATCAGGATCTCGACGGCGGCGAAGACTCACCGAACCTGCTCGACGAGCTGCGCGAAGCGGTGATGGCGGGCGACTTCGTGCTTCACTACCAACCCCAACTCGACCTCAAGACAGGTCAGATTCTTGCGGTAGAGGCCTTAGTACGCTGGCCCCATCCGACACTCGGACTCGTTCCGCCGCTCAAATTCCTGCCGCTCGCCGAGGAGGCCGGCCTGATGTGGCCCTTGACCAAGTGGGTGCTCAATGAGGCGTTCGATCAGTGCGCTCAGTGGCGCGCTAGCGGGCGCTACCTCGCCGTGTCGGTCAACGTCGCCACCACCGACCTGCTGGAATCGGGATTTCTCACCCACATCAAGAGCCTCCTCGCGGAGTACGACTTGCCGGGCGAGGCGGTGGTCGTCGAGATCACCGAGACGACCATTATTACGGACTTCCTGCGCTCACAGGCCGTCATCTTGGATCTGCGCGACCTGGGCATCGTGGTCTCCATCGACGACTTTGGCGCCGGATTCACCTCCCTCGCGTACCTCAGCAGCCTGGCCGTTGGTGAACTGAAGCTCGACCGCGCCTTCATCACATCGCTCAACGCCGAGGGCAACGGACGTGAAATGGAGCTGGTGCGCGCCACCATCAACTTGGGGCACGACATGGGACTGCGCGTTGTCGCCGAGGGCATCGAGGATGTCGAGACGTTGGAACTGCTCGGTGATCTCGGGTGCGACCTCGCCCAGGGTTACTTCATCAGTCGTCCGACCCCGGCCAGTCGACTCTCGTTCCAGTCAAGCGAGACCAGAGAGCTCACCGGGCCTGTCGCCTAGGTGCACTCAATGACACCAGATTCTCTGAGCGAGAAGTAGGTTGGCCACGTGATACGCAACATCACGATGGTGATCGCGGCAGCCGTCGCTGGAGCTGGTATTTGGTTGTTGACTCGGGTCGGCAACGTCGTCAGCGCTTGCAACACGAACTCGGGTCTCAACGTTGGCGTCGGGCTCAAACCTCAGTGTGAGAACTCCCTCACGCTGTACTTCCTCGGTTTCGCTTTCACCATTGGAGGTATGGTCATCCTCTTCCTCGCGGTGTGGGCCATGAAGAGGCATCGTCGCACTCACGGGCACTCGACGCCCGGCACCACCACCGCTGCGTTGGACCGGCACTTTCGCGAGACCTACCACGACGTCTCGTAATACCTCGCAACGCTCTCACGGTATCTTCCACTTGGTATGGATAAACCTACCGTTTGTCTATACGATGAATCAGAGTGCCGGAGGAGGGTCCGGATGGCCACTGACCTCGACGCAGTTGCGAAGGACGTCTGGGATGTTGTCGGCGGACTCGAAATACCGCTGTTCCTCGTTCGCTTGAGCGAGGATTTCATACTGACTGACGCCACGCCTGCATTCTTCAAACTGTTAGCCGTACCCGCGTCGAGCGTGCTGCACAAGCCGATCTATGAGCTTCTCTCGCCCACTGAACAGGCCACGGCGCGACTCGCGCTGGGAGCTCTAGGCGACGGCCTCATCGACTACTACGCGTCCCATCGCCAGCTGCACCTTCCCGGTGGTCGGGTGGTCGCCGCGAAATTCTGGAACCGAGCCATTCAGTTCAGCGACTGCCACTACTCCCTGGGGCAGGTGGCGGTCTCATCTGAGCCGCGCGACAGCCCGCTCGTCGAGTACCTCGGGTACTCCCCACCCAAAGTGGCCGTGGGGACGACGAACGCCGCGGGCACCATCACTGCGGTGAGCAACAACGTGATCGACGTCGTCGGCGAGACCGCGCAGTCGTTGATTGGGCGCCAACTGCTGTCCAACGACGCGCAGAAGCGGTTGCTCAATCAGATCGGCGAACAGAAAGAGGAAGGGCCGCTCACCGTGTCGATGCCCGTTCGCTTCAATGAGTTCTCGCCGCGCCAAAGCGTCCGATGCGTGGTGACGTGCTTGGCCGAGTCAACGTCGCGATGCTTCTTACTGCAGTCTGAGTCCGATCCGGCGACAGCGTCAAAGTTTGATCGCGTCGCCCAACTAGAGCGTCGGCTGTGGCGCATCGCCAGCGAAGTTCAAGCTAGTGGCATCTTTGATTCGCTTGGCGCCTTTCCCGACCCCGAGCGGTTCCCCCAGCTGAACTCGCTGTCCACCCGCCAGTGGGAGGTGCTGAGTCGACTCTTGCGCGGCGAACGTGTCCCGGAGATCGCCACGGCGCTTTTTGTCAGCCCGAGCACGGTTCGCAACAATCTGAGCGACATATTCAAGATCTTTGGCGTTCACTCCCAATCGGAGTTGCTCAGTCTTCTCAGCCACTGAACGCAAAACAGTCCCACCGACGAGCGAAGCCCTCGGTGAGAAATAATGCACTTACGAATTAAATCTCCGTGAAATAAACTCTTCATTCTCATTCTTCGTCAATGTGAACGGCATGAATATTTTTTTCGATGTTTTCCCAACGAATGAACAACTCCCGCAAAACTCCCGTTTATAGAATTGTTAACAATTACCATCTACGGGGAAACTATAAGAACCAACAGCAATTCGAGTGTTCGCGTAACGCGATCGGAGCCACACCGTGTCGGAATTCCTCATCAACAGTGTCAACTTGAACACTGCACAAAAACTCACGATCACTGCAGATTTCCTCAACAACATCAGCACCGGGATGATCTTACGCGACACGCGAGGGATCATCATCGACTGCAACGACGCCGCGGAGGATCTCCTCGGCGTCTCACGCGAAAAGCTGCTCGGCACTTCCACGACCGACTTTGAAAGCGGCGTCATCCGACTCGATGGATCCCCGTTTACCTTTGACGAGCCGTGGGACAACACCGCCCTCAAGTCGGGCACGCCCACGCCCCCCGTGGTGGCGGGCTTCGTCGTTCCCGACGGGAGTCAAAAGTGGCTCTCCATTCGAATATGGCCCGCCATCGTCGGAGGAGAGATATCGGGCTTCCTATCCGCCTTCGACGAGGTCACGGGAGAGGTGAAAGAGCAGCGGTTCTTGGACCTGTTGAACAGTCTCAAGAGCGTCGACGCGCTCGAGCTCAACGAAGACGAGCTGCTCACTCGCATCTGTGAACTGATCGTGCGCGATGGTCGCTACTCACTGGCCTGGATTGGCACCGCCTCCAGCGAAGGCGGTGTCGACATCCTTTCGTCGTCGGGCGTGACCGACTACCTCTTTGACGGGATCGTCTCGTGGTGGGGCACCGATGAAGGCGGCCTGGGTCCCACGGGCACGGCTATTCGCACCTCAACTACCCAAGTGGCTGAAGATCTCTCGGATCATCCGCAGTATGGCCCATGGCGCGAACGCGTGGCCACCTTCAACTTGGCGTCGGCCATCTCACTTCCCCTCAACCTGGGCGATACAAAAGCCGCAGTGTCGATCTACAGCGAGCACACCCGCGCCTTCGACGACCTGTCGGTGCAAGGTTTGGAAACGATAGCCAAAGAGATTGAATCGGCCTTTTCCGTCGCCATCGCCGCCAAGCAGCGTGAGGTCGCGCTCGAGTGGTCGACCGCCGCGGTCAACGCACTCAAACGCGCCGAGCTGTCCCTCAGCGAGTCTGAGCAATGGTTCCGCACGCTGGTCGCCAAATCGAGCGACCTCATAGTCGTCGTCGACAATGAGGGTCGTTTCACCTACACCAATCCCGTCGTCGACCGCCTGTTCGGCTATGAGACGAACTCACTGATCGGCCAAAACATCTTCGACCTCATTCACCCCGAGGACCGCCCCCAGGCGCGCAGCGCCTACCTGGCCGCTATCGACCCTGACGGCACCGACAGCCCCTTCGTCATGCGCTTGCTCACCTCAGTGGGCGATTGGCGCTTCGTGGAAGGCGTGCTCACCGACTGCCTCAACGATCAGGCGATCCACGGCATCGTGGGAAACGGGCGCGACGTCACCGAACGGACGTACCTCACGCGGGCGCTGTCCACGCTCAGTGAGGGCAACCAGATCCTGGTGCACGCCGAAGACGAGGGGACCCTCATCGCCGATCTCTGTCAGGCGGTCGTGACGGCGGGCGCCTATCCCCTGACCTGGGTCGGCTACGCCGAGCCCGACGACGCCAAAACCGTCCGGGTGGTCGCCGCGGCCGGAGTTACCGCCATCCTTGACAGCATCGAGTTCACCTGGGGCGACGATGAACTCAGCGTCGGTCCGATTGGCGGCGCCATTCGATCCGGCGAGATCCAGATCGTGAACAACATGCTCACGATGGAGGCCCCGCCCACGCGTCGCACGCGGATTAGGGAGTTCGACTTGCGCTCGCTGTCCGCCTTTCCGCTCAAGTTACACGGCGAGACGCTGGGCATGATCGCCATCTACTCCGATCAGTTCAACTACTTCGGACCTAACGAGGTGGAGACGCTCAGTGAGCTCGCCGCCGAGCTGGCCTTCGGCATCGAGCGCCTTCGTGACGCCGAGCGATTGCGCGAAAACGAGCGTCTCGTGCGAGAAGCCGAAGAGCGATTCCGCCTGGCCTTCGAGCACAACATGGCCCCAATGCTCTTTAGTGACCTCTCAGACCGGGTGATCGCCGTCAATGACTCGTTTTGTCGCATGGTGGGTTTCACGCGTGGCGAGCTCATGGGCCACGACTCAAAGCAGTTCACCTACCCCGAGGACGTGGGCATCACCGAGGACACCTTGGTTCGCCTCAGCTCTGAGCAGATCGACCAAGTGCGCTACGTCAAGCGCTACCTGCGCAAAGACGGACGGATCATCGTCTCGGAGGTGTCTCGGTCCCCGGCGCGCGATTCCACGGGAAAGATCCTCTATTTCGTCTCCTCCGAGCGCGACATCACCGAGGAGCGGGCCCTCGCCGACCAGCTCTCGCACCAGGCGCTGCACGATTCGCTGACCGGACTTGCGAATCGCGCGCTCTTCGAGGATCGCCTCGCGCAAGCTCATGCTCGCATCGCCCGTCAAGGGGGATTCGGAGCGGTGCTGCTGCTTGACCTCGATGACTTCAAGGGCGTCAACGACGCCCACGGACACCTCGTCGGCGACCAGCTCTTGACCGCACTGGCGCGACGCTTTGAGTTCGTGACCCGCTCCACCGACACGCTGTCACGCTTTGGGGGCGACGAGTTCTTGTACCTGGCCGAGGGTCTGGACTCCGCCGAGGAGGCCGAGGACGTGGCCGCGCGGCTCATTGACGTGCTGTTCGAGCCCTTTACCATCCACGGTTTGAGCCTCGAACAGCACGCCAGCATCGGGATCGTGGTGTTTGACGGGACGAGTGAGGACTATTCGGAACTGATTCAGCGCGCCGACGTGGCCCTCTACGAAGCCAAGCGCCAAAACCGCGGTCGCTACTCGCTGTTCACGCCCAGCATGCACCAGCAGGCGGTCAGCCACTTCGAGCTCGTCCAGGAGCTTCGTCGCGCTTTGCTGACCGGCGACCTCGCGATGCACTATCAGCCGATCGTGAAACTCAACTCCGCGCACGTCGTTGGTTTCGAGGCGCTCATGCGCTGGCAGCACCCCGAGCGCGGCTGGGTTCCCCCAAGTTCCTTCATCCCCCTGGCCGAGCAGAGTGACCTCATCATGGAGCTCGGTCACTTCGCCCTCACCCAGGCCGTCCACGCCGCGAGTGCGTGGCGCGCCACGGATAAGACCGATGGCGAATTGCCCTACGTGACGGTGAACCTCTCGGCCCATCAGTTTCACGATCCGGCCCTGCTCGGCATGATCGAGAGTGCTCTGGCCACCAGCCGACTGGCCCCTGAGCGCCTCATCATCGAGATCACCGAGAGCGCCATGCTCGTGAATGTGGCCGAGACGATGAACGTCATGGAGCGCATCGGCGCACTGGGCATCGGCTTTGCGCTTGACGACTTTGGGACTGGGTACTCGTCTCTCTCGTATCTGGCGTTGCTGCACCCGACGATCATCAAAATCGACCAGTCCTTCGTCAGCCCCTCGAAGGAGAGCTCTCGCAACGACACGCTGCTCGAAGCCATCGTGTCTCTCGGTCACAAGCTCGGCATGACCATGCTGGCCGAGGGCATCGAAACGAAGCCGCAGCTTGATCGGCTCCACAATCTGGGATGCGAGTATGGGCAAGGCTTCTTGTGGTCGCCGGCGGTGGCTAACGACAAGGTCAACTCGATGCTGCGGCGAGGCATTCGCACTAAGAGATAGTTGGCACACTCGTGGCACCCAAGCGGCGGCGTAGGTCCAGCACCTCGGGGAGCTGCCCCAAGCCCGCCGATGCGTAGGTGGCGACGGCGCCAACGTTGGAGCTCTGCGTGCACACGGTGGCGCACGACGAGCCCAGCCTCTGGAGGGCAGCGGCCGCGGCAACAGTGATCGCCGTCCCGTAGCCGCGACCGCGATGTTCGAGGTGCACGCCCATCGGCTCGGCCGCCACCGCGGTGTCGTCGTCGTAGGCGATCCGACACTGGGCGTCTGCGTACGACGTTCCCTCAGCCATGGAGATCCATCGCTCCTCGCTGAACGTCGAGCCCTCGAACGCGGCGCGCTGCACGGCGGCTCGCACGGAGGCGAGTTCTGGACCGACCACCTCGATCCTCACGCCGCAGTCCACTACGGGCTCTAAGAGGTCGCGTCGAAACGGCGTCCACGGCTCGTCGAGCTCCCATCCCTCGTCGACCAGCAGATCTCGAAATAGCCCGCCGAATCGCGCCTCGACCGGTACGGTCCATGGGGCAGGACAGCGCGACCTGGATCGTTCACGTCTGCGACCATGCGTCGTATCAACCCATCGTCGTGTCGAGAAGGTCGATCGCCATTCGCATCAGCGCGGGACCATCCAAGAGTCCGAGCGCGACGATCTGAGCATCGCGGCTCCAGGACCACAGCGCCGCCGCGGTCGCCTCGGCACCGGCGCGCCTGTGCCAACCGACGTCGCCTGGATGCAACTGCATCGGAACTCGGTCATACTGCCACTAGCCCAGCACGCGCGCAACCGCGTTCAGCCCGCCGACTCCCGGCTTGTTCAACTCAACAGTCACACTCACATCAAACACCCTCAGATTGTGAAGCCAGGTACCTACAGCGAGACGTATCTACGGAATCTTCTCGCCGGCCTCGATGGCAACGGACAACCTGTTCTCGGGAGGTGGCAGCGGGCAAGTGGCGAAATCGGTGTACGCGCAAAAAGGGTTCGTGGCCCGGTTGAAGTCCAGCGTCACATGACCATGGCCGTTGGGCGTGTCGACCAGCATTTCTCGGCTCGCGCCATAGGTGGTGACCCCTGACGTCGAGTCGCGGAACAGGATCTCGAAACCCCCGTGAACTGCGAACACCGTGAGGCGATGAGTGACGTCTTGATATTCGAACTCGACTTGGCCGGGAGCCTCGTACTCGTGGTGCAAACCGTCCACGCTGGCGTCCACCGTGACGTTCCCTGGCGAATCGAACGGAATGAAACTACCGGTCACTCGCAACCGGGGATCGGGAGGACACGTCGGCGTTCTCTCGTAGCCGCGAAGGGCATCGCTACTTGGGTGGCGGGGCCGGATGACGTCACGACCCCCCGCGCTTGGCCACTTCCACCACCGCGTCGGCGAAGTTCGCCGTGAGGCTAGGACCTTCCTCGACGATGCCGAAGCCATAGACGCCGTGCACCGCAACCCCATTAACGGACAGGACTCCATCAGCGAGGACCACTCGAACGCCGTCATCACCCGTCGACCACGCGCCGAGCACGTCGTCGAAACGTGTGGACTCACTGTCTAACCAGTGCAGTCCGGTTATGGCCAAGAAGCCGTGGGGATCAGAGAGTCGCTTCTCGCGCTCTCGGCGCCAGTCGCTCCACTCGCGCGCAAAACTGGCTTGGTCACGTTGCTCGGCGCTCACTGTCACTCTCTGCTCGGCGCCGAATCATTCGAATCGCTCGTCAAGCCACGGCGCTGGGCGTCACTGCCTTGCGTCGGGGCCAATGCCACGCGTTCGATGGCCGCGTTGATCTCACCACCAACGAGGATGGCCAGACCCGTGAGGTAGAGCCAGAAGATGAGGATCGCCACGCCGGCGAAGGCTCCGTACGTCTTGGAGTAGGACGAGAAGTCGGTGGTGTACGCCGAGAACGCCAGCGACACCACTGCCCACACGACGGTCGCGAGCAACGCACCCGCGCTCGTCCACTGCCACTTGGCGCCAGGACGATTTGGCGCGAGATAGTAGAGCAACGAGAAGAGCAGATTGATCAAGATGAGCGCGATGATCCAGCGCAGCGCCGTCCACCCTCCCGCGAAGGCGTCCCCGCTAAACGGGGAGGCGTCCTTGATCGCCTTGCCGATGGGCGCACCAAAGACCACGAGAGCCGACGCCGCACCGCCGAGAGTGATGGCGCCTACCAGCAACATCGCGCCGACGAGGCGCTTCCTCATGAACGATCGATCAACCGGCACCTCATAGGCGACGCCCAGTCCCTGCTCTACGACGACCATGCCCGACACGGCGCTCCAAATCGCCACCAACGAAGCCAGCACCGTCGCTATGAGGTCTCGACTCGTCCGTCGAGTGGCGTGAGTGATTGCCTTGGTGAAAACCTCAGATGCTCCAGAAGGCAGCGCGCGAGTGACCCCATGAATCAGATGGATGACCACCGATCGTGGGATTGTCACCAGAGTGGCCACGCCCAACAGGGCGATGATCGTGGGAAATATTGACAGGAACCACCGGTAGGCAAACGCTTGGGCGGCCACGTTGACGCGGCCGGTTCGCATGTGCTGGCGCGCCGACGCAATGACGGCTCCCCAATTCGTGTCGCGCACCCGGCGCTTAAAGTAACTCGCCTCGGTTTTCGCGCCGCTGACCAGCGCCCCCTCGACGGCTTGGGCCCGACTGAGGGACTCCGTCGATGCGGGCGCGGGGACGACCGGGGAAGCCTCATCCTCCATGTGATGACACCTCCTTTGGCGTCGCGCCGCATCGATGCAGTGAACATCAGACTTGGTCAAAGGATAATTCCCGTGCGCGAAGCGCCCGCACTATGCGCTTCGATGTGGGGACTAGATTCACATCGTGCTCTCTCGTTATCACGCCAACATCAACCCTGAGGAAGAGAATGACTCGCACTCGGCCATGCTGCGCATGGTGGGCTTCAACAAGCGGGTCCTCGAGACGGGTTGCGCGTCGGGACACATGAGCGCCCTGCTCAGAGCGCAATCCTGCACCGTCGTCGGCATGGAGATTGAATCGTCAATCGTGGAGCCCGCGATGGAGTGGTTGGAGCGAGCGGTGGTCGGCGACCTCGAGAACCCCCAGATCTGGACCGAACTCGAGGGAGAGTACTTCGACGCGATCTTGTTCGGTGACGTGCTCGAACATCTCAAGGACCCCCTCGCGACGCTGCGCGAAGCCGCCAAGCACCTAACCCCTACGGGATTCGTTGTCATGTCGATCCCCAACATCGCGCACGCCGATGTGAAGATCGCCCTCATCAAGGGCATCTTCCCGTACAGCGAAAGTGGATTGCTCGATAGAACTCACTTCAGCTTCTTCACGAAGGAGAGTGCGATCGAACTGGCCCGCCAGGCTGGTCTTGGAGTCGTGGAGATCAGTCGCATCACCGTGCCCGTATTCGCCACTGAAATCGGCGTTAGTCGCGATGACGTCGACGACGCCACGCTGCGAGCAATCACGGATGACCGCGAAGCTGAGACCTATCAGTTCGTAGTGAAGGCCGTGCGCGACGACGCCAATCACGCCATCGACAAGCTGTCGGTTGATCTCATCGAACTCAGCGACGAGCTGCTGGATGAGACGAAGTTGACCGCGACACTTCGCGCCAACAACGAGGTCCTCGCGGCGAAGGTAGACGCACTCGAAGAACAGCGGGTCGTGGATGCTCGTGACCTAGCGAATCTTCGAGGCCAGCGCGAGGCGATTAAGCGCTATCTCCCCGGTCCGCTTCGGCGCTTGGCGCAAAAACGGTTTGGCATAGGTCCCAGTTGACCTGATCGCCGCGATACTGGCGCTAGCCAGTGGCGCCGCACTGAGGGCAGTCACCTACTTGAGTCAGTGTGGAGCCGCACTTCACGCAAAACACCGGGGGACGCGTCTTTGGACCACAGTCATGGAAGAGCGCTCGACTTCCCGGCAGCGCCTCGGCACACCACGCGCAGTGCTTCACCGCCGGCCCCGGTGCGCTCGGCGCGGGAGCTGTCGCCACGGGGGCCGCCGCGGCTTCTGTAGCCCGCCCATAGTCGCGAGTGACCCCACGAGGTCCCCGCGGCGCCGCGGCCGCGGGAGTCGACTTCACGCGCGACCGGGGCACCCGGACCGGCTTGCTGGCAACGACTCTTCCTCCCGTACCGACCGACGGCCAGCGAGCAACTGCCAGAAACAGAATCAGAACCCAGTTCGCAATGATGGTGATCAAGTCGATGTGCCACAGCAGACCCATCTGCACGAATCCAAGGCTGGTCTCACCCCCGTGCCAGAGAACGTTCATCATCGACCATCCGAAAAACCTGCTGGGAACCCCCAAGGGCGAGCCGGAGAAGTTGCTATAGGTCGTGATGGCGCAGGCGATAGTGAGCGCGGCTGGAACAACCGGCGCAATCATCCAGGCGGACGAAAAACCGGCCTTGAAAATGATCCGCGTCAACGCCCAACCGGTGACCGCCACAAAGGCGATGCTCAGGATCAGCGAGAAAATCACGAGATGGTCACTGTCGTAAGTACGAGCACTTTTGGTCTCCCACCAGTCAAATTCGCGCTTCTTCGAAAAAACCTATCAAGAATCAGATATTGGCGTTATTCGATGCCCGCGAGACCATACGTTCGACTGGGCCACAATGTATAGACGATGGCTAGTCCTTCGCCCAAGAAAACGCCCTTAGGACGAACAGGGTGGTCGCTGGTCACGATGACATTCATCGTGGTCGGCGTGATTACCGCAACCCTGTCGCCGTACGCGGGCGTGGCGGTCCTCCTTATCGCGCTGGTGTTTGGAGTCATCACCCGGCGCCAACTTCGATCGAGTTCGGGAACCGGACGGGGAATCTTCTCCACCAACTGTGCGAGAAATGCGGATCCCTGCTTCGCGGACGCCTGGGTCTGCCTTCTCGAACATGTCCAGGCTGCGGCAGAACTTCGAATACCTCCAGGTAATCGATTGGAGAAGTTGGAAGGTGACCGGGCGAGCAACTACATCATTAGGGTCAACGACCAGTGGAGGATCTGCTTTCGCTGGACCAACGCGGGACCCGAAGACGTGGTAATTGTTGACTATCACTGAGGAGTAATGATGCCAACGACAATCGAACCAATTCACCCCGGTGAGATCTTGCTCGAGGAGTTTCTCGAGCCGCTCGGCGTGAGTCAGAACGGCCTTGCCAACGCGATTGGCGTCCCGCCTCGCCGAATCAACGAGATCATCCACGGCAAGCGCCGAATCACTGCCGATACCGCTCTTCGAATGTCTCGCTACTTTGGCACAAGTGAACGATTCTGGATGAATCTTCAGTCGCGATTCGATCTCGAAGTTGAGCGAGAACACCTCGGCAACACACTCGAAGAAATCCGACCACTTAAGGTTGGCTGATGACCGACAGGAGTAGGCCTGTGAAGTAGGGCTGTGAAGTGTGATGAGTAGGCGCCGAGGTTTATTTTGCTAAGGGGTCTCGGCTTATTTTGAGGCTCATCGGAAGTTAGGGGGGTGAGCACCCTCTTCACTTGACGACGATCGAGCCTAAAACCCGCCAGTTGGGTTTGCCGGCGTAAAGCAGTGCGCGTATTCGGTAGTAAGGGCTATATAGGTAACTACGCAGGCACAAGATGTTGTGGTTATGCTTGAGCGGTGCGGACCTGGGAAGTTGATGCCGGTGCCCCCATTGCCGGGCGCCACTACCCGAGAGATCTCGCCGAGTTCA